>NZ_CP030261.1:0-604946 GCF_003312915.1 Flavobacterium fluviale | reverse complement strand
ATGAGCTATAAATGGGGATCGTTTTTGATTCCAAACTTTGTCGTTGGATTTATTTTATTACTATTCTTAACCTATTTTTATTACAAATACAGTGATAGAGGATTGATTCTGATTTCTATGTTTAATCTGTTCTTGTATGCCCTTTTATTCCTTTCGTCAATATTTATTTATTTTGATAGAGAAAACGAAAAAAGAACTTACTACATATTTCCTATTCTTATCTCTATTTTATTAATGATTGTACAAAAGCAGATTATGAATTATGATGAGGCTTTTTGGGGTATATACATTCCAGTTACTGGGGCATTTTTTCCTTTGTACTTTTTGAAGTATTATATAAAATACATGAAGGAAGAAGTTTGATAATGATTTAAAATTTTTTTTCAAATCCGCACTATCGACTTTAAATGCTTCGGATTTAATCCATTTCCATGTTTTTAGACAAATCCTCCCATTTTTGATCCAGACAAACTATAGTATTTTCCATTAGAGCTGAATTCACATCAGAAATGCTTTTTACTTGCGGACTTAATACCGCTTTTCCATTTTCAAAATAAATATAAGCATCAACATTGCTGTCTCCCCAAAAGTATGGGTAAACTATTGCTCTGTTTTCCGTGCTTTCGGTAACGAATTTTTCCATACTGACGATAAAAGCAAGCATAGGCAGCATTTCAACATAATTTTCGCTGAAAAACAACAATCCCCATTGCCATTCTTCTTTCGTTACATCATAGTCTGAAAAAGCCATTGCTTGTTTGTATTCAATCCATCCCTCAAGAACCTCCTGATTCGTTTTGTCATTGTAGGAATGAAGATATTCTGGCGTTAAATCCATTTTAGAATACATTTCACGGCTGTCCCACCATTTTTGCCAGTTGTCGTTTAAGATTGGTTTTTCGGGAGCGCTTTTTAAAAAATTTTCTAGCTGCGTTTTTGTGATTTTTACTTTAGAGAATAAAGAACTTAATTCAGACATTATTTAAGATTTTAATGAAACATAATTAAACAATCAGCGGTTTGTTTTTAAAATGATTATTTTGAAATTTATATAAAAGAAATAGAATGATAATGAGATCGAATCTCAATACTATTTTTTATTTCGACTCATACTTTTTTAGAATATAATGTAAAGTAAATACTGTAATTATAGATAAAATGGAAATAGGTAAAAATGACAATGTAAGCGTATGAAGCAATTCTTCTGTAAATAGAAATGTGCTCCACGAAGATTCTCGATCAACAAAAATGCTGTAATTCCAGAAAAACCATATTGAAATTAAGAATAATAATTGAAGAAAAATTATTGAATAGCTGTTTTTAAGGAAAGAAAGAAACCGAAAAACTATTGATAATAAAATTGAAGAAATGAAAGACATTAAATAACCGTCATAAGAAAAAGAACAGTCGAGACAGCTGCTTGAACTTCTTTCAGAAAGGCTTCCCATTGCCCAGTAAATTTGTATAAAAGTAACGATGAAAATTATAATCGCGGTTATAGTAAGTTTTAGCAATAGAGGGAATAATTTAATTTTTAAGGTTTGCTCCATTTGTTTTTATTGTCCGAAAGGTTTACTTGTTTAGATTTTGTCAAAAATAAAAATAAAGAAAAATTTCGGGAATTGGCATTGTTTAACTTTAAAGAAATACTTAACCTTTTAATAATACGCTTATTAGTTAAAATCTTTACATTTATTTAAAATTAGGAGTTATGGATATTAATTGGAATATAATAGGAATTGTTGCAATCTTGGTTGTGATTTTGGTTGTTTTGACAATCAGAAAAAATCTAAAAGAAAAAAAGAAATTGGAAAATTTGCTCAATAACAATTTCAATAAAACAGATAAAGACGATGTAAATGCTGAGGATTCGGCGAATGAAAAATAATTTAGAGTCCATGTAGTAAAAATAAAAACCCTTGTAAATTAAGTTTTACAAGGGTTTAAACGTTTAAGTGGAGAATACCGGATTCGAACCGGTCACACTCCCGATCCATCGGGATACTTTAGCCTTTTATAGCTATAAGATTCTCAATGTATTTTCTACTTTTCATTTTTTTAATTTTCATTTTTTTAATTTGCATTTCTCTTTGGTAAGCTTCACTTCTTGTATGAAAAGTTTCGAAATATTTTATTTCCCAGTCCTTAACTGTTCTTGTAAATTTACTTCTGCTGTTTAAATGATCATTTAGACGTTGTTCGATATTTTGGCAAGATCCAGTATAATACTTATTCAGTGAAGAAGAATATAAAATATAAGTGTAAAACATAGTTTGATATAAATGAAAATACCCAAACAGAATCAATATCTGTTTGGGTATTTTTTTAATTATTAGTGGAGAATACCGGATTCGAACCGGTCACCCCTTGCCTGCCAGGCAAGTACTCTAGCCAAATGAGCTAATCCCCCAAAAGTGATAACAAATAAAGTCAAATAATTCTCAAAAAACAAATTTAGAAATCAATCAGACAAAATATTTTGCAAAAGCGTAACTTTACGTTTAAATCTATTTTTATGAGTTCTGAAAATCTAAATGGAAGTTTAGAAACTTCTTTTCAAAATACAATTGCAACGGTGCAGTTTGGGCATCCTGCGAGTAATTCTTTTCCGCGTCAATTACTGGATGAGCTTACCGCCGAAATAAATTCATTAAGCCGAAATGAAGATATTTCGGTTATCATTTTAAAAAGCGAGGGCGATAAAACGTTCTGTTCTGGTGCTTCATTTGATGAACTTTTAAAGGTTGAAAATGAAGAGCAGGGAACTGAATTCTTTTCTGGTTTTGCCCATTTGTTAAATGCAATGCGAAATTGCAATAAAATTATAATCGGCCGTGTGCAGGGAAAAGCAGTTGGGGGCGGTGTCGGAATTATTGCTGCCTGCGATTATACTTTTGGAACGCTGCAAAGTGATATCAAGTTATCTGAATTAGCAATCGGAATCGGGCCCTTTGTAATCGAGCCGGCAGTTTCACGCAAGATTGGAAAAACAGCAATGACGCAAATGACTTTGGCGCCGCACGAATGGAAATCGGCCGAATGGGCTTTTCAAAAAGGACTTTATTCTGTTTTAACTACTTCTGATACCCTTGATCAAGAAGTTGAAAGTTTTGCTCAAAAACTAAGTTCTTACAATCCAGAAGCTTTGTTTGAAATGAAAAAGATTATCTGGGAAGGTACAGAACAATGGGAGTCTATTTTGTTTGAACGTGCGGCGATTACGGGTAAATTAGTTTTATCTGATTTTAGTAAAAAGGCTTTATTGCAGTTTAAAAAATAGATACGGGAAATTCCAAGTGGAGAAGTTCCAAATTCCAATTGCTTTAAATTCGTGATGGAATTTGGAAATTTTCTTTATTTGGAAATTATTATTTAAACGGTTATTAATTCGTAAATTTGCATCCTTAAAATTAAACATCGATGAGTAATATCAGAATTACAAAACAATTTAGTTTCGAAACTGGACATGCATTGTACGGTTACGACGGAAAATGCAAGAACGTTCACGGGCACAGTTATAAATTATCGGTAACTGTTATTGGTTCGCCAATTACAGATCGATCGAATGTAAAGTTCGGAATGGTGATTGATTTTTCGGATCTAAAGAAAATTGTAAAAGAAGAAATCGTCGATCAGTTTGACCATGCAACTGTTTTTAACCAAACAACGCCGCACATCGAATTGGCTAATGAATTAAAAAATCGCGGTCATCACGTTATTTTGGTAGATTATCAGCCAACTAGTGAAAATATGGTAGTTGATTTTGCTGAAAGAATTGTAGCAAGACTTCCAGAAGGAATTTCTCTTTTTTCACTAAAACTTCAGGAAACAGAATCTTCTTTTGCAGAATGGTACGCTTCTGATAATTTGTAAAAAGATTAATTTTCAATTTTTTAAATTCCAAATTCCAAACTCTTTGACTTCGCTCATATAGTTAAAGTCTAAAATTCTAAGAAGTCTAGTAATCTAAAAATCTAAATGAAAAAAATATATTTTGCTTCAGATCAGCATTTTGGTGCGCCTACTCCAGAGTTAAGTTTGCCTCGCGAAAAGAAATTCGTGGCTTGGCTTGATGAGGTTAAAGAAGATGCAGAAGCGATTTTTTTGTTGGGTGATTTATTTGATTTTTGGTTCGAATACAAAACGGTTGTTCCAAAAGGATTTGTACGCATTTTAGGCAAACTGGCAGAAATTCGCGATAGCGGCATCCCAATTTATTTTTTCGTCGGAAATCATGATTTATGGATGAATGATTATTTTGAAACCGAATTGAATATTCCAGTTTATCACGATAACAAAGAGTTTACTTTTAACGGAAAAACCTTTTTAATTGGTCACGGCGACGGAAAAGGTCCTGGTGATAAAGGTTATAAAAGAATGAAAAAGGTATTTACGAATCCGTTTTCAAAATGGCTTTTTCGATGGCTTCATCCAGATGTTGGGGTTAGTTTAGCACAATATTTATCAGTTAAAAATAAATTGATTTCCGGCGATGAAGACATTAAGTTTTTAGGAGAAGAAAAAGAGTGGCTGATATTGTACGCTAAGCGCAAACTAGAAACTAAACATTATAATTATTTCATTTTCGGACATCGTCATTTACCAATGATTGTTCCAGTCGGTGAAAATTCTGAATACGTGAATCTAGGTGACTGGATTGGCTATTTTACTTATGGTGTTTTTGACGGCGAAACTTTCGAATTGAAAAAATTCGAAAAATAATTACTTCTTTTTAGTCGGATAAATTCCGATTTTGTGTGTTCTCAATATATAATTCGAAAGTTGTTTACTGTTCGAAAGCTGAAAACTAATTGCATTGGAAGCTTTTTTCGGCATGTGGCATTCTACACAATTGTCGGCTAATAACTTTTCAGGCATGCTTTTAAGCGTTGTTTCCTTGTGTTTTAAACCTTGATGACAGCTCATACAGATTTTAGAATACGACGCCATGTTTTTAGAAGCATTTTCATGCGGATTATGACAGGTAATACAATCCATTTTTTCGCTGTTGATAAAACATTTACTCTGCGCCATTAATCGGAATTGATTTCCATGAACATCAAATTGAGTGGTGTCGTTTATACTTCTGGTTTCCCGAAAGAAGTCTGAAAGATTATCTCCAGGCTTAAATTCAAAACGAGATTTTAACTTCATTCCGTCATTTCCTGCGTGGCACAACGCACAGGCATCTAGTTTTTGCTGTCGGTTCAGTGTTTTAAAACTGGTAATACTGTTTGCGACTTTCACGTTTGGATTTTTTAAATGAAATTCGACATGTTTTTTGGCAGGACCGTGGCAGCGTTCGCAGTCAATTCCGTAAACAATTGTTTTTTTATTGATCACATCTTCTATGTCCATCGACATAAAATTTTTCTCTGCAGAACTTTGATCAACTGTTCTGGAACTGATGTTAGAACTGTGGCAGGCGTAACAATCTTTTACGACCATTCTGTCAAAATAAGGTTTATCAGCTGGAAAGCCCGGACTTGTTGCCCAATTATTTACAGAATGATAGTAAGAAAGCGGTAATTCGTAAGTGTTATTGTTTCTCCAATAAACAGAAGTTTGCGCATGCTTGGTTCCAAAGACAATTTCAAATTTATACTTGGCTGTTTCTTTACCTTTTTTGTATAGAACCTGATACAAACTGTCGCCATGTTTTTCCATCACCAATTTGGTTTCTTTGTCATAAATAAATGTATGATTTTTAGAGTCGAAATCTCCGGAAACATTTTCGAGTATGGCTGGTGCAGTCGCTTTGAAATGAGAACTGTGAAAGACCATTTCAGACTGCGTTTTATGACATTGAACACAGCTTTCTGAACCCGCGTAATCAGTGCCGCGAGGATCAATATATTCTTCTGATTTATTGGTGCAGCTGATCAGAAATAAGGAAAGAATTAAAAATACAGCTTTTTTCATTGCTGTAAATATACTTTTTTTTGAATTGAATCAAAATATATTTCAATAATGAAAAAATGTTGTTAAATTATTTAGAATGCTTTCTAATTCATGCCAACTCCATAAACATATTCGTCCAATTCAATTTTGAATAAAGAACCTTCCACTAAATCTTTAATCGACTTTAATTCGGTCATATTTACTGCCAGATCAATAGAATTGCATGGTGTTTTAAGTAGAAATTTATGGCAGGAATATTTCATTTCACAGGCTTCACAACACGCATTTTCAATCATACTGTCTTCAATTAAATTGCAGAAAAGATTTAATTCTTCTATAGTAAAGTAGAAACCAGTCTCTTTAAAAACCAATTGCACTTTGTCTGAAATCGTAATGTTATGATCTTTCCAGTAAAAAGCTATTCCAAAATTGTTATGATATATTTGTTCAATTTCTCTCATTGTAAAACCTTTTATGCCAACAAATATAAATATTATTTATATTAATTCTAAATTAAAAGGTTGTAAAAACAATAAAATTATATATGATGACGTCGTAAATATTTTATTGACACATCGTGTTGAGGTAAAATGTCAAACTTTGACCGCTTTTGGACCAGTTTGCCATATTTCTTTCTCTGTAAAAACTATTTTCGGTTGCTGATACAGCAGTTGAAATAGCAAAGAATTTACTTTTTTCATTGCTTTTTACACTTTCAATCCATTGAATCGTAACGGCAATATCTCCCATTTCTTTGTCCAGATAAATGTCATAAGGTTTCAAGTCAACTGTGAACAAGCCAAGTTTGTTGTCTTTTACTTCAAAAACAATGTCTTTATCAATTAATATTGTGGAGGGTAAATTGTTTTCTACTTTGTAAAAATTAAGCCTGAATTTAATCGACTTGAACTCATTCGAAGTAATATTAAAATTGAAATCATTCACTTTACAGTCTTTTTTTATGCGTAATTCCATTCCTTTTTCACGACTTAAATAATCGTCAACAGTTTTGTCGAAAGCATAGAAAAAGTTAGAATGCATGAGCGAAAGTCCTTTTGAACTTCTTCCAAATTGTTTAGGTTTAGGTTTTTTGAAAGTTACAACAACTTCCTTTAATGCATTTTCAGAAGGCGTCATTGCCACAACATTATTTTTTGATTGTAAGTGACTTACTAAAACTTTTTTGGCCTCAAAGCCAATATGAGAAAAAACAATTGTATCGTTTAAGCTGACTTTTTCACTAAGCTTTAAAACGAAATTTCCATTTGCATTTGATACTGTTCCAGAATTTTTCCTAGCAATGCCGATATTTACATATTCTAAAGCTGAATTGTTTTGCGAATTTTTGACATCGCCGGAGATAGTATTTTCCTGAGCGTAAATTGCAAAAGATAAGAAGACAAAAAGTAGAGTAGAAGTATATTTCATTTGCTTTTTTTAAATAAAGAAATGAAATAAGATTAAAAATGAATGTTACTTTATCCAATTTTTAACATTTGAAAGAAACTCATTTTGCTGATCTACAAATAAATAGTGAGAGCAGTTGCCTAATAAAGTAAAATGGTTTTTACCCACAAGATTTTTAAGAGATTTAATTTGTGCCGAAGAAAAAATGCCGTCCTGTTTTCCGTAAATGCCAAAAATAGGTACGCCCGAAGCTTTGATTTTCTTTAAAATTGATCGAGTATCGATATTGTTTTGCTTTTCATTTTGATAAAAAAGAAGAGGTGCATTTTGGTTTCGGATGTTACTTTTGTAAAATTTGCCACCTTCATAAGCAGCGTATAATTTTGTATACGCTGTAGTTGGATTTGGCATTTTAAAAAAACCGTTTTCTCCAGCAAGTTCGAAACATCCTTTTCGATACTCAGCTGAGTTTTTATCTAAATTTTCTACAATATTTATTTTCTTTAATTGTTGAGAATCATTGCTGTGCTTCTTCTTTAAAGTGTCTAAAATATGAGTGTAAGTTTCCTGCTGCGAAAATAAAGCGCCAGCCAAAATTAAAGCACTTACATTTTGAGGATATTTATGGGTGTAAAGCGTCGCAACCAAACCACCAAAACTATGACTCAGCAAAACGGCACTCTTTAAATGATATTTTGAATAAATAGAATTTAAATCCAGAAAAGCTTCTTTGTACGTAAATGTTGCATTTGGATCTGCAGATCTTCCTTCTCCTCTTCTGTCGTATGCAATAATATAGAAACCTTCGTCAGCTAGTTTTTGGGCTGTCGTTCCTTCAAACAATGTTGCATTTCCACTTGGACCTCCGTGAATAAAAATTATGGGTTTGTTTTTTTTGTCTCCGTAGGTTTTGATGTAAAGATTTTGTCCGTTTGCAAAAAAGGATAATAATAGAGAAAGAAAAAGAAAAAGGGACTTCATCTAATCCAATTTCTGATGATCTTCCATATCTCTATGAAGATCTAAATTTCTAAATGTCGGCGATTTTAAGGCTGTAACAACAACAGTCAAAAGTGTTATGCTTCCTCCAAATACAACAGAGGTTACTGCTCCCATTAATTTTGCAGTCGCACCACTTTCAAAAGCACCTAATTCATTAGAAGATCCAACAAAAATTGAGTTTACGGCACCAACACGCCCACGCATATGATCGGGAGTTTTAAGTTGTAAAATCGTTTGGCGGATTACTACGGAAATTCCATCAGCCAGTCCGCTTAAAAATAAGGCGAAAACAGAAAGCCAGAAATAAGTAGAAAGTCCAAATAAGATAATCGACAATCCAAAAACAAATATGGCTATTAAAAGTTTCTTACCTGCATTTTTATATAACGGCACATAAGCAGAAATAAGCATGGTAATGAAAGCTCCTACAGCAGGAGCAGCTCTTAAAATCCCAAAACCTTCTGAGCCGACTTTTAAAATATCTTGTGCAAAGACGGGCAGCAATGCTACAGCTCCTCCAAAAAGAACGGCGATCATGTCTAGCGATAAAGCGCCTAAAACAATTTGATTTCGGAATACAAAAGTCAAACCTTCGGTCAAGCTATCTTTGATTGATTCTCCAATCTTCGGATTTATAATTGGTTTTTTACTGATTTGTGATAGCGCAACTAAAGAAAGAAGCGAAAACCCAAATACCAGACACATTGACCAGTGAACCCCGATCCAGTTAATGGAAAATCCCGCAAGTGCTGGGCCCATAACGGCTCCGATCTGCCAAACCGAACTGCTCCAAGTTGCAGCGTTTGGGTATACTTTTTTAGGAATAATAAGAGATAAAAGAGAGAAAATAGTTGGTCCAAGAAAAGCACGTACTAAACCTCCAAAAAATACTAATGCATAAATCGAATACAAAATGACAGTTGAAGACCATCCGCCAACAATTTTAGGCCAAGTCAATAAAAACAGTCCAAAGCTGATTACCGAAAAACCTAAAATACATTTTACCAATAAACCTTTTTTCTCTCTTTGATCGACAATATGTCCGGCAAACAATGCCATAGAAACGGCAGGAATAACTTCCATTAAACCGATAATCCCTAACGAAAGCGGATTTTTAGTCAAACTGTAAACTTCCCATTCAATAACAATAAACTGCATTGACCAGGCAAAAACCATCGCAAAACGCAATAATAAAAACACATTGAATTCTCTATAGCGCAGCGCCTGATAAGGATCGGGCTTATTGGATTTAATCTCTTCCATTTGTTCTAATGTCTTTCAGCATAAGCTGTGTTGAAATATTTCCGTTCCATTCATTTTCGGCAATACAATACGCCAATTGAAATGGATTTTGATTTTGTACAATATTAAGTTTTTTTCCGAGTCCAAACCCAATTGCAGCAATTCCGTCAGTCCCGATACTTCGGGGCTGTTTGACAAAAAGTCTTAAATGTTCTTCTTCAGCGCCCAGAGTTTTGGCATAGCCTGTATCTTTTACATCAGAAGTCATAAAGACTGGAGTCATATTTTGAGGACCAAAAGGTTCAAATTGTTTTAGAATTCGAATTAATTTTGGAGTTATATCTGAGAAGTTTATTTCTGCATCAATTTCGATTTCTGGAGTGCGCATTTCGGGCTGAATGGTTTCTTCTACACATTTCTCAAAAGCCTCTTTAAAAAGCTGATAATTTTCGGCTTTTAAAGTCATTCCAGCTGCATACATGTGACCACCAAATTGTTCTAAATGTTGGGAACAGGCATCAAGTGCATTATACACATCAAAACCTTTTACAGATCGGGCAGAAGCCGCATACTTATCACCGCTTTTAGTGAATACTAAAGTCGGACGATAATACGTTTCGATCAATCTTGAAGCTACAATTCCAATCACGCCTTTATGCCAGTCTTCCTGAAAAACAACCGTAGAAAAACGTTCTTCTTCCTGATTTTCGATTATTTGCTGGAAAGCTTCTTTTGTTATTTTTTTGTCTAAATCTTTTCGGTCTGCGTTGTATTGTTCAATTTCCGAAGCGAATTGCTGGGCTTGTTCAAAATCAAATTCGGTTAATAATTCAACCGCATGATTTCCGTGTTTGATTCTTCCTGCAGCGTTAATTCGCGGTGAAATAATAAAAACAACATCTGTAATATCGAGAACTTTCTTTTTTACCTGATGAACCAAAGCTTTAATTCCAGGTCTCGGTTCTGAATTAATTACTTTTAAACCAAAATAAGCCAAAACACGATTTTCTCCCGTAATCGGTACAATATCTGCTGCAATTGCCGTAGCGACCAAATCGAGATAGGGAACTAAATCTTCAATAGTTTCATTTCGGTTTTGACCTAAAGCCTGAATCAACTTAAAACCAACGCCGCAGCCGCATAATTCATCATAAGGGTAGGAGCAGTCCTCTCTTTTTGGGTCAAGAACTGCAACAGCATCTGGGAGAAATTCTCCAGGACGGTGGTGATCGCATACAATGAAATCAATGTTTTTTGCTTTTGCGTAAGCGATATGGTCGATTGATTTGATGCCACAGTCAAGCGCAATAATTAAGGAAATGCCATTATCGTCTGCATAATCAATTCCTTTATACGAAATGCCGTAACCTTCGTTATAACGATCTGGTATATAAGTGGCAATGTTTGGGTAATGTGATTTTAAATACGAAGAAACCAATGAAACCGCTGTTGTTCCGTCAACATCGTAATCACCGAAAACCATAATATTTTCCTGATTCTCAATTGCCGATTCGATTCGAGCGACAGCTTTATCCATATCTTTCATCAAATAAGGATCATGCAAATGTTCTAAAGAAGGGCGAAAGAAATTCTTCGCATCTTCGAAAGTTTCAATACCACGCTGAATCAAAAGTGTTGCTACAAAATCTTCTACATTTAAGGCCTGCGCCAAATGTTTGATTTTATCTTCAGAAGGTCTTGGTTTTAAAGTCCAACGCATTGTTGATTTTAGATTTTAGAGTGTAGATTTTAGATTGCTGATTTCTGAAATTAAAAATCGTTAATCAAAAATCTTAGATAATTATTTTGCTTCCAAAGCATTTCCTTCAAACTGAATTCCGTCCCAGCCTAAGTTGATGAAGTTTCTAATGTTTTGGTGATTGGTTCCGTTTGGATCGCCTAAAACTTCTTCAAAATAAAAAGCTCCAAAGCAAGCTAAAGTTTCTTCTTTGTTCAAATTTTGCAACTTCGCAAAAGAAAATAATTTACAAGAACCTGAATTTTCTCCGGCAGCATTATGCTGTGTTCCGTTTTGAAAAGCAGTTGGAGTAAAGTTGTAATTTTCTTCGATTACTGCAATCGTTTCAGGAAATGTGATTTGTGTAGGAGTTTGTTTTACTTTTTCTAAAAAGGCTTGAATGCTCATTAAATTGTATTTTTAAGTTTCTTGCCACAGATTGCACAGATTACAATGATTTTTTAAAGTGTTTTTTTTGCCACGAATTACACAAATTATCACAAATTTAACTAGTGGAAATTTGTGATAATTTGTGGTAAACCTTTTTTATAATCCGTGATAATCTTTTTAATCTGTGGCATAAATAATTTTAATCTTCTTCTTCATCCTTAGAAAATTTACTTTTCTTAGGTTCTTTTATTATTGTTTTTCCGGCAACGACAACGACGATTTCGCCACGAGGTGCTGTTTTTTCAAAATGCGCTAAAACTTCTTTTGCAGTTCCACGAACATTTTCTTCGTGAAGTTTTGATAATTCACGAGAAACGCAAACTTGTCTGTCTTCTCCAAAATATTGTACAAATTCGGCTAAAGTTTTAACGAGTTTATGCGGCGAAACGTATAAAATCATTGTTCGGGCTTCTTCGGCTAAAGCCAAAAAACGCGTTTGACGTCCTTTTTTATCGGGCAGAAATCCTTCAAAAACAAATTTGTCATTTGGGAGTCCGCTGTTTACCAACGCGGGCACGAAAGCAGTTGCGCCAGGTAGACATTCGACTTCAATTTTATTTTCGACACAAGCGCGCGTCAATAAAAATCCTGGATCTGAAATTGCCGGAGTTCCTGCATCTGAAATTAAAGCAATCGTTTCGCCGGCTTTCAAACGGGCAATTAAATTTTCGGTTGTTTTATGTTCGTTGTGCATATGATGGCTGTGCATGTGCGTGCCAATTTCAAAATGCTTTAAGAGTTTGCCACTTGTTCGGGTGTCCTCAGCCAAAATCAAATCAACTTCTTTCAAAACCCGAATGGCTCTAAAAGTCATGTCCTCAAGATTGCCAATTGGCGTTGGAACGATATATAATTTTGACATATATTTTATTTTATAACACGAATTTCACTAATTGACACAAATTTTCATTGTCTATAAAAATTTCACAAAGAGAAAATTCGTGATAATTCGTGAAATCTGTGTTTTATTTTTTTACGAGAATTTCTTCTCCACAATTCCAAGGAAACGTTCTGCGTAATCGTCTTTCCCTTCCCAATTGTTATAATCTGGTTTTACCATGTTTTCAATAAATTCTTTTGCTTCATCATAAGAATCAAAAGTCATTAATTGATTTAAAACACGGCTGTAATCTTCTGTGCTGTTGCCGAAAAGATTTTTAGTGAATGCAATTCGATCGTTCAAATCAATATGAAAACCTCTTGCCAGTTTTTCATTTAAACTAACCGCTTTTGGCTGTGCAGGAGTTTCAAGAATAGCCGTTTCTGCCTTTTTCTCTTCTTTAAAATCATTGATTGAAGGAGCTTTTGATGGAGGAACAGCCTCAAAACTGTCAACTTTTACAAATTGTGCATCGGCATAATTCACTCCAAAATCTTCAAATAAAATAGTAGGTATTGGAGAAATTTCTGTTTTTGGTTCTTCTTTAACTTCCTCTTTTATTTCTTCAGTTTCTAATTCGAAAGCAGGTTTGAAATCTGGAATTGGTTTTAAATCGTTTACGGTTGTAAATGAAAATTCTTCGATGTTCTCCTTAGGTTCTTCTATCTTTTCACTTTCTTTTTCTGCTTCCACTTCAATAATTTCTGAAACAACTGGTTCCTCAGTTTTTTCAACTTCAGGTTCAATAATTTCAGCAGCAATTGGCTCTGGTGTTTCCTCAATTATTGGTTCAGTAACTTCTGTTACAGCTATCTGTTCTTCAATTTCTTCAGTTTCTTCTGCAATTGGCTCAGGAATTTCGGCAGTGATTTCTTCTTTAACTTCTGGTTCGTAAGATTCCTCGAGTTCAATAACTGCTGAAGCGGCAGGAGTTTCTATTTGAGCGGCAGACGGAGTTATTTCTTCTTTGTCAAAAATTGTTTCCAATTCTGAAGTAATATCATTTTGTCCAATTGTTGGTTTTGCAGCATCGAAATTTTCTTCTACAAACTTTAATACCGCTAATTTCTCATATAATTTCTGAGTTTCAAGATACAATTGATTGATATCGGACTTGTTTTTAAGTTTCAAAATTCGATGTGCAATGCTGATTAAATCGGCTTCCAATTTTTTTTTCATAACTGTTGAAATTATAGTGAATAAGGTATTTTAGTGTATTTAATGTCTGAATGTCTTTATTCTGAAAGAAATCCAAAAGATATTTTTTTATTTCTGTTAATAAGCGTTAGCTGATCTCCGATTTGATAAAAATTTTCTACTTTTGAAAAAATGTAAAACAGCACATTTTTACGTCGATTTATTACCAGTACAAAGTAATAAAAACTATTCATTTTTAAAGGCAGAAAAATACAAAATGTTTCTCGAAAATACAGTAAATCACAAAGAACAATTTGGTTGGATTGAAGTTATTTGTGGATCAATGTTTTCGGGTAAAACCGAGGAATTAATCCGCAGATTAAAACGTGCTCAATTTGCCAAGCAAAAAGTCGAAATTTTCAAACCCGCAATCGATACCCGTTATCATGACGAAATGGTAGTGTCGCACGATGCTAATGAAATTCGTTCCACTCCAGTTCCCGCAGCGGCCAATATTTTAATTTTGGCGCAAGGCTGTGATGTGATTGGTATTGACGAGGCTCAGTTTTTTGATGATGAAATTATTACCGTTTGTAATGATTTAGCCAATCAGGGAATTCGTGTAATTGTTGCTGGACTTGATATGGATTTTAAAGGAAATCCGTTTGGACCAATGCCGGGACTTATGGCAACGGCAGAATATGTAACCAAAGTACATGCAGTTTGTACCAGAACAGGAAATTTGGCCAATTATAGTTTTAGAAAAACAGATAATGACAAATTGGTTATGCTGGGTGAAACTGAAGAATATGAACCACTTAGCCGTGCAGCGTATTTTAATGCAATGAAGAAAAACGAGGAAAAATAGCTGGCCTTTTAATATTTACTTAGCAACGTAAGAAAGAAAATTATGAGAAAACAGAATCTTTTATTATTAATTATAATTGGTGTTGCCTTGGCCGCCGCCGCTTTTTTTCAATTTTATCTTTCTGAAAATGCTGATGAAGTAAATACCGAAGTAAAGGAATTGGTTGAAAAATACAATAAAAATTGTCCGTTGACAATTCAGCAGGGAATTCGCCTAGACAGCGTGATTTTGCCTGAAGAAAGGGTTGTGCAATACAATTTAACATTAATGAATGTGGTTAAGGAAACTGCAGAAGTCAATGTAATTCAGAAAGAAATTGAAAAAAGTCTCGTAAGTACAGCAAAGGCAAATCCTGGACTTCAGGTTTTTAGAGATAATGATTATACATTAAATTACAGTTACAGCGACAAAAACAAAGTGTTTTTATTTAATGTGAAGATATTTCCAGATCAATATAAATAATTTAGCGTTTAAGAGACGTTTTAAACCCGACAGGTTTTTAAAACCTGTCGGGTTTCTTGTTTTAAAGAAGTAATATTTCATTCCGTAGGAATGTCTCATCGGTAGATATAATTTGATTTGAGCGATTTACGTTCCGTAGGAACGTTTGATTAAGGATAAATTATTGTTGAGTTTAATTCCGTAAACAGGCGTTACTACGGAACAAATTCAACACGTAAATTTTTGCTGCCGATCAAATATTTCTAACGGAATAACGAATTCAACATCATTTGAGTGAATTAATAAAAAAAACCTAACAGGTTTTAAAACCTGTTAGGTTTGCTATTCGCTATAAAAACTTAACTTTTCTTAATCTCTTTATGATTGAAAAATGAAAATCTAAATTTTCTTTCTCATTCTCGCAACCGGGATATCAAGCTGCTCCCGATATTTTGCAATTGTTCTTCTGGCAATTGGATATCCTTTTTCTTTTAAGATTTCGGCCAATTGATCGTCTGGCAAAGGTTTTTTCTTGTCTTCTTCTTCAATTGTATTCTTTAGGATTTTTTTGATTTCCAAAGTCGAAACATCTTCTCCCTGATCGTTTTTCATCGCTTCGGAGAAGAATTCTTTAATTAGTTTTGTTCCGTACGGTGTTTCAACATATTTACTGTTGGCTACACGCGAAATTGTCGAAATATCTAAACCAACCATATCTGCAATATCTTTTAAGATCATTGGTTTTAGTTTGGTTTCGTCACCGTCTAAGAAAAATTCTTCCTGATAATGCATAATAGCATTCATTGTTACAAAAAGTGTTTCCTGACGTTGTCTAATCGCATCGATAAACCATTTAGCCGAATCTAACTTTTGCTTGATAAACTGAACTGCATCTTTTTGAGCGGTCGATTTATCGCGAGAATCCTTATATGTCTGCATCATTTCCTGATAATCTTTAGAAACGTGCAGAGAAGGAGCATTTCTTCCGTTTAAAGTCAATTCAAGCTCGCCGTCGACAATTCTGATCGCGAAATCAGGAACTACATTTTCAGTTACTTTATTGTTTCCAGTATAAGATCCACCCGGTTTTGGGTTTAGTCTCTCAATTTCGTGAATGCCTTTTTTAAGCTGTTCGTTAGAGACACTGTATTTCTGCAATAACTTATCGTAATGTTTTTTCGTAAAAGCATCAAACTGATTTTCGATAATATCAATTGCCAGATCAACATATTCAGTTGGTGTTTTATGCTTTAATTGAAGCAGTAAACATTCCTGTAAATCTCGCGCACCAACTCCCGAAGGTTCTAACTCGTGAATCACGGTCATCATTTTTTCGACCATTGCTTCATCAGTATAAATTCCCTGAGTAAAAGCCATGTCGTCTACAATATCCGGAATGCTTCTGCGGATGTAACCCATATCGTCAATACTTCCCACAAGGAATTCGGCGATTTCGCGTTCTTCGTCGTTTAAAATAAAAGTATTCAGCTGATTGATTAAATCCTGATGAAAACTAATTGGCGAAGCAAAAGGTGTTTCGCGTTCTTCGTCTTCACTGTAATTATTCACCTGAGTTTTGTAATCAGGCGTATCGTCGTCGCTTAGGTATTCGTCAATATTAATATCGTCTGCTTCGATTCTGTCAGATTCTGCATCATCATAATCGTCGTAGTCTTCATTGGCAAATTCATCTGCTTCGTATTCATCTTCTTTTCCAGCTTCCAGAGCCGGATTTTCGTTCATTTCTTCTAATAAACGTTGCTCAAAAGCTTGCGTAGGCAATTGAATTAACTTCATCAGCTGAATTTGCTGTGGAGATAATTTTTGGGATAATTTTAAATTTAAAAATTGCTTTAGCATTTGTTTTTGTTAAAAGTTTCAAGTTTCAAGTTTCAGGTTTTCCAACTGAACGGACAACCTAAAACCTGAAACTTGAAAACAAATTTTATAATTTTAGTTCAAGTTTCACTAACTTGAAACCTGAAACTTGAAACTTTTTTAAACTAAATTTTTTAGAATTCCGCGCTGCCCGGAGTTCTTGGGAAAGGAATTACGTCTCTAATGTTTGTCATTCCTGTAACAAACAATACCAAACGCTCAAATCCTAAACCAAAACCTGCGTGAGTTGCAGAACCAAATCTTCTGGTGTCTAAATACCAGTATAATTCTTCTTCGTCGATGTTTAAAGCTTTCATTTTTTCAACCAAAACATCGTAACGCTCTTCTCTTTCAGAACCTCCAACAATTTCTCCAATTCCAGGGAAAAGAATATCCATTGCGCGAACTGTTTCTCTTCCTGGTTCAGTGTTGTCATTCAAACGCATGTAAAACGCTTTAATGTTTGCTGGATAATCGTATAAAATTACAGGACATTTAAAGTGCTTTTCAACTAAATAACGCTCGTGTTCTGACTGTAAATCAGCTCCCCATTCGTTAATTAAGTAGCTGAATTTTTTCTTTTTATTTGGAGTGGAATCTCTTAAAATGTCAATTGCCTCAGTATAAGAAACACGTTTGAAGTTGTTTTCTAAAACAAAGTTCAATTTCTCTAACAACGCCATTTCGCTTCTTTCTGCCTGTGGTTTAGATTTTTCTTCTTCAAGAAGTCTTCCCTCTAAGAATTTCAAATCATCTTTACAGTTGTCTAAAGCATATTTAATTACGTACTGAATAAAATCTTCAGCCAAATCCATATTGTCATCCAAATCATTGAAAGCAACTTCAGGCTCGATCATCCAGAATTCTGCCAAGTGACGAGAAGTATTTGAATTCTCCGCTCTAAATGTTGGTCCAAAAGTATAAATCTGACCCAAAGCCATTGCAAAAGTTTCCCCTTCTAATTGTCCAGAAACCGTTAAGTTGGTGTGTTTTCCAAAGAAATCTTTTTTGAAATCAATGTTTCCTTCTTCATTTTTTGGAAGATTATCCAAAGGCAATGAAGTTACTTGAAACATTTCTCCAGCACCCTCAGCATCAGCTCCAGTGATAATTGGCGTATTTACATACACAAAACCTTTATTCTGAAAATATTTGTGAACTGCATAAGACAATACAGAACGTACACGCATAATTGCTCCAAAAGCATTTGTACGTACACGCAAGTGAGCGTTTTCACGTAGAAACTCTAAAGAGTGTTTTTTAGGCTGCATTGGGAATTTCTCCGCATCAGAATCTCCAAGAATTTCAAGTTTGTTCACTTGAATTTCATATTTCTGACCTGCACCTTTACTTTCAACCAAAGTTCCAATTACAGAAACTGCTGCTCCAGTTGTGATTCTTTTTAAAGTCTCTTCTGGTGTATTTTCAAAATCAACAACACATTGAATATTATTAATTGTAGAACCGTCATTTAAAGCGATGAACTGATTATTTCTAAAAGTTCTCACCCAACCTTTTGCATTCACTTCCTGTAACGTCGTCGTACTGTTTAATAAGTCTCTAACTTTTGTGTGTTTCATTTTTATATATAATTGATATTAAATAATATTCGTTTTGAACAACTGCAAATATAATCGATAATAATTAATTTTTGAAGCGGATTCCTGCTCTTCGCTATATCTTTCTGTTTTTAAAGAAAAAACAGAAAGGATACCGCTTCGATCAGGGCTAGGGCACTCGGTTTCAAAAGAAGCAATTTTACTGATATTTTGTATTTCTCTCATTTTTGTCATTTCGATCCCGAGGCTTCGGGAGAGAAATCTCCGCAAGTAGCTCCGTCTAGTATTTCCTAGCTTTGCGGAATATATTGCGGAGATTTCTCCTTCGTAGAAATGACAAACTTTATGTTAAATGCTGGAACTTCCCAAGATTGTCATATAGTACTTTTAGAAGTTCATCATGATTTAAATCCATTGAGATTGCTGAAAGTACAAATGGCGCACCGTAATTCTTTAAATTAAATTCTATTAATTTTTTTCTCATGTAATTACTCTCGTTTTCAATCCAATAACTAGGATTGTTAACTTCAATAAGAACCATTTTTTGGTTATGCATTTTTAATTCAGAAAAACTTTCAACATTCTTCCATTTTATGGATTCAGAAGTAGAATTTTCTGGATTGACATTAATTCCATTTTCATCAATGATTAAAAATAATTTCTTTTTTATCAATTGTTTTAATGAAACATAGATTCCTGCTCCACAAAATAAACTTATAACGGATAATAAAACTTTTAATAAAATGGCTTTTTCAATGCTAGTAATTGCACTATAGTTGGTTGTTAGCAGGATATAAACTGCCCCAATAAAACATATAAGAGATATTATTAATATTGGGGCTGATTTTTTTTTACTTGAATATATTTCTATCTTTTTCATTATTCATTTCTATAAACAATTTCCTTATAAGGCTTAATAAACCTTACTTCTCCAAATTCTCCAATTCCTCTTTCTTTGTTTTCTTCTTCTCGAAAGTTAGAACAAGCGATGGTAAAACCACCAAGTTAGCAAACATCGCAAAAACCAAAGTACAAGAAATTAATCCTCCTAAAGCAATTGTTCCGCTGAAACTTGATAAAGTGAAAGTTGCAAAACCTAAAATCAAAACCACAGAAGTATAAAAAGTACTTACTCCAGTTTCTCTTAAAGCGCTGAAAACAGATTTTTTTACTTTTCCTTTGTTTTGAATCAACTCATCTTTGTATTTCGCCATAAACTGAATTGCATTATCAACCGAGATTCCGAATGCGATACTGAATACCAAAATTGTTGAAGGTTTTAACGGAATTCCAAAATACCCCATTAATCCAGATGTAATACAAAGTGGTAAAATATTTGTGATTAAAGAAGCTGCGACCATTTTAAAAGATCTGAATAAATATAGCATCAAAATTGCAATTGTCAAAATTGCAAAAAGCAATGACTCAATTAAGTTGTGCGCCAGATAAGTAGTTCCTTTTTGGAAAACTAATGCTTTTCCGGTAACGGTAACTTCAAAACGATCTTTAGGGAAAATTTCATCAATTTTTTTGTGTAATTTCTCTTCCACTTTTGCCATTTCATCAGTTCCGATATCTTTCATGAAAGTTGTGATTCTGGCATATTGTCCAGTTGAATCAACGTAAGCTTTCATTAAATTCTCTTTGCTGTTTTTGGTTGCGTTTTTAGCATAACTTAAAATAAAAGTCTGCTCTTGCGAAGTTGGCAATTGGTAATATTCTGGGTTTCCATTGTAAAAAGCTTGTTTAGAATATTTAACCAAATTTACCACAGAAACTGGTTTTGCCAACTCAGGAATTTCAGAAATTGTATTTTGAAGTTCGTCCATTTTACGAATAGTCGAAGCCTTCATAACACCTTTTTTCTTTTTGGTGTCCACCATGATTTCAAGCGGCATAACTCCGTTGAATTCTTTTTCGTAGAACAAAATATCCTTAAAGAAAGAGGCGCTTTTTGGCATTTCACCAATTAAACTTCCTGAAACTTTCATTTGTCTCACTCCATTTAAACTTACAAGAAATAGAACAGCGTAAATACAGTAAACGATTGTCTTTTTGCCTTTAACGATTGTTGTAACCGTATTTAAAAGAGTCGAAATATAAGTTTTATCTAAGTGATATAAATGTTTTGCTTTTGGCAATGGCATAAAACTGTAAATAATTGGCACAATAAAAAGTGTCAAAGTATAAACAGAAAGCACGTTGATAGAAGTTACTAAACCAAATTCAAAAAGGAGTTCGTTTCCTGTAATCATCAAGGTAGCAAAACCAATTGCAGCTGTTAAATTGGTCATCAAAGTCGAAGAACCAATTTTTGAAATAACACGCTGTAACGCTTTTGCCTGATTGTTATGTAATTTGATTTCCTGCTGGTATTTATTAATCAGGAAAATACAGTTTGTAATTCCGATTACGATAATCAGCGGTGGAATAATAGCTGTTAAAATCGTGATTTTATAACCAAATAACCCTAGTGTTCCAAACGACCATGTTACACCAATAATTAAAATACAAATCGAGATAAACGTAGCTCTAAACGAACGGAAAAAGAAAAAGAAAATCAGAGAAACCGTAAATAAAGACGCTCCAATAAAAAGTCCGATTTCACCTTTCATATTGTCCGCATTGATCGTTCTGATGTACGGCATTCCAGAAACTTTAAGGTCTATTCCTGTCGTCTTTTCAAATTTATCGATTTTAGGAACTAAATCTTTAAGTATGAAAGTTTTTCTTTCGGCAGTATTTACTAGTTTTTTATTGATGTAAACCGCAGAACGAACACTGCCGCTTTCTTTATTGAATAAAAGTCCTTCGTAAAAAGGTAAATTGTGAAATAAATCGTATTGAATAGTTTTTAAGTAAGCAGGGTCAAGTGCTTTTTTCTGATCGATAAACGGATTTAATACGAATTTTTCGTTAACCGTATCTTTTTCCAGTTTTTTCAAATCATTTAAAGAAACAACCAAGTCGACTTCTTTTGATTTCTTCAAACCTGTCATTAATTCATTCCAAGCAGCGTAATTTTTTGGAGTAAAAAACTTAGGATCCTTAAAACCAATAACAACAAGGTTTCCTTCTTCGCCAAATTTGTCTAAGAATTTCTGATATTCTTTGTTCGCAATATGATCTTTAGGAAGCAGATTTGCTTCTGTGTACGTCATAGAAAGGTTTCTCCACTGCAAGGCAAGGAAAACAGTTAAAACAGATAATATTATTAAAATTGTTATTCTGTTTTTAAGTATGATTCGGGCTAACTTTTCCCAAAATCCAACTTGAATCGCGTTTTTCATAAAATCTTTAAAAATGGATGCAAATGTAGTGAAAAGTGCTCGAAATCATAATCAATCGCCTCTATTTTACTTTATGTTAACACAAATGCTTAAAGATTTTACCTTGTGATATATTTCTTTCTTTTAGCTGTTTAGTTAGCAGCTTTTCTCATATTTGCAGTAATTTAGAAGGAAGAATAATATTTTTGCAATTAGAGGCTCACAAAAACCTACTACATATGAACGATAATAATACGATAACATATATTTTCTTAGCCATTCTTTTATTGCTGGTTATAATAATTTGTTATATGATTTATCAATTAATAGAGGCAAAAAAAGCAAAAGAAGATATTGAAAAAAGTTTTTATGCGCTTGAAGTTAAAGTGAATGATCTGCAGTTAGAAAATCTGGAGTCTAAACTAAATCCGCATTTGTTTAAAAACATACTAAATTCGATTCAGTCGCACGCGTACCAAACCTATTTTGCATTAGATAAACTGGCCAATGTTTTGGATTATATTTTATATGAAAGCAAAAAGAAATTTGTAACGGCAAAAGAAGAAATTGATTTTGCGCTGAATTTAATCGAAATCAATAAAATAAAAATCAGTCCGCTTTTTGAGTTAAAAATCAAAACCAATATTAACAAAGAGGATAAATTGTACGATCAGCCTTTATTAGCACCGCTGATTTCTATTGATTTGATTGAAAATGCCTTCAAACACGCCGATCTTCAAAGTGCCGACGCTTTTATTTCCGTTGTTTTTGAATTTAAAGACAATGCTTTTTTTATGACGGTTTCGAACAAAATATCAGATAAAAAAGTATTAAAAAAGGAACGGAGCGGTTTTGGACATGCCACTCTCGAACATCGTCTAAGAATCATTTATAAGAATAATTTCAAACTCGATAAGTTTATAGAAAACGACGTTTATATTGCTCATCTAAAAATTGATTTACTTGAATACAAAACTGAAATGCTTACTTCTGGACGATGAACTTCCAGGATTAACATACCTAAAAATGCTCTGCGAACAAATTCCAGAACTGGAAATTGTAAAAACATATAACAATCCAGAAAAACTTTTGAATGATATTTCCACTCTGGATTTTGATTTGTTGATTTCGGATATTGAAATGCCTGGAATTGACGGGCTTCATCTTGCTGAAAAACTTCAAGATAAACTGGTCATTTTTTGTACCGCTTACAAAGAATATGCTGCCGAAGCATTCAATATAGATGCGGTCGATTATATTACAAAACCTGTAAAATTAGAACGGCTGCAAAAAGCGATTTCAAAAGCTTTTGAACGTTTTGAGAAAGCAGATTCGGCTAAAAAGTTTATACAGCTTAATACAGACAAAGGAAAAACGCTGCTATTCTTCAATAAAATACAGCTTATAAAAACCGCAGTGAGTGACAGCCGTGATAAAACAGTTTTACTTGCTGATGGAAGTTTTTTGAATTTAAAAAATGTTAAATTTGATACGCTTTTGAATGAATTGCCAGAATCCGATTTTTGCCGTATCAACAAAAAAGAAATTGTTGCAGTAAAAGCGATAAAGTTCTTTAATCATAACGAAATCGTACTGCACCATCTGGAAGAAAATAATAAAAATACAACCCTAATTTTAAGCGAAACCTATCGTTCTGATTTTTTAAAGAAAGTTAAAATCTGATCTTATTACAAAATTTTTCAGACTTGTTACATGGTATGAAAATTATAACGTGTTTTACTTCTTTCCTTAAAGCCCAGTCCTGATATTTGCCGCAATAATCAAAAGAACGAGTTATGAATAACATTAAGAACTCTCTATTCTATGTTACAATTATTGGAGGTTTTACTGCTCTGATATACTGGGTAATTTCAAAAGGCGCGGCACTTGAAGTCGGGCGCAACATTGTCAAAAAACAAATCGAAAGCAACCATTGGAATGATTTTCTAGATTCTATGGTTCATAATTTAAAGCATCCATTGGCCATTTTATTGGCACAGATCGTGACTATTATTTTGGTGGCACGTTTGTTTGGATGGTTTTTTAGAAAAATCGGACAGCCATCTGTAATTGGAGAAATGATTGCAGGTATTGTTTTAGGACCGTCTTTGGTGGGAATGTATTTTCCGGAATTTTCTGCGGCTTTATTTCCAAAAGAATCTTTAGGCAATTTACAATTCTTGAGCCAGATTGGTTTGATACTGTTTATGTTCGTTATCGGGATGGAACTGGATTTGAAAGTGCTCAAAAACAAAGCACACGACGCCGTTGTGATCAGCCACGCCAGTATCGTTATTCCGTTTGCATTGGGACTAACCCTAGCTTATTATATATACCACACATTTGCACCAATTGGAGTTGAATTTGCTTCTTTCGGATTGTTTATGGGAATTGCGATGAGTATTACTGCATTTCCGGTTCTAGCCAGAATTGTTCAGGAAAGAGGCATGCAAAAAACAAAACTCGGAACTATTGCTATTACTTGTGCGGCCGCAGATGATATTACTGCATGGTGTATTCTTGCCGTTGTAATTGCTATTGTAAAAGCAGGTTCTTTTACAAGTTCATTATATGTAATTGGTTTAGCAATTCTCTATGTAATAATTATGCTGAAAATCGTTCGTCCGTTTTTAAAACGTGTCGGAGATTTAAATTCAACAAGAGAAAGTTTAAATAAACCTGTTGTTGCTATCTTTTTTATCACACTTTTAATCTCAGCGTATGCTGCAGAATTAATTGGAATTCATGCTTTATTTGGAGCTTTTCTTGCGGGAGCAATTATGCCTGAAAACAATAAATTCAGAAATATATTTATTGAGAAAGTCGAAGACGTTGCTATAATTGTCTTATTGCCTTTATTTTTTGTATTTACAGGTTTGCGTACCCAGATTGGGCTTCTTAATGATCCCGAATTATGGAAAATAACTGGGTTAATTATAGCTGTCGCTGTTGCTGGTAAATTTTTTGGAAGTGCTCTGGCGGCAAAATTCGTGGGACAAAACTGGAAAGATAGTTTGGCAATTGGAGCTTTAATGAACACCAGAGGATTAATGGAGCTGGTCGTTTTAAATATCGGATATGATCTTGGAGTTTTATCAACAGAGATTTTTACCATGATGGTAATTATGGCTTTGGTAACCACTTTTATGACAGGCCCGGCATTAGATTTTATAGGCTTCATTTTTAAAGATAAAGAAACTAATGTACCGCAAGAGATTGGAAGCAAAAGCAAATATAAAATCCTGCTTTCGTTTGCAACTCCAGAAAGAGGTAAAAAGCTTTTAAAAATCGCAAACAGTTTGGTTAAAAAACAACCTGACAATTCGATTGTAACGGCAATGCATTTGTCTTTAAGCACAGAGATTCACTCTTTTGATGTGAAAGATCATGAGCGTAAAATGTTAATTCCCGTTATAGAGGAATCCAACCGATTGAATCAGCATATTGTGAGTCTTTTTAAAGTTTCAAATGATATCGATACTGATATTATTGATTCGGCAAACCACGGAGAATATGATTTATTATTGGTTGGTTTAGGACAATCTATCTTTGACGGAACTTTGCTTGGAAAAATTCTAGGTTTTACAACGCGAATTGTAAATCCAGATCGTTTAATTGATAAATTCACAGGAAAAGAAGGTTTGTTTGAAAATTCTCCTTTTGATGAAAGAACGCGTCATATTATTGCAAAAACAAGAATGCCGGTTGGTATTTTTATCGATAAAGATTTTAAAGAAATAAATCAGGTTTTTATGCCTGTATTTGGTAAAGAAGATGCTTTTTTAATTGATTATGCTAAGAAATTAATCAATAACAATGGTTCGCAGATTACAGTTCTAGATGCCAGCGGTGAAGTAAAAAATACCCGCGAAATGCAGGAAACTATCCGCTCTATCGAACAGATTGCTCCAAATCATATTATGATTATGCATGACCGAACAATTAAAAAAGAATTTTTAGATGGCCAGAACTTAATGATTATAAGTCTGGACAGCTGGAAAAAATTAATTGAATCTCAAAGTACCTGGCTGAACAACACGCCTTCAGTTCTGATTCTGAAACCGTAATATTCTTAAATATCAATTTTTTATCCCAAATTCCAATTTTTATAATTAGAGTTTGGGATTTTTTTTGAGTTTTTCTTGCACGCAGATTTTGTCAAAGTTTTAAACTTTGACAAAGATTTGTAATGTACTTTCGGCTTTTTGTCATTTCGATCCCGAGGCTTCGAGAGAGAAATCTCCACGAGTAGCTCTAAAACGAATATCCAATCTTTGTCGAGTTTCTTACGGAGATTTCTTGTTCCTAGAAATGACAGACTATCTGATGATTTTTTTAAGCATGTTTTTTGTCATCCTGAGGAACGAAGGATCACACTAGCAATTATGCAAAGTAATTCTACATAGAAAATTGCCAATCTTTGTCGAGTTACGAGTGTGATCCTTCGTTCCTCAGGATGACAAACGTAGCATGAAAATTGGAGTTTTCCGAAGCCTCGGGATAAAAATTTGGAATTTAATTATTAAAGTCCGAGATCAAGTACATAAGAAATCTTCACCGCTATATTATCTTCAAACTTCAACAATTGGTTTGGACCATAACGATAAAAGCCGCCGAGACCAAAACCCTTGTAGATTTTATTCAATTCAATTCCCGATTCAAAGAAGCCTTTATCAAGAGTTTTATATGCCGGTCCAACGTGTTGTTCGGGTTTTTCCATATTTCCCCATGCCATTCTCGTGACTAAAACTAACGAAGGACGGACTTTTTTCATAATTCTAATACGGTCAAAACCATGCTTGATCTGGAACATTAAATATTGACTAGAGAAAAATTCATTAAAATACATCGTTTCAAAAGCATTTCTTCCCGCAAAAGTAATACGCTGAATAATAGTTTCTTTGGTTAAGTTGTTTGGAGAAGTATTGTACAAATGCGTAATTGGTACATCTCCCATTGCATAACCCGCCTGCAGAAGCAAACTAGTTTTTTGGCGGTTGAGGTATTGTTTTTCGTATTCGGCTTTAAAATCTATTTTGCTAAAAGTAAAGTCATTACCGAGAACATCTGGTAAAGACTGCGTGTATTGAAAAGTAAATCTCGGAAATCTTTTATCTGTTTCATTTCTTCCAGTTGGAGTCTGCATAAATTCGCTGAAAGGCGCCCAGACAATTGAAAGCATTGCTGTAGTCATTACATAGCTGGAGTATAATTTTCCATCGTGATTAAAAAGATAATCAAATTTCGGTTCGATATAATTTCGTGAAACTTCTAAAACCGCTTCAGTCTTCGGGATAAATTTAGTCTGGATATTACCTCTCCATCCTGAATATTCGTAAAAAGTACTAATATTTATTGGTCGCGGGTCATAAATCTTAAAAACACGTTTGTCTACGCTGAAAACTGTACTTGCAATTTCGCGTACATCATCAGCATAGTAACCATTCAGCCAGGTATTGGTGTATTTGTCTAGTAAAACTCCGGCTCCCGCACTATATTTAAAAACTCCATCTTTTGTGCCGTAAGCAGTATAACTTTCCAATCTGAAGTTTTTCGAAAAACGATCATTTGTAATTCCGCCTAAACCAATTCGGAAACCTTCATAATTATTAAAACTTATAATCTTTTTTAAATCCAAATCAACAGGGCCGATAGGATAGAAGCCATTAATAATTTTTCGGCCGATCCCTAAACGTTTTTCAATTCTATTACTCACAGAAAGACTGTCTAGTAATAAATATGTTTTTTGGCTTTTTACATCAAGATTTTCCTTGCGGTACGCTTCCCAGAAGTTTTCTGGTTTTTTAGCCGCATCGTCATTAATTTCGATGTAAAGCGAAGGGTTTTTTATAGGATTGCTGGTGTTAACACGAATATCAAAACTATTACTTTCTGAAAGTAAATATGTGAAATCTGAAGCGACTTTTTTCCTTGGTTCAAAATTTTCTTCAACGTCTCCGTCAAACTGAATTGTTCCGCCTAAAATCCTAATATCATCGTCATTTTTTCCTTTTACAATTTTGAAAGTGGTATTGCTTTGAAACCAAATTTTTTCTTTCGGGATATATTCAAATTCATGAATACCGCTAATGTCCAGAACGCCTTTAATTCGCATTACAGCTTTTGCGACAGCAAAGTTTTCTTTGTCAATATATAAAACCCCTTCAAGACCGGATGATTTTCGTTGTAATTTATTTTTGAAATAAATCATATACGTATCACGACCTTTGATGCTCACAGTGTCCAGCAATTTATAATTATAGCTCGATGGTGCCTGATTCGAAATTGGATTTTCGTATTTCGTCTCAAACAATTCATACTTCGGATCGTAAATGGAAATTGACTGCAGATTAAATGCTAAAACTTCATAAATAGGTTGTTTAAAACCTGCTATTTTGGTGCCCAGTACAGTTTCTTTTAATTTCCTATTGCCAAATTGGTACTGTGAAACTTTCTCCGTTTGAAATAAATGCTGTCTGCTCACGATTTCCTTAAACTTATAATCTGATGAATCAACATTTATAATTTTTTTGTTTAGATCTTTATAAGACGCAGTAGAGTCAATCCTGCCATCTATCGAATCTGGGTT
This sequence comes from Flavobacterium fluviale, assembly GCF_003312915.1. Taxonomy (NCBI): domain Bacteria; kingdom Pseudomonadati; phylum Bacteroidota; class Flavobacteriia; order Flavobacteriales; family Flavobacteriaceae; genus Flavobacterium; species Flavobacterium fluviale. The sequence goes on along the minus strand of NZ_CP030261.1, from coordinate 576,585 downwards.
GGCGGTTACAATAAGTTTATTGTATGTTTTGTACTCAAAATTATTGAGCTTTTTCTGAGGATCGTTTAATGATTTATTGGCAATAACTTTTCGAATTATCGTCAAAGCAGGATTTTCATTAGAAACCACAACTTCGTTTAAATCATCTGTCTGCTGTGCGAGCGAAACGGCATAAAAAGTTTTATGGATGCTTAATGTGATAGTTTTGGTTTGAAAACCAATATAAGATACCGTTAAAGTTGTGGAAGACGGGCTGATTTTAAAAATAAACTTGCCATCAACATCTGTAATAGTATTGTTGTTTTCTGAGGTGGTAATTGTAGCAAACGGAAGAGGTTTGTTGTTTGAATCGGTTACGATTCCGTTTATTTGAAATTGCGCTTGAAGAGTAAGCGTAAAAAACAAAGTCAAAAAACAAAATAGCTTCATACAGAATGATATAGTTTCAAAAACGAAAAGAATTTAATTTTCGTATGCAAAAATAACAATAAAAAAATCCGTCTGGTACTATTCACCAGACGGATTTTTTAAATATATCAGATCTTTGATTACACTTTCATGATTTCGGCTTCTTTTAAAACCAATAATTCATCAATTTTTTTAATAAAAGCGTTTGTCAAGTTTTGAACTTCTTCTTCAGCAGATTTGCAAATGTCTTCAGAAGTTCCTTCTTTTTCTAATTTTTTAATGTCAGTATTTGCATCTTTACGAGAGTTACGAATACCGATTTTAGCATCTTCAGCCTCAGATTTTGCTTGTTTAGCCAAGTCACGACGACGCTCTTCTGTCAATGGCGGTACGCTGATAATAATCATGTCACCATTGTTCATCGGGTTAAAACCAATGTTTGCGATTAAGATAGCTTTCTCAATTGCTTGCAGCATATTTTTTTCAAATGGCTGTAATGTAATTGTTCTAGCATCTGGAACACTGATTTTAGATACTTGAGAAAGCGGTGTTGCAGATCCGTAATAATCCACAAAAACACCTCCAAGCATTGCTGGAGAAGCTTTTCCTGCACGAATATTAAGAAATTCTTTCTCTAAGTGTGCAATAGTACCATTCATTGATTCCTCAGTACTTTCTAAAATAAAGTCTATTTCTTCAGTCATTGTTTTTTTAGTTTTCAGTTTTCATTCTCAGTTTTCAGTTAAAGTCTTATTTATGCGACTGTAAACTGTTACTGATGACTATATATTAACTACAGTTCCTATGTTTTCGCCTTCGCAGATTTTCAACAAGTTTCCAATTTTATTCATATCAAAAACTACGATTGGTAATTTGTTTTCTTGACTAAGTGTAAATGCAGTAGTGTCCATTACATTTAAACCTTTTTTGATTACATCGTCAAACGAAATAAAGTCAAATTTTACTGCAGAAGCATTTTTCTCAGGGTCACAATCATAAACACCATCAACACGAGTTCCTTTTAGGATAACATCAGCATTAATTTCGATTCCTCTTAAAACTGCTGCAGTATCTGTTGTAAAATATGGATTTCCGGTCCCGGCACCAAAAATTACGATTCTGCCTTTTTCTAAGTGGCGGTCTGCTCTTCTTTTAATGTATGGTTCTGCAATAGATTCCATTTTTAAAGCAGTCTGCAAACGCGTTTTCATTCCTTTGTCTTCAAGAGCGCCTTGTAAAGCCATTCCGTTAATTACAGTTGCAAGCATACCCATGTAATCACCTTGAACTCTGTCCATTCCGGAACTTGCTCCAGCAACTCCTCTAAATATATTTCCTCCTCCAATAACAATTGCAATCTCTACTCCTTTACTGTGAATCTGCTTAATTTCATCTGCATATTCGGCTAATCTTTTTGGGTCTATACCGTATTGTAAATCACCCATTAGCGCTTCGCCGCTAAGTTTTAGAAGAATTCTTTTATATTTCATGTGTGTGTCGCGTTAATTTGTGCAAATATAGACATATTCTGATTTTTAGAAATAATGTTTGTAAAAAATTAATCTTACTTGTGATTTAAAGTTTGTAAGAACTTTAAAAGTCATTAATTTTAAATCTGATAATTGTCATTTCAGCGTCTTTCTAAATTTTGTATTTTAGTTCTATCCTAAAAATCAAACCAATATGAAAAGCATCGTAGCCAAAGCATTATTCAACAGTCATTCTTATGCTGAATACAGAAAATTAGTAACCGACTTATTATCTGAAGGGAAGTCGACAGGAAACGAACAATCGGAAAGCTTGACAAATTATTCAAAATTAAACGAAGCGAGAATGAATAGGCTGGAAAAGACCATACAAATTGCTGAACCTATTATTGATAAACTGCAGCATTTAGACAATCATTATATATGGCTGGTACTTTCTGAAGGCTGGTGCGGCGATGCAGCGCAGATTCTTCCTATTTTAAATAAAATGGCGTTGGCTTCCAATAAAAAAGTGGATCTAAGAATAGCTTTGCGTGACGAAAACGACGATTTAATGAGTCAGTATCTTACAAATGGAGGAAGGGCAATTCCTAAAATAATTGTTATTTGTAAAGAAGCCGGAATTGTTCGTGCAGATTGGGGACCAAGACCCAAAGGTGCCACCGAATTAATGGCAATTCATAAAAGAGATGTCGGGCCAATTAATGAAAAAATAAAAACAGATTTACAATTGTGGTATTTGGCAGATAAAGGAATCTCCGTTCAGGAAGAACTGCTTGAAATTATGGAGAATATTAAATATAATCGATTGTGATTTTTGTAATCTGTTGATAAACAAATAATTTGGTTGATAAAATTATCTTAAAGTGTTTTTATTTTACTTCAAATGTTGTAACTTAGTAAATATAATCCCACTTCTATTATAACTTTCTGATTTACTCTTTTTACTGGTGTCTATTTATTGTCTAACATTAAAAAATACACTATTATGAAAAAGTTATTTGAAAGATTCTATGATTTCTTTTCTCAATTTTTATTTGGAGGGAAAAATGTGCCTCACTATTAACTCAAAAGAATAAGTATGAATTAATTGTACTATTTATTTAGGAGCTGGCACATTACTCTTTTAGAAATTGTAATGTGCTATTTTTATTTATGATTATTTCAGACTTTCCTCAAATAAAGTGATGTCAATTGCATTCTTTACATCATAATCTCCAATTTTAGTACGGCGTAAAACAGTTAAATGTGAACCTGAATTCATGGCTTTTCCAAAGTCGTAAGCCAAAGAACGAATGTAAGTTCCTTTACTGCAAACCACTCTGAAATCTACTTCGGGCAATGCAATTCTTGTAATTTCAAATTCGTGAATAGTAGTTTTTCTGCTTGCAATTTCTACTGTTTCACCAGCGCGTGCATGCTCGTATAAACGAACTCCATCTTTTTTTATAGCCGAAAAAATAGGCGGTTTTTGATCTATTTCTCCTAAAAACTGCTTTACCGTTTCGTGAATTAAAACTTCGTTGATATGATCTGTTGGAAAAGTCTGGTCGATTTCAGTCTCTAAATCGTAAGATGGAGTAGTGGCTCCAATGTAAAAAGTTCCAGTATATTCTTTTGCCTGACCTTGAAGTTCAGAAATTCTTTTGGTGAATTTTCCAGTACAAATCAATAAAAGTCCAGTCGCCAGCGGATCTAAAGTTCCGGCGTGGCCAATTTTGAACTTTTTAGGAAGTCCAACTTTATTAATTAAAAGGTATTTTAATTTATTGACAGCTTGAAACGAACTCCATTTTAATGGTTTGTCAATCAATAAAACTTGTCCTTCTAAATATTCTTCAGGTGTCATTATATGATGGTAAGCGGGTGAATGAAAAAGTGAATCAATAATAAAATGATTCCAGCTAAGATTCGGTAATAACCAAAAACTTTAAATCCGTTTTTAGTTAAAAATCCGATGAAAGTTTTAATGGCCAAAAGTGCTACAACAAAAGCGACAATATTTCCAATAACAAGCATGTTAATTTGATCGTGAGACAATTCAAATCCAGCTTTGTAATAATCGTAACATTTTTTTGCTGTTGCGCCTAACATAGTTGGAACTGCTAAGAAAAATGAAAATTCTGCAGCAGAAGTTCTTGATAATTTTTGAGACATTCCACCTACAATACTAGCGCCGCTTCGTGAAACTCCAGGGATCATTGCCAAACATTGAAATAGTCCAATTTTAAAAGCTTTTGCGTAAGTGATCTCAGTTGAAACTTCAGGATCGTTTGGTTTGTTGAACCATTCATCAACTTTCAATAAAATAATTCCTCCAATCAAAAGTGAAATAGCAACCGTAACGGGATTTTCTAATAAACCATCAATAAAATCACTTAATAGTAATCCTAAAACTACTGCAGGAATAAAAGCAACTAGAAGTTTAAAATAGAAATCAAAAGTTTGAAAGAAACGTTTGAAGTATAAAATTACAACCGAAAGTATCGCGCCAAGCTGAATTACAATGGTAAAAAGTTTAGTGAAATCATCATGAGCGATTCCAAAAAAAGAAGAGGCAATAATCATGTGTCCAGTTGAAGAAACAGGTAAAAATTCTGTAATTCCTTCAATAATGGCAAGAACGATAGCTTGTAATGTATTCATTTATGTGGATTGTTAGATTTTTAGTCCCGAAGCTTCGGGATAGATATCTTAGATTTTGAGACTTTTTAGAAAAGATTAATCTAATAATCTAAGATGTCTGAAAATTCTAAGTAGTCTACGAAAGTCTATTTAGATTTTTTGAAAATAGAATAAATCGTGATTCCGAAACCAATTAAAACAGTTGTTGGCGCTAAACGGATACGTCTAAAACTAAAAATATCTTCGTTAAAAACATTAGGATCTTTACTTCCTCCGCCAGACATTAAAATAAATCCTACTGCAATTACAGCAATACCAATCAATAAAATTTTATAATTGATGCCGTCAAAAAGGAATTCCTGTTTCGGCTGTGCCTGAGCTTGTTCTTTGTTATTGTTGTTGTTTTTCATTTTGTCATTGCGAGGTACGAAGCAATCTCATCCTCTTTTGAGTTTATTTTTATCTATAGAAATCTAAAGTCTCCAATCTAAATCAAAAATTAATAAAGATCATCAGTTCTTAAATTCAAGAAACGTTGTGTTGCAAAATGCGTACTTACCCAAGTAATTAGAACTCCTAATGCGAAAACGCCAACCAAAATCAAACCGGTTAAAGCTTTGTCTTCTAGAATTCCTAAACCAGGGAAATTAGTATCTACATAAATTAAAAGTGCAATTAACGCAATAATGGCAAGACCAGCGCCAAGCATTCCTAGTTTTACACTTCGCATTACAAAAGGCTTACGAATAAAAGCTTTGGTTGCGCCAACCATCTGCATGGTTTTAATGATAAAACGATTGGAATGTATAGACAAACGAAGAGAACTGTTGATTAATAAAACAGCAATAATGGTTAAGAAACCGCTGATTATTAAAATCCACATACTAACTTTTCTAATGTTGTCATTTACCAGATTTACTAATTGTTTGTCATAAACAATGTCAGATATCATGGCATTTTTGCGAAAGCGGTTCTCGATTTTAACGATACTATCTCTTTCCACATAATCTGCTTTTAAGTGAATATCGTATGAATTCAGCAAAGGATTTTCTCCCAAAAAGGTTAGGAAATCTTCACCAATAATATCAGTGTGCTCTTTTGCTGCTTTTTCTTTGGAAACATAAACATGCGAAAGCGCAAAAGGAGCTCTTTTTAATTCGGAATCAAATGCCTTTATAATACTATCATTCGCTTCGTTTTTAAAGAAAACCGTCATTGCGATTTTTTCTTTAAAATCATCAGCTAGATTTTTAGAATTAATAATGAATAATCCCAGTACTCCCAAAAGGAATAAAACCAAGAATACACTTAATACAACCGAAAAATAAGAGGAAATTAACCTGCGCTTTTGAAATTTATCAAAGTTAGAACTCATAGTCTGCTTAAATTATGTGGTAAAAATAATAAAGAATTTCTTTATTTAAAGTTAATAACGAACTTTTATACTATAAATGTACAATTTGATATTGAATAAAAGTTTATTTAACTGCAAACAAGAATAAGTTTTTTTAAGATTACTTATCTGAGGATTTAAAAGCGGATTTTACCACAAAGTGCGCTAAGTTATTTTAAAGTATGATTTTTATAAAGCACAAAGTTCACAAAGCTTGTCTTGAAAAAGCTTTGTGAACTTTGTGTTTTATAAACGTACTGCAAAAAAACTTAGGAAACTCTGTGGTTTAAAAAACTTTGAACCTTAAAACTTTGCTTTTCAAAAACTACATGAAATGCGACTCAATATTAAGTATTTTTAATAATTTGGGTAGGTATTTTGATATTTTGTTTGTTTGTCAGTGAAATGCTTTGGTACAAACCACAATAAATGTAAATTTGCGGCTAATTAACTAGTGAAAAGCCTTAGAACCTTAGTCACTTAGAATCTTAGTCACTTAGAAATGAAATACAATCCAAACGAAATTGACGCCAAATGGCAAAAATATTGGGCAGAAAATCAAACTTTTGCAGCAAAAAATAACTCTGAAAAACCTAAACATTATGTACTCGATATGTTTCCTTATCCGTCTGGAGCAGGATTGCACGTTGGGCACCCGCTGGGTTATATAGCTTCGGATGTATATTCTCGTTTCAAAAGACATCAAGGTTTCAATGTTTTGCATCCAATGGGTTACGACAGTTTCGGATTACCTGCAGAGCAATATGCGATCCAGACAGGACAGCGTCCAGAAGATACAACGCGCGTAAATATTGACGGTGGTGTAGACAAAGAAGGAAAACAAATTGCAGGATATAGAAAACAATTAGATAAAATCGGGTTTTCGTTCGATTGGAGTCGTGAAGTACGAACTTCAAATCCGGATTATTATAAACATACACAATGGATTTTTATTCAATTGTTCAATTCTTGGTATTGCAAAAAACAAGGAAAAGCATTTGATATTTCAGAATTGGTAACTGTTTTTGAAGAAAGCGGCAATGCATTAGTTGAAGCAGTCTGCGATGATAATGTAGTGATTTTTTCTGCTGATGAATGGAATTCTTATTCTGATGATCAAAAAGAAAAAATCTTGTTACAATACAGAATGACGTATTTGGCAGAAACCGAAGTAAACTGGTGTCCAGGCTTAGGAACTGTTTTGGCGAATGACGAAATTGTAAACGGAGTTTCAGAACGTGGAGGCTTTCCTGTTATAAGAAAAAAAATGACACAATGGAGTATGCGAATTTCTGCTTATGCCGAGCGCTTGCTTCAAGGTTTAAATGATATAGATTGGAGTGAGTCTATAAAAGAGAGCCAGCGTAACTGGATTGGAAAATCAGTGGGGGCGATGGTTAAGTTTAAAGTACTTAGTCCAGAGTCCTTAGCTCAAAGCGCACTTTCAGACTCAGAACTAGGGACTAAGGACTCTTTTATAGAAGTTTTCACTACTCGTCCTGATACTATTTTTGGAGTTACTTTTATGACTTTGGCTCCAGAACATGATTTGGTAGCTAAAATTACAACTCCAGAACAAAAAGCAGCAGTTGAGGCCTATATCGAAAAGACAGCAAAACGTTCGGAGCGTGAGCGTATGGCCGATGTAAAAACCATTTCGGGAGTATTTACAGGAGCTTATGCAGAACATCCTTTTACAAAAGAACCAATTCCGGTTTGGATTGGGGATTATGTTTTGGCTGGTTACGGAACAGGTGCTGTAATGGCGGTTCCTTGCGGAGACGAAAGAGATTATGCTTTTGCTAATTTCTTTAAAGGTCAAAACGGAATGCCGGAAATTAAAAACATTTTTGCGAATGTTGATATTTCTGAAGCAGCTTACGGATCAAAAGACAATGTTGAAATCGCAAATTCTGATTTCTTAAACGGATTAAACTATAAAGAAGCAACTCAAAAAGCAATTTCGGAATTAGAAAAAATTGGTCAGGGAACTGGTAAAACAAATTACCGTTTGCGTGATGCTGTTTTCTCTCGTCAGCGTTATTGGGGTGAACCTTTCCCAGTTTATTACGTAAACGGATTGCCTAAAATGATCGATGCACAGCATTTACCAATTATTTTACCAGAAGTAGAAAAATATTTACCAACCGAAGACGGATTGCCTCCTTTAGGAAACGCAGTGGTTTGGGCTTGGGATACAAAACAAAATAAAGTTGTTAATACAGATTTAGTTGACAATGTTTCAATTTTTCCTTTAGAATTGAACACTATGCCCGGTTGGGCTGGAAGTTCATGGTACTGGATGCGTTACATGGATGCGCACAACGAAAATGAATTTGCAAGTAAAGAAGCCTTGGCTTATTGGGAAAATGTAGATTTATACATTGGTGGAAGTGAGCATGCAACAGGTCACTTATTGTATTCTCGTTTCTGGAATAAATTCTTAAAAGACAAAGGTTTTGCTCCGACTGAAGAACCATTCAAAAAACTGATTAATCAGGGAATGATTTTGGGGACAAGTGCTTTTGTTTATAGATTGGAAGGCACAAATACTTTTGTATCTAAAAATAAAATTGGAGATCAAAAAGTACAGCCAATTCATGCTGATGTTTCTTTAGTTAATTCTTCTGATGAATTAGATGTTGAGAAATTCAAAGCTTGGAGAGAAGATTATGCTGATGCAGAATTTTTTTTAGACGATAACGGAAAATACATTGTAGGCCGCGAAGTCGAAAAAATGTCAAAATCGAAATACAATGTTGTAACTCCAGATGATATTTGTGCTGAATATGGAGCTGATACATTGCGTTTATATGAAATGTTTTTAGGTCCGTTAGAGCAGGCAAAACCTTGGAATACAGCTGGAATTTCCGGAGTTTTTGGTTTCTTGAAAAAATTATGGAGATTGTATTTTGATGATAACGGTTTAATCGTAAACAACGACGAGCCAACAAAAGACAACTTAAAATCATTGCATAAAACAATCAAAAAAGTAGCAGATGATATTGAGAATTTCTCTTTCAATACTTCGGTTTCTCAATTTATGATTTGTGTAAATGAATTGTCTTCTCAAAATTGTCATTCAAGAGCAATTTTAGAGCCGTTAGCAATTTTAGTTTCGCCTTATGCACCACATATTGCAGAAGAATTATGGTCGCAGTTAGGACATACAACTTCTATTTCTGAGGTTGCTTTCCCGATTTTTGATGAGAAACATTTAATTGAAACCAATAAAGAATACCCAGTTTCTTTCAACGGAAAAATGCGCTTCACAATCGAATTGCCTTTGGATTTAACCAAAGAACAAATCGAAGAAATCGTAATGAAAGACGAAAGAACGCAAAAACAATTAGACGGAAAAACTCCAAATAAAGTGATAATTGTTCCTGGAAAAATCATCAATTTGGTAGGATAACCAAATAAATTCCAATATTAAAAATTCCAAATTCCAATTTTACTATTGGGGTTTGGGATTTTTTTTATGCTTGTTTTTTTCGCCACGAATTCACGAATTTTATTTTTTAAAAACATATAGTTTGTCATTTCGACGAAGGAGAAATCACACTAGAAACTCCGCATAGAAAATCGCCAATCTTTGTCGAGCTATGTGTGTGATTTCTCCTTCGTCGAAATGACAAGATTATGAAAAAACTTTGCGCCTTTGGAAGCAAAACACCTTAGCCTTCTTTGCGTAAACCTTCGCGCACTTTGCGGTTAAAAACCCGCACCAACATTGGCGTTTGATTTTTTTCATTAAAAATTTAAAAACTTTTGTAACATTTTAATAGCTGTCGTATCAAAAGCATGGATCCGATTTAATTAACAACTTAAAACTATTAAAAATGAAAAAGTATATTTTAATTATCGCCCTTTTATTTTCTGCATTATGCGTGAATGTTTTTGCACAAACAAAATCATATCCTTTTGAAGTTATTAAAACAGGAAAAGGAAAACAATCAATAATCTTCATTCCAGGATTTGCTTCTTCTGGAGAAGTTTGGAACGAAACCAAAGCAGCTTTCGAAAAAGATTTTACATGCTATACACTTACAATGGCAGGATTTGCTGGAGTAAAACCACAACCAAATCCTTCATTTGAAAACTGGAAAGCAGGGATTGCCAATTATATTAAAGACAATAAAATTGATAAGCCAATTTTAGTTGGCCACAGTATGGGAGGCGGATTGGCACTTGCAATCGCATCTGATTATCCGGATTTAATTGGTAAAATTGTGGTTGTTGATGCATTGCCATGTCTGGCTGCTTTGAGTGATCCTTCTTTTAAATCAAAAGAAAATAATGACTGTTCGCCAATGGTTACTCAAATGGCAGCAATGAACGAAACACAGTTTTATGATATGCAGAAACAAACGATGCCGAGACTTTTGCAAGATTCATCAAAATTAGAAATGGTTGTAGACTGGAGCGTAAAATCGGATAGAAAAACCTTTTCAGAAGTGTATTGCGATTTCTTTAATATCGATTTGAGAGAAAGAATCTCGGCGATAAAATGTCCTTCTTTGATTTTATTAGAATCTTATTTTATAAATTTAAAACCAGCAATTGAAGGTCAGTATGAAAAACTGAAAACAGCCAAATTTCAATATGCAGATAAAGGGCTTCATTTTATAATGTATGATGACAAAGAGTGGTATTTGGCACAATTAAACAATTTTATAAAATCTTAAAATGGAATTCGAAGATATCTATAAAACATATTGGGATAGGATTTTCAGGCTTTGCATGGGTTTTGTAAACGATTATGATGCCGCGCAGGATTTGGCTCAGGAAACTTTTATAATTGTCTGGCAGAAACTGGAAACCTTTAGAAATGAATCTTCTATTGGAACTTGGATTTTTAGAATTGCTTCTAATAATTGTCTTAGGCAGATTGAAAAACAAAAACGTTTTCCGAAATCAGAGCTGCCCGTTCATCTTTCAGAAGAAAAACAAATTTCATTAGAACCTCAAATTCAGTTTTTGTACAAATGTATTGCTGAATTACCCGAAACAGAACGTATCATTATTTCGCTTGAATTAGAAGATATAAAGCAGGCAGAAATCGCCAAGATTGTGGGACTTTCTGAAGCAAATGTAAGAGTGAAAATTCACAGGATTAAAGAAAAACTGACTCAAAAATTTAAAGAAAATGGACAACGATAACAATATAGATTTTAAAGATTTATGGAGAAAACAATCTGTAAGTCAGCCAGACATGCAGGATTTGCTGGCAAGAGTAGCCAAATTTAAAAAAGCAGGTTTGAGAAGTTTATGGATTGTTAATATATTAGTTTTGGTAACTTCTGTTTTTATAGTGTTTATCTGGATATATTATCAGCCGCAGTTTATTTCGACTAAAATCGGAATTGTTATAACAATACTGGCTATGGTGATTTACTTATTCACTTATAATAAATTACTGAGCAAATATAAAAATATTGAAGCCACACAAACGAATCAGGAATATCTTCAAAACTTGATTGTAATTAAAAAGAAACAACAATTTCTGCAGACCAAAATGATGACTTTTTACTTTTTGGCACTTACAGTTGGTATTTGTTTATATATGTATGAGTACGCCAGCAGAATGACGCTTTTAGGAGTATCTTTAACGTACGGTATCACTTTGTTGTGGATGATGTTTAATTGGTTCTATATTCGTCCAAAACAAATTAAAAAACAGCAGGAGAAAATAAATGATCTTATTGGAAAATTTGAAGAAGTCAATCATCAATTAGAGTCATAAATAAAGAAAAGCTTCGTATTTACGAAGCTTTTTCTTTTACCAAAAACAAAAAATTTAAATTCTAATTTTTCAATAATTATTGTGCGAAAACAAAAGATCCTGGAGCGGCTACTATAATCCCCTCGCTATTTGCTGTTGCAGTAGTTTCTTTTTCTACTTTTCCTCCAACAATAATTTTTACAGTTAAAGTTTGACCTGCATTACCGCCATATCCACTTACTGTTATTCCAGCACCATAAGTATCCGCAGATGCAGTAAATTCTTTACTCCAAGGTAACGAAGTAATGTCTACGTTTTGTCCGCCATTACCAGATTCAGTATATGTTGCACTGGTTTTTCCAGAGTAGTTTCCAGTTACTTCATATTTAATGTCTCTTGATCCGCTTCCTGAGTTGTTATCGTCGTTATCGCTGCTGCAAGAAACTGCTGTAAAAGCAAGAGTCAATACAATTGCTAAAGTTTTTAAAATCGATTTCATAATAAAATTCTTTAATTAATATTCATAGTCTAACAAAATTAGACCCTAATAAAAGAGATACCAATACCTGATAAAGTGTATTTTTTTTTACCTGATATCAGGTAAAATGTTCTATTTTTTTTCGAAAGTCGTTAAGCTTTAATAACTTTGAGTAAATGCCTCCCATCTATGAATAAAATCTACGCCTTACTGCTTTTTTTATGTTTCTCTGCTGTTTCCAATTCGCAAGTAATTCTTTCACTAGATGATGATACTGTTTACATTGACAGTATTGTTAATTTTACCAAAAACATTAAGTCTGACAGTATCAGGAGTCTAAACAGTTTTAGGTTATCCAAATTGTTCCTGATGGTGCAAGATGTGAAAAGTTCCAAAGAATATCTTAAACAGGGAAATCGATTAAAAACAAAATTTCCTTTTTTGAAAGATCTTTCACTGTATTACAATGCGAATAGCTTTCTTGAAAAGGGCGATATAGAGGGTTTTGAGAAAGCTTTATTGGAAGCCAATGAAAAACTTAAAAAATACCGCTATAAAGAAGCATATAGACTTCGGGCGATTATACTGCAGAATTATGGTATTATGCAGCAACGCAAGAATAACGAGAATGCCTATATGCGATTATTGGTAAATGAAGCCATTCCGATTGCTAAAAGAAGCGGTGATTTTGAATTGATCAGCGGTTTAAACAAGGCAGTTGCAATTATTTTTATGAATAATGGAGAAAGGGAAAAAGCTGCAGAATATCTGGATCAGGCGCAAAAATATATAGAAAGTACCACTAAAAAATCAGCAACTTTAGCAGAGTCTAAAATGGAGACTTATATTATTAATGCAGAGAATTTGGTAGAACTCAAACATTTTTATGATGCTAAAAGTGTACTCGATAAAGCTTTTTTGACTTTAAAAAATTATCCGGAATCGAATTTGAATGATTCATATTATTATTCAGAAGGACTTTATTATGCTAAACAGAATAAACACAGCGAAGCACTAATTAGTTTTGAAAAAGGAATAGAATCTTCTGCAAAGCATAATAATTCAATCGCTTTACACAGATTGAAATTTGCTGAATATGAGGTGCTTTTTAAACTCAAAAAATATGATAAGGCCAAAAATAATTTAGAATATTTAGTAAAGAACACACAGTTTATTGTAGACAAAAAGAATTACTACAAAGAATTGTCCAAAGTTTATAATGCGACAAAAGAATATTCTAAAGCTTATTTTTATTCGAATAAATACAATGTTATAAATGATAGTTTGAACGATGCCAGTCTAAAAAATGAAATTGTAGAACTCGAAGCAAAATATAAAAAAGCAGAAAGCGAGAAAAAAATCTCTTTACTGCAGTCAGAAAATGAAAAAGCAGTTTTACAAGTCAATAATAATAGACTTAATACCATGCTTTTTGCGGCTCTTTCATTTTTGTTGTTTCTAACTGTTTTGTTTTTGTGGATTTACAATAACAATCAAAAAAAGCTGAGTTATCAAAAAGAAGTTAATTTACAGCAAGAATTATCAGCGCTGGAAAATCAACAGAAATTATCGATTTCAAATGCATTAATTCAAGGTGAAGAAATCGAACGAAAAAGAATTGCAAGAGATCTGCACGATGGATTAGGAAGTATGCTTTCTGGTTTGAAAATGCATTTGAATCTTGCTAATCGGAAGGATAAAGAAAACAGTCCGAGCATTAATGAAATGCTGAACGACTCGATTAAAGAACTTCGCAATATATCTCAAAATTTGATGCCCGAAAGCTTAATGAAATTAGGACTTGAACATGCATTGAAAGATTTGTGCGCGTCACATTCAAATTCTGAAACTACGGTTGAATTTCAATATTTAATTAAGAAAGCAAAACTGCCCCAACATCTAGAAATGATGATTTACAGGATTATTCAGGAACTTTTGAATAATTCCCTAAAATATGCAAAAGCTTCGCAGATTTTAGTTTCCTGCTCACAGAATAAAGATGTTTTTTTTATTACTGTAGAGGATAATGGGATTGGGTTTAATGTTAAACATGCAGAAAAAAGGGAAGGCATGGGACTTAGAAATATAAAAAACCGTGTAGCATTTCTAAACGGGAAACTAGAAATAGATTCGGTTATTAATAAAGGAACTTCGACTTATATTGAGTTGAAGATATAACTATATACTAAAAATGATATATAAAACAGTAATTGTAGACGACCACCCAATTGTGATTTCGGGCATTTCAGGATTGTTGTCGGAATTGAAGACTATTAAAATTGTAGAAAAATTTCAATCGGGAATATCACTTTTAGAATATATTGAAGATAACAATGTTGATTTAATTTTAATGGATATTTTCCTGCCGGTTATAAATGGAGTTGATCTTTGTAAAACAATCAAACAGAAACATCCTAAAATTGTAATTATAGGCATGAGCAGTCAATCTGAAAGAAGTTTGGTTATGCAGTTTATTCAGAATGGAGGAAATGGATATATTTTAAAAAATGCATCTTTTGATGAATTTAAAAATTGTATTTATAAAGCTATAAAAGGTGAAATTGTTTTTAGCGAGGAAGTGAAAACAATAATCAGCCAGCCATTATCTGAAGATTTAGAACGTATTCCTGCTTTAAGCAGAAGGGAGCGCGATATTGCTTTACTGTTGTCTCAAGGAAAATCGACTCAGGAAATTGCAGACGATTTATTTTTGAGTTTCTTAACGGTACAAACCCATCGCCGTAATATTCTTCAAAAATACAAAATGAAGAATGTGGCAGAATTAATAGCTTTTCTGCTCAAGAACAATATGTTGAATTAAGACAAAAGGAGTAAAGAAATGTCAAAATGACATTTTGTTAAAATGGTTCATAATTTGCAGTTTGTTTTGTAAATTTAAAAATCAATCTAAAAACACTAGAAAATATGGGATCTGGATATCTAATTATTGCTGGGGCTATAATGTTGTTCAGCTGGCTGGTAAGTTCTCAGCTAAAGAGTAAATTTGAATTATATTCAAAATTACAACTAAGAAACGGAATGAGCGGCGCAGAAATTGCCGAAAAAATGCTTGCCGATAACGGAATTACAGATGTTCGTGTTATTTCGACACCAGGTCAGTTAACAGATCATTATAATCCTTCAGATAAAACAGTAAATTTAAGTGAAGCTGTTTATAATCACAGAAACGCGGCAGCTGCGGCAGTTGCAGCACACGAATGCGGTCACGCCGTACAACATGCAATTGGTTACGAATGGCTGACAATGCGTTCGAAATTAGTGCCGATTGTAAGCGTAGCTTCAAACTACGTGCAATGGATTTTAATTGCCGGAATCTTAATGATTAAAGTTTTTCCACAATTATTATTAGTTGGAATTATCGTTTTCGCAGCAACAACTTTGTTTTCGATTATTACACTTCCTGTAGAATACGATGCAAGTAACCGTGCACTGGCTTGGCTGGAAAACAAACACATGCTGACGCAAGAAGAGCAGGCAGGAGCAAAAGATGCTTTAAAATGGGCTGCAAGAACGTATGTTGTGGCTGCAATTGGTTCTATCGCCACGTTGTTATACTATATCTCAATTTATTCGGGAAGTAGGAGAAACTAATTAATTTGAGAATTGAGACAATTAGTCAATTAGAAATTTATATCAAACGCGACAGATTTTTAAAATCTGTCGCGTTTTTGTTTTTTGATAAACTCTTGTCAGGCTCAGCGAAGTCGAAGCTTTTATGTGTAACCTGCTTCGACTTTTCTCAGCCTGACAATTATTTTAAAATTATCTAATTATCAAATTGACACATTTTCTAATTCTAAAGCTGAATCTGTCTGTCAATCTGCTGATCCAGCGAAATAAAAGTTTCTGTTCTCGAAACACCTTCAATAGCTTGAATTTTTGTATTTAAAAGCTGCATTAAATGTTCGTTATCACGACAGATAATTTTAATTAAAACCGACCAGTTTCCTGTAGTATAATGACATTCTAGAACTTCGGGAATTTTTCTGAGTTCTTTTACGGCTTCAGAATTTCGGGAAGCTTTGTCCAAATAAACTCCAATAAACGCCATTGTGTTGTAACCTAAAACCTTTGGGTTTACAGTAAATTTAGATCCAGAAATAACGCCGGATTGTTCCAGTTTCTTTAATCTCTGATGAATGGCTGCTCCAGAAATTCCGATTTTATTGGCGATTTGCAAAATTGGTTTTCGGGCATCGTCCATTAAGTACCGAAGGATTTCTTTGTCGATTCCGTCAATTTCAATTAAAAGGGAGTTGATTTTCATAACTTACAATTTGAAAGTATTTCTTGTGATTTGGGTTTAGAATAGAAATCAAATGTAGTTAAAATGCTGTGGAAATGAAAATTCCAATATTTGATATTGAAATTTTGGGTCAAATTAAAGATATGGCGTATTGTTTCTCAATGCAATTTTAATATAGCTCGTGGTTTTAACTATGGGAAACGTATCGTTGAGAATTTCTAATCCCGATCAGTTTGCGGATTAACAACCGTTTTGGACGTTGATTATGTTCCTGCGGTTGAAACCGCAGGCTATATTTTTTCTCTGCACAATTTTAATATAACCCGTGGTTTCAACCACGGGAAACGTATTAATCAACCTTGCGAATTGGACGCTGATTGTGTTTATACGGTTGAAACCGCAGGCTATATTTTTTCTCTGCACAATTTCAATATAACCCGTGGTTTCAATCACGGGAAACATATAGTTAATAAAAAGAAAAATTCCAAATTCCAAGTGATTAATTTGGAATTTGGAATTTTATCCCGAGGCTTCGGGAGAATATTTTATAAGGTTATTTTCCTTTGTTTGCTTCGGCAACGTATTTTTCTAGAGCCATTGTCATAGAAGGTGTTTCAGGAGTTGGAGCAAGAATATCAATTCTTAAACCATGATCCAAAGCCTCTTTTTGAGTTGTGCTTCCAAATACGGCGATTCTAGTATCGTTTTGTTTGAAATCTGGGAAATTTTTAAATAAAGATTTAATTCCAGTCGGGCTGAAAAAAGCTAAAACGTCATAATAAACATCAGCTAAGTCAGACAAATCACTCATTACAGTTCTGTAAAAAATAGCTTGTGCCCAATCTACTTTAAGATTGTTTAATGTTACAGGTGCATCAGCGTTTAACTGGTCAGATGCAGGAAGTAAGAATTTCTCATCTTTGTACTTCTTAATCAGCGGAGATAAATCTGCAAAATCTTTTGCTCCAACGTAAATTTTACGTTTTCTGTACACAACATACTTTTGAAGGTAAAACGCAACAGCCTCAGATTGACAGAAATACTTCAATCCTTCAGGAACTTTGTAACGCATTTCATCAGCAACTCTAAAAAAATGATCTACAGCATTTCTACTTGTTAAAATGATCGCAGTGTAATGATTAAGATCGATTTTTTGTAATCGAATCTCTTTTGCGCTAACCCCTTCCACATGAATAAATGGTCTGAAATCAATTTTTATTTTGTGTTTTTGTTGGAGCTCAAAGTAAGGAGAATTCTCCACTTTAGGTTCAGGCTGTGACACCAAAATTGTTTTCACTTTCATATTATAAACATTTTCTAAGCACTCCCTTTTGTTATCCAATAATAAAGAAAATAATAAGGGGCTATTTCAAGAGCGCAAAGATACAAAATAAAATAAAATAACTTGCCGATAATTGCGTTTTGATATGTTTTAATTGAAATAAAGTAAGAGTATACGCTAATACACAGGGAAATACCTATGATTACTAGCGGTATGATTTTTGGAATATTATTGTAATAGAACAAAATAGCATTGATTGGTAGGATTAAAACGCCAATATATGTTCTGTAAGTTACTTTTTGTAAGTTAAAAAGCTCTACAAATTCATCAATGTTGAATGAAGCTGCTACAATTTTCTCGATTAAATACTTCCCTAAAATGAAATAAAGAAGGAAAGTAGCGATCTGAATAAACAAAATCCAATCCGTTTTAGAGGCCTGTCCAAAAATGTTCATCGTCAGCAGAATGAAAAATGCGTACGAAACAATTTGCACAAAAAATAAACCAACTGTAAAACTGCTTTTTAAGTGGTTGTTGTCACGATAAATTTTAGCATATTTATCAGAAAAAATAAGTTTACTAAATTCACTGAATCTAGTTTCATAAGCAGATTTTGTCATGGCAACAACAGCAAAGGTCAGCACAAACAAAAGTGTTGCCCAGTCTTTGTTTTCCAGAATTCGAGGATGAAGTTGTTCAATCATAGCGTTACAAAATTAGTAATTTTTTGATGCAATACTTTTATTATATATTTATTATGAATCAAATGCTATAAAAAGTTTACTTTTGCGGTGAAATTACCGAGAAAAAATGAATGATAGTATTGTCATAATTCCCACATACAACGAAATTGAGAATATAGAAAGTATAGTAAGAGCAGTACTTTCGCAGCATAAATCTTTTCATCTGCTGATTATTGATGACAATTCTCCTGATCATACTGCAAAAAAAGTGATTGCATTACAGGAAGAATTTCCAGATAAGCTTTTTTTAGAACAAAGGACCAAAAAATCAGGTTTGGGAACGGCTTATGTTCATGGCTTTAAGTGGGCTTTAGAACGCAATTATCAATTTATTTTTGAAATGGATGCCGATTTTTCGCATAATCCAAATGATTTAGAAAAGTT
This sequence comes from Flavobacterium fluviale, assembly GCF_003312915.1. Taxonomy (NCBI): domain Bacteria; kingdom Pseudomonadati; phylum Bacteroidota; class Flavobacteriia; order Flavobacteriales; family Flavobacteriaceae; genus Flavobacterium; species Flavobacterium fluviale. The sequence continues at coordinate 557,793 of NZ_CP030261.1, read as the reverse complement.
GTACGATGCCTGCCATTTTGGTGGTGCAGACCTTGCAATTGGTTCTCGTTATGTAACGGGTGTAAATGTTGTAAACTGGCCTTTAAGCCGAGTTTTGATGTCTTATTTTGCATCTGTTTACGTGAAATTTATTACCGGAATGAAAATTCATGATGCGACAGCTGGTTTTGTATGTTACAAACGAGAAGTTCTGGAAAAGATCAATTTGAATAAAATAAAATTTGTTGGGTATGCGTTTCAAATCGAAATGAAATACAGAACATACTGTGCAAAATTCCAAATTACAGAAGTTCCTATTATCTTTACAGATAGAACAAAAGGAGTTTCTAAAATGAGTAATGCCATTATTAAAGAAGCTATACTAGGAGTAATTTCACTTAGATTAAGAAAATTAGTCAATTCATTATAAACCAACATCATGAATAGGATTTTAATAAAAAATGCCAAAATTGTAAACGAAGGGACAATTTTTGAAGGAGATGTTTTAATAGAAAATGATTTGATTGTTGAAATTGCCGACAGTATTTCATTAAAAACATCAGATTGTATAGTTATTGATGCCGAAGGAAGTTACTTAATGCCCGGAGCAATTGACGATCAAGTACATTTTAGAGAGCCAGGTTTAACGCATAAAGGCGACATCGAGTCTGAATCTAGAGCAGCAGTTGCAGGAGGAATTACTTCTTTCATCGAACAGCCCAATACGGTTCCGAATGCAGTAACACAAGAAATTTTAGAAGATAAATATCAAATTGCATCTCAAAAGTCATTTGCGAATTATTCGTTTATGATGGGCGCAACAAATGATAACTTAGAGGAAGTTTTAAAAACAAACCCTAAAAATGTTGCCGGAATTAAAATTTTCTTAGGTTCATCAACAGGAAATATGCTGGTAGATAACGAGGCAGTTTTAGAAAAGATTTTTTCTAGTACACCAATGCTAATTGCTGTTCACTGCGAAGATGAAACTACAATTCAAAATAATCTTGCTGCTTTTAAAGAGCAGTATGGAGAAGATGTTCCTGTAACGGCGCATAATTTAATTAGAAGTGCAGAGGCTTGTTATATTTCTTCTTCAAAAGCAGTTGCTTTGGCAAAACGCACAGGAGCAAGACTTCATATTTTTCATCTTTCAACTGCGAAAGAAATGGAATTGTTTACCAATAAAATTCCGTTAGAAGATAAAAAAATCACTGCTGAGGTTTGTGTGCATCATCTTTGGTTTACTGACGAAGATTATAAAACAAAAGGGAATTTCATTAAATGGAATCCAGCCGTAAAAACTGCCGAAGATCGCGCTGAACTTTGGAAAGCTTTGAACGACGGGAGAATTGATGTAATTGCTACAGATCACGCGCCTCATACAAAAGAGGAAAAAATGCAGTCTTACTTAAAAGCACCTTCTGGTGGTCCGCTTGTGCAGCATGCTGTTGTGGCTATGTTTGAAGCGCATCATCAAGGTAAAATAAGTGTGGAGAAGATAGTGGAGAAAATGTGCCACAATCCAGCTAAAATTTTCAAAATCGAAAAAAGAGGTTTTATAAAAGAAGGTTATCACGCCGATTTAGTTATTGTAAATCCGAGTCTGCCTTGGAGTGTAAAACCAGAGAACATTTTATACAAATGCGGATGGTCGCCTTTTGAGAATTTTACTTTCAAATCTAGAATTACACATACTTTTGTAAACGGAGAATTGGTTTATAATAACTTCAAAGTAAAAGATACAAGAGCAGGAAAACGATTATTGTTTGACAGATAAAAAACAGCTATGAAGAATTTTATAGTAATAGTATTGGTTTTGTTTCTTTCTATAAGCTGCAAAAAAGAACTCGTTAAAGAGCCTGCAAAGCTTATTGAAAGAGAAAAAATGGTTGATATTATGTACGATTTGTCGCTTCTGGAAGCAATGAGATATCAAAAACCATTGTCTTTGGATTCGATAGACAGTGATCCGACAAAGTTTATTTTGCAAAAATATAAAGTAGACAGTCTGCAGTTTGCCCAGAATAATATGTATTATGCTTCTGATTATGAAAGTTATAAAGATATGTTTGATGAGGTAAACAAAAGATTGGCTAAAAATCAAAGAGCAGCAGATTCTCTGGCAAAAATCGATGAGAAAAAAGCAGCAAAAGAGAATAAAAATAAGCCAAAGGAACTGAAGGAAGTTTCGAAAGATTCTGTCAAAAAAGTAGTTCCAAAAATCAATATTGATTCTATAAAAATGGCGCAAAGAAAAAATAGAAGACAGTTATAATGTTGAACTGTCTTTAATGTATTGATGAATATCTGTAAAAACCGTTCCTAGAGCGGTTTTTATTTTTTCATTACTATACAAATTCTTAGAATACGAAGCTTTTGCCGTTGCTTTTGTAATACTTCTTTCTCTAAAAAACAAGGTCGAAAATATTCCGTCAGCGATCCATAATAAATTCATTAAAAATGGTTTAGCATGCATATGAGGTCTTTTTGCTTTTAATGCATCTGCAGCGGTATTTAAAAGATCTCTAAAAACTATATTATCTGCAATTAATGTAAAACGTTCGTTTATAATGCTGCTTTTCATTAGTTCAATAGTAGCTTTTATTACATCATCAACAGAAATAATTCCAGTACTTCCAAGGGTGTAAAACGGAAGGCCATCTGAAACTTTTTGATAGATTTTACTGCTTCCTTCTTCAAAAATGGTCATCATTTGCGGCGGACCTAAAATTACTCCCGGATTTACAATAATTACTTTTAAGCCTTCTTGTTGTCCGCGCCAGACTTCCATTTCTGCACCATATTTTGAAATGGCGTAATCGCTGTGTGGTTTTTCGGGATTCCAATCTGTTTCTTCGGTAATATGTGTTTCGTGTGCTGCAATATCGCCCAAGGCGGCGATTGAACTTATAAAACAAAATTTTTCAACTTCTTTGGCAATCGAGAAATTGACCATGTTTGCCGTTCCTTCGATATTTGTTTTTCTGAGTTTTTCTTCGTCTTTTGGATCAAACGAAATCAAAGCGGCGCAGTGATAAACCTGAGTTATATCGATAAAAGCATTTTCTAAGGAAGGAACATCTAAAATATCTGCCTCAATCCAGTTTATTTTTTCAAATAAATGTGGTTTTTTATAGAACTCAAAAACCGATTTTGTTTTTTCGATTTTACTTTTTGATCTATATACAGCCCGAACATTTTCTCCATTTTCAATTAAATGAAGTAATAAATGTGCGCCAACTAAACCAGTTCCTCCAGTTACTAATACCATTTTGTAAAGATACTTATTTTGGTTTTTGCCACAAAGGCTCAAAGACGCTAAGTTTTTTGTTTTTGTCACAAATTGGCAAAGTTTTTTAATTCTTCTTTGTGTCTTAGTGCCTTTGTGACAAACCGTTTTGATATTGCAATTCACAATCCTTATATTTGCGCAAATTATTTTAAAAAATGAAGAATCTAGTTGAAGAATTAAAATGGCGCGGGTTATATCATGATAGTATGCCTGGAACGGAAGAACAATTACTAAAAGAGGCTACCACTGCGTATATTGGTTTTGATCCAACGGCAGATTCACTGCATATCGGGAGTATGGTTCAGATTATTTTATTGGTTCACCTAAAAAATTTCGGACACAGACCGATTGCTTTAGTGGGTGGGGCAACAGGAATGATTGGAGATCCTTCTGGTAAATCTGATGAAAGAAATTTGCTTGATGAAGAAGCTTTGGCTAAAAACGTTGCAGGAATTAAAAGTGTCTTGTCTCGTTTCTTAGATTTTAGTTCAACCGAAGCAAATGCACCGGTAATGGTGAATAACTACGATTGGATGAAAGAATTCTCTTTTATCGATTTTGCACGTGAAGTTGGAAAAAGAATCACTGTAAATTATATGATGGCTAAAGATTCTGTAAAAAAGAGATTTAGCGGTGAAGGTGAAGGAATGTCTTTTACAGAGTTTACATATCAGTTAATTCAAGGTTACGATTTCTATCATTTATATAAAAACAACAACTGTATCCTGCAAATGGGTGGTTCTGACCAATGGGGTAATATTACCACGGGTACAGAATTAGTGCGCAGAATGGGAGGTGAAAACGCAAAAGCTTACGCTTTGACAACGCCTTTGATCACAAAAGCAGACGGATCTAAATTCGGAAAATCTGAAGGTGGAAATGTTTGGTTAGATGCTGATAAAACTTCGGTATATAAATTTTACCAATTTTGGGTAAACACTACAGATGTTGATGCGGAGAAATATATCAAAATCTTTACTTTCTTAGATAGAGAGACAATTGATGCCTTAATCGAAGAGCACAAAACGGCTCCGCATTTAAGAGTTTTGCAAAAGAAACTGGCAGAAGAAATTACTGTTTTTGTGCACAATAGAGAAGAATTAGAAAAAGCAATTCAGGCTTCGAATATCTTATTTGGAAATTCAACTGCAGAAGATTTGAAAAGATTGGATGAAGCTACTTTTTTAGAAGTTTTTGACGGAGTTCCTCAAGCTGAAATCGCAAAAGCAGATTTAGAAAACGGATTGGATATTATTACTGTTTTGAATGAAAAAACAGGTTTTTTTAAATCGAACGGAGAAGCTAGAAGAGCTTTGACAGCTAATTCTATTTCTGTAAACAGAGAAAAAATTAAAGAAGATTTCGTTCTAACAGCAAATGATTTGATTAATAATCAGTTTGTGTTGTTGCAAAGTGGAAAGAAGAATTATTTTGTGATTAGAGTGGTTTAATCGTTTAATAGAGTAGTTGTTTAATTGTTTAATCGAAAGTTTGCGATTAAATAAGAGACATTTTTATAATATCAGAAATCCGAATATTCGAAAAGAATATTCGGATTTTTTCGTTTAACGAACGATTCATTCCGTAGGAATGTCTCATTGGTAGAATAAAAATTTGGATTGCGTTTTACGTTCCGTAGGAACGTTTGATTAACAGAGAGATTATTTAATAATAACAAGTGTCCCTACAGGACACAATGCTAAATAATATTTTTTCTTTTTACCGATGAGATATTCCTACGGAATATTAACATTATGCTTTAAACCCGCGAATCAAACAAAAAAATCTTTCGGACTGACACTGTTCCGCTTTGATTAATTTACATCGATTGATCAATATGAAAATGTATATGTTTTTTTACTAAGTTTATCCTCAAAATAAACATATTAGATATGCTTGGAATTTTATTTATTTATTGGATTTGGAAAGCGTTCACCAATTTGGCTCTTGAGTACGACAAGAATAAATGGACCTATTTTTTTATTGGAATAGCTGGATATTACGGAAGTACAGCGATTGCTGGATTTGCTGTCGGCCTTGTATCTGTTTTCGTAAGCGGAATTGATACAAATGAAGATAGTTTTATAAATCCGGGATGGAATATACTTTTCGTTTTTTGTGGAGCTTTAGGATGTTATGGCGTTTACAAACTTTTAGAATCTCGAGGAGAAAAAGAAAAGCGGCTGTATAAAAAAGAAGGTATTGAAAGTATTGGCGTGCGTGATGAAAATTAGTTTTTTGACTACGGGTTAATGGTTTAATTATTTAATCGAAGGGAAAATACGATTAAGCTATAAAACCATCAAATTACAACCGCGAATATCAGAATTATCAAAACGTCCCAAGACCTCGAAAGAGTTGTTGGGATTTTTTTTGCCTAAATCCTGCGTAGCTATAAAAGAGCATGAATTAATATTTGCCAAGTCAATCACGTTGATGCCGCCAGTTTTTCCGTCTTTTACATAAGTTAGGGCGTCTTCTGGATCGCGAATTAAAATATTCATCCACGACGGACATTCAAAAACACCTTCACCTAAAGAATAGGCCTGCGCCAAAAGTTCTGTCATCCCATATTCTGAATGAATAGATGAAACACCGAAACCTTTGCAAAGAATTTCGTGCAATTCTTCGCGAATCATTTCTTTACGTTTTCCTTTCATTCCTCCAGTTTCCATAATAATGGTATTTTGAAGATTGAATTGGTGTTTTTCGATCAAATCTAATAAAGCGTAAGTCACGCCAATTAAAATAACATTTTGCCCTGAATTGTCCAGTTCAATTAACTTTTGGGTAAGTTCTCCGTAGTTGTGTAAATAAAACCCACTTTCAGGCTGATTAGAGAGTTTAATTAGATCATCGACCATATAGATTAATGAAGATCCTTCGCGTTCCAAATAAGAGGGCAAAAGGGCTAAAACCACATAATCTTCTATGTTGCCGTAAAACTGAGAAAATCCTTTACGATAACTTTCTTCATAAAGCGTAACATCTGTTACCAAATGCCTGCTAGTGATCATTCCCGTTGTACCGCTGCTGGTAAAAGTTACTTGCGCAGGATCATTGTTAGAAACTACGTCGTGACTTTTGAAAAATTGAATTGGGAGAAAAGGAATTTGCTGTAATGATTTTACCTGCTGCGGATTAACCTTTAAAAAATCGCAGAAATCTCGATAAACTTTGTTATTCTCGTGTTGAAAACGAAACACTTTTAGTGCTATTTTCTCAAATTGTTTCTGACTTGAAATTGTAAATATATCGCTGGCTGTAATCAAAACTTTTTTTTGCAAAGATATTGTTTTTAGTTTTCAGTCGCAGTTTTCAGTCGCAGTTTTCAGGTGTCGCTAAACTGAAAACAGAGACTGAATACTGTAAACTAAAAAAAGCTCCTAAGAAAGGAGCTTTTTTTTACCGAATAATGAGCTTTCGGGTTGCCGATGCATTTTGTTCGCTTATTTTTATGATGTAGACACCCGGAGGTAATTCTGCAACGTTTAATTCTCTAGATGTTAAATGTGCTTGAAGTACTTTCTTGCCTAGAATATCGAAGACAATAATTTCCTTCTCAAAATCGTTCTTAGAAGATATGTACACTTTTCCGTTAGTAACAGGATTGGGGTACAAACTTAACCCCTCAATAGAAGTCGATTCCTGAGGTTTTGGTAATTGCCTGCTGTCTTGCGCCGAGACGCTTACAGTAAAGAAAAATGCCAATAAGAAAGTAATATAAAAGTAGTTTTTTGCCATCGCATGTATTTAATTATTGTAAATATACAAAAAAAATTACAAAAAGTACGCCAAAAAAAAACATCCTAAATATTTAGGATGTTTTTAACATTTTGTATTCAAATTTCAGTAATGTAAAAAAAAACACTCTAAGTTAATTAGAGTGTTTTTGAATATTGTTTGTCTTTAATTATAGACCTTTTGTCCATCCAGCAGTCCAAGTTGGAACTCCTGATCCGTTTCCTGCTCCAGTTGCAGTTGCAGATTCTGTGAATAATTTAGAAATATCAATAGATCCAGTTGCAGTTGTAGCAGTAGCTTTTGATTTAAGTGTTACGTCTTCGAATTTAACATTAGTAGCGATTAAGTCAGTTCCAGCGTATGAAATGCTTTCGTCATGTTGAACGTCGAATCCAGTTTTCCAACCTTTTAATACAACGTTGTTAAATTTACCTTTAGTACCAACTCTTAATTTGAAAGCTTGAGATTCTGCACTTGTATCATTAACTCCAGCTCCAATTAGAGTAAGGTTGTTGATAGTAGGGAAAGAAATTGGAGTAGCTAAGTGGTTGTTAGCGTTGTTATCAGCTTCGATACCTCTGTTACCAGCGTTAGTTCTGATTCCGTAGAAGTTTTCACCAGTTCCATTCCATCCTTCAGTCCAGTCAAATAAATCATCACCTACTAATGCAGTATCTTTGTTAGAAACTACTAAGTGAGATGCGTTTACAGTTCCACCAAACCACTCGAATCCGTCATCAGAGCTTTCGTAAACTTGTACATAATCAACAACAGTTCCTTTACCAACTCCAAAGAAAGAAACTCCGTTAAATTCTTTATCACTGCTGTAAGAGAAACCTGGGTACTCAATTCTTAAATATTTAATTGATCCAGAGTTATCGTTAACGTCAGTTCCACCGTAAGTTAACTCAGAAACTTCAGCAGAAGCAGTTGCTCCTTTGTTAATTGGTGCTTTTCCACAGATTACTAAACCACCCCAAGCAGCAGGTTTTTTTGTTTCTGCAGTCATAATAACTGGATTAGAAGCTGTTCCTTGAACGTCGATTTGTCCTCCTTGTGCTACAGCGATATATCTTACAGCTTGTAATTGGTCAGCTGCTACTGCAGTTGCTTCGATGATAACTCCAGGCTTAATTGTAAGTTTTGCAGTGCTTTTAACTACTAATTTTCCTGTAAGTTTATAAGTTCCAGATTCTAATACTACCTCACCACTGTTGATTTCCCCTTGTAAGTTCTCTCTTACTACTACGAAATCAGATTTTGGTCCTTCATTGTTGTTGTTGTCATCGCTTGAGCAAGATGTTGTAAGTGTTACAAGCGATAAAGCTGCTAAACCGAAAATTGTTGAAATTGTTTTTTTCATTACTTTTTTAATTAGTTTGTGTTTATGCAAAGATTAGAACTTAAGCTTTAATCAACGTTAAGCCGTTGTCATCTATTTGTTATGTGTTTTTTACTGAAATGTTAAGTAATTGATAACTCAGTATTTGTTTTATGTTACTAGAATTGGTAGTTTATTCCTAATCCAAATGTTAACCCTTTCTTGTAGTTGAATACTAGAACATCTCCACCTGCATTTTCCTGAACTCTTTTGAATTCTGGATTCAATAAGTTTCTTGCTCCAAAATCAATTCCTAAGCTTTTATTCAATTTTGTTTTAAAAATAAGGTCTAAAGATCCCATAGCTTTATCAACTAAATTCCCTTTTCCTTCGTTTCCAATTGCATAAAGTTTATCAGAATAGTGGTTGTAAGCTAGAGTTGCCATAATTCCAGAGTCGTTTCTGAAGTTTTTTGTATAAGACAAATCAGCATTTAAAATCAAATCTGAAGCTCCTGTAAATCCAGAACTGCTATCTGTAGTATTGATGTTTAATCTTCCGTCTGTTTCTTCTCTTACTTTTTCCGAATCAATGTCTTGATGTGTTTTCATTAAAGAAGCATTAAATCCAAAAGAAAGTTTGTTTGTGTATTCTCCTTCGATATCAAAAATGTTTTTTCTTGCTTCTAATTCAACCCCATATGCATAACCTGTATCTCCGATATTAACAAAAGAAATGTCATTTGTAGAAGAAGCAATAATGATTTGGTTTATTGGATCCATGATATATTTTCCGAAAGCAGTAACAGAGAATAACTCATCGCTTTTTGGGAACATTTCCCATTTTAAATCAAAATTGTAGTTTTGTGAAGGATATAAACTTGGGTTACCAATTACAGATTCCATTACATCTTCATAAATAAACAAAGCACGTTCTTTAAACTGTGGCAATGTGTATGTTTTACTAGCTGCAAAACGAAGATTTTGTTTTTCGTTTAACTCATACTTTAAGATAGCACTTGGTAAAAACTCATTTCTTTCAAAAGTATTTGTTCCTCCACCTGCATCAAGCTGTGTTCTCCAGTTAACTGTTTGAGAGATTCTTTCGTATCTAACACCAATGACAGAGCTGAATTTATCTGTGAATTTGTATTCGAAATTACCAAAACCTGCATGTATATCTTGTTTACCATCGTAAGTTTGAGGAGCCATTCCTGCAAAAGAAGCAGTTGAGAATAAACCACTGCTATAATTTGCTTGGTTAAAGAATGCATCTAAATTGTTAGGATCGACACTTGTATTTTGACCAGTCTGGCTGATGTTGAAGTTGAATTGAATAGCTTCAAAATCACGTTTTTTAAATCTTCCGTTATAACCTGCAGTAATTTTTCCTTTTGGTTCACCATCTTCATCTCCTAATTTGTAAGAGATTGCAAGGTTCGCTGCTGCCTCATCTTCTTTAAGATTTTGGAAATATCTTTGGTTGTCTGTTGTAGTTCTTTGAGCAAGCGTATAAACGTCTGTTGTTGGGTTATGGAACATTTTGTTTTGAGTTCTGTCCGGCATATCACCTTTTACAGTGTTGTATGAAAGACCCCAGTCCAAATCGATTTTATCAGTTAATTTATCGCTTCCTAAAAGCTGATTGATAAACACTGTGTTTTGTGTAAACGTACCTCTCTGAACAAGCAGATCAGCATTTTCATTATCAAAATCACGATCACTACCATAATAAGTATCTCTAGTTTGCTCAGATGTATTAACAAACAAAAAGTTATATCCAATTTTATGGTTTTTGTTCAAGCGGTAGTTAGCATTGAACATTCCGGTAGTATTAGTGTTGTAAGTGAATTTTTCTTGTTGGAAAGATTTTAATGAAGCACCCTGAGCATTTACACTTTGAGTTAGTCCTTCTCTAAACTCATAGCCATTTGCAAAACCTGCAGTAGCAAAAAGGCTTAATTTTCCTTCTTCACCAATGTTAAAAGTTTTACCTGCTTTTAGGTTAAAGTTTCCTCCAAAAGGAGATTCTTTTTTAGGATTTAAGCTGTTTTCAAAACTAAAACTGCTTAATGGATTGTTAGGAACTCCATAAGAAACAAAACCTGTTTTATTTGGTCCTTGCTGCAATAAAAAGTTGCTGGCGTTTGATACTGCATTAGTATTTACTTTAGAACCTAATGAAATTTCAAACATTCCTTTTCCACGGTAATCTTTAGAAACGATATCTACATTTCCTCCAGCAAAGTCACCATACATTTTTGCACCGTACGATTTGTCAATTGAAATATATTCTACAATGTCAGTTGAAAAAAGATCAAGAGCAATGTTCTTTCTTTGAGGATCATTTGATGGAATTGGCAGTCCGTTCATCGAAGTAGAATTATAACGGTCACCCAATCCTCGTACATAAACGTTGTTGCTTCCTTCTTGTTTAGATACTCCAGAAGTTTTTGCTACCGCAGCAGCTACGTCTCCAACACCTTTTCTAGAAAGTTCTTGTGCACCAATAGTTTGTTTGATGTCAACAGCATTTTTTTGTTCCAAAAGTAAAGCAGTTTCTTTTTGTTTACTTACGGCAGCTGCTTGTACGACAACATCTTTAAGTGTATAACTTCCTGAAGAAAGAGCTTGATTAATCACTACAGTTTCGTCTGCTTTTACAGCAACTGGAGCTTCTATAGATTCATATCCTAAAAAACTAAAAATAAGAGTATAATTTCCAGGATTTACGCTCAACGAATATTTTCCGTCAACGTCTGTGTTTACGCTAATATTTGTACCTTTAACTAAAACATTAGCAAATGGTAAAACTTCATTGTTCATTTCTTTGTCGGTTAGAACTCCAGAAATTGTACCTTTGTTTTGCGCGATCGAAATCGTACAGATAAATAATGCAATAAAGAGAAATCTTAAATTGAATTTCATTTTTTTTCAGTGTTGTGTTTGTGTCTTATTATTTTTGTGCAAAGAAAGAACCGCTCTGTGAAGTCCATGTTACGGACTTGTTATGTTTTTGTGTTGTTAAGATTATCAAATTGTTACGAGATTAAATTACCGTTAACACCAATTTTTAAAGGTTCTTTTGTTACTATATTTACCCTGTGAAATAAAAAACATCGGATAAATAATTAAAAAGATTTGATGTAAAAATCTCAATTTTTGCTATTTATGAAAAAAACACAAACTAAGATTTTATTAGTTGACGACGAACCAGATATCTTAGAAATCGTTGGCTATAACCTAGCTCAGGAAGGCTACCAGATAGTTACAGCTTCTAACGGAAAAGATGCTATAGCTAAGGCTCAGAAAGAATTGCCGGAATTAATTATTATGGATGTAATGATGGCAGAAATGGACGGAATGGAAGCTTGCGAGCATATTAGAAAAATTCCTGAATTAAATAATGTTATCATAACTTTTCTTACTGCAAGAAGTGAGGATTATTCGCAAGTTGCTGGTTTTGATGCTGGTGCTGATGATTATATTACAAAGCCAATTAAACCAAAATTATTGGTCTCTAAAGTGAAGGCTTTGTTAAGAAGGTTAAAAGAACAAGAAGTGGTTTCAGATACACTAAATGTTGGTGGAATAGAGATTAACCGCGAAGAATATAAAATCATTAAAGGCAACGTAGAAATTGCTTTGCCTCGAAAAGAATTCGAATTGTTTTATCTGCTGGCTTCAAAACCTGGAAAAGTTTTCAAGAGAGATGAAATCCTTGATAAAGTTTGGGGGAACGAAGTTGTGGTTGGTGGAAGAACAATTGATGTTCACATCAGGAAACTTCGTGAAAAAATTGGCGAAGATCTTTTTAAAACAATTAAAGGAGTTGGCTATAAATTTGAAGTATAGATTTATAAGATGCTAAGGTTCTAAGATACTAAGTTTCTAAGGCTCTTGTAGCTTTGAATTTTGGTTAAGATTTAAACGCATTCGAATTTATTAAAACAATAAAAAATATAAACCATATAGGGAATTAAAGATCACGCGAACTTTAATTTCTTATATGGTTTTTGAGTTAACTTTGTTTTGAGTTCAAATTTAATTCAATACGGAAGTATTAATTCAAAGCAAAAACTTAATTTGCCTTAATCTCTTAATGCTTAGATACTATCAATGAAAATTAATTTTAAAAAAACATACAAATTTGCCATTAAATCGGCATTGTATATCAGTCTCTTTACGACAGCATTTGTACTGATGTTAATGTCATTATTTTATAAAAATCAATTAAAACATCAAGTTGCGTTTGGAATAATTTTTATTATCGTAATCTATATTTTCTCTTTTCTGGTTTTACAATATCGTGTAGAACGCTTTATTTACCGAAGAGTAAAGAAAATTTACGATGAGGTTTCGTTATTAGAATCAACAACTCTTATCAATCAGCCGATTAATACCGATATGGAAACGCTTTCGCGTGAAGTGAAAAAGTTTGCGACCGATAAAAAACTCGAAATCGAAATGCTCGAAATTCGCGAACAGTACCGAAGAGAGTTTTTAGGAAACGTTTCGCACGAACTTAAAACACCTTTGTTTACTGTGCAAGGTTATGTTTCGACTTTGCTCGACGGAGCAATGGATGATAAACACATTCGTAAAAAATATTTAAAACGTGCTGAAAAAGGAGTAGAGCGTTTGATATATATAGTCGAAGATTTGGATATGATCACCAAATTAGAATCGGGCGATTTAGATTTAAATATGACTGATTTTGATATCGTTGAGCTGATTCAAAATGTTTTTGATTTATTGGAAATGAAAGCCGATAAAAAGAAAATCAAATTGGCTTTCGAAAGTAAAAATGTCCAGTCAGTTATCATTCGAGGTGATCAAGACAGAATTCAACAGGTTTTAGAAAACCTAATTGTAAACTCTATTAAATACGGAAAAGAAGGCGGCTTGACCGAAGTCGGCGTTGTAAACTTAACTAAGAAAAAAGTCTTGATTCGTATTAGTGATAACGGAGAAGGAGTTGAAAAACAAAATATTCCAAGGCTTTTTGAACGTTTTTACCGAGTTGATAAAAGCGGAACCCGTTCTGAAGGAGGTTCTGGTTTAGGATTGGCAATTGTAAAGCATATTATTGAAGCACATAAAGAGAAAGTTTATGTAGAAAGTGAGTTCGGAATTGGTTCAGAATTCTCTTTTACGCTCGAAAAAGCATTTAAAAATCAAAAAACCGACGTTAAAAAATCGTAACGTCATTTTTGCTGAAAGCCCTAAAATAAAGGTGTTTAACAATAAATCAACATTTCGTTTTAGGGCATAACATTAAATTTTTATTATAGTAACATCTGGTTAATGATTTCTTAACATAGGTGCTCCATCTTTGCATCCTGAAATTAAGGGTATTACAGAACTAATGATAAAAAGAAAACTATTAGCAGTTTTATTACTGTTAACTTGTGCAGCCAATGCGCAGGAAACAAACAAGCAGGAACTAAACAAACAGGATGTAAAAAACGAAGTAATGCGTATTTTAGATTCTATCAACAAAGCAAAACTTCCAGACACAAAATCTGGAGGTGGAATTGAAGAACATTGGTACGACAGAATCTCTTTAAGAGGTTATGCTCAAATTAGATACAATGGTCTATTTTCTACAAATGATAAAGTTTCTTGTGAGCAATGCGATAAATCTTGGGGAACAACTTCTACAGCTCCAGATGCAAAAGCAAACAACGGACTTTTTATCCGCCGTGCGCGTTTAGTGTTTTCGGGTCAGGTCCATCCAAATGTATTTTTCTATTTTCAGCCGGATTTTGCCAGTTCTCCAAGTACTGGAATTCAGAACTTCGTACAAATTCGTGACCTTTATTTCGATCTTTCCTTCGATAAGAAAAAAGAATACCGAGTTCGTGTAGGGCAGAGTAAAATTCCATATGGTTTCGAAAATATGCAGTCGAGTTCACAGCGTCTGAGTTTGGATCGTGCTGATGGAATCAACAGCGCCATTCAAAATGAGCGTGATTTGGGTATATTCTTTTATTGGGCTCCTGCAGAAATTAGAGAGCGTTTTGCGATGCTTGTTCGAGACGGCTATAAAGGTTCTGGTGATTTTGGGGTATTTGCTTTTGGAGTTTACAATGGACAGATTGCAAATAAACTAGACGGAAATAGAGATCTAAATGTTGTTACAAGGGTATCTTATCCATTTGTAATTGGAAGTCAGATTATAGAACCAGGAATTCAGGCTTATACAGGAAAATGGGCTTTTACGGGAGAAATATCATCTGGAGTTATAGTTAACGATCCGCAGTATGTAAAAGATCAGCGAGTAGGGGCAACATTTGTTTTATATCCAAAACCATTCGGAATCCAGACAGAATATAACATTGGAACAGGGCCTCGATACAATCCACAAACCAATACTGTTGACGAAACAGATTTGAACGGAGGTTACGTTTTATTAAACTACAAATGGGATCTTAAAAAACAGCATATTTATCCTTTCGCTAAATTTCAATATTATGACGGAGGAAAAAAATACGAGAAAGATGCCAGAAGTTATGTCGTTAGAGATTATGAATTAGGTGTCGAATGGCAGCCAATTAAGGCATTTGAATTAACAGCATCTTATGTAATTGCAGATAGAACTTTTGAAGACAGCGCGCTTCCAATAAACAGACAGCAGGGAAATGTGCTAAGATTACAAGCACAGTTTAATTTCTAAAACGATAAAATAAATCCGTATTAATCAGCGATTTTGCGAATGCAAATCCGTTTGATCTGTGTTCTAATTTTGACACAGATGAAACAGATTCACATAGTGAAGACGAGGATAAATACGGATTTTGTTATTGAGAATTATCTTCAAAAACTTTAAATAAGGAATCCCAGTCGATAGAATTTTCAAATTGGGACAATCCTTTAAACGACTTTACTTTTGATAAATCTTCAATAGTAAAGTCGTCTTGCATGGCGTACGGTACTAAATTTTCGTCTTGAAGTTTTATCGCCAGATATTCTTGTTCATATTGACCAGGCGTTGGAATAAAAAAAGCTTTTTTACCCAATTTTGCCAAATCCATAACAGTAGTATAACCAGATCGGCATAGCACAAATTCGCTTTCGTTGAAAGTTTGTTCCAGCTGTTTCGAATTCATGAAATTATAGTACGTTATATTTCCTGCCTGCCATTTTTCCTGCGATTTTTGAATAATTCCCTGTACAAAAACTACTTTACCCGGATATTTTGCTGCTTCTTTCTGCAGCTTTTCATCTAGGTAAGTGCGCTGCGGCTCAGGTCCTGAAAGTATAATCATCAGATCATATATTTTAGGAGTATCCTTTTTCTTCATGCGGCTCAGCGGTCCAATATATTTTAAATTGAGTTCACTGTTTTTAAGATGACCTAAGTCTCCAGTAAGATTTACTGCATCATTTGTATCAGGAACCCAGCATTCGGTATATTTTTTAATAAAATGCTGATGACATTTACTCGTAAACCAAGTAGTATTTCCAGTCATCACATTCAATTGATGTGTCATAAAAACAGAAGGCACTTTTTTGCTGAAAACCCCTAATCTGTTATCTGAAATTATACCATCAATACCGTATTTTTTGATCCAGCTATTGACCATTTTTTTCTCATCTAAAATAGCCGTAATCATTTTAGGAAGATTTTTAATCAGCTTCCATTTAAAGTTTTTACCATTCTTTGCATATTCAATATGATAAGAAGGCAGTTCTAAAGTTTGTATATAAGGAAACTCTTTTCGCAGTAAAGCCAGAGCAACACCATCAGAAGCAATAATGGGAATATAATTATTCTCCTGAAGCGCTTTAATAATGGGAATGCATCGAGTTGCATGGCCAAGTCCCCAATTTAATGGAGCTACTAAAATAGTTTTATTCGCAGAGTAATCAATGCTCATTTTTTAACACTTTTAAAAAACGAAGATAAAGAAATATGTTTTCTATGCTATTTAGGGTGCATTACTAAATTATTAAGTCAATATTTTTTTTAAGGTTCTAAGATGCTGAGGTACTAAGGTTCTGAGTGTTTTTTGATGAATAAAAAAGCCGAACAAAAGTTCCGGCTTCAAATATGTTTCTTAGATTCTCAAAACGTTAGTATCTCAGCACCTTAGTACCTCAGCATCTTAGAACCTCAGAACCTTTTAACTAATCCTGAATATAAGTTTTATTCCCATTTTTATTAATGTAGTATTTACCTCCTCTTGGCCCAGTATATACTTTTTTGCCATTATATTCACCAGTAACTTTATCTGGAACAGCTGGAGCTTTTTCGTTAGTCTCCTTTAAAGTTTTAGCAGCAGATTTTTTTGCAGTTGCAGCATCTTTCTTTGCAGCGTCAGCTTTTGCAGTTGATTTTTTAGCATCAGCTTTAGCTTTTTCTGCTGCACTTTTAGCTTTGTCAGATTCTGTTGTTGCTTGTTTAGCATCGGCTTTTGCTTTTGCAGCTTCTTTGTCTGCTGTTTTTTTTGCTTTATCAGCAGTTTCTTTTTTTGCTTTTGTCGAAGCGTCTTTTGCTTCATCTGCTGCTTTTTTAGATTTTGCAGCTTCTTTTTTTGCATCAGCAGCGGCTTTATCTGCAGTTGATTTTGTTTTTTTTGCCGAAGTTTCTGTTTTGCTTTTCCCAGTTTTTGCAGTTGTTTCCTGAGCGTAGAAATTAGAGGAGAAAACAACTAAAAAACAGATTAATACTAATTTTTTCATAAGGTTATATGTTTAAATTTTAAACTAAAATTAAACATTTTTTTGTCATCTTTTTCGCAGTCAACTAAAAATATGCACGAAGCTGAACATTTCCTGTATGAATAGTATTTCCTGTTTCGCTCTTACGGCCTTGATAATTTAAATTAACATCTAAAAAAGAGGTAATGTTCTTTTGCAGAAGCAGTTTCCAAACCAAATTTGATCCAGCCTGAAGTCCTTCAAGCATTTGAAAACCTACAGATGAAAATTCATTTCCGTCAAATTTATTTTCATAAAAAGAAAATTCACCATTTACAGTCACTTTTTTTTCACCCGCGTAAGAAAAAGAAGTTCCAATTCGATTTTGTTTTAAAGTTTCGAAATTGCCAATTTGATTCTTCTTGTTCTGCAGCTCATAAAAGAAATCCAATTTGGTGTTTTTAGAAAACAAATAACTAATTTTTGGTGCCAGCTGCCAGCCATTGATGTCGTAATTTTTTTCCACAAAATCTTCAGATACCAGGTCTGTTTTTACGGTTTTAGTAAAGAAATTAAACAGCCAGCTTTTTTGATACAAATGTGTATATTGAAGTTGATGCGAATAATTACGCACATTCTGCGAACCGATAGAAAGCAGACTTTTGCCTTTATTCACAAGATAAGAATAAGTGACAGAATGTTTTTGCCGGCCTCGGTTGTAAAACAAACTGTTTCTAAAACTCGAATTCAATCCTAAAATATTTTCTTCTGAGGAATCAAACGGATTAAGTTCGAGCTTTTCACCCTCGCTTTTTACTTTTCGATCCATTATAAATGACGTCTGATTGTAAAAATAAGACAAAAGTTTTTTAAAACCTTTTTCGTTCTGCCATTGCAGCGGATTCAATGTTAAAGACTGCGAGAACTTATTTTGGTTGGTTTTAATGTAAATTTGATTCGGTAAAAAGATTCGAACATATTTCGCCTGATCCTGAAAAACCGCAATTTCAAATTCCTGTAATTCCTGAATTCCGTTTCCATTATAATCATTCCAAGTATAAACTCCCTGCCCGGCTGGCACTTCAACATAAGTAAATTCCTGTTGTGCAATTGTTCCAGAACTTGTTTCATAAGCTGTTCCAATCTGCATTAATTGATTGAAAAAACGATCATTATATAAAACTCTAGAATTTAATGACGGTTCATTTTTTCCTGTATTATCTGTAAAATCCAAATTTCGGTAACTCGCGTAAACCGCTAAATCTGTTTTTTTGTTTTGAATCAATTTCGATTTTAAATAATACGTCTGCGAATTGTTAACGTGCTGCAAAAATCCGTTTTGTAAACTATCATTTCTCCTTTGCAAAAATCCTATTTCCACAAAAACCTTAGTACTGTCACCCCTTCCAGTAAACACACCATATTCTGAAAATTTTTGGCTTATAGCCGAAAACTGATTGGTAATTTTATCTTTTTCCTGATTGTTTTCTAACTGCATGCTGCCACCAACCCAGTTTTTACCAAAATGATATTTAGTTCGCGTTTGGTTTCGAATGAATTTAGATGTTGAAGCTGTTGCATCAGAGTTTAAGAAACTTCCATTGTTTTCGATCGTCCAGTTTTTTATTTTAAAAAGAGCCGTTGTTGTATGTCTGGATCCCGTATAACTTTCGCTGAAATCTAATTTCTCAAATTGATAATTTATTAATCCTATATTAGAAGTTTCCTTTTTAGAATATAGATCAAAATTTAAACCCGTAACCAGCAGACTTTGATTGCCCAAAAGCGTTCCTGTTAAGTTCCAGTCGCGGTTAAATTCGATATTATACAAACGCTCAACCGATTTAAAATTTTGCTGTACATATTGGTAATTTCCAAAAACATCTAAATTCCAGCTTTTGGAGAAAAGACGTTTTTTAAGATTTGTTTTAAAAGCAACTCCTTCATTATTGCCGTCATCAATTCCCGAAAATAAATTTTGATCATTATTGCTCACCGCCAATTCAAAATCGACTAAAGTTTTCTCGTTCGGATTATATTTCCCCAAGAAAGTGGCGACTTGAAGTTTAATTGGCGCGACAAGCTGTACAATTGGTTCATAATTTCCCTGCAAAACCCCGTTAATTGGTTCTGCATATTGATAAATTCGTTCGACAGAATTGTTGTTTTGAATGATATAATTTCCGGCATTTGCTCCCACGAGACTAAATCTTACATTGTACAAAACATCTGCTGGGTTATTAGAATATTCATAAATTTCAACCGAATTTACAATTGTTTTTTTATAGAGAATTTTATTATCGGCATAGCTGTCTTCATATGCGGAAGGCGCTTTCATTGAATTGGTATCATCTCCAGCTTCACTTAAAATATGGACTTGTTCTGTAGAAAGATTTTGCTGCAAAGGCTGATTTTTCAAATCATTTTCAGAATAAATATAACCGCCAAAACTCCAGTTTTTATTTTCGTGTGTAGCGCCGGCATAGGTTACCACTCGGTTGTAATTTCGTTCCGAATATTGGTATTCAACATTAATCCTCATTTCTGAAGTAATGGTGAAAAGCGAAGTAAAAACAATTTCCCCCGCATTATAATCAATTACATAATCGTTGTTTTCGCCGCGTTTCAGCAAAACGCCGTTTACATAAACACGTTCGGAACCCGAAATAACCAAAACATATAATTCGCCGTTTTGACCTTTTAGTTTATACGGACCTTGATTTCCTTCCTGGCCCATAAAAGTACTTTTGGCATATTGCCCTTTTACAAATGCAACCGATGCAAAAACATTGGTTTTGCTTTTCTCAGTATCAAGATCAAAGCTGGCAGAAATTCCCTGAACCTTTTTATTGAAACTTAAAAATTGTGTTTTCCTATTCTCTAAAAAAACATCGCCTGCGCGGATGTTCCAATCTTCGCTGAAAAGTTCCATAAAAATATTATCGAACTGGTCCAGCTTTTGCGAATAACCGCCATCTTGCAGTGGAATATTATTATCTTGAAGAGAAGCTCTCAAACTGACTTTTTCTGAGATTTTACCCGTAATCTGCAAATCTAAATTTGAATTTAAAACCGTGCTTTGGTTGTTTCCAATAGTAATACCGCGGGTAATGCTTCCAGAAGTATTTAATCCGTCAAAAGGCGTAACTTTTTTAGCATTTGCATTATTGTCTATTCGATACAGTTTGTCGGTTCCAACGTCACCGCTTACAATTTGATCCGATTTATAAAGACTGTATTCTTTGGTTAAAAAATCAGGATATTTGAGGTAATTGACAATTAAGGTATCTGATGACGACTGGAAATTTTCATTTAAAAGTAAAAAACCTTTTTGAAAATCAATTTTATAAAAAGTTGAATCAATCGGTTCGTTTTTAGTATTTAAAATTTGAAAGAAACTGGAATTAATGCTGACATTTTCAAGATGAATAGTATCTTTTGAAGTGACTATTTTTTTGGTTTTATACAGCGTTTGAGTTTCCTGAGCCTGAAGCGCAGAAAACCAGATCAAAACCGTCAAAAACAGTAAATTTTTCAACATAATACTTTAACTCTCAAAAGTCAAAAGTAGTATTTATAATTGGGAAAAATAGAAAGTGATTTGGACGTTTTAGACTGATGAAGCAGTTGCTTTGTAAAAATAGAAATATAATTAAAAAAAGGTCTCACCAATTAAGATGAAACCTTTTATAATGAATTGAAATAATTAACGCTTAGAGAATTAATTTAGCTCCTTAGTCACAATCTGCATCGTTTCGCGGCTGACTTGTTTTAATAAAACTTCTTTGTTGGCCTCAACAGTATGAGCAGCGTCTTGATTAAAGTGACGAATCGTATAAAGTGTTACATTTTCATTAAAGTCAACTTTGAATTTTTTCGAAAGAATCGCATTCAAATCGTTGAAATTTCCAAATTTATCTTCCACACAAACAGAGAAACTAATGGCAGAGTTCTGAATCAAGTTTACTTTGATTTTAAATTCATGGAATAATCCGAAGATCTCACTAATATTTTCTTCCATAATAAAAGAAAAATCAATTGATGAAAGCGAAATTAAAAGCTGCTCTCTTTTTACAATAAAACATGGATACTGAGGTTCCAAATCAACTCCTTTAGAAACACAAGTTCCTTTTAATAACGGATTGATAAAAGATTTTACGTATAACGGAATTTCTTTTTTCTGTAAAGGCTGTAATGTTTTTGGGTGAATTACCGTTGCACCGTAAAATGCCAATTCGATAGCTTCACGATACGAAATCTGGTTTAACAAACTCGCATTTTCAAAATAACGCGGATCGGCATTCATAACTCCAGGAACGTCTTTCCAGATCGTTACGCTTTCGGCATTTAAGCAGTAAGCAAAAATTCCTGCAGTATAATCAGAACCTTCACGTCCTAAAGTTGTAGTGAAATTGTTCTCGTCTGCACCTAAAAATCCTTGTGTAATATTCAATGTTTTTCTCGGAACATTTTTGCTGATAAGCTGTTGTGTAGTTTCCCAATCTACTTCTGCATCTCTATAATTTGCATTGGTTTTGATGAAATTACGAACGTCAAGCCATTGCGTCTGAATTCCTCTGAAATTCATATAATGACTTAAAATATTAGTAGAAATTAATTCTCCAAAACTTACTACTTGATCGTAAACAAAGTTATAGTTTGGAGATTTATTATGCGATAAAAAATATTCAAGTTCGGCAAACTGCGCATTTACAGCTCCAAAAACTTCATGTTTTTCGTCTTCAAATAAATCTAGTAATATTTGATTGTGATATTTTTTTATTTCTTGTACAGAAGAACTCAATTCTGCCGATTTGTCAAAGTAATTTTTGATAACAACTTCAAGAGCATTTGTAGTTTTACCCATCGCCGAAACTACCAATATTACATCTTCATAACCCACTTTCTGTAAAACGTCGTATACGTTTTTAATTCCATCTGCATCTTTTACCGATGCTCCTCCAAATTTAAATACTCTCATTTTTAATTAATAGATTTTTAGATTTTAGATTTCAGATTCAAATCGAAATCTAGTATTTTGTTTTTCTGTTACCGCCGATAGCTATCGCGATAAAATGATTTACACAGATTTTAAAATCCTCATAATCTGTGGTAACCTACTTTTATAATTTTTCCAAGAAGGAATTAACTCCAGCTTCGTCCATTTGCACCACTTGCCAGTCTTCTAGAATTTTTGCGCCAGAATTCTTGTAAAAATTAACTGCTGGTGTATTCCAGGCTAAAACATTCCATTCTACTCTTCGTACTCCATCTTTCTTGCCTTGCTTCATTATTTCGGCATAAAGGGCAGAACCTAAACCTGTGCCTCGCATCTTTTCTTTAACTATTAAATCTTCAAGGTGTATTGTTTTTCCTTTCCAAGTAGAATAACGGTAATAGTATAATGCAATTCCAACTATTTCTTTTTGTTTTTCGTCGTTTTCGATCTCTGCAACAAAAACATGAAAAAGTGGTTTTTCGCCAAAACCATCACGTATTAAATCCTCTTCTGTAATGACAACCGCTTCAGGCTCTTTTTCGAATATTGCCAGCTCCTGAATTAGCCCCAACACCGATTTCATGTCTTCAGGATTTCCTTTTCTAATATTCATAATTGGTAATCGTTATTTTTTTGTCCTTTATAGTATTGCTTTTTCCTAATGCAGCATTTGTTTTCACAAAGGCATGCAGGAGGCAATTTCATGTATTCGTATTTTTATCTGCATATTATCAAAGAAAACAAAGCTTATATTGTTGCTTTCTGTAAAATTTTAGCAAATATACAATAGTAGCAAACTAACAAAATAATTTTTAAATCATTCTCACAAAATAAGCGATATTTGTGACTTAAAATTAAAACTATAACGATTTAGAAATGGAAGAACGCAATAAAACACTGGGAGAGTTTATTATTGAGAACCAAAAAGCATTTCAGTATTCGTCGGGAGAACTCTCGCGAATTATTAACTCTATTCGATTGGCGGCAAAGGTGGTCAATCATAAAGTAAACCAAGCGGGTTTAGTGGATATTATAGGCGCTGTAGGCGAACAGAATATTCAGGGCGAAGACCAGCAAAAATTAGATGTCTATGCAAACGAAGTATTTATCCAGACGTTAATAAACCGTGAGATTGTCTGTGGTATTGCTTCTGAAGAAAACGACGATTTTATTACAGTTCAGGGGAGCGACAACTGTCATAATAATAAGTACGTGATCTTAATGGATCCGCTTGACGGATCTTCAAACATTGATGTTAATGTTTCTGTGGGAACTATTTTTTCTGTTTTCAGAAGAATTACTCCAATAGGAACTCCGGTAACAAGCGAGGATTTTTTACAGCCGGGAATCAATCAAGTTGCAGCAGGCTATGTAATTTATGGAACTTCGACAATGCTGGTTTACACAACAGGCTATGGAGTAAATGGGTTTACCTTAAACCCAGCGATTGGAACGTTTTATCTTTCGCACCCAAATATGAAGTTTCCAAAAGACGGACACATCTATTCGGTGAACGAAGGTAATTATGTTCATTTTCCGCAGGGAGTAAAAAATTACATTAAATACTGCCAGCGCGAAGAAGGGGACAGGCCTTATACCTCGAGATATATAGGAAGTCTCGTTGCCGATTTTCATCGAAATATGATCAAAGGCGGTGTGTATATTTATCCAACAAGTTCAAAAGCGCCAAAAGGAAAATTACGTTTATTATATGAATGTAATCCAATGGCATTTCTTGCAGAACAAGCTGGTGGAAAAGCAACAGACGGTTTTGGAAGAATTATGGAAATCCAGCCGACAGAACTGCACCAAAGAGTTCCGTTTTTCTGCGGAAGTTATAATATGGTAGAAAAAGCTGAGGAGTTTATGGCAGCTGAGTAAAGTATTCAGTTTTCAGTTTTCAGTCACGGTCTCAGTTTTTAGAGACTGTTTAGCTCTTGGTTATAATTTCAAACCCGACAGGTTTTAAAAACATGTCGGGTTTCTTTTGCGAATAGTTAGGATTTAGATTAAAAACAGAAAACCCGAAAGATTTTAAATCTCTCGGGTTTTTATTTTATTTCAATTTAAGCGTAAGTAAAAAAGCTGTAAACTACTACTGTAAACTGAATACTAAAAAATTACTTGTTCATATTTTCCATTTCGAATAGGAAAGTATCTAAATCTACTTTTTTGTCAACTAAAGACAATGCTTTTCTAATGATATAGTTTACGTTTCCTGGAGTGAAACCTAATGCTAATCCCATACGAGTCAGCATAACTTCTTGCAGGTCTCCTAAGTGATGATCTACATGAACCATTCTTGCTAAATCATATAAACGCTCTAAACGTTGTGTATATAAGTAAGGTGGGTTTATTGGGTGTTTCCAAGGATCAGCAAGAATTTCTTTATATTCGTCTTCTGAAATTTGTAATGTAGAAGCAATTTTATCTAAAAACTCTTGTTCTTCTTTACTAATTTTTCCGTCTGCAAAAGCTACACGCACAATTGCAGAGAAATGACCTCTGTTTCTTTGTTTGAATTCGTTATCAAATAATTCTGAAAATGGCATAATTAAATCGGTTTTTAAGCAACAAATATAATCCTATTTTTAAATTATTGATTTTAAATTTCTCATAAAATTTAACTTAATTTTGGTGCATGATTTAGGAGCTTAAATCTTTAATTTTGAAAATTAATCGTAAGTTTACAACCCCTAATTATTTAATTATACATTACCTATGTCACAATTTTGGATTTATTTTCAAATAGGATTAAAACACGTTTTAGATATTAACGCTTACGATCACGTTCTTTTTTTAATTGCTTTAACGGTTCCGTATTTGTTTAAGGACTGGAAAAGAATTTTTCTATTAGTTTCCTTATTTACAATCGGCCACACATTGGCTTTAATCCTTTCTGTTTACGGAATAATAACAATAAAAGTAGATCTTGTAGAGTTCTTGATACCCATTACAATTTTGATAACGGCTCTCTATCATCTGTTTACAGCTGGAAAGACTTCAAAAAATGATGGTGTGAATCTAGTATTTTTCATAACTTTATTCTTTGGTATTATTCACGGTTTAGGTTTCTCCAATTATTTCAAAACAATATTAGGAGGGTCTGCAACTTCAAAATTGTTACCTTTGGGAGAGTTTGCCTTAGGAATTGAAGCTGCGCAGCTTGTAGTGGTTTTTGTTGTTTTGGTAATTTCATATATAGTGCAGACTGTTTTTCGTTTTTCAAAACGCGATTGGGCACTAGTAATGTCGGCTTTCATTATTGGAGTTGTAATTCCGATGATTATTGAAAGTCCAATTTGGAACAGATAAATAAATGGAAGAAAAAAAGCTGAATAAATACGATAAAGCATATCTGCGAATTGCAAAAGAGTGGAGCCTGCTTTCGTACTGTAAAAGAAAACAAGTTGGTGCCATAATAGTAAAAGACAGAATGATCATTTCTGACGGTTACAACGGAACGCCGTCTGGTTTTGAAAATTGCTGCGAAGATGAAGATGGATTGACGCGCTGGGATGTATTACATGCCGAAGCAAATGCAATTCTAAAAGTAGCGAGATCAACGCAGTCTTGTGAAGGTGCAACATTATATATTACACTTTCGCCTTGTAAAGAATGCAGTAAATTAATACATCAATCTGGAATTAGAAGAGTCGTCTACAAAGACGGATATCGCGATGATTCTGGGATTCAATTTTTAATAAAAGCGGGTGTCGAAGTAGAACATATTCCGGTTTTAGAAGAGTAATGAAATTTAACCCAAAATATTTGCCAATAGTAATTGGAGCGACTTTTGCTCTAGGAACGGTCGCAGGAAGCTTTATGAATGCTCCTGCCGATGACCAGCTTTTGGCCAAAAATTACTCTAAAACCAAACTCAATAAATTAATTGATTTTATCAACAATGAATATGTTGACAGCATCAATACAGATTCTATCGTAAATCTAACGGTAGATAATATTCTTTCCAAATTAGATCCGCATTCTGTTTATATTCCGCCAAGTGAACAAGCAGAAGTTGCCGAAAGTATGAAAGGTGACTTCGTGGGAATCGGGATTAATTTCTATATGTACAAAGACTCTGTTGCGATTATAAAACCGATCGAAAACGGACCTTCAGCGAAAGCGGGACTCAAATCTGGAGACCGAATTTTATTTGCCGGAAAAACCAAATTATACGGTAGAAGATTACCTTCAGACAGCTTATTTTCAAAATTAAAAGGTCTGCAGGGTTCGGAAATTGAATTGACGGTTTTTAGAAAATCAGAACAAAAGAAACTGAAGTTTAAAGTAAAAAGAGATGTTATTCCAATTAAAAGCGTTGATGCTTCTTTGATGATTGGAAATAATGTCGGATACATCAAAATCAATCGTTTTGCCGAAACGACTTTTAATGAATTCAAAACTGGTTTAACAAGACTCAGACAAAAAGGAATTCAATCACTTGTAATTGATCTTCGTGACAACGGAGGCGGTTATATGGAAGAAGCAATTGCAATTGCAGATGAATTTTTAAAAGACAAGCAGCTGATTGTTTTTACGAAAAGTAAAAATGGTACGACTGAAAAAACGTATGCAACAAAAGCAGGCAGTTTCGAAACTGGAAAAGTATATGTTTTAATTAACGAAAACAGTGCTTCTGCCAGCGAAATTCTAGCTGGAGCGATCCAAGATAATGACCGCGGTACAATTGTAGGCCGACGTTCTTTTGGAAAAGGTTTAGTGCAGCGTGAAATGGATTTTAACGATGGATCGGCTGTAAGGCTGACTGTTGCGCGTTACTACACGCCAACTGGAAGGTCAATTCAGAAACCTTATAAAAAAGGAATTGATGAATATTTTAAAGAATCAGAATTGAGAATTGCTACGGGAGAATTATACGCAAAAGACAGTATAAAAGTGGCTGATTCTTTAAAATTCAAAACTCCGAAAGGTAAAATCGTTTACGGTGGCGGCGGAATTGTTCCTGACGTTTTTGTTCCGATGGAAGCTGAGCATGGAAATGAAAATGTTGCTTATCTTTTACAGACCGGAATTGTAGGTCATTTTGTTTTTGAAGAATTAGATAAAGACCGAAATGCCTTTACGGGACTTAGTTTTGCTGCGTTTTTAAACAAAATGAAAACATCAGATGTCTACTTTAAAAAATTCAAAAACTATATTTTGATGACGGGTCTGGATTTAAAATTAGATAAAACCAAACCGCTTGTAAATCGATATATAACTGCCGAATTTGCGAGACAGCTGTATGGAGAATTGTATTATTATGACGTCATGTTGAAAGATGATGCGATGATAAAAACAATTCTGAATCCGAAGAAATAACTTCAATTTTTTATACGATGAAAATAGAAACCGTTATTAATGCAGAGATCGAACTTCTAACTGCTGTTAAAAATTCGGATATTTCTGCTTTGGAAACAATCCTGCACGATGATTTATTATTCAATCTTCCAGATGGACAAACGATCACTAAAGAATTAGATTTGAATTCCTATCGTTCCGGAAAAATGAAAATTGATTTTTTAGAAGCTTCAGATCAAATTATAAATGTGATAGATAACTCTGCTGTTGTTGCAGTTACTATTTCATTAAAAGGAAGTTATGATAACAATCCAGTAAATGGGGTTTTTAAATACATCAGGGTTTGGAAACAATTTGAAAGTAACTTAAAAGTCATTGCAGGAAGTTGTATACAGCTGGCATAAATTTTGAAAAGAAATTTAATAATAACATAAAACAAAGCTTCGTAAACTTGACTTACTTTGTGACTAAAACTTAAATATGAAAAATCTAAAAAAAATAAGTTTCCTTGGACTTCTAATGGCTCTTGTAATTTCTTGTACAACTATGAAAAATGATACAAATGGTGCGGTTTCAGGAAAAGTAGAATCTATAGAATCTGGAAAAGACGGTTACACAGCAAAAATTACTACAGATAAAAAAGAAGTGTATTTTGCAACAATCAGTATTGTAAACGTGGGTGGACCGCAAAACTATAAACAAGTAAAAATTGGTGACGTAGTTTCTGTAAAAGGAGAAAAATGGAAAACCGATGATGAAAACCATATTAAAGTTACAGAAATCGTTTCGGTTAAATAAAATGACAAACCATATAAGTTATATAAGTTCATTTAATATCGATGCACAAAGCATTATATTTACTTATATAACTTATATGGTTTAATAATTTTCTGAATATTTTTTTATCGAATACTATCGTGCGAATGAGTCTGCACACCATTATTCCATAAAGTTAGAATATCAGTTGCGACAGCAGCACCGCTTCCGGCAGCAATTGCCAGTTGGCTTCTCCAGCCAGCTAAAGTTCCAATCACATAAATGCCTTCGGCAACTTTATGGTCGTCGTTTTTAAGCTGAATGCGTTGTTTTTCTGAAAGTGCTTTTTTATGAGGTTCAACATATTGCATTAAACCTTCAATAGCAAATGTATTAGCAGAACCAATTCCAACAACGATATTTTTTGTTTTATAAGAATTTTTGTTTGTAACTACAGTAAATTCAGGATAACTGCCTTCAAGTCGAATTACTTTCTCATTTGGAATTTGAGTAATATGCGGATAAGTTATCGCCAAATCCTGTGTGCTTTCAGTCAGCAATTCAGAGCCTAATTTGCCTGGTGTAATACCATAAGCATTGTAAAAGATTGCTTCTTGTAAAGAAGAATTTTTCTGATGAGTAAAAATCCCGATTTTTTTGTCAGTAACAAAAGTTTTGTTTTTTGCGGATCCTAAGACAAGAGCACAAGACATTCCTGAGACTCCACCGCCAATAATTAAAACGTCAAACATGTTATCTGTTTTCATTCATTTTTTCCTCAATTCTTTTTGAAATCCTAAAGATCAAAAGAATAAGAACAGCGCAAAATGAAGCTGCGATTCCAATAAAAGCTACAGCACTGTCTCCTTGAAAAGGATTTTTAAAGTCTAGCAGCGTAATATTAAAAACAATTAGAGCTAATGCTAAAAGCACTAAGATTGAAGTGAAAATTTTCATATGATTGTTTTTGTTTGTCTAAAATAATAAAGTAGAACCTAAAGTGAGAATGAACTCGAAGTTGTATTTTAGAATATTTTACGGGGTAAATTTATAAAAATAAAATTTAGACAAACAAACCTTTAACATTAGCAGCGAATAATTTAACAGCAATTGCTAAAAGTATCACCCCAAACGTCTTACGAACTACTCCAAGTCCGTTTTCTCCTAACAAAGTTTCGATTTTTTTAGACGATTTTAGAACAACATATACTAGAATAATATTCAATAAAATCGCAATGATAATATTAATAGTATGAAATTGAGATCGAAGTGATAATAAAGTTGTCATAGTTCCTGCGCCGGCAATTAAAGGAAAGGCTAGGGGAACAATAGAAGCTGATCCAGGCTCTTCGTCGCGATAAATTCTAATTCCTAAAATCATTTCTAATGCCAGAAAGAATAAAACAAAAGAACCTGCTACGGCAAACGAATGAACATCAATACCTATAAGGTTCAATAAGCCTTCTCCGACAAAAAGGAAAACAATCATAATAGCACCAGCCACAATAGAAGCTTTCTCCGATTCTATATGTCCGACTTTTGCGCGTAGATTGACAATAATTGGAATTGAACCGACTATATCAATTACAGCAAAAAGCACCATACTAACTGTAATGATTTCTTTGAAGTCTATATCTAACATATCGCTTTGATTTTAAGGGATTAAAAACTGCTGCAAAAGTAGATAATAAAGTTAGGTGTTTTTTTAATACGATTCACTTTTGTTATAAAAACACGTTTCAGTTGTTAAAAAAGTGATATTTGTAACAATTTGGTTTTCTATCACAAAGTTTCGCAAAGATTTTCGCAAAGATTCGCGAAGATTAAATTGTAAAAAGATTAAAAATGAAATAATTCTTGTGAATCTTTGTGAAACTCTACGCGAATCTTTGTGTTACATTTTTTATGTCTATTCTTTGACTATCTTTGCACTTTATAAATTAGAGTATTTTATATCATGTTTCAGTTAGGTAAAACTATTATTTCAGAAGATATTCTGGAGAAAGAATTTGTATGCAACTTGTCGGCTTGTAAAGGGGCTTGTTGTGTTGATGGAGATGCGGGCGCGCCTTTAAATGAGGCTGAAACGAAAATCTTAGAAGAAATTTATCCAAAAGTAAAACCCTTTTTACGAAAAGAAGGAATTGCAGCAATCGAAGCGCAAGGAACTTGGGTAACTGGAACCGATGGTGATCTTGAAACACCGCTTATTGATAATAAAGATTGCGCTTACGTAATTTTTGATGGAAAAACTGCGCTTTGCGGCATCGAGCAGGCTTATAACCAAGGAATCGTAGATTGGAAAAAACCTGTTTCTTGTCATCTATATCCAATTCGTGTGAAAGACTTCACGGAATTTGCTGCGGTGAATTATGACAAATGGGATATCTGTGATGATGCCTGTTCGTTAGGAAAAGAATTGGAAGTTCCAGTTTACAAATTTGTCAAAGAAGCGTTAATTAGGCGTTTTGGAGAAGACTGGTATTTGGAGCTTGAAAAAGTTGCAGAAGAACATAAAAATTCATAAAAAACCGTGTACTCTTAAATAGTCATTTTGACTATATATTTTGACTCAAAAAAATAAATTTTTGACTCAAAAAAAACTTTTTAAAAGTATTTTAAATCCCTTGCTTTTTATATTTAAAAGTCTATATTTTACAGGGCTTCACGCGATTACCATTCAATTTAAACAACTCATTTACAGTTAATTAATTATTTCTGTTAAAATGTTTGAGAAATTTAACGTTGTTAAAAACTACGTCAAATTGTGAATAAGTTTGGCTTTCATTTTTGACGTTAATTGACAATCTTTGTAGTCTACTGAATCAGTAAAAATTATTAAAAAAATTAACAGAATCTGTCATGTCACAAATCGAACCAATATTACAAGAAAATAAAAACCGCTTCGTTATTTTTCCGATTAAACATCATGATATTTGGGAATGGTATAAGAAAATGGAAGCAAGTTTTTGGACTGCTGAGGAAATTGACTTACACCAAGATTTGACAGACTGGAATAATAAGCTGAATGATGATGAAAGATATTTCATTAAGCATATTTTAGCATTCTTTGCTGCTTCTGACGGAATTGTAAATGAAAATCTTGCTGAGAACTTTGTAAATGAAGTTCAATATGCAGAAGCGAAGTTTTTCTATGGATTCCAAATTATGATGGAGAATATTCACAGTGAGACTTATTCTTTATTAATTGATACTTACGTTAAAGACGAAGCAGAAAAAGCAGAATTATTTAATGCTTTGGAAGTTTTTCCTGCAATTGGTAAAAAAGCAGAATGGGCTTTAAAATGGATCGAGTCTGATTCGTTTGCTGAAAGACTTATTGCTTTTGCCGCAGTTGAAGGAATCTTTTTCTCAGGTGCTTTCTGTTCAATTTATTGGTTGAAAAAACGTGGTTTAATGCCAGGTTTAACTTTCTCTAATGAATTGATTTCGCGTGACGAAGGCGTACATTGTGATTTTGCAGTTCACTTGCATAATCACCATTTGGTAAACAAAGTGCCAAAAGAAAGAATTAAAGAAATTATTGTTGATGCACTAGATATCGAAAGACAGTTTGTAACAGAATCTCTTCCGGTAAGTTTAATTGGTATGAATGCTGGTTTAATGACGCAGTATTTAGAGTTTGTTGCCGATAGACTTTTGGTTGAATTAGGATGCGAGCGAGTTTACGGATCAGCGAATCCATTCGATTTCATGGACATGATTTCTCTTCAAGGAAAAACTAATTTCTTTGAAAAACGTGTTGCCGAGTATCAAAAATCTGGTGTCATGAACACAGACAGCGATGCTCAGAAAATTTCATTTGATGCAGATTTTTAGACAACAAAAATACTTTTAGCATCTACTCTTCTAGAGGTGCTGAAAAAAAAGATTAACAGAATATTTTAAGGTTGAATCTCTTTCCCAAATCGCAGATTCAATGACAATTTTTGACGTATTTAAATTCGATTTTCGAATTTGAAACGAGTAACTATTGAGAATTCGGTAATTCTCAAAAAATAATTTAAAAACACGCAATGTTTAAGTGCTGGAATCGTTTTTCTAGTGTCTTTCATTTTTTCAATAACTAAATTTAGTAAGCTTATGTATGTAGTAAAAAGAGATGGCCACAGAGAGCCCGTAATGTTTGATAAGATTACAGAAAGAATCAAAAAATTGTGCTACGGCTTGAATGAGCTTGTAGATCCGGTAAAGGTAGCGATGAGAGTTATCGAAGGATTGTATGACGGAGTTTCTACTTCTGAATTAGATAACCTTGCGGCAGAAACTGCAGCATCTATGACTATTGCTCACCCGGATTATGCACAATTGGCAGCTCGTGTGGCAATTTCAAATCTACACTCTAATACAAAAAAATCTTTCTCAGAAACGATGAAAGATATGTATCACTACGTTAATCCAAGAAATGGACAAGACGCGCCATTAATTGCAGATGACGTATTTAAAGTGATTCAGGAAAATGCTGCTTTTTTAGATTCTCACATTATTTACACAAGAGATTTTAATTACGATTACTTTGGTTTTAAGACCTTAGAGCGTTCTTATCTTCTTAAAATAAATGGAAAAATCGTAGAGCGTCCGCAGCATATGTTAATGCGTGTTTCTGTTGGTATTCACTTAGACGATTTAAAATCAGTAATTGAAACTTACGATTTAATGTCTAAAAAGTTCTTTACACATGCAACGCCAACGTTGTTTAATGCAGGAACTCCAAAACCTCAAATGTCTTCTTGTTTTCTTTTGGCAATGCAGGATGATAGTATTGATGGTATTTACGATACATTAAAACAAACAGCAAAAATCTCGCAGTCAGCGGGAGGAATTGGATTGTCTATTCATAACGTTCGTGCAACAGGATCTTACATTCGCGGTACAAACGGAACTTCAAACGGAATTGTTCCGATGTTGAGAGTATTCAACGATACGGCGCGTTACGTAGATCAAGGTGGAGGAAAACGTAAAGGAAGTTTTGCAATTTACATCGAAACTTGGCACGCTGATATTTTTGATTTCTTGGATTTAAAGAAAAATACAGGAAAAGAAGAAATGCGTGCGAGAGATTTATTCTTCGCGATGTGGACTTCAGATTTATTCATGAAACGTGTTCAGGAAGATTCAACTTGGACTTTAATGTGCCCTAATGAATGTCCAGGATTATATGATGTTTACGGAGATGAATTCGAAGCATTATATACAGATTATGAATTTAGAGGAAAAGGTAGAAAAACAATCCGCGCTCGTGAGTTATGGGAGAAAATCCTAGAATCTCAAATCGAGACTGGAACGCCATATATGTTGTACAAAGATGCAGCAAACCGTAAATCGAACCACAAGAATTTAGGAACAATTCGTTCTTCTAACTTGTGTACAGAGATTATGGAATTTACATCTAAAGATGAAATTGCAGTTTGTAACTTAGCTTCAATCTCATTGCCAATGTTTATTGAAAACGGAAAATTCGATCACGAGGCGCTTTACAATGTTACAAAACGTGTAACTCGTAACTTGAACAAAGTAATCGACAGAAACTACTATCCAGTAAAAGAAGCTGAAAACTCAAACATGCGTCACCGTCCGGTAGGATTAGGAGTGCAAGGTTTAGCAGATGCTTTCATCATGTTGCGTATGCCATTTACAAGTGACGAAGCAAAACAATTAAACCAAGAGATTTTCGAAACCTTATACTTCGCAGCTGTAACTGCTTCTATGGAAATGGCAAAAGAAGAAGGCCCATATTCTACATTTGAAGGTTCTCCAATGTCAAAAGGAGAATTCCAATACAATATGTGGGGAATGAAAGATGAAGAATTATCCGGTCGTTGGGACTGGTCTTCATTAAGAAAAGAAGTGGTTGAACACGGAGTTCGTAACTCATTATTGGTTGCGCCAATGCCAACAGCATCAACTTCTCAAATTCTTGGAAACAACGAAGCTTTCGAACCATATACATCAAACATTTACACACGTCGTGTATTGTCTGGAGAGTTCATCGTAGTAAACAAACATTTACTAGAAGATTTAGTAAAATTAGGTTTATGGAACGAAGATTTGAAACAAGAAATTATGCGTCATAACGGATCTGTTCAAAATATAGATAAGATTCCGCAAGACTTGAAAGATCTTTATAAAACAGTTTGGGAAATGTCGATGAAAGATATTATCGATATGTCTCGTCAAAGAGGATATTTTATTGACCAATCTCAATCGTTGAACTTGTTCATGCAGGATGCAAACTATTCTAAACTAACGTCAATGCACTTCTATGCTTGGCAATCTGGTTTAAAAACAGGAATGTATTACTTAAGAACAAAATCTGCAGTTGATGCGATTAAATTCACATTAAATAACGATAAGAAAGAAGAAACAGCTCCATCATTAGTGGCAGAAACTGAAGCAATTAGTGTTGAGGATTATAAAGCTATGTTGTTGAAAGCGCAAGCTGCAGGTCCTGAGGATTGTGAAATGTGTGGGTCTTAAGATTTTAAAGTTTAGATCTGAGATTTTAGATTTTAGATTTTAGAAATATGAAAAAGCAGTTATTATAATGATAACTGCTTTTTTTTATTTTATATTTGTTTTTTTAATAGTAAAAATAATACAAACATGAAAGTGAAAATTGATACGTATAATGGAATTGCAAAACAATTAAAAGAAGAGTATTCAAAACTATCCGATTTTGAAATTTTATCATTAGCGGTTCAAATACAGAGAAATCAAATTTTAGAAAATGGATTGGCAGTTAGCTCATCAGATAAATATCCGAGTGCGCTAGAGGCAATAGCTATTGCACTAGGATATGAAGAAAGTAATTCAGTAACAATTACTGATGTTTTACGAAATATTGTAAATAGGGAAGAAGCTTAATTATTTTAAATGTTAGGATTAATAAGTTGCACTTTGGTGCAACTTTTATATATTTGTACTTTATGAGTAATAATCAAAAGATTAGAACTGTTGTTTTTTTTTAAAAAATTATTTCAATGAATTTTTTGTCAAACAAAAAGATAAAGTTCAACAAAAAATTGTTTGGACGATTAATTTAATTTAATTTAATTGAAGAGCTAGATAGAATTCCTGAAACGTATTTGAAATATATTGAAAACACAGATGGACTTTATGAAATTAGAATACAACAAGGAAATGATATTTTTAGAATTTTTTGTTTTTTTGATGAGGGAAGATTAGTCGTATTAACTAATGGATTTCAAAAGAAAACTCAGAAAGCACCAAAGAAAGAAATTAAAAAAGCTTTAAAAATTAAAAAGGAGTATGAAAACGAAAAATAAGAACCTTACAACTTTAGAAGAGTTTAAAGAGCAACATTATGGAAAAATTGGAACACCAAAACGTGACGAACTAGAATCTGGATATGAAAATTTTAAAATTGGGGTATTGCTTCAGGAAGCGAGACTTCAAAAAGGAATGACTCAAGAAGAACTTGCATTAAAAGCAGGAACAACAAAATCGTATATTTCTAAAATTGAGAATAACGTAAAAGAAGTTAAATTTTCAACCCTGCAGAAAATTGTAGAGCTTGGTTTGGGAGGTCATTTAGAGCTGTCAATTAAATTATAATTTGAAATAAATGGATTTATTAGAAAGAACATTTCAGAATAAAAAAGAGCTTTACAATCTCGCTTTGGAATATTTTCATAATATAAGTCCAGAAACAATATGAAGATACTCAATTCGATAAGATTGTTTCAAAATCAATCTCTATTTTGATTGGCCACGATTTTATTCCAACTCCTTGTATTGAGATCAAATTAGAACTTCGCAAGAATCTGATTAAGAGAGGTGATTATTTTCTTTATGTTAGTAAAAATAAAGAATTCATAGATGAGTTTCTTATAACATAGCCCATGGTTTCAACCACGGGAAACTCATTTGGGAAACGCATTGCGTCCCGTGGTTGAAACCACAGGCTATGCTGATTATGATTGTTCATATTAATAAACAATATCCCCAGAAAATCCCCGTTCTAATTAATACCAAAGACTTTTAAAACTTAGCACCTCAGAGTCTTAGCGACTTAGCACCTTTTAAAATTAAACCTTTAAAAGAAAGTCAAGTCTTATTGTAATAATTTCTGAATTATGAAAAAAAGCAGTCTTTGGTCTTTACGATTAGGTTTTTCAGGAAAACAAGCTTCAACAATTGAAAAACTAGGATTAGAAAAATTTCTAAAACATTCTTACGATTCAAAGTTTGACACAGAAATGCCAGCGTTTTTGCAAGATCAACCTAAAACCACTTTAGAGCTTAAGCAAGTTCGGGAATTAATTAAAACTTCAGATCCCGAAACTAAAAAGGAAATTCAGAAAAAAGAGAATCAGGCAACTGCTGCATTTAAAAAATGGTGGATTGCCAAAATGCGAAATGACAAATTTCCATTGCGCGAGAATATGGTTTGTTTTTGGCACAATCATTTCGTCTCGACTTCTCAAAAAGTAAAAATCAATTACTGGATTTACCAGCACAATATGATTTTGCGCGAAAATGCTTTTGGGAATTTTAAAGAATTAACAAAACAGATTCTGAAATCAAACGCAATGGTGCGCTATCTAGATAATGGCGATAATAAAAAAGGTAAAATCAACGAAAACTTAAGCCGTGAATTGCTGGAATTATTTACTATCGGAATTGGGAATTATACCGAAGAGGATATTAAAAATGGAGCCAAAGCTTTAGCCGGTTTGAATATTGGTGATGACGGCGCTGTTTACAGAAAAAATATCGAAGATAATAGTGATAAAACCTATTTCGGAAAAACTGGAAACTGGAAAGCAGATGACTTAGTCGATATTATTTTTGAACAGAAAAACATTCCATATCTCATTACAAGAAAAATCCTGAAATGGTTTATATATGATAATCCGCCCGAAGATTTGGTAGTTTATTACGGAGATTATTTTCGCAAGCAAAAGTTTGAAATCGAGCCTTTGCTGACCAAGATTTTTACAGAAGAATTTAAAAAAGAGAATTCGGGAAATAAGATTAAAAATCCGCTGGTTTATATTTTACAGCTTTGCGATGAATTGCAGATTGAGAATGTTGATGATGCCGCAGTTATGGCATTTATAAAACAGCAGGGAATGGATTTGTATAATCAGGTCAATGTAAAAGGCTGGGACGGCGGCAATTCATGGCTGACTTCGCAGATTTATCTCCAAAGAAACAATACATCCGATTTGTTATGCAGTGGTAAAAGTCTTAATAGAAAGGTCTTAAAAACCATGGTAAACGGAGTTGAAAAAGAAAAATCAGAATATGAAAAAACTGCGGTAAAAGTAGTTTTTGATTCAAATGGAAATAACAAAACCATTATTGCTGAATTGTCAGACAGATTGTTGTTTTCTGTCAGCAATTCGGCTCAAAAAGACATGGAGAATCTGTTGAAATATGATTTCGATCCAAAAGATCCTCATGCAGATTTTGCTGTGGTCAGAGTTTTCAATTACATTACAAAACTGCCCGAATATCAATTAATCTAGAAAATAAGAATCATGAACAGAAGAAATTTTCTAACGTTAACAGGGACATTTACAGGCGGGATGCTTGTACTTCCTAGTTTTTTACAAGCTTTTGGTTCGCAGCCAAATTTAGTAATTGGCGAACAATGTGTTGTTTTTGTGCAGTTAAATGGCGGAAACGACGGTTTGAATACTTTTATTCCGTTTGAAGATCCGTTATATTATGAATTGAGAACAAAAATCGCATTAAATAAAGATGCCGTTGTGGGAAAGAATAAAGGAATGGCATTTCATCCGTCGTTAAAAGATTTTGCTCAAATGCAGCAAAATGGAGATTTAACTGTAATTCAGAATGTCGGATATCCCGAGCCGATTCGGTCGCATTTTAGAAGTCAGGAAATTTGGCAGACAGCAACCGATTCTAATAAATATATAAATGAAGGCTGGCTGGGAAGATTTTTAGATCTGCAATGCAACGGCCATCAGGCGACTGCGGGCATAAATTTAGATTCGATTGATAATTTAGCTTTAAAAGGAGTAGAGCCTAATTTTATAACGGTGAAAGATCCAGATCGATTTAAAGTAAAATCAAAAGAAGAAAATGTGACTTTGTCTAAAAATCCGCATTTAGATTTTGTTCGAAAAATCGCTAATTCGGTTACCGAAGGTTCAGATGAAATTCAGAAAGCCTTAGCAAAATCTAAAACGGAAATCAGTTATCCTAAAACAGAATTATCTAAAAACCTGGAATGGATAGCGCGATTGATAAAAGGAAACTTAAATTCAAAAGTATATTACACTTCGCTTAACGGATTTGATACGCATGATAATCAGCTTTCGATTCACGAACGAAAATTGACAGATTTAAACGATTCGATCTATAGTTTTTATTCAGATCTAAAAGAAGCGCAGTTATTGCAGAATGTCACCGTTGTAGTTTTTTCAGAATTTGGGCGACGAGTAAAAGACAACGGAAACGGAACGGATCACGGAACCGCCGCGCCAATGTTTATCATCGGAGGAAATAATAAGGGAACGATTTTAGGAAAAAATCCAAATTTAGCCGACTTAGACAATGGTGATTTAAAACACGAAATAGATTTTAGAAGTGTTTATGCTTCTTTATTAAAAGAAAAAATGAATTTTGATTATTCTAAAATTGGGATTAAGAATATGCCGGTTTCGGGATTGTTTTGAATTAAGTTATAACGTAATTTAATTTGTTTAAATTTGTACATTGATAATAAAACGAACAAGATGGAAATTAAAAATTTATCTAGATATAGTAATGCTGAAAAAATTGTTTTAGCAGAGCAACTGTGGGACAGTGTTTCTAAAGATGATTTAGAAATTTCTGATGATGTTAAAAGAGAATTGGATATTCGAATACAAAATTTGGAAGAAGGTAAAACTGAATTGTATTCTTGGGATGAAGTTAAAGCGCATTTAAAATCTATAAGATAATGTACAAAATTCGTTTTGTAAAAGAAGCTTTATTTGATATTGAAGATGCTGTTTTATGGTATGAAAAACAAAGAATTGGACTTTCTTATGATTTTGAACTCTGTCTCGAAGCTGGAATTGATGCTATTTTAAGAAATCCAGATTTATTTCAAAAAAAGTATAAAAAAATAAGAATGCATTTTATTTCCAGATTTCCGTATGGAATTCATTACTTGGTAAAAAAAGATGAAATTGTTGTGATGGGAGTTTTTCATACATCTCGCTCTCCGAAAAACTGGTCTAAAAGGCTAGGGCTGTAAAAAAAACTTAGAACCTTAGCACCTCAGTCCAGAAGTTTCGGGATAGCATCTCAGAAAAACCCCTTGTAAATATCTCATTTCAAGCCGATATTTTTATATTATCCTACAAAACCTCCTAAATTTGTTAAGAAATCCTTTTTTGTTTCATAAAATGCATTATTTTTTTTGGTGCGGTAAAAATAATTTATACATTCGCAGAGAATTTATTGAAAAACACAAACAAAATGTCTTATAACCGTTTTTATTTTAGCAACTCTTTTTATTTCTTCTTTAGTAGAAGTAAGGATTGTGCTATGGTTATTTGAGAAATATAAAATACAAATAAAACTAATATACAATCCTGATGCAAATCAGGATTTTTTTTTGAATATATGACAACGAAAATTGCAATACAAGGTATAAAAGGTTCTTTTCATCATCAGGTTGTGAAAGAGTATTTCTCTGAAAATGTGGCTATTGATGAATGTTTGTCTTTTGAAGAATTGGTTGACAGCCTTCTTTCTGGAAAATCAGACCAAGCAGTTATGGCGATTGAAAATTCGATTGCAGGACCAATTATTCCGAATTATGCTTTGATTGACAAGAATAATTTGCACATTATTGGAGAGCATTATTTGAGCATTCACCAAAATTTAATGACTTTAAAAGGTCAGAAAATTGAAGATATAAAAGAAGTTCATTCGCACCCAATGGCACTTTTGCAATGTATGGATTTCTTAAAACAATATCCAAATATCAAATTAGTTGAGGATAAAGATACGGCCGAAACTGCAAGAAGAATTCAGGAAAAACAATTAACCGGAATTGCGGCAATAGGAAGTAAAGTCGCTTCAGAAATGTATGATTTAGAAATCATTGCGCCGGAAATTCAAACGATCAAAAACAATATGACCCGTTTTGTGATTATCAAAAAGCAAAATTCATTTTTGCCGGAAAACGAAATCAACAGAGCTTCAATCAAATTTGAATTGGATCACAAAAGAGGAAGTTTAGCAGCAGTTTTGAACGTAATGAGCGACTGCAAACTAAATTTGACAAAAATTCAGTCACTTCCAAAAATTGAAACACCGTGGAAATATTCATTTTTCGTAGACGTAACATTCGAGAAATACGAAGATTTTGCAAAAGCCAAAGCATTATTGAATATAATGGCAGAATATTTAAAAGTTCTGGGAGAATATAAGAATACAAAACCTTTGACTGAGTCATAAAGTTAGAAAGTCGAAAGTCTTAAAGTCCAAAATAGAAAGTTTAAAAGAGCCTAAAGCCTAAAGCGTACGGCCTAAAGCAAATAAAAAATGATTACAACAGCAAAAAGATTAGATACAGTTGAAGAATACTACTTCTCATCAAAACTAAGAGAAGTTAGACAACTAATGTCTGAAGGAAAATCGATCATCAATATGGGAATTGGAAGTCCTGATTTGAGTCCGTCAAAAGCAGTAATTGAAGCAGTCGCTGCAGCAATTCAAGACGAAAACGGGCATGGTTATCAAAGCTATCAGGGATTACCGGAAATGAGGCAGGCGATGGCAGATTTTTATAAAGATCAGTTTGGTGTTGAAGTGAATCCGAATAATGAGATTTTGCCTTTGATGGGTTCGAAAGAAGGAATTATGCACATTTCGTTAGCATTTTTAAATGAAGGCGACCACGTTTTAATTCCGAATCCGGGTTATCCAACTTATACTTCGGTAACCAATTTGGTTCAGGCAGTTCCGGTTTATTATGATTTGAAAGAAGAAAATGGCTGGGAACCGGATTTTGAAGCTTTAGAAAAATTAGATCTTTCGAAAGTAAAAATTATGTGGCTTGGATATCCACACATGCCAACAGGAGCGAGAGGAAGTTTAGCGTTATTTGAAAAATTGGTTGCTTTTGCTAAAAAACACAACATATTATTAATCAACGACAATCCGTATAGTTTTGTTTTGAATGATAATCCGATGAGTTTATTGCAGGTTGAAGGAGCAAAAGAAGTGGCTTTAGAATTGAATTCACTTAGTAAAACGTTCAACATGGCAGGCTGGAGAGTCGGAATGGTTTTAGGAAATCCTGAAATTATAGATGCAGTTCTGAAAGTTAAAAGTAACATGGACAGCGGTATGTTTTACGGAATTCAGAAAGGTGCAGTTGCTGCGTTAAACTGTGATAAATCTTGGTTTGAAGATCAAAACAAAATTTACAGACGCCGCAGAGAATTAACAGAAAAATTAGCAGAAAAATTAGGCTGCGAAGTGTATAAAGAAGGAGTTGGTCTTTTTGTTTGGGCAAAGCTTCCGGAAGGAATAGAATCTGCTGAAAAGTTCATTGACGAAATATTATACGAGAAACATATTTTCATCACGCCGGGAACTATCTTCGGAAGTAACGGTGAAGGATATATTAGATTCTCATTGTGTGTGAAAGAAGAAAAGGTACAAGAAGCGATTGATCGATTTTAAATTTTAGATTTTAGAATGTAGATTTTAGATTTTTCGCCAAAGTTTGTCATTTCGACGAAGGAGAAATCTCCGTTGCTAGATCGACAAAGATTGGTTCTTTTGATTGTGGAGTTACTTGCGAAGATTTCTCCTTCGTCGAAATGACAAAATAAACGGAAAATATCAAAAGTTGGAATTTGGATTTTAACATTTGGAATTTATAAAGAAGCTTAGCTTCAAATAAAAAGAATTATGAAAGTATACGTAATAGGAATAGGATTAATAGGCGGTTCGATGGTGCTGGACATCAAAGACCAACATCCTGATTCGACAATTTTTGGAATCGACAGTAACGAAAAACATTTGCAGGAAGCAATTGATTTAGGAGTTATCGATGAAGCAGGAAGTTTTGAAGATTTGGCTGAAGCCGATTTTGTGATTGTTTCGGTTCCGGTTGATGTAGCACTGACAGTTTTGCCTAAAGTTCTGAATTCGGTTGGAGATAAAACAATTGTTTTTGAAGTTGGATCGACTAAAAAGCCAATTTGCGAAGCGGTTGCAAATCATCCGAAAAGGAGAAATTTTATCGCTACACATCCGATAGCAGGAACGGAGTTTTCGGGACCTTCTGCAGCGATAAGAGGTTTGTTTAAAGGAAAGACAAACATTATCTGCGAAGTGGAAAAAACCACTTTTAAATTGCAGGAAAAAGCATTAAAGCTTTTCAGCGAAATCGGAATGAGGATTCGATATATGGATCCTACTTCGCACGACAAACACATTGCTTACGTTTCGCATTTGTCGCACATAAGTTCATTTATGCTCGGGAAAACGGTAATGAACAAGGAAAAAGACGAACAGGATATTTTTGATATGGCGGGAAGTGGATTTGAAAGTACCGTTCGTTTGGCAAAAAGTTCACCCGCAATGTGGACACCGATTTTTAAGCAAAACAAGGAACACGTTCTGGAAACATTAGAAGAATACATTTCAAATCTCAGTCGGTTTAGAGATTTGTTGAAAGATGAAAATTATAACGCCATTTTTGAAGAAATGGAAAGCACAAATAAAATAAAAGAAATACTAAACGGATTAACAACAACTAAAAAGTAAATTAGAATTAAGATGGAAAATAAGAAAGAAATGAGAAAGTGGTTAGAAGATTTCAATTTAAATCACCCACTTGTGATAGCTGGACCATGTAGTGCAGAGACTGAAGATCAAGTATTGAAAATTGCTCACGAATTAAAAGATTCAAAAGTTAGTGTATTCAGAGCTGGAATCTGGAAACCAAGAACGCGTCCGGGAGGATTTGAAGGTGTTGGAGAAATTGGTTTAAAATGGTTACAAAAAGCTAAAGCAGAAACTGGTTTATTAATGGGTACTGAAGTTGCAACTGCAGCGCACTGTAAACTGGCTTTAGAACATGATATCGACGTTTTATGGGTGGGTGCACGTACAACTGCAAACCCTTTCGCAGTTCAGGAAATTGCTGATACTTTAAAAGGAACAGATAAAATCGTTTTGGTAAAAAACCCAGTAAACCCGGATTTAGCTTTATGGTTAGGTGGTGTTGAGCGTTTACACATGGCTGGAATCGAGAAATTAGGAGTTATCCACAGAGGTTTTTCTACTTACGAAAAAACAAAATACAGAAATATTCCAGAATGGCAGATTGCAATCGAATTGCAAAATAAATTCCCTGATTTACCATTGATCATTGACCCTTCTCACATTACTGGAGATCGTAAAATGATTTTCGAAGTAACTCAAGAGGCTTTAGATTTGAATTACGATGGTATGATTATCGAAACGCACTACGATCCGGACAACGCTTGGTCTGATGCTGCGCAGCAAGTTACTCCAGACTCTTTGAAACAAATCATTAAAGATTTGACGATTAGAAAAACAGATGATACTACAGATGAGTACAGTTCTAAAATGACTAAATTAAGAGCTAATATCGACGTTCTAGATGCTAATTTATTAGAGTTATTAGGAAAACGTATGAAAGTAGCTGACGAAATTGGTCAGGTGAAAAAAGATGCAAACGTAGCGATTCTTCAAAACAACCGTTGGAACGAAATCTTAGGAAAAATGATTTTGGAAGGTGAGAAAAAAGGTCTTACTGAAGAGTTTGTTTTGAGAATGTTCAAAGCAATCCACCAGGAAAGTATTGGTCACCAAGAGAAAATTTTCAATGCATAATTTTTGCTGAAACCATATAAGTGATATAAGATAATTTAAGTTTCTATAAAACTTTGATCTTGGGTTTTCTTATATCATAATATTAAAAATAGATTGTTTTGAAAATCCCCATCACTTTGAAAGAAGTGGCTGGGGATTTTTTTTGATATAAATTTTTCAGCTTTTTAGGATTTATTGGCTCGATGTAAATAAAAATTCAATTTTTACGTTATGACAATTAAATATTTTTATTATGTCAGAAAATTTTTATAAAAAATTGAATTTGTTGTTTTGTGCTATATTGCTTTTTGCAGCAAAAACTTTTGCACAAAGTCCTGAATTAACTGCAAAAGGTGAAAATTCTGAGAATGTTAGAATGAGCCAGTTAATTGTCAATGTAAAAGTCGTTGGAAATATTGCTTATACAACTGCCGAAATGCATTTTTTTAATTCAGGCAATCGCCAGATGGAAGCAGAATTGATTTTTCCGCTGCCAGAAAATGTTTCTGTTTCAAGATATGCCATTGATATAAATGGAAAAATGCGCGAAGCTGTGCCAGTAAATAAAAATAAAGGGCAGCAGGTTTTTGAGGCAATAGAACATCGTCGCGTCGATCCTGGATTGTTAGAAAAAGTAGATGGAAATAATTTTAGAACAAGAATTTATCCGTTAATGCCAAATGCGGAGAGAATTGTAATTATTGGTTATGAAGAAGAACTTTCGGCTTTAGATAAAAATAATCTAGCCTATCAATTGGTAAGTCGTTATCCTGAAAAACTCGATAAATTTGAAATTAATCTATCTGTTCTAGGATCTTCAATTGCTCCTCAAATTACCGAAAATTCGGGACAAGAGATTGCATTTTCAAAATGGAATCAATCTTTTCAAACTTCATTCAAAAAAGAAAATTATAAACCTTCAGAAAAATTAGTTTTCAAAAT
Source organism: Flavobacterium fluviale (assembly GCF_003312915.1). NCBI lineage: Bacteria > Pseudomonadati > Bacteroidota > Flavobacteriia > Flavobacteriales > Flavobacteriaceae > Flavobacterium > Flavobacterium fluviale. The sequence goes on along the minus strand of NZ_CP030261.1, from coordinate 512,938 downwards.
TCCGATACAAGAAAATACGCCAAGTGTTTTAATGCAAAATGTAGATGGTCAATACTATTTTTATGGCAATACTTTTGTCGAGGGAAATAAAACAGCTAAAAAAACACCAAATTCTATTGGCCTTATTTGGGATAATTCGCTTAGTTGCCAAACACGTGATCTGCAGAAAGAACTGCGACTTCTTGACGCTTATTTCGAGAAAATACAAAATACAAAAGTGACCTTGTATTTTTTAAATTACACTTTTGAAAAACAAAAAGAATTTGAAATTTCAGCAGGAAATTGGTCAGAATTACGAGCAGTTTTAGAAAAAACAAAATATGACGGAGGAACGCGTTTTTCTCAAATCAATTTTTCAAATCATGACGAATATATGTTTTTCTCTGATGGATTGTCTTCCTTAAGTGATGCTGTTTTACCAAAGACAAAAAAGCCAATTTACACCATTACTTCAGCAGTCTCTGCAGATTTTGCTTTTTTGAATTATTCGGCTATGCAAACGGGAGGCAGTTTTATCAATTTGAATCAGCTGGATTTTGAAAATGCTCTGGATAAGCTGGTAAATACAAATTTAAAGTTTTTAGGAATAAAAGATAATTACGCTGTTACCGATTTATTTCCTATAAAAGGCACTTCGGTTTCAGGGAATTTTGGCTTTTCGGGTATTTCTTTAAAAGCAAAAAATGAAGTAACATTATTGTTTGGTTATACTAATGAAGTTGTTTTAGAAAGAAAAATCACTTTGAATGCTGTTCTTCAAAACACTACCGATGTAAACATTGAAAAACTCTGGGCGCAGAAAAAAATCGCTAATCTTGAATTTGAGTATGCTAAAAATGCTGAAGAAATCGAAATTTTAGGAAAAAAATACGGAATCATAACCAAAAATACTTCCCTAATCGTTTTAGAAGACATTCATGATTATATTTTGTATGATATTATTCCTCCGGCAGAACTGCGTGAAGAATTCGACAGAATTAAAAAGAATGAAAATGATAGGCTTTTAGTACAGCAAAAAAATAACTGGAAAATTGTAGGTTATCATTTTGAGGAATTAAAATCGTGGTGGAAAAAAGATATAAAATATAGTGCTGCCAAATCTCTACAAGAATTAAAAGTAGAAAAAGTACACAATCAAAATCCAGTAACATTAAGAAAGAACAGTGATATTCCAGTAGGAATGGTTTCAGGAATTGTTTTAGATCTGGATGACTTTCCTTTTGTAGGAGTAAGTGTTAGTACTAATGGAGAAGAAGTTTACACTGATTTTGATGGTAAATTTTCGATAAAAGCAGATGAAAATAGTGTTCTTAGTTTTAGTTTTAATTCTGTTTTTTTTCAGTTAAGTATTGAAGGAAATAATTATGTCACTGTACGATTAGAAGATAAATCATTGTCAAGAGAGGTAGTTGTATTGGGTTTAGGTCGAAGACGTCTACTTAGCTTAATCTTGAACGGATCACGTTTTGAAGAGTCTGGTATATATGTATCTCCGGTATTTGAACCTCCTCTTGTAAACATTCGACTGATTCCTGCACGTGAGGAGGAAGTTATTGGTCAGAATAATATTAAAAACCATCTAAAAAAATGGAATCCGGATAGATTATATCTTAAAGCATTGGCATCTGCACCAAAAGAAAAACAATACGAGCTGTATTTTGAGCTAAGAAAAGAGCAGGAAAGAAACCCAAGTTTTTATTTTGATATAGCACATTTTTTCTACAATCAGGGCGATGTCAAAAAAGCATTGCAAATCGTTAGTAATATTGCCGATATAGGTTTAGACAATTATCAGCTTTATAAAACACTTACCTATACTTTACGCCAGTGGCAAAATTTTGATGATGCTCTGTTTACTGCAAAACAAATTGTAAAAAGGAGAGCGCATGAACCTCAAAGTTTGAGAGATTATGCATTAGCATTGGAAGATGCAGGCAAATATCAGGAAGCTTTTGATCAATTAATTAAAGCATTAGAAGTAAACTACTATCAAGTAATGGATGGACAATATAAAGGTGTGGAGGACATTATTTTGATGGATATTAATCGTCTAATAACCGAACATAGAAAATTGAAAACGGGTCAATTAGATAAAAAATATTTAAAAAAATTACCAGTTGATATTAGAATCGTAATGAACTGGAATTTAATGGATGTTGATTTAGATTTACATGTAATTGAGCCAAACGGAGAAGAATGTTATTACAGAAATAAAAATACAAAAGCCGGGGCAAGATTTTCAAAAGATTTTACACAGGGGTACGGGCCGGAACAGTATTTAATTCGAAATGCTATAAAAGGAAAATATGTGATCAAATCGAATTATTATGGAGAAAGAAAATTGACAGAGAACGGTCCTGCAACAGTTTTGCTTGAAATTTATATTACAAAAGCAGGAAAAACATCAAAAACTTTAAAAACGATTCAACTCGGAAAAATCAAAGAAAATGAAATATTAGCTGAAATTGTATGGTAAACGAATTCAAATTGAGAGTAAGTTTTTAATTTTAAAAGGCGAAGTTGCGTTGTTCAATTCTAAAAACGTAATTTTGCCTTTTATTTTTTAGATTTCAAAACAATCAGAAATCTAAAAACTGCAATCTAAAATTAAAGAATGACAGGACTCGTTTATAAATCTACAGGAAGCTGGTACACCGTAAAATCTGAAAAAGGCGATTTTATAGAATGCCGTATGAAAGGGAAATTCAGAATGAAAGGTATCAAAAGTACCAACCCAATTGCTGTAGGCGATATTGTCGATTACGAACTTGAAGAAACTTCTGATGCAGTAACGGGAACGATTTATAATATTCATGAAAGAAAAAATTATATCGTTCGTAAATCGGTTAATTTATCTAAGCAGATTCACATTATAGCATCCAATATCGATCAGGTTTTTTTATTGATTACGATTGATAACCCGCCAACAACAACGAGCTTTATTGATCGTTTTTTGGTTACGGCAGAAGCATACGGAATTGAAGCTATCCTGATTTTTAATAAAATTGATACGCTCAACGAGCAGACTTTAGACGATCAACTTTACCTACAGCACATTTATACTGAAATTGGATATAAATGCCTGAGAATTTCATCAACAGAAAATAAAGGCGTTGACCAGTTAAAGGAAATGATGATTGGAAAAGTAAGCATGTTTTCTGGACATTCTGGAGTTGGAAAATCAACTCTGGTTAATGCAATGGAACCGAGCCTGCACTTAAAAACAACTGTAATTTCAGAGCAAAGCAAACAGGGGCAGCATACAACTACTTTTGCCGAAATGTATGATTTATCTTTTGATGCCCGAATTATTGATACGCCAGGAATTAAAGGTTTCGGGATTGTAGATATGGAGCCATCAGAAATCAGCGGTTATTTCCCAGAATTCTTCAAACTGAAAGACCAGTGTAAATTTAATAACTGTCTGCATAAAGAAGAACCCCATTGTGCCATTAAAGCAGCTTTAGAAAAAGACGAAATTGCATGGTCACGTTACAATAGTTATCTTAAAATCCTTGAAGGAGATGACGAGCATTATCGAACCGATACTTATGGTGAAGATCGTGCGGCGAGTGATGAAACTAGAAAATAAAGATCAATTTTTAAAATTCCAAATTCCAATTGTAGAGATGCACTGCTGTGCATCTAAGATCCCGAAAATAAAATCCGAACAGTCCTTTTAATTGATGGTTTAAAAACCACTCCAGCAAAAAATGAAAGTAATAATCCAAAGAGTTTCGGAAGCATCAGTAACTGTAGAAAGTAAAAAAACAGCAGATATTAAAAAGGGTTTATTGGTTTTAGTGGGAATTGAAGATGCAGATACTCAAGAAGATATCGACTGGCTTTCTGGGAAAATTGTTAAGATGAGAATTTTTGGAGATGAAAATGATGTTATGAACTGCTCGGTTCAAGATATTGACGGCGATATTATTGTAGTAAGTCAATTTACACTTCACGCTTCTACTAAAAAAGGAAACCGGCCTTCTTATATAAAAGCTGCGAAACCAGATTTTGCAATTCCTATGTATGAGAACTTTGTAAAATCACTAGAAAAAGAATTCGGAAAAAAAGTTCAAACTGGAATTTTTGGGGCCGATATGAAAGTTAATCTATTGAATGACGGTCCGGTTACAATCGTAATGGACAGCAAAAACAGAGAGTAAAATTTTACTAAACATTTGTTAAGATTTTCTAAAAATAATATATATTTGGCGAAAATACTTACTAATGAGAAACCTCTTTTGCGCTTTATTTTTTTTCTTTTTCACCACTGTTCTCTTTGCTCAAAAAAGCGATTATTCCATTTTAAAAATCTCAGACAGTCTTAAGGAAAACGCCAATGCTGTAGTACGATTTGATATAACTGATATTTCAATTTTATCACAACGAAATATGGTTATAAAAACAGACCGCGCAGTGACAGTCTTGAACGAAAGAGGCGCACGTGCTGTAAATGCTGTTGAAAGTTATAGTAAAAGAACTTCCGTTAAAAATATTGAAGCAACGATCTATGATGCTTTTGGAAATGAAATCAAGAAGATTAAAAGGAAAGATTTTAGAGATGTAAGCGCTGCCGACGGTTCAACACTGGCATCTGATTCAAGATATATTTATTTAGAATATACTCCCGTATCTTATCCTTACACAGTAGTTTATAAAAGCGAAAAAGAAACTTCAAATACCGCTTTAATTCCTCGCTGGCTTCCAGTAGAAAATTATTATGTGAGTGTAGAAAAAAGTATTCTGAATGTCAAATATCCAAATAATCTTGGCTTTAGAAAAAAAGAAAGTCTACTCTCAACATTTGATATTAAAAAAACCGAAGAAACAGAAACCCAGTTATCGTATGAGGCGAGAAAAATATTGGCTCAAAAACCTGAAGATTACAGTCCAGCTTTTTCAGATTTATATCCTAAAGTAATTTTGAGTCTGGAATACTTCAATTTGGAAGGTCTTGATGGAAATGCAAAAGACTGGAACGAATACGGAAAGTGGTTTTCGGATAAAATTTTAACACAGACAACCGTATTGCCTGAGGAAACAAAAAATAAAATAAAAGCTCTCGTTGGTAACGAATCAGACCCTATTAAAAAAGCAAAAATTGTATATAAATATATGCAGGAAAAATCCAGGTACGTTAGTATTCAATTAGGTATTGGTGGATTTAAACCAATGCTGGCATCAGATGTTGACCGTTTAGGATATGGTGATTGTAAAGCACTTTCTAACTATACAAGAGCACTTTTAGATGTGGTGGGAGTTCCTTCATATTATACAGAACTTTATGGAGATTCTGATTTGATAGACATTGACGAAGATTTTTTTGCGATACAAGGAAATCATGTAATCTTATGTGTGCCAGATAAGGATAAGAACTTTTTCTTAGAATGCACCAATCAAAATGACCCTTTTGGTTATCAGGCCAACTTTACGGATAACAGAAAAGCAATTGTAATCAAACCTGAAGGAGGAGAAATAATCAGAACACAGATTTATGAACCTCAAAAAAATACTCAGGTAAGCAGGGGAACTTATTCTTTAGATGAAAATGGAGTTTTTTCTGGGAAAATAAATATGCTTTCGGAAGGATCACAATACGGAAGAAAACAGATGATTGAAAAATTTCAACCCAACGAAAAAGAAAAACATTATAAAAGTTATTGGAGTAATATCAATAACCTGAAACTTGGAAAAATAGCTTTTGTAAATGATAAAGAAAATGTCAGTTTTGCTGAAGAAGTGCAATTAAGTGCGGTAGATTACGGAACAATTTCAGGAAATAGAATGTTTTTTTTAGTGGATGCTTTTAATCAGAACTCAGAAAATGTTAAAAGAATAAGAAACCGTAAAAATCCTTTTCAAATTCAGCGTGGCTATTTAGATACTGATGAAATAGAGATCAATCTTCCAGCTGGATTTAATATTGAATTCCTTCCTTCCAATTATGAGTTAAAAGGGAAATTTGGAGAATATAAAACGGAGATCATTAAAAAAGACAATAATAAACTAATTTATAAAAGGCACATGTTTTTGAACAGAGGAAAATATTCCAATAAAGAATATGATGAATATCGTTTGTTTATGGAACAGATTTCCAGAAACGATAATGCTAAAGTAATATTAATCAAAAATTAACCAATCATAGACCAAAACCAAAACCAAAACTAAAACTAAAACCAAAAATTACCAATGAAAATTATTAATCTATTTAGCCTGTTTGTGATTTTATTGATCACTCCCAAAGCAGTTTCGCAGGAATTTAAATTAGGAAAAGTTTCAGCAGCAGAATTAGAACAAAAAGTACATCCAAAAGATTCTTCTGCGGCTGCAGCGATTTTGTATAAAAAAGGATCATCTCGTCTTGAATATGATACAAATGAAGGATTTGTAACAATTACAGAGGTCGAAACGAGAATTAAAATTTACAAAAAAGAAGGCTACGACTGGGCAAATCAACAAGTTTGGTATTACTTTTCTAATGATGCGAAAGAAAAATTATCTTTTTCTGATGCCGTGACGTATAATTTAGTAGGAGGAAAAATTGAAAAAACAAAGCTGAAAAGCGACGGAATATTTGATGAGGTTCTAAGTAAATACAGATCTCAAAAAAAGCTGACAATGCCAAATGTAAAGGAAGGTTCAGTAATAGAATTTAAGTATTATATCAGAAGTCCATTTCAAATGATCAGAGATTGGGATTTTCAAACCAGTATACCTGTAAATTATTCTGAATTTTCGACATATATCCCAGAATATTATGTTTTTAGTCCGAGACAAAAAGGGTATATCTTTCCTAAAACCGTTACGGTAAAAAATAATAAGTCCATCGTTTTTACTTCTAAAGAAAGACATACCCCAACTGGATTGGGCGCCGTTAAAACTGAATATTCTAGCGAAAAGGTGGATTATGTGGAAACTAAAACGACTTACACGGCTGTAGACTTTCCGGCAATGAAGGACGAAGCATTTGTAAATAATATTGAGAATTACACCTCTTCGATCGCACATGAATTGGCTGTTACAAAATTTCCAAATTCACCCATTAAAGAGTTTTCAACAGATTGGAATTCAGTTGTAAAAACAATTTATAATTACGATGATTTTGGTCCAGAACTGAATAAAACGGGTTATTTTGAAGAGGATGTTAAAAAGATGCTTACGGGACTTAATACACCAGAAGAAAAAATATGGGCAATTTTAAATCATGTAAAATCAACTGTTAAATGGAATGGTTATACCGGATATAGCTGTGATAGCGGTGTTAAAAAAGCGTACAAAGAAAAAACGGGAAATATTGCTGATATTAATTTAATGCTTACGGCGATGCTTCGTTATTCTGGTTTAACCGCAAATCCAGTTTTAGTGAGTACACGATCTAATGGAATTGCTTTGTTTCCTAATAGAACTGCTTTTAATTACGTAATAACTGCTGTAGAGACTCCAGATGGTTATATTTTACTAGATGCATCTGATAAATTTTCAACTCCAAATATTTTACCTCTCAGAGTACTAAATTGGTCAGGCAGATTAATTAGAAAAGATGGGACGTCCGAAGAAATTAATTTAATTCCTCAAAAAACATCTAATGATAATGTATTTCTAACTTACAGTATTGATGCAGACGGAAAAGTCACAGGGAAAACCAGAAAACAGTCTCTGGATTATAATGCTATGATTACTAGGGATAATATTTTTAATGTAAAAGAAGAAGAATATCTAGAAAAGCTAGAAAACAGCAACAATAAAATAGAAATAAGCGAATATTCAAAAACTAATGAAAAAGATATTCTGCTGCCAATTATAGAAACATATTCTTTTACAGGGAATAATTTGTGCGAAATAATAGGCGGGAAAATCTATGTGAGTCCAATGCTGTTTTTTGCAAATCAGAAAAATCCTTTTGTACAAGAAGTAAGAGAATATCCAGTTGATTTTAGTTATCCGTTTGCAGACAAGTACAATATCACAATTAAAATTCCAGATGGTTTTGCAGTAGAAACATTGCCTGCCCCAGCCTTGGTAACAATGGAAAATAATCTGGGAGCTTTTAAATATAATATTGCCGCAAACGAAAATACACTTCAAGTTTCTATAACCCATCAAATAAATCAAGCAATTGTATCGGCTGAAGGTTATGATATGCTAAAAGAATATTACAAAGGAATGATTGCTAAAGAAACAGAGAAAATTGTTTTAAAACGTATTTAATATATTATGGGATCTCTTTTGGATTTCCAAAGCAAGAAATTTTTTTGTGAATTTGGAAATTCCAAAAGCCTATGGATTTGAAGCTTCCTGAACCGGCAAAATTTTCGCTTGAGGACAATTCTTTAAGTTTAATGTTAAATGTTTTAAGCGAAGGAAACAAAATTCAATTTAGCTTTTCAAAAGACATTAACAATAGTATTTTTGCTGCAGAGGACTACGATGCATTGAAAACCCTTTTTCAAAAAATGATTGTTAGTCAAAACAAAAAAATTGTTCTAAAAAAAGCTTAAAGATGGATTTAAAAAATGCCCAATTAGATGTTGATACCTGGATAAAAGAACATGGTGTTCGTTATTTTAACGAATTAACAAACATGGCTCAATTAACAGAGGAAGTTGGAGAAGTAGCAAGAATCATTGCGCGCAGATACGGAGAACAATCTGAAAAAGAAAGCGATAAAAACAAAGATTTGGGTGAAGAATTAGCCGATGTTGTTTTCGTGGTTTTATGTCTGGCCAATCAAACGGGAATCGATTTACAAGCGGCTTTTGATAAAAAAATGGACTTAAAATCGGTTAGAGATAAAGATCGTCATAAAAACAACGATAAATTAAAATAATTGTGAAATATCACTCATAAGTTTTGAATTATGAGTTTTGAATTTTGAATTATGAATGGGGAGTGGTAAATTGCGGGGCTGAATTATGTTTCTAATCATTCATAATTCATAATTCACAACTTACAATTAAAAAAATGAATTTAAAATTAAGCACGAATTCAATATTCACTATTGATAATTCGCAACTAAATATCACTGGTTCTAAAAGTGAAACCAATCGCTTATTATTACTAAAAGCTTTATTTCCAAATATCACTTTAGCCAATACTTCAAACTCAGATGACAGCGAAGTAATGCAGAAAGCCCTTGCAGGAAATGACGAAATTGTAGACATACATCACGCAGGAACTGCCATGCGTTTTCTTACAGCTTATTTTTCTGTTAACGAAGGCAGAGAAGTTGTACTGACAGGATCAACCAGAATGCAGGAACGACCAATCAAAATTTTGGTTGAAGCTTTGGCCCAATTAGGAGTTGAGATTTCATATGAGAAAGAAGAAGGTTATCCGCCAATCAGAATCAAAGGGAAAAAAGTTACGGCTTCAAAAGTAAAATTAGCTGCAAATGTAAGCAGTCAATATATTTCGGCACTTTTATTAGTAGCGTCAAAACTAGATAATGGTTTAGAACTGACTTTAGAAGGAGAAATCACTTCAATTCCATATATTAAAATGACTTTGGCTCTTTTAAATGATTTAGATATTCAAACTAGTTTTGAAGGAAACGTAATCAAAGTTTTTCCAAAAGAAGCAGTCGCATCAAAAGAAATGGTCGTAGAATCAGACTGGAGTTCTGCCTCTTATTTCTTTAGTCTTGTGGCTTTGGCAGATGCTGCAAAAATAACTCTAAGCAGTTATAAAGAAAACAGTTTACAGGGAGACTCAGAATTGGTTTCACTTTATGAAAAAATGGGAGTGAAAACTACTTTCCAAAACAATAAAATGACATTGGAAAAAGTTTCTGGATTCAATTATCAAGACGTAAATTTTGAATTGAACAACACACCAGATATTGCACAGACAATTGTAGTAACCTGTTTAGGGTTAGGCATTGGATGTCACTTAACTGGTCTTCATACTTTAAAAATCAAAGAAACGGACAGATTAGAAGCTTTAAGAATTGAGCTTACAAAATTAGGTGCCAATATTTCTGTAACCAATGACAGCTTGACTTTAGAACGTTCTGAAAATATTAATCAAGATGTTCATATTGCAACATACAACGATCACCGTATGGCAATGGCTTTTGCACCTTTAGCAATAAAGGTTCCAATTATTATCGATGATGCAGAAGTAGTTTCTAAATCATACCCAGATTTTTGGAACGATTTGAAAGCTTTGAACTTCCAAGTTTCAGAATTGTAGAAATAATTGAACCATATAAGTTATATAAGTTCATTTAAATAAAAGAGCAAAAACATAGCCTCACGTTTCAACCAGAGGTTTTTTTATGTTCGAATTTGAGTATAATCGTAAAATTTGTCATTTCGACGTAGGAGAAATCTTCGTAAGTAACTCCGCAACGAAAATCCAATCTTTGTCGAGCTACTTCTGAAGATTTCTCCTTCGTCGAAATGACAATAATACGTTGAACAGGTTTGTGTAAGAAAAAAAACATTTTTAATGCTTCCCGAAACCGCACAAAATCAAGGACTTTTGAAAATAAACGTCAAAACACTTGACAACGCCTATCTCACAATCGTATATTTGCAGGCGATTTAAAATTTTAGATAAAAAAGTCTAAGATTGATATTTTAAAATCTAACTTCAAATATGAAATTATCACACTTCAATTTCAATTTACCGAAAGAACTTTTGGCTGAATTTCCAGCAGAGAACAGAGATGAATCTCGTTTAATGGTAATTGATCGTAAAAAAAACACTATCGAACATAAAATGTTTAAAGACGTTATCAACTATTTTGATGATGGAGACGTTTTAATTCTTAATAATACAAAAGTTTTCCCTGCACGTTTGTACGGAAACAAAGAAAAAACTGGGGCTAGAATTGAGGTTTTCTTATTAAGAGAATTAAATTCTGAGCAGCGCCTTTGGGACGTTTTAGTAGATCCTGCTAGAAAAATCCGTATTGGTAATAAACTTTATTTTGGTGACGATGATTCATTAGTTGCTGAGGTAATTGATAATACAACTTCTCGTGGTAGAACTTTACGTTTCTTATACGATGGGTCTTACGAAGAATTCAGAAACAAATTGACAGAACTTGGAGAAACTCCAATTCCCAAATACATCAACAGAGAAGTAACTGCCGAAGATGCGGAAAGGTACCAGACTATCTACGCAAAAGAAGAAGGAGCTGTAGCAGCGCCAACTGCTGGTTTACACTTTTCAAAACACCTTTTGAAAAAATTAGAAATCAAAGGAGTAAATTTTGCTGAGGTAACTTTACACGTTGGTTTAGGAACTTTCAATCCAGTTGAGGTTGAAGATTTATCTAAACACAAAATGGATTCAGAAGAATTGATTATCAATCAACAAGCTTGTGATATTGTAAATGAGGCGAAAGCAAAGAAAAAACGTATTTGTGCAGTAGGAACAACTTCTATGCGTGCAATCGAAAGTTCTGTTTCTTCTCAAAATACTTTAAATCCGTACGAAGGATGGACAAATAAATTTATTTTCCCTCCTCACGATTTCAGTATTGCAAACTGTATGATTACAAATTTCCACACACCAAAATCAACATTATTAATGATGATTTCTGCGTTCTGTGGTCATGATTTAATGAAAAAAGCATACGACGAAGCGATCAAAGAAGGATACAAATTCTATTCTTACGGAGACGCGATGTTAATTTTATAATGTGAATTTATTTCATAAAGAAACCCGACAAGTTTTAAAACCTGTCGGGTTTTCTGTTTTTATAGTTTTGTTTCAAGTTTCAAATTTGAGGTTTCAAGTTTCAAGTTTTAAGTTTCAAGTTTAAGGTTTCAGGTTTCAAGTTGACGCTCGTGTGATTAACCGCAAAGTGCGCAAAGTTTTTTTGCTCAGTTTGTGTCTGCCAAGTGCTAAAGAACGCAAAGCTTTGCGAACTTAGTGTTTGTAAACGTCAACCTTGATAAAATCTTTGCGCACTTTGCGGTTAAACACACAAAGCATATCAACCTGAAATCTGAAACTTGAAACTTGAAACCTGAAATTTTGAAACCTGAAACAAAACAAACAAAATTTGTTATTTTAGCATCCAAAACAAAAACACAATGACTTTTCAAAATACACGCGAATTCGCGAAACAACTTGATGCTCAAGATGCATTAAATCATTATCAAAACGAATTTATTTTTCCAAAAGTGAATGATAAACGTGTTATATATTTCACAGGAAACTCTTTAGGATTACAGCCAAAACGCACCAAAGCTTATGTAGATGAAGTAATGAATGACTGGGCAGAATTGGCTGTCGAAGGTCACTTTTATGCACAAAAACCTTGGTGGGATTATCAAGAAAGATTTGCAGAACCGTTGAGTAAAATTGTAGGTGCACTTCCGTCCGAAGTTACTGTAATGAATACTTTGACGGTAAATCTTCATTTATTAATGGTTTCTTTTTATCAGCCAAAAGGAAAGCGTTATAAAATTATCTGCGAAGAAAAAGCATTTCCATCAGATCAATATATGTTTCAAAGTCAGGTTCATTTTCATGGATATAAACCAGAAGATGCTATCGTAGAAATTAAACGTCGCGAAGGCGAACACAATATTCGTCTTGAAGATGTTCTGTCAAAAATTGAAGAAGTTGGCGATGAACTGGCTTTGGTTTTAATTGGAGGTGTAAATTATTATACGGGGCAAGTTTTCGACATAAAAACTATTACTGCTGCCGCACAAAAAGCGGGTGCAAAAGTCGGCTGGGATCTCGCACATGCTGCTGGAAATATCAAATTAGAACTGCATGATTGGAATGTAGATTTTGCAGCTTGGTGCAGTTATAAATATATGAACTCAGGACCTGGAAATGCTTCTGGAGTTTTTGTTCACGAAAGACATCACAACGATCCAGATTTACCGCGTTTTGCAGGCTGGTGGGGACACAATAAAGAACGCCGTTTTAAAATGGAACCTAACTTTGATCCAGTTCATGGAGCAGGAGGATGGCAGATTAGTAATCTTCCAGTTCTTTCTTTAGCACCATATTTGGCTTCTGTAGAAATGTTTGCTGAAGTTGGAATGGACGCTTTAATTGCAAAACGTGATCATATTACCTCTTATTTAGAATTTATTCTGCACGAAATTGATAAGGAAGTAAAAGGAAATTTTGAAATTATTACACCTTCAAATCCAGAAGAAAGAGCTTCACAATTATCAGTTTTTCTTCATGGAGAAGGAAGGAGCTTATTCGATTATTTAATGAAAAACGGAGTAATTACAGACTGGCGTGAACCAAACGTAATTCGTTTAGCTCCAGTTCCATTATATTGTTCTTATGAAGATATGTACGATTTCGGACAAATTCTAAAAACAGGAATTTTAGGGAAGTAAAAGTTGGTGGATCTTGCAAAGGCGCAGAGTCGGAAAGTTAATCTTAAAATTTGAATAGCGTCCAGCTTTAGCTGGATGACAATAAAAAACGCAAATCAAAAGGGCTTTAGCCAAACTGTAAAAGTTTGGCTAAAGCCCTTTTTTATATTCCGAAGAAAGGAGTGATGAGAAAAAACTTTGCGACTCTGTGCCTTTGCGAGATTAATTTATCAATTTAAATATCCAATTCAAACATTAAAATCTTCAAATCTTATAACCTTTCAAAAGAATTCTGTAATAAGCATTATAGCAGATATTCCGTATTTTGTAATGTATAATTATTAAAACTATAATCATGAAAGGCTTATATATAATTTTAGCGGCGATTCTTTTAACTTCTTGTCAAAATCAAAGTAAACAAGATTTAAATAAAGCCAAGCAAGCCAGTATTGATTCAATGAAAGTTGAGATTAATAAGCAACGAGTTATCGATTCAATGAAGACGGAAATGGCTAAGATAAAAGAAGAGCAAAGAGTTGAATCTGAAAAAGAGAAAGTTGTAGTGGTGCATCAGCAGGCTACAAACGGAAATACTGCAACAACTACTACTACAACCAAAAAGAAAGGCTGGAGCGCAACTGCTAAAGGTGCTGTGATTGGTGCGGGGGTTGGTGCTGCAACTGGAGCAATCGTCAGTAAGAAAAAAGGCGAAGGTGCTGTAATTGGAGGATTAGCCGGTGCCGCTTTAGGAACTGGGACTGGTGCTGTAATTGACAGTAAAAAGAAAAAAGAATAGCAATAAATCTTTATAAAAAACGCCGATTTAGAATCCTAAATCGGCGTTTTGTTTTACGCTAATTGCGGTGATGGAATTTGAATTGCATTCAATTCTGATTTATAGAAATTGAATTGAATCCTCATTTTTTCTGCTTCTGCTTTAAAGTATAAAGTTGATGAAAGTAAATTTTGATAATATTCAATTCCTTCTAAAATATTTGTTTTAAAAGAATTCCATTTTTTAAGCTGATTGGACGTTACTTCTCCAGAAATAGTTTCAATTTCATTTCTAAAATAATCAACATACATTTTTAATTCCTTCACAAATAAATTCGGACGATCATTAGTTCGCAAAATCGATTTTCCTTGATAAATGTGATGCAGCATATCTTTTAAAGAAACTTCCTGATCAAAATAAGCCAGATTTGGTCCCGGACAAATTACCACGCCTTGCGATTGTCCTTTTATTTTAATATCATTTTCAAGATAAGAAGCATTTGCTAAACCAACACACAGACAAGATTTCTCTGTTATTTTGATTTTGCTTTTTTCGAATTCTTCGATAGTTAGAGAATCTTTTTTGGCTTCTAATTCTTCTAGTTTAATATCCTGATATTTTTTGGATGCCGTACAAATTCCGTGCGGATCGTATTCTTTACTTAGAGCCAAAAATTTCTTTGGGCAGGAACTTCCAGCTTTATTTTCTTCGATGCGTTTTTGTTTTAAGATTTCGTTTGTCGTGCCTCGTAAAGTGTTAAACGGAACTCCCAAAGGCGAAATGTGGCTTAGGTAAAAATCGTCTTCTTTGGCATTCTTCAATAAACTTCTCGTTTCTTTATCTACAGATGTTGCTTCGGGAACCAATAAAAATGGAGAACCCCAGCCGACAGAATCGACTTTGTATTCGTCTAATAAAAATTCATGTTCTTCTGCAGTTCCAACACCGCCTTGAACTGTAATTTTTAATTCTAAAGGATTTTCTGGAAAAACTTGATTTTTGAGCTGTAAAGCTCTAATCATTAAATCGTGGGCCGATTGTGTCAATTGTTCTTTTTTCTGCTTGAATTCTTCTAAAATAGTGCCTAATAAGAGTCCATCAGTGGCAAAGGCGTGACCGCCGCAGTTTAAACCAGATTCAATTCGGTATTCAGAAACCCAAAGTCCCTTTTTGGCCAAGAAATTTCCCTGAATCATTGCCGATCTAAAATCGCTCACTTTTAAAATGATTTTCTTTTTAAGCTCGTTTTTTTCATTTGGAAAAAAATCTTTGAAGTTTTCAAAATAACCGAACAATCTCGGATTCATTCCAGCAGAAAGAACCACAGAAGATTCTAAATTACTTTTTGCAAAACCTCTTAAAGCAGCATGAGCATCATTAAATTCTATTGGAAGCTGTTCGTCTTTAACAAAATTATCTTTGTCTAATTTTGTCATAATGTTAACGTCGATTTCGCCGGGAAAAAGATGCGTTTCGATATAATTCTGAATGTTTTCTTTAAAAGCAATTCCGTCATCCAGTAAATTTTGAAATCCTTTTTTAATGTCTGAAGTATTCGGCAGCATCGACATAAAGTTTTCAAGAGCAGTTTTGCTTTCGGCTAATTCCGTCTTAAAATTTTCGAATTTTTCTTTTACAATTTTGTCAACTAAATTTAAGTAAGAAGTAATTCTTTCGGCGCGGTAATCGTGAAATTTCTGAGTGATTTCTTCGTAAGGAATATTGAATTTAGTGCTATAAAAATTACGCATCTTTTCAATTAAATCATCATCGGCGATCGAAATTACAGACGAAATTCCATATTGCGCCACACGAATGGGGCTGTCAATCGTATAAGCAAGACCCATTACAGGAATATGAAAAGTATGTAAAGGCTTTTTTGTCATTTGTCTTCGGGTTAAAATAAAGACAAATGAAGAGAAAAAACATTTTTTAAAACCTGATAATTGTCAGGTTTGGAAATTTTTGTCTGCCACGAATTACACGAATTTCCACGAATTATTTTTAAAATATTTCGAATAAAATTTAGTGGGAATTCGTGTAGTTCGTTTCAAAAAACTATATCAAAATCTTCTTCAAAGATTCTGCAATACTTCTCCATAAAAAGTTATAGAATGATTTTTCTTGGATCCTTTCCAATTCAACTTCAGCTGTTTTTGCTTTTTCTTTGGAGTCGTTTTTGACTAATAAATTGACAATTGCCGATTTGAGTTTGGCTTCTTTTTTAGGATCTTTTTTCTTGTATAGTTTTACTTTTAAATCATCATAATCCAAAGAAGCATTTCCTTTAGAGATATTATCATTTCCATAAAAATTAAATCGGTACTTGTTAAAAACTCCAGTAAATGAGGCATTCATATAAGGCTTGCTGAATTGTCCCATAGCGCGAACATCAAAATTGGAAATTACACCTTGAATATGAAATCCGTCATTTTTATCCAAAACGTTAAAGCTCCAATCTACATCGAGGGGCGAAGTTTTCATGAAAATACATTTTACCTTAATTTTTACATCATTCGTCTTTTTCAAACCAAAACCACTTCGCAGATTAGTTGCCTGCAGGTTGAATTTATCAAAGTTTAAAACTCCTGGGCCTTTAGAAAAATCAATTTCTTCTTCGTAGACCAATTTTGATTTAAGAACTTGCAATGTGTCAATTTGAAGCGGAAATTTTATATTTCGCAATAAATGATTGTAAAGGTATTTTTTGCTCAAATCATCTTTCGGCATTTTTCCACGATAAATATTCGCGTCAAAATGATTGATTACAACTGAATTTGCTTTAAAGAAAAAACGATCATTTTTAAAACCCCAATCCATTTTTGAAACTTGTGCTGAATCAAATTTTAGCGTGTAAATATCTTTTTCCTTATCTAAACGCTTGATGAAATTTGGGCGGTTAAATTGCGGAATATTAGAGAAATTATTAATTTTTAGAAAGTTTTTCTCGGTGCTTATTTTGCCAATATTAATATGGTAAAAAGCACTTGGTCTGTAAAACAAACTATCAATTACTAAAGTGTAGCTTTGATATTGAAGCGGAATTTTTTCTTTTAAAGTCGCATCCGTCAGCAGAATTCCTTCTAATTTTAGAATGATTTTCTTGATGCTGAAAATAGGTTTTTCTGTATCCAAAGAAACCACATCGACAGTTCCGTCATTTAGATAAATATTTGAAACTGCAACAATTTTACGAAAAGGTTCAATGATTTCGCTTTTTATGCTTTTACTGTTATTGATGAGTTTCTCGCCTTTTTTGTATAAAATAACGCGAGGTTTATTTATAATAATGCTCTCTGCCTGAATAATATCGCGGAAAGCTAAATCCCAAACATTAAAATGTTTAATTGTAATGGATTCTATTTTAGAGAAAAGTCCGTTTTTGCTGTCTTTAGGCTGGTTTTTAGGGCTTACCAATAATGTCTGTGCATAGATATTTCGAGAAAAAAGAGATACTTCAATTTTTTCATAATTGATATTGTATGCCGTTTTATTTTTCTCATGAATAATAATCGGGAGCTGTTTTTTAATCCAGTAATTCAGACCAATGTTGGCGAAAATTATAAGCAGAAAAAGAGAAATTACACCAATTGCTATTTTTTTATATGTCGACATTTATAGGATTAGTTTTAAATACATAAATTTAGGCTTTTAAAAAGAATGATTTTTACATTATTCTTCTTTTAGATTACATCATTTTACAACCTTACTATCTACCTTTTTTTAATATATGAAAAGATTTAAAAAATTTCTGCTGGTTTTATTACTACTTATAATTGCAATTGGAGTTGGTTTATGCGCGTATATTTTTCATTTAAAACCGAAATACGAAGGAGAATTAGATCTAAAAAATATTCAAGAAGAAACCACAGTTTATTTTGATGAATTTGGTATTCCGCACATCTATGCCAATTCCGAAAAAGATGCTATGACAGCGCTGGGGTATGTTCATGCGCAGGAAAGATTATGGCAGATGGAATTACTTCGCAGAATTGCGCCGGGAAGATTGTCTGAAATCTTCGGCTCAGTTGCACTTCAAAATGATCAGTTTTTTGCAGGAATTGGTATTGAAGAAGCTTCCGCGAAAGCGATTGCCAAATTGGATAAAAACAGTGAAAGTTATAAATTAACACAAGCTTATTTGGACGGAATTAATCAATATTTGGAAGAAGGAACTACACCAATTGAATTTACTTTGGTTGGCGTAAAAAAGCAGAAGTTCACTATAAAGGACGTTTATAATATATTTGGTTATATGTCTTTCAGTTTTGCAATGGCACAGAAAACAGATCCTTTATTAACAGATATTAAAAATAAATATGGTGCTGAATATTTGAAAGATTTAGGAATTGAAGGGGAATTTAACACAACTCGAATTCAAATCTCCAAAGAAAAAACAGAAGAGTATTCAGAAATCGCAAAATCTGTTGCAGCAATGCTGGATCAATCGCCTATTCCTCCATTTATTGGAAGCAACAGTTGGGTTGTTGGTCCTCATAAATCTAAAAGCGGTAAAGTAATTTTTGCAAACGATCCGCATATAGGATTTTCGCAGCCTGCAACTTGGTACGAAGCTCATATCGTAACACCAAAACAGGAACTTTATGGCTGTTATCTTGCAGGAACTCCATTTCCGTTACTGGCTCACAATCGTGACTATGCTTACGGTTTAACAATGTTTGAAAATGATGACATCGACTTTTATCAAGAAAAGAATAAAGCTGGAGATCCAAGTCAATATAAAACTCCAAATGGTTTTGCATCTTATGAAACCAGAAAAAAAGTAATTAAAGTTAAAGATACTTCGGATGTTGTTTTAACGGTTAAATCAACACGTCACGGACCAATTATGAATGACTTAATCGAGCGTTTAGATAAGAAATTTCCAATCGCAATGTCTTGGACTTATACGAAGGAGCCAATTCAGATTTTAGATGCGGCTTACGGGCTTTCTCATGCAAAAAACAAAGAAGATTTTAAGAAAGCAGTGAGCTTAATCGCTGCGCCTGGGCTAAATGTTATGTATGGCGATGCTAAAGGAAATGTTGGATGGTGGGCAAGCGGTAAACTGTATAAACACAAAGAAGGCGTAAATACACATTTGATTTTAGACGGTTCAACTGGTAATGATGATATTACAGAATATCTGGATTTTGATAAAAATCCTTCAGCAGAAAACCCGAAATGGGGTTATGTTTATTCTGCCAATAATCAGCCTGAAGCTATTGATAATGGTTATTTGTATCCAGGGTATTACCTGCCTGAAGATCGTGCAAAAAGAATTGCAGGATTAATGGATGCAAAATCCGATTGGGATAAAGAAGCAGTGAGTAAAATGATTTATGACAATACTTCTGATGTTGCCGTTGATGTGGTTAAGAATTTGATTTCGAATATTGATCCTAACTCCATTTCAGCAGCAGAAAAAGAAGCCATAAAGGTTTTAAAATCATGGAAAGGAAGCAATAATTTAGAAGACGCTGCGCCAACGATTTACAACAAGTGGATTTATTTATATCTAAAAAATACTTTTGAAGACGAAATGGGGAAAGAAAACTTCAATCTCTTTTTAGGAATTTCTGTTGGAAAACAAGTTATTGCCAATCAAATTAAAAATGAAAATTCGGTTTGGTGGGATAATATTAAAACCAAAAATGTAAAAGAAACTAGAAAACAAATTGTGTCAAAATCTTTTCACGATGCAATTATATCCTTACAAAATCAATTAGGAAATACCGTTTCCGATTGGAAATGGGGAGAAGTACATACCGTTGAGCACGAACATCCTTTAGGAAAAGTGGCAGCGCTTCGAAGATTATTTAATGTTGGGCCATTTAATTCGCCAGGTTCAAATGAGGTAATCAATAATTTATTCTTCGGATTTAACGACGAAGGAAAATATTATACAAAAGGCGGACCTTCAACCAGAAGAATTGTAGATTTCTCTGATATCGAAAACAGCTGGAGCATTTTGCCTACCGGACAATCTGGAAATCCGTTTAGTAAACATTACGATGACCAAGCCGAAATGTACAATGATGGAAAGTTTAGAAAAATGAAATTGAATAAAGAAGAAATCATAAAAACTTCAACAAAACTGATTTTTAAACCGAAGAGGTAGTTTTTGTTTCAAGTTTCAAGTTTCAGGTTTCAGGTTTTTTACTCTTTGTAAAAGTTTAAACCAAGATTTTGAAGAAATTTGTATTAAACAAAATAACCAGAATATTGTCCTTTCGACGAAGGAGAAATCTCCGTAAGTAACTCCGCAAAGAGAGTTAATCTTTGTCGAGCTTCTCGCGAAGATTTCTCCTTCGTCCAAATGACAAAAATGAGAAGACAACTTAAAATTAAATCTTTTTGTCAAAGTTAAAAAGTTTGACAAAGAGTAAAAAACTTAGTATCTTAGAACCTTAGTACCTTAGCACCTTTTATTTAGAAATATACTTCCCCTTCACAATATCAGCAGCAAAAATATTCAGATTATTAATAAGTACTTTATTATTAGTCATTACATTTTTAGATTGGTAAGCCGTATCTTTTTCATACGCTTTCAATAAAGTTTCCAGTTCGACTTCATCAAAGACAACAAAACTGTTGTAAATCGCATCTCGGAAATTTTTATAATTAATGCTTTGGCTGATTTCCATTGTTTTCTGGTCATTCCAGCCTTCTTTTGCCGAAGTTTCATTTATTTTCGATAAACAAAAATCAATCACATAATTTTTATAATGCGCTGCTTCTACGATTTTATCAATTATAATTCTGTTTTGCTGTGAAGGCATTGCAGGAGCCGGCGGATTGTTTTGAGATAAAGATTTCGAAGAAATAAAAAGGCATAGTAATACCGTCAGAAAGCTGTAGGATTTCAAATTTTTCATAGGTTAATTTATTTTTTGGGTAAGGCTAAAATAATATTTTTAAAAATAAATCATCCAATTTGATTGTTAGAAATTGTAACAAAAAACTCCGATAAAATGGATTTCAAATCTATTTTATCGGAGTTAATTTTTAAGCTATTTTCTAAATGTTATTTTGTTTTACCTTTTGAAAGTTCTTCTAAAACTTTTTTCCCAGCTTCATTGGAAGGATCAAGTTCTACCGATTTTTTATAATTTACAATTGCCGATTTTTTGTCGCCGTCTGCTAGATAAGCTTCTCCTAAACTGTCGTAAGCATTTCCAGATTTCGGGAAGTTTTCTGTATTAATTTTGAACACTTCGATTGCCTCTTTCTTTTTTCCATCTTGCAGTAACTGATATCCAACTCGATTCATATCTCCTTCTTTGACAGCGTACGATGTATCATTTTTTAGTTTTTTATACGTTTCAGTTCCTTTAACAGCACCTTTTTCATTGTAAATATCTAATAAATCAAGAGCCAGCGATTTTTTAGGCTGATTAAACGGCTGATTGTATAAAATAGCACGGATTGCAATGTTCATTTCGCCTAAAACAGTTCCGCCTGTATTATTTAATAAAACAACTAGCTTTTTGTCTGCAGGAATGCGGGAAATGATTGTATTAAATCCGTTAATTCCGCCGCCATGTTCAATAATGTTCAATTTGCTGTTTTCTCCATTAGGAGCTTCGTAAGTAGACCATCCATATCCATAAAAACCTGCCCATGCTTTAATGTAAGGTTTAAATAAAGATTCCATTGATTTTTGTGAAAGCAGTTTATTCGTATAAAGCGCCTGATCCCATAAATACAAATCTTCAACAGTAGAGTACAAAGATCCAGCTGCGTATGGAATACTCATATCAAGATAAGCTGCATTTACAATTTGTTTTCCGTGTTTTTCGTATCCAGCCGCTCTGTTTTTTAAAATGACATCGCTGTGATCGTAACCAGAATTAACCATTTTTAAAGGGGTAAAAACAGTTTCCTGTAAATATTGTTCGTACGTTTTTTTTGAAATTTTCTCTATAATGTAACCTAATAAAAAATACCCAGAATTACTGTAATTGAATTTTTCGCCGGGAGTAAATTCAAGAGGCAGACTTGAAAATGTTTTTACGAATTCTGCGGGAGTATATGGATTTCGAGCTTTGTCTTTAAAAAAGTTTGGCGCGCTGGTATAATTCGGAATTCCAGAGGTGTGTGTTAACAACTGATGAATCGTAATTTTATCGCCATTTTCCTTTGGATAATCTGGCAGGTAAGTTGTTATTGGAACATCTAATTTTAATTTTCCTTCTTCAGCGAGTTTTACTATTAAAAGTGCTGTAAATTGTTTGCTGATAGAACCTAATCTAAATTTCGTATCGGGCTGATTTGGAATATTCCATTCCATATTGGCAGAACCAAAACCCTTTTTTAAAATAACTTTTCCGTTTTCGGCAATCAATGCAGAGCCGTTAAATTGTCCGTATTCATTATATTTAGCCAAAAGCTGTTCAATTTGTTGTGCTTTATCTTGAGCAAAAGTGCTAAGTGCCGAGAGCTGGAAAAGTAAAAAGAGTGCAATTAGTTTGATTGATTTTTTCATAATGATTGATGATTATAGGTTTTAGATTAATGAAATGATTTGTTTTTTGATTGATGATTGAAACTTTGTAACAATTAGAAATTCAGTTATTTAAACCGAAATTACACTTTTTAAGTGAAAATAATTTTAATGCTTCCTAAAGT
This sequence comes from Flavobacterium fluviale, assembly GCF_003312915.1. NCBI lineage: Bacteria > Pseudomonadati > Bacteroidota > Flavobacteriia > Flavobacteriales > Flavobacteriaceae > Flavobacterium > Flavobacterium fluviale. The sequence continues at coordinate 490,225 of NZ_CP030261.1, read as the reverse complement.
TTAGACGATCAAGTTTCAAATTGGTTTCAAGATTTAACCGCTTTTTTTCCATTTTTTTCAAACTAAAACTTTTTTAAGATTTATCAGCCATTCATTTTAATTTTCAATCTTTAATTTTTTTGTTCCGTTTGATGATCATAACTAAAAGATCTTCTCAATTTCCAAACACCATTTGTTAGTATCCAAACATGGGTAAATCTCGCTGTGCTCCCAAAATTTTCTTTTGCTTTTTCAAGAGATTCATTTTTACCAACGGATTTTTCATAAAACTGATGAATACCCATTTGCATCGCACCGTACAAAACACCTTTATTATATAATGGATAAATTTCTGTAGTGTTTGGAACTAAATATCTTCTAGATTTATAAGTTTCAGGTGAGCCACACAAGCCTTTTTTGAAATTGGAGATAAACACAGCCTTATCAGACATACCACCTTTGTCATGATAAAATTCAAGATCATCAGTAAACAGGTTTTCAAATTGTGACATGTCGCAGGTATTAAAGCCAATATTAAAAAGCAGGCTGTCCTTAGACATAATTATTTTGTATAATTCTGAATTTTTTTCTTCTTGAGAAAATCCAAATTGGAACTGGAAAAGCAGTATCCCAACTAAAATTGTTTTAAACTGGAAAATGGGTTGCTTGATTTTCATTTTGCTAATGTTCTGATTAAGATTTGTTTGAGGCTTTTTTATTTCTTCCCTTTAAAAATATCAACAGTTGAAGTTTTTTTGAAAGGTTCGTTAAAGAAACTTGATAAAACCAAATTAAAAAGTTCTGTTTTTTCATAAGAACCAAAATGTGTAGCGCCTGGCATTACAAATAAATTAGAATTTTCAATGTTATTAAAAATCTCAATCGAGTGCTCCAACCTGATAGCATCTCTATCTCCAGACATAATTAAAACAGGACATTTAATTTTTTGCAAATCTTTATCTTTAATATCTGGCTGATAGGCTAACAATGTATAAAGGTTTTTGGTGCGAGGATCTTTAGTAGCTTTTAAAGTATCCATTACCAATTTATCGATTTCATCGTACACAGCTTTTTTGCCAGGATATAGGTTGGCGCCAAAAGCAGCAAGTTTAGAAACTTTTTCAGGATGATGAATAGCTATTAAAAGACCTAAAATTCCGCCATCACTTTGTCCCCAAATATAAGTGTCTTTGATTTTTAATGAATCTAGTAAAACACTTACATCGTCTGCCATTTGTTTGTAATTCAGCTGTTTGTTTGAAGTGTCAGTAGATTTTCCATGTCCTCTGCTGTCAATAGCAATAACCTGAAATTGGTTTTTAAAATATTCAATTCTGCGTGCGTGTCCTTTTATCGAGCCGCCGTTACCGTGCAGAAGGACCAAAGGTTTTCCGCTTCCATAAATTTCATAATACATCTTAATGCCATTGACATCTTTGTAATTTCCAGCTTCTTTGTTGTTTCCGTACGGAATAGAAATTTCTGTTTGAGCGGCCACAGTATAGATGTTTAGCAAAATAAAAAATAAAATGGCGATTGGTTTTTTCATGGTTTTGGTTGATTAGTGAAAAATAATAATAGGTCAATATTTGTTAGTCGATTGAAGTCTTATTTTGTAACAATTTATTTTCTTTTAGATAATAACGTTGCAAAGTAATCTCGTTTTGTATTTTCCCATTCTTCCAAAATAATGCTATAATAGACATCGTCTTTACTGTTGCCTTCAGAATCGACATAATTATTTCGGAACAAGCCTTCCTTTAAAGCACCTAAATTTTCAATTGCTCTCTGTGATCTTAAATTTTCCAGATCTGCACTAAATTGTATTCTTTTAAATTGAATGTTTTCGAAACCAAATTTCAACAATTCATATTTGCAAGCCTTGTTCAAACCTGTTCCTTGAAAATGTTTTCCGTACCAAGTCCACCCAATTTCGCATTTTTGACTCGCGTAATTCAAATAACCGTAACGTGTGCTTCCGGCAACTTTATTTGTGGCTTTGTCGATAATAAGAAACGGATAACAAATTCCGTCTGATTTTTGTTTTAATGTATTCTGGATGTAATTTTCAAAATCTTGATCGTTTCGAACATACATTCCCATATATTTCCAAATTTCATCATCAAAAATGATTTCTCTGAGTTCGATGTTTCTTTCGTTTTCAAACGGAATTAATAATACCCTTTCGTTTTCTAAAATGATATTTGTTTGCAGCAGCTGGTTATTCATGAGTTTATTTTAAAGTTTTGGTTAGAAAAGGTATAAAGGCGAAAAGTTTTTAAGCACAATTTTGTCATCCTGAACAAAAAAAAGAAAATTGTGTGGGCTTTTTGTCTTTGCCAGATTTTGTCCGAACGAAAATAGGTTTTTCTAAAAGACAAACAAATCGTGAAAATTCAGAATTTGTTATGAAAATGATTGTCGCATGAGGGATAGAGGGGGTATCCTTTTATGAAGAGAAACGGAATAAAAGATATAGCCGAAAGCCCGGCCCAAAGGGACATGCCCATGCAAATATTAGGTTTTATGGGCAAATATTTGGTTTATTTTAAAGCTTATGTGTAATTATTACTTATTTTTACGTTCTTATATATTAGATTTTCCCTGATGCAAACTTCATTAAAAATTGCAGTCGTAGGTTCTGGACTTGTAGGATCACTGCTGGCAATTTATCTTAAAAAAGCTGGTCACACCGTTCATGTTTATGATCGCAGTCCTGATATTCGAAAAATTAATTTTTCTGGTCGCTCTATTAATCTGGCAATGTCTAATCGAGGCTGGAAAGCACTCGATGCAGTTGGTGTTGGAGATTCGGTTCGAGAAATTGCAATTCCGATGGACAAACGTGCGATTCATTTAGTAGACAAATTGAATTTTCAGAACTATGGGCAGGAAGGCGAATCCATATATTCAATTTCCAGAGGAAAACTGAACCGAAAAATGATTGATCTTGCGGAAGAAGCTGGAGCCGAATTTCATTTTGAGCAAAAAGTCTGGGATGTAACTTTGAGTGAAGCAACTCTGCATATTGGCGAAAGCGAAAGAGGAGAGTGGGAAGAACGAAAATTTGATATGGTTTTTGGTGCCGATGGTGCTTTTTCAAGAATCCGTCACAGAATGCAGCGTCAGAGTATGTTTAATTATTCGCAGGAATTTTTAAACATGGGGTACAAAGAATTAAACATTCCTGCAAATGCAGACGGGACACATAAATTAGATAAAAATTCTTTTCATATTTGGCCAAGGGGCGAGTATATGTTAATCGCGCTTCCTAATCTCGACGGAAGTTTCACCTGTACTTTGTTTATGCCTTTTGAAGGTGAAAATTCTTTTGCATCGCTTACCGATCGTAAAATGGTAGAAGACTTTTTTGAGAAGAATTTCCCAGATTCGATCGAAGTAATTCCAGAACTTGCCAATGATTTTTTTAAAAATCCAACCAGTACTCTGGTAACTATGAAATGTTTTCCGTGGACTTACGAAAATAAAATTGCATTGATTGGAGATGCCTGCCACGCCATTGTTCCGTTTTACGGACAAGGAATGAACGCAGGTTTTGAAGATATTACGGTTTTAAATGAAATGATAGAGAAATTTGGAGATGACTGGAAAAAAATCTTTACTGAATATCAAATTTCCCGTAAACCAAATGCCGATGCCATTGCAGAACTTTCCTATAGAAATTTCATGGAAATGAGTACCAAAACGGCAGATGAAAAATTCTTATTACAAAAGAAAATAGAAAAAGTTTTTTCAGATAAACATCCAGATAAATGGATTCCGCTTTACAGCCGTGTAACTTTTAGTGATCGCCCATATGCCGAAGCTTTAGCGATTGGAGATTTTCAAAACGGAATTATGGAAGAAGTTTTAAAAATGGAAAACATCGAAAATATCTGGAATTCACCAGAAGTTGAAAATAAAATTCTTGAATTATTATCTAAATAATTTTTAATAACAATTTCCATATCAATTACAATTTTCAATATTGTAATTGATATGGATTTTTGACATTGCGGATTGCTTATTTCTTAAAAATTTTAGTTAGAACGCCAAAAACACCCCTAATAAAGGTAGCGCTTGTTACAACTTTCAAAACTGATTTCCCAACAACACTTGCTGTACTTGGTTCTGCTTTTGAAGATCTTGCAGGAGCTTGTTCTTGTTGTTCGACAGCAGCTTGATTAGCACTTTCAATTTTCTTTGTCAGTATTTCATAAGCGCTTTCTCTATCTATTTCTTCAGCATATTTTTTAACCAATTTCGATTTGCTGTTTATTTCATCAATTTCAGAAGAAGATAAAATATCCATACGACTTTGAGGCGCACGCATCATTGTAGCAACAAGCGGAGTTGGAACACCTTTTTCGTTTAGTGCTGTGACCAAAGCTTCTCCAATTCCCAAACTGGTTAGTAATTCATCTGTTTTGTAAAACTCAGAAGTTGGATAATTGTCTGCTGTTTTTTTAATCGCCTGGCGGTCATTTGCCGTGAAAGCTCTAAGCGCGTGCTGAATTTTCAATCCTAATTGTGCCAAAACACCGCTTGGAACATCCATCGGGTTTTGAGTCACAAAATAAACTCCGACACCTTTAGAACGAATTAATTTTACAATAGTTTCAATTTGCTCTAACAATGCTTTGCTGGCTTCATTGAAAATTAAATGCGCTTCATCAATAAAAATTACTAATTCTGGCTGGTCTGCATCTCCTTTCTCAGGCATTTTTTGATAAATTTCCGCCAAAAGACTTAACATAAAAGTCGAGAATAATTTTGGTTTATCCTGAATATCCGTCAAGCGGATGATATTTACATAACCTTTTCCGTTTTCATCAATTCTCATTAAATCATCAGTTTCAAAAGATAATTCGCCAAAAAATAAATCACCGCCCTGCTGCTCTAATTCGATAATTTTTCTAAGAATTGTACCAGTAGTTGCAGTTGAAATTTTACCATAACTTGCAGTGATTTCATCTTTGCCTTCTTCTGTAATATAATTGATTACTTTTTTAATGTCTTTTAAGTCCAATAAAGGCATTTGATTATCATCGCAGTATTTAAAGATCACCGCAACAACTCCAGCCTGAGTATCATTAAGATCTAAAATTCTGGAAAATAAAACCGGTCCAAACTCAGAAACAGTTGCGCGCAGTCGAACTCCATGCTGTTGGGACAAAGACATTAGCTCTACAGGAAAAGCAGCTGTATTATAAGGTATGTTTATTTTGGTGTGTCTTTCTGTAATAAAACCTTCCTCTTTTCCTTCTTTTGCAATTCCGCTAAAATCACCTTTAATATCCATCATTAAAACTGGAATTCCAGCATTAGAAAGCTGCTCTGAAAAAACCTGAATAGTTTTAGTTTTTCCAGTTCCTGTGGCTCCGGCAATTAATCCGTGACGATTTAAAGTTTTTAATGGAATTTTCACATGTGCTTCCGCAAGTGGCTCACCGTCAAGGATTGCGCCTCCCAGAATGATGCTGTCTCCCTTAGAAGAATAGCCCGAATTTATAGCCGCAATAAAATTATCTTTTTTATTCATATTTTTATTTGTAATTTAGGTGGTTATATGAGTATTGCTTTGTTTTTGGGCATTTTTATTGTGGTTTTTTTTAGTAAGAAAATGCTTTTTTTGATTGAAATATTAATAAAAAAAAAATTCGCAGCTTTTTAAGAAGATATCAAAGGAATCTTTGAATATTTACTAAAACGTTGTAATTTTTCTAATTATCGTCCTTATTTTTGTTTTATCTAAAAAATGGCGCCGGCAATTTAATGAGATATTTTTTAAATTGAAGTTAAATTTCGATCAATAAAATTAAAAAAAGTTTTTTTATTTAAACTAAACGTATAAATTTGCTCCTCTACAAGTTAAATATAACTAAAAAATAAAAATTATTTAAAACTATTAAAATTAAAAAAAATGGCAAACGTTAAAGTTAAAAAAGAAAGCACTTCAAATGGGGGAGGAATGGTTACTGGAATCATTATTGTAGCGTGTATCTTAGTAGGGGTGTTTATTTGGAAAGTAATCATGGGGGATTCTGCTAACTTCGAAGGAGGTAATCCAGAAACTGGACATCCAATTAATACATTAGGTCAAGTTTACAAAGGAGGATTCATTGTACCTGTATTATTAGGTATGTTTTTAATGGTTGTTGTTTTTTCTATTGAAAGATTTATTGTTATTGGTAAAGCTGCTGGAAAAGCTAACCTAGATACATTTATGAAAAATGTACAAGGAAATATTAAAGAAGGAAACATCGAAGCTGCTATCGCTGCATGTGACAAACAACAAGGTTCAGTTGCTAATGCAATTAAATCTGCTTTGGTAAAATACCAAGATGTTAAAAAAGAAGGATTCAATAGCGAAGAAGCTTCTGAAGTAATCCACAAAGAAATCGAAGAGGCAACTTCATTAGAAATGCCAATGTTAGAGAAAAACATGACTATTATCTCTACTTTAGTATCTTTAGGTACATTAGGAGGATTATTAGGAACTGTATCTGGTATGATTAAAGCGTTTGGTGCGTTAGCTTCTGCTGGTACTCCTGACCAAGCTGCTCTTGCAACAGGTATTTCTGAGGCACTTATCAACACTGCTACAGGTATCTCTACTTCTATCTTAGCGATTGTTTCTTACAACTTCTTTACTGCTAAAATTGACGATTTAACTTACTCTATCGATGAGGCTGGTACTACAATCGTGAATACTTACAGAAAATTCAGAGGAAGTTTAAGACAATAATTAATTTTTGATATTAATATCAAAAAAATAAAATAAAAGATAATGGCTAAAATAAAAATGAAAAAAAAGTCGACATCGACAGATATGACTGCGATGTGTGATGTTGCATTCCTTTTGCTAACGTTCTTTATTTTGACCGCTACTGCTAAAGTGCCAGAGGCACTTCCTGTAGACATGCCTTCTTCTGTTGCTCAAACTAAACTGCCAGACACAGATTTGGCTATTATTACAATAGGAAAAGGGAAAGTGTTTTTTGACATCAAAGGAAGAGAAGTTCGTAAAAGAACTCTTGAAGGAATGGGTGCAAAATATGGTATAGAATTTTCAGAAGAAGATAAAGCCAAATTTGCTCTTATGGATGATTTTGGTGTGCCAATTACAGGTTTGAAACAGATCATTGATTTGAAAGCGGCGGACAGAACCAAAGCGCCACAGCCTGGAATTCCTTTAGATTCATTAGATAATCAATTAAAAGACTGGCTTCTAATTTCTAGAAGAGCTACAATTGATTTGGATGATAAAGAATTGCAGATTGCTATAAAAGGAGATGCTAAAGAAGAATATCCAAAAATTAAAAAAATTATGGATATTTTACAAGATCAGAAAATCAATTCCTTTAACTTAGTTACTGGTAAGAGAGGGAGAGACTTTTAATTAAAAAATATACACTAAAATGGCTGAATTAAATACAGGCGACGGCGGTGGTGGTAAAGGTGGTAAAGTAAGAAGTAAAAAGCAAAATTCAAAAGTCGATTTAACGGCGATGGTGGATTTGGCATTCTTATTGATCACATTCTTTATGTTAACTACTTCGTTGTCAAAACCTCAATCGATGGATTTGTCATTGCCGGATAAGAGTCCAGATGATAAACCAATAGATAATACCAAGGTAGATGAAAATCGTACCATGACAGTGATGTTAGGTGATGATAACAAAATGGTATACTATATGGGTCTGTTAGCTACTCCAAAAGTAGGTCCTAAAGACATTGCATATGGTAAGGATGGTATCCGTAGAGAATTGTTAAAACAAAAGAAAAATGTATTAGCTTATTCTGCATCTATAGGAAAACCTAATAATGGTATCATTGTGATCATTAAACCAACTAAGAAATCAAATTACCGTAATTTGGTTGATATTTTGGATGAGATGGCAATTTCAGGGGTAGACACTTATGCTATTGTTCCTGAATTTTCACCAGAGGAAACGAAATTAATAGATAAAAAATAAGAGCATTCTTAATTTTTGTCAAATTAAAAATCAAGAGATATGAAATTAGATATTATAAAAAATCAGTGGCTTGATATCGTATTCGAAGGGCGTAATAAGATATATGGTGCATATGAGCTGAGAAAATCGAACGGTAAAACGACTGTGAAAGCACTTGTTGTCGGTTCTCTTATTTTTAGCTTTGCTGTTGCAGCTCCTCTTATTGCAAGCTTTTTACCAGACTCTGAAGAAGAAGTGGTAAATAACGATATCAAAATTGCAACGGTTAAATTACCTCCAAAGAAAAAAGAGGAAATAAAACCAAATCAACCGCCACCACCGCCGCCACCGCCAAAAGTGGATCAGGTGAAGTTCGTAAAACCAGTGGTTGCGAAGGCAGAAGAAATTACTGAAGATCCACCAAAAATTGTGGATTTAAAGGACAAAAAAGTTGGTGCTGAAACCATCAAAGGAGATCCAGATGCAGTTTTAACTGTAGATGAGCCAGTTGGAAAAGGACCAGTACAAGAGGTAATTCAAGAAGATAACACTGTTTATAACACAGCTGGAATCGAGGTGAAGCCAGACTTTCCAGGAGGAATTGAGAAATTCTACAAATTCGTAGGAAACAATTACAAAACTCCAGAAGAGGAAGGTTTAAAAGGTAAAGTTTACGTTACGTTTGTAGTTGAAAAAGACGGTTCATTAACCGACATTAAAGTTTTAAGGGATATCGGTTACGGTACAGGAGCAGAAGCAATTCGTGTTCTTAAAAAATGTCCAAAATGGACTCCTGGCGAGCAAAATGGTAAAAAAGTTAGGGTATTATATTCTCTTCCTATTACTATTCAATCTGCAGAATAATGTTAAAAGATATGCTTAATAATATTCAGAAGAAATCGCTCAAAGAGCGATTTCTTCTTGTTTTAGGAATACTGTTTTTTTTAATTTATCTTGTACTCGGTTTAATGATTATGTTTTGGGAAAAGCTTCCGCTTGACATGGAACCAAAATATAGATATGCATTCGGAGGACTGCTGATTGTATATTCAGGAATAAGGTTTTTAAGGTTAATTAATTCAAAAGAATAATAAGTATGTTGAAATATAGTAAGGCTTTAGGATTGATAATTTTTGTCTTTTTGTTTGTAATGTGCAACCAAAAAAACAAGAACGAAGCCGAGAAAGAAACAATTTTAAAAGGATCACTAGATGTTGCCGTTGACGAAACCGTTAAGCAGATTGTTGATGATCAAGTTGCTGTTTTTGAAGGAACTTACTATGATGCAAAAATTACAGTTAAGCCAAAATCGGAAGCTGAAGTAATCAATGATTTGTTAAATCAGAAAGCTAAAGTTGCAATAACAACAAGAGATTTAACAGCAGACGAAAGAGTTCGCTTTGAAAAAAGCAAAATTAATCCGCGAGTAACGCCTTTTGCTCATGATGCTATCGCATTTATTTCAAGTAAGAGCAATAATGATACGCTTATTGCGTTGAAAAGTGTAATCGACTTTCTACAGGGTAAACCTAATACTAAAATTAAAGGTTTAGTTTTTGATAATCCTAACTCAAGTACTGTTCGTTACATGAAGGAATTGGCGAAAATTAAAGAGGTTCCTAAAGAAGGGGTATTTTCATTTAAAACAAATAATGAAGTAATCAAATTTGTTTCTGAAAATGAAGGAATGATTGGTGTTATCGGTGTCAATTGGTTTTACCAGCCAACTCCGGATATGAATGAGACTATTAATAAGATAAACGTTCTTTATGTAAAGGGGCTAAACAGCAACGAATATTATAGTCCTACTCAAAATGACTTAGAAATTGGTAAATATCCTTTGGCACGTGATTTGTTTATTATAAATTGCCAAGGTTATTCTGGACTAGGAATGGGATTAGCATCATTTATAGCTGGAGATATTGGACAACGCATAGTTCTAAAGTCGGGATTACTGCCATATAAAACACCTGGACGTAAGCTTAAAATTAGAAATGAAATTATAAAAGATAAAGAATAAATTAATTACGATAAAAAGATGAATAAATTTAAAATTTTTAGTCTTGCATTAGTAGCTTCGGCGACTGCGGCAACAGCGCAAGACATCAACCAAGCAAAAAAAGCGATTGATGCAGAACAATTTGATAAGGCAAAAACAATCCTTAAAACAATCATCAAATCTAAACCTTCAGACGGTGAAGCGAATTTTGTTTTAGGAAATGTTTATTTGAATCAATCTGTTGTTGATTCTGCTAAAATCTATTATAATAATGGATTGCAGGCTTCAGATAAGAAAAACTTAAACTATATTGGTTTAGGTCAATTAGATTTAGATGCTAAAAATACAACAGCAGCTCAGGCAAATTTTGCTTTAGCAACTAAAGATATGAGAAAGAAAGATGTAAATGAGTTTATTTACATCGCTAGAGCATATATGAATTCTGATAATCCAGACTATAAAAATGCTGTTGAAGTATTGAAACGTGCATTAGTAGTTGATCCTCAAAATGCTCAGGCACTTTTAGCTATTGGTGATGCCTATTATGGATCAAACAACCAAAATGAAGCTTATAAATCTTACCGTGATGCTTTTACGGCTGATAATACTTTGTTAAGAGCAAAAATGCAATTAGGTGTTTTGTTAAAAGGAGCTAAATCTTACGATGAAGCAATTAAGTCATTCAATGAAGTTATTGCTTTAGATGCTAATTATGGACCAGTTTACAGAGAACTTGCTGAGACTTATTACAAATGGGCAAGAAACAAACCTTCTACTTCTAAAGTTAATTTGCAAAATGCGATTACAAACTATGAGAAGTATTTGAGTTTAACTGATTATTCAATGAATTCTAAAATGCGTCATGCAGATTTCTTGATCTTAGTTAAAGATTACAAGCAATTGGAAACTGTTGCAAACAAAATGATTGCTGAGGATAAAGTTAATCCTAGAATTTATAGATATTTAGGATATGCTGCTTACGAAAACGGAAATGTTGATGTAGCTATCAAATCTATTGAGGACTTTATGAAAGCGCCTGAGAATAAAGTAATTGGAAGAGATTACTACTACTTAGGATTAGCTAAAATTAAAAAAGGAACTGCTGCAGATGGCACAATAGATCAAGCTGCTTTTGATGCAGGTTTGGCTGATATCAAAAAAGCAATTGAATTAGAGCCTTTAGTTGTAGAAGAATTTGCTGATTTCGGAAAAGAATTGTTTGGTAAAAAACAATATGTTCAAGCTGCTTCAATTTTTGAACTTGGCGCAAACAATAAAGAATCTAAAAATTATTTGGATGATGCTGTTTATTATGGAATTTCTGTTTACTATGGTAATGCTGGTAAACCTGTTGAAAGCCGTGATAAAGCTGCTTTAGAAAAAGCAAATGCTACTTTTGATAAAGTTCTTGAAGCGTCTCCAACATACGATGAAGCTTATTTGTACAAAGGAAGAATCAGTAGTGCATTAGACAAAGATGATTTGATTATCAAAAACTACGAAGAATACGTAACTAAAATTACTGCAAAAGGTGCAGAGGAAGTGGCTAAACCTGCAACGGCTAAAAAAATCGTTGAGGCTTACAACGCAATCGGAGCGGCCTATGCAAATACTGATAAAGTAAAAGCTTTAGAGTATTTTAATAAAACATTAGTTTTAGATCCAGCAAATACTTACGCTGCGCAATCAATAAAATCTTTAAAATAATCTAGATTTTTAAAATAAATAGAAAGCCGATAGTTCAATAAACTATCGGTTTTTTTTGTTCCGTATATTATTGACTATCTTTGCATTCTTAAAATAATAAAATGTTACCAAAAGAAATACAATTAGAAGTAAATAAAGGAGCAATGCTTCCTTTGATGGAAGAATTTTATACCATTCAAGGTGAAGGTGCGCATACAGGCCGAGCTGCTTATTTTATTAGAATTGGAGGATGTGATGTAGGATGTCATTGGTGTGATGTGAAAGAAAGCTGGAATGCAGCAATCCATCCGCCGACAAGTATTGATTTAATTGTTGAAAATGCAGCAAAATATGCTGATACGGTTGTTGTAACTGGAGGTGAGCCTTTATCTTGGGATATGACGCTTTTGACGGAACGCTTAAAAGAAAAAAACTTAAAAGTGCATATAGAAACTTCAGGCGCTTTTAACCTGTCAGGTACATGGGACTGGATCTGTCTTTCTCCGAAAAAAAATAAATTACCAACTCAAACTGTTTATGATAATGCTCACGAATTAAAAGTGATTATTCATAATAAACATGATTTTATTTTTGCAGAAGAGCAGGCAGAATTAGTAAACAATAACGCAATTCTATTTTTACAGCCAGAATGGAGTAAAAAAGAGGAAATGACTCCGCTTATTGTTGACTATGTTATGAATAATCCTAAATGGAGGGTTTCACTACAAACTCATAAGTATTTAAATATACCATAATAAACAAAAAGTCTCTTCATTTGAAGAGACTTTTTGTTTACTCAAATGTATACAATTGTGTAAATGATATACATTTTTGTTATTCCCAGTTTTTATAATTTTTTAAACTTGTAATATGTGCTAGATGATGGTTTCCATGCCAAGCGTATGATCCTATAATTTTTTTAATTTTATTTTCTGAGTTATCTGAAGGATGAACAAAAGTTTTCTCTAAATCAGATTCTGATAAACTTTTCATTATATAAGCTAATCTAAAATGAAGTCCTTTTAATAAATCAAGTGTTGGTTTGATCGGCATGCTTAGATTATCATTTAATTCTGACCAAAGAACTTCATCGTAAGCTTTTATTACGGGGTTATTTTCAGTTAAAGCCCATTTAATTCTAATGTAACAATTCATATGACTTTCGGCACAATGATGAATGACTTGGCGTACGGTCCATCCTTCAGGACGATAGGGAGTGTCCAGTTGGTCGTCTGTTAAATGAATTACTTCTTTTTCGAGTCTTGCAGGAAAGGTTTCGATTTCGGATATTTTCTCAGAAAGATATGCTGCAGAATAATTATTTGGTGCTGTGAATTTTCCAATAGGATATTTTAATTTTTCTAAATCTAATTCAGTCATAAGTTTAAAGAATTTTTTATTTTAAATAGAAAGTCGGGCTAAATAATCATAATGTTCGCCTTCAAGAACAAGTTCGCATTTTAGTCCGTTAGCGATTGCAGCATTTTGAAGCGTGTTATAATCTAAATACAACCAGTTAAAAGGTTCCTCCTTTTCTTTTTTGTAAGTTATATTAAAAATAAGTTCACCATAATAATCATTTTCAGAAGGAATCCACTTTCCGCCGTCTTCATCTTCATCAAACATGTAAATGATATCAGAGCTGTCAATTAAAATTTGTCCGCCAGAATTTAAAAGTGATTTTAATTTAGTTAGGTATTTATTACAGTCTTTTAATTTGCCAAAAATACCTGTTCCGTTCATGAGAAGTAAAATAGTGTCGAATTTCTCTCCTTCAAAATCTAAAATATTTTTAACCTTAGCATTTTTTATTCCTCTAAGAACAGAAGTTTCAATTGCTTTTTCCGAAATATCAATGGCGACTACATCTAGATTTCGTTCATTTTGCAAAGACAAAGCATGACTTCCAGCACCGCATCCAACATCAAGAGTTTTTCCTTTTGCCAGCTGCAACGCTTTTTGTTCAATTAATGGCATTTCATTATAAGAGCGAAAAAGATATTCAACGCTCATTTCGTCTTCTTCAGAAATCGAAGTTTCGGTAATAATATCTTCAGGCGAATTATTGGTATAGAAATCAAATATCGCTTTTCCAAAAAGATCTTTCATTGTTTTAGTCAAAGTTTAAGGTTTCAAGTTTAAAGTTGCTTAATTTTGCACATCAACTTTAAATTTTAAACTTGAAACAGATTTTAAATAACTTAAGTAAGTTAGCCAAAGATAAGCATATCGAGAATAAAAAGTATTTTGATAAGCTTAAAAAGAAACAGCCGAAGAATTTAGATTACATTATGCAAGATTTGCACAATGCAGAATTTAAGAGAACGGATTGTTTGAAATGCGCCAATTGCTGCAAAACAACTGGGCCATTATTTACTTTGGCCGATATTGAGCGTATCTCAAAACACTTAAGGCAAAAACCACAGCAATTTATAGAACAATATCTTAGAATTGATGAAGATAAAGATTATGTATTGCAAAGTGTTCCCTGTACTTTTCTAGACAACGAAAATTATTGCATGATTTATGATGTTCGACCAAAAGCTTGTCGAGAATTTCCACATACTGATAGAAATAAATTTCATCAAATTTCTAACTTGACATTGAAAAACGTCGAAATTTGTCCAGCTGCATTTAATATAGTAGAAGAGATGAAAAAGAAACTTCCTCTGTAATAAAATTAAAAATGGTAATTGTCTTGTAGAGAATCTAATTTTCTCTTTATAAGATGTACTTTTGAAAGAAGTGAATAATAATTAAAGAAGCCTCGAATTTGAATTTAGAATATTTTATAGCCACAAGACTTATTACTGCTAAAAATTACAAAAGCAGTATTTCGGCGCCTATAATTAAGATTGCGATTTCTGCGATTGCAATTGGAATTATTATGATGATTGTTTCGGTTGCAACTGGAATAGGACTCCAGAAGAAAATCCGTGATAAAGTATCGGCATTTAATGGCCAGATTATAATTTCGAATTATGACAATAATAATTCTGAAATTACAGTAGTTCCAATTTCTAAAAAACAGGATTTTTATCCAAATTTTAAGTCCGTACCAGAAGTTAGCCATATTCAGGCGATAGCAAGTAAAGCGGGAATCATTCGAACAGAAAATGCATTCGAAGGAATTGTGTTTAAAGGAGTAGGTGCTGATTACGATTGGAATAATATCGCTGAATATATAGTAGAGGGCAAATTACCAAACTTTCGAAATGAATTAAATGAAGATGTAATTATTTCTAGATTTCTTGCAGATCGATTAAATTTGAAAGTAGGGGATCAATTCAATGCATTCTTTATTAAAGAAGAACAAGGAAAATTACCTAACAGCCGAAGATTCAAAATCGCAGCGATATTTAATTCCGGATTCCAAGATTTCGATGCGACATATATTATTGGAGACATTCGTCATATCCAAAAAATCAATAAATGGAGTGAAGATCAAATTGGCGCGTTTGAAGTGTTTGTAAAAGACTTTAATAATATAAAAGCTGTAGGGAATCAAATTTACGAACAAACATCTTCAAATCTAGATACCAAAACTATTGTAGAAAAGTATAGTTATATTTTTGATTGGTTGCAGCTGTTCGATTTTAATATAGTAATTATTCTCGCGGTAATGATATTAGTGGCGACAATTAATATGGTAGTTGCTTTATTAGTACTTATTTTGGAAAGAACCCAAATGATTGGAATTTTAAAATCTATGGGAGCCAATAATTGGACGGTGCGTAAAATATTTCTCTACAATGCCTTCTATTTAATTCTTCGCGGTTTGTTCTGGGGGAATTTAATTGGTATTTCACTTTTGTTGATTCAGCAGTACTTTGGGGTAATTGAGCTGAATCCTGAAAATTACTATGTAAACCAAGCTCCAGTTTATCTTAACTGGATTTATATTCTTCTGCTGAATTTATTAACTATTGCGATTTGTTTCCTGGTGCTATTAATACCATCATATATAATAACCAAAATATCTCCAGTAAAAGCGATTCGTTTCGATTAGAGTATGCGGTAAAGCGATCATACAACCCGACAGGTTTTAGAAACCTGTCGGGTTTAATTTTTATACATATATATAAGAGAAGAAAACATCTGTCAGGCTGAGCGGAGTCGAAGCCCCTGTACAGTAAATTTGGAATTTGGAATTTAAGAATTGGGACTTTGGTATAAATAAGAAGCTTTTTACACTGCTGTCGCGGCAGAAGAAGTAGTTTTCAATATCACATTTGAATAAAAAGCATTAAAAGGGTCGTGAAAACTAAAAACCCTGCAAAAATGGAATGAGAAATCAGGCTTAAACTGAGGAAATATCAGCTTAAAGAAGAAAAAACTGACAATGTTTAAAAAAATTTTTAGATGCAAATGTGATGTTATCAGTCTGTTAAGAAAAAAGTGTTTAAAAACATGGAAAAAATATAAAAGAAAGTCTTGTAAATGTAAATAAAGGTGGTACTTTTGCACCCGCAGAAACGATAGACGTTCCCTGAAAGACTGACAAGAAAAAGCAATCAAAGCTGAAAAGAAATTTTCAAAAAAGATTAGAAAAAGCTTGTGAGAATGGAAAACGGATATTACATTTGCACCCCGCAAAACACGGAATGTTCCTTGAGATACTGAGAGAGAAAATGAAGAAAAAGAGACGAAAAAAAAGTTTCAAATTTTATTAATTTTTTCTTGCAGGAAACAAAAATAATTTTTAGTTTTGCACCCGCTTTGAGAAACAAGCGAAAAGAGAAAAGAAGACACGTTCGTAGACATATTGAATTGACAGCCGTTTTAACAGAGATGTTAGGACAAAAGAATAAGAGTAATAGAATTGCAAGATTCGAAAAGAACCGATAGATATTCACCGATATATAATATTACAATATACGATGAAGAGTTTGATCCTGGCTCAGGATGAACGCTAGCGGCAGGCTTAACACATGCAAGTCGAGGGGTATATTTCTTCGGAGATAGAGACCGGCGCACGGGTGCGTAACGCGTATGCAATCTGCCTTTCACAGAGGGATAGCCCAGAGAAATTTGGATTAATACCTCATAGTATAATCAAACCGCATGGTTTAATTATTAAAGTCACAACGGTGAAAGATGAGCATGCGTCCCATTAGCTTGTTGGTAAGGTAACGGCTTACCAAGGCAACGATGGGTAGGGGTCCTGAGAGGGAGATCCCCCACACTGGTACTGAGACACGGACCAGACTCCTACGGGAGGCAGCAGTGAGGAATATTGGACAATGGGCGCAAGCCTGATCCAGCCATGCCGCGTGCAGGATGACGGTCCTATGGATTGTAAACTGCTTTTGTACGAGAAGAAACACTCCTATGTATAGGAGCTTGACGGTATCGTAAGAATAAGGATCGGCTAACTCCGTGCCAGCAGCCGCGGTAATACGGAGGATCCAAGCGTTATCCGGAATCATTGGGTTTAAAGGGTCCGTAGGCGGTTTAGTAAGTCAGTGGTGAAAGCCCATCGCTCAACGGTGGAACGGCCATTGATACTGCTGAACTTGAATTATTAGGAAGTAACTAGAATATGTAGTGTAGCGGTGAAATGCTTAGAGATTACATGGAATACCAATTGCGAAGGCAGGTTACTACTAATGGATTGACGCTGATGGACGAAAGCGTGGGTAGCGAACAGGATTAGATACCCTGGTAGTCCACGCCGTAAACGATGGATACTAGCTGTTGGGAGCAATCTCAGTGGCTAAGCGAAAGTGATAAGTATCCCACCTGGGGAGTACGTTCGCAAGAATGAAACTCAAAGGAATTGACGGGGGCCCGCACAAGCGGTGGAGCATGTGGTTTAATTCGATGATACGCGAGGAACCTTACCAAGGCTTAAATGTAGATTGACCGTTTTGGAAACAGAACTTTCGCAAGACAATTTACAAGGTGCTGCATGGTTGTCGTCAGCTCGTGCCGTGAGGTGTCAGGTTAAGTCCTATAACGAGCGCAACCCCTGTTGTTAGTTGCCAGCGAGTCAAGTCGGGAACTCTAACAAGACTGCCAGTGCAAACTGTGAGGAAGGTGGGGATGACGTCAAATCATCACGGCCCTTACGCCTTGGGCTACACACGTGCTACAATGGCCGGTACAGAGAGCAGCCACTGGGTGACCAGGAGCGAATCTACAAAGCCGGTCACAGTTCGGATCGGAGTCTGCAACTCGACTCCGTGAAGCTGGAATCGCTAGTAATCGGATATCAGCCATGATCCGGTGAATACGTTCCCGGGCCTTGTACACACCGCCCGTCAAGCCATGGAAGCTGGGGGTGCCTGAAGTCGGTGACCGCAAGGAGCTGCCTAGGGTAAAACTGGTAACTAGGGCTAAGTCGTAACAAGGTAGCCGTACCGGAAGGTGCGGCTGGAACACCTCCTTTCTAGAGCCTGAGTGTTAGTGCCTGCACACGCTTAGGAAAAAAGGTTTTTATTTAAAGGAATCTGAATTGGAGATTGTATTACTCTTGCTGTTAATTTAAAAGAAATGAAAATTAAGTAAAACAGAGTCTCGTAGCTCAGCTGGTTAGAGTACTACACTGATAATGTAGGGGTCGGCAGTTCGAGTCTGCCCGGGACTACTTTTTAAAATGATGCTTGTAAATTATGAATTGTAAATTACAAAAGCAGAAAAAAAAGACTGTAAGCTTGATTAAAGGAAATTCTGGAAGCTGGGATTCACCAAAGGAAATTAGAGAAGAATTAAGAAATCTAAAATCTGAATTCTAAAATCTAAGATTTAAAATGGGGGATTAGCTCAGCTGGCTAGAGCGCCTGCCTTGCACGCAGGAGGTCAACGGTTCGACTCCGTTATTCTCCACAAAAGCGAAAGCTTACAGCTTACAGCCTATGGCTTAAAGCGAAACAAAGTTCATTGACATATTGAGATAAGAAAATAATAAGAAAGTAGAAAGCGTTTTTTGTTAGCAATAACAAAGAACAAAAAAAACGGTCTTGTTTTAAGAAACAAGATTGGTACAATAAGCAAAATAAGGGCGTATGGGGGATGCCTAGGCTCTCAGAGGCGATGAAAGGCGTGATAAGCTGCGAAAAGCTGCGGGGACGGGCACACACCGATTGATCCGCAGATACCTGAATGGGGCAACCCGTTATGCTGAAGGCATAACACACCGATAGGTGGGCAAACCCGCTGAACTGAAACATCTAAGTAGGCGGAGGAGAAGAAAACAAAAGTGATTCCGTAAGTAGTGGCGAGCGAACGCGGATTAGCCCAAACCAGTGCTGTTACGGCAGTGCTGGGGTTGTAGGACCACGATATTTTATGTACAAGGAACCGGAAGTTGCTGGAAAGTAACGCCATAGAGGGTGAGAGCCCCGTATGGGTAACAAGTATAATAGATAGTGGTATCCTGAGTAGGGCGGGGCACGTGAAACCCTGTCTGAATTTGGCGGGACCATCCGCTAAGGCTAAATACTCCTGAGAGACCGATAGTGAACCAGTACCGTGAGGGAAAGGTGAAAAGAACCGTGAATAACGGAGTGAAATAGATCCTGAAACCATACGCTTACAAGCGGTCGGAGCCCTTTCGTGGGGTGACGGCGTGCCTTTTGCATAATGAGCCTACGAGTTAACGTTGCTGGCAAGGATAAGTGTTTAAGACATGGATCCGCAGCGAAAGCGAGTCTGAATAGGGCGCTTTAGTCAGTAGTGTTAGACGCGAAACCGTGTGATCTACCCATGGGCAGGTTGAAGCTGTGGTAACACACAGTGGAGGACCGAACCGGTTGACGTTGAAAAGTCTTCGGATGACCTGTGGGTAGGGGTGAAAGGCCAATCAAACTCGGAAATAGCTCGTACTCCCCGAAATGCATTTAGGTGCAGCGTTAGTTATAAAGTTATACAGAGGTAGAGCTACTGATTGGATGCGGGGGCTTCACCGCCTACCAATTCCTGACAAACTCCGAATGCTGTATAATGTTCACTAACAGTGAGGGCTTGGGTGCTAAGGTCCAAGTCCGAGAGGGAAAGAACCCAGACCATCAGCTAAGGTCCCCAAATATATGCTAAGTTGAAAGAACGAGGTTTGTCTGCCCAGACAGCTAGGATGTTGGCTTGGAAGCAGCCATTCATTTAAAGAGTGCGTAACAGCTCACTAGTCGAGCGGACGAGCATGGATAATAATCGGGCATAAGCATATTACCGAAGCTATGGATTTACAGTTTACTGTAAGTGGTAGGGGAGCATTCTGACAGGGCAGAAGGTGTATCGTAAGGTATGCTGGACCGGTCAGAAAAGAAAATGTAGGCATAAGTAACGATAATGCGGGCGAGAAACCCGCACACCGAAAAACTAAGGTTTCCACAGCTATGCTAATCAGCTGTGGGTTAGTCTGGTCCTAAGGCGAACCCGAAAGGGACAGTCGATGGCTAACGGGTTAATATTCCCGTACTTCTTATTGCTGTGATGGGGTGACGGAGTGATGAAAGCGCCGCGAACTGACGGAATAGTTCGTTAAAGTACCTAGCTATAGGCTCTATAGGCAAATCCGTAGAGCTTGGTGAAATACGATAGTACTCGGAGTCTTCGGACAAAGAGATAGTGCGCCTAAGGGCTTCCAAGAAAAACCTCTAAACTTCAGGCAGTAAGAACCAGTACCGTAAACCGACACAGGTAGTTGAGGAGAGAATCCTAAGGTGCTCGAGAGATTCATGGCTAAGGAATTAGGCAAAATAGACCTGTAACTTCGGGAGAAAGGTCGCCCCGAGCAATCGGGGCCGCAGTGAAGAGGTCCAGGCGACTGTTTATCAAAAACACAGGGCTCTGCAAAATCGTAAGATGAAGTATAGGGCCTGACACCTGCCCGGTGCTGGAAGGTTAAGAGGAGATGTTATCTTCGGAGAAGCATTGAATTGAAGCCCCAGTAAACGGCGGCCGTAACTATAACGGTCCTAAGGTAGCGAAATTCCTTGTCGGGTAAGTTCCGACCTGCACGAATGGTGTAACGATCTGGACACTGTCTCAGCCATGAGCTCGGTGAAATTGTAGTAACGGTGAAGATGCCGTTTACCCGCAGTGGGACGAAAAGACCCTGTGCACCTTTACTATAGCTTAGTATTGACCTTGGATAAATGATGTGTAGGATAGGTTGGAGACTATGAAGCGGCGTCGCCAGGCGTTGTGGAGTCATTGTTGAAATACAACCCTTTGTTTATCTGAGGCCTAACCCCGTTTTGCGGGGGACATTGCTTGGTGGGTAGTTTGACTGGGGTGGTCGCCTCCAAAAGAGTAACGGAGGCTTCTAAAGGTTCCCTCAGTACGCTTGGTAACCGTGCGTAGAGTGCAATGGCATAAGGGAGCTTGACTGAGAGACATACAGGTCGATCAGGTACGAAAGTAGAGCATAGTGATCCGGTGGTTCCGCATGGAAGGGCCATCGCTCAAAGGATAAAAGGTACGCCGGGGATAACAGGCTGATCTCCCCCAAGAGCTCATATCGACGGGGGGGTTTGGCACCTCGATGTCGGCTCGTCACATCCTGGGGCTGGAGAAGGTCCCAAGGGTTGGGCTGTTCGCCCATTAAAGTGGCACGCGAGCTGGGTTCAGAACGTCGTGAGACAGTTCGGTCTCTATCTACTGCGGGCGTTAGAAATTTGAGTGGATCTGATTCTAGTACGAGAGGACCGAATTGGACAAACCTCTAGTGTATCTGTTGTCCCGCCAGGGGCACCGCAGAGTAGCTACGTTTGGAAGGGATAAGCGCTGAAAGCATATAAGCGCGAAACCCACCACAAGATGAGATTTCTTTTAAGGATCGTGGAAGATGACCACGTTGATAGGCTATAGATGTAAAGGCAGTAATGTCATAGTCGAGTAGTACTAATAATCCGTAAGCTTATGTACACCCTTTTCCTCCCGCCGAAAGACGGGAGGAGGAAACTTTCTAAAATATATTTACTTTTCTTTATCTCAGTATGTTAAAATATTTGCTCGACGCAGAGCAGTAATTAGTGAAAGTAACTGGTAAAGAGTCTAAGGACTAATTACTATGCACTAAGCACTAATTACTAAAAACCTTAAGGTGGTTATTGCGGCGGGGCTCACCTCTTCCCATCCCGAACAGAGTAGTTAAGCCCGCCTGCGCAGATGGTACTGCAGTATTGTGGGAGAGTATGTCGTCGCCTTTCTTTGTAAAAACCCTGTTTCTAACCGAAACAGGGTTTTTTCGTTTTTGTTGGTTTTTAATCTCTTCTTTAAGTAATGTCTTAAGAAATATCTCTTAACTAGTTTTATGATTATTCGATCTTTAAATAGTTAAAAAGAGATGAATTAATTATTCAGTAGCAACTCTGCAAGAAAATATATTTTTCAAATATTGTACTGTTCGAAGATTTATTGAAATGAACCACTTTATTAATTTTCATAATATAAAAGTTGCTAATAATTATAGTTATTTAAACTTTCTACATGTAATTTTGATTCGAATATTAATTTGTAGAAATTGCGATACTTTACTAGTTAATAATTTAGTCTAACTTAGTAGCAAAGAATATTTTTAATGAATACAATAAAAACTAACACAACCACTTTGCAGACAAAACAACATTTTGAAATTCTTGACGGATTAAGAGGAATTGCAGCATTTGCAGTGGTTATATTTCATTTTATGGAATGGGTTTTTACAGATCCCACGAAGAATTTTATTGGACACGGCTTTTTGGCTGTTGATTTTTTCTTTTGTCTTTCTGGTTTTGTTATTGGATACGCTTATGATAATCGCATTTCGAATATCGGTATCTTTAACTTTTTTATAGCTAGAATTATAAGATTGCATCCGTTGGTAATAGCAGGATCGGTGCTTGGTTTGCTGGCATTTTTATTTGATCCATTCGGTGAGCATTTGGAATTATACAGCACTGGGAAAATTATTGTGACTTTTTTATGCTCAATTTTTTTGATACCCTTGCCTATAATTGCAGATCGAGGTTTTAACCTGTTTAGCTTTAATGCACCTGCATGGTCTCTTTTTTGGGAGTATATTGCAAATATTGCTTATGCGTTTATACTATATAGAGTAGCGCGCAGGTATCTTTTATTGTTAACTATTATTGCTGCTATAGGGATATGTTTTGTGGGTTACAATTCAGGCAATCTACTTGGTGGCTGGAGTGGTCCGACTTTTTGGGATGGATGTGCTAGAATATCTTATTCTTTTTTAGTGGGTCTGCTTATTTTTCGGTCTAATTGGATTATTAAAAATAAGCTTGGATTTGGAGTTTTAACTATCTTATTACTGCTGGCTTTTATAGTACCATTTTCAAAGTGGAACTGGCTTACAGAAGTTTTAATAGTGTTGTTTTATTTTCCTTTGTTGATAGCGCTAGGAGCTGGCGCGGTGTTAAAAAATGGACAAAAAAAATATTGTCAATTTTCTGGAAAGATTTCCTATCCTCTATATATGACCCATTATGCTTTTTTGTGGATGTTTGGGAATTATTATATTAATTATAAACCAGATACCTCTCAGTTGGCTTTCGTTATAATAACCGCGGTAATTTTTCTGGTTGTATTTGCATATTTAGTAATGGTAGTTTATGATGTTCCTGTGAGGACTTATTTAAATGATAAAAGAAACAAAACAAGATAAAAATTGAAGTTGTAAGTAAATTAAAAAAATAGCCGTCGTAAGTTTACGACGGCTTATTTTTTTGTTATCGAATTATTTTGAGATATGCGCTATAAATGTTTTCTAGAAGAGAAGTTCGCATATAATATACGTTTTCGTCTTTTTCGTTTAAATCGAATTGAATTAAACCAGCATCACAATAATAATAAAGTAGGTTATCGTCATTTGGAAATTCAATATTTGAAACGGGAATAGTTGTTAATTTTGTTTCGAACGCTATTTCACCATTAGATAAATCCAGTTCAAAAAGTTTTCCTTTTTTAGTATATCCCCAAAGATTATCATTTTCCCTAGTGATGTATTCTATGTTGTCGTTCTTAAAATCAGTTTTCCAAACCTTCGCTCCAGTTTTTGAATCAAGAGCATATAAAGAAGTAATATCAGTTCCTTGAGCAGCAAAATAAAGTTTGCTGTCTTTGCACAATATACGTTCCTTAATATTATACTGATTTTCGTCTAATTTAAATTGCCATGCAATATCAAGTTTATTTGGATTTAAGGCATAAAGCATATCTTTTTCATTGGCTATAAATATATTTTCACCATCTGTTACAGGTTTGCCTCCCATTACTTCTTCGAAGCTTTTTTGGTTAAGGACTTTTCCAGTATTTGCATCAAAACTATAGATATTAGATCCGCTTTGAGTAAATATTTTACTGTCAAAAAAAAGTAATGGAATATCGTTGCTTGGAGCATCAAATTTATAATTCCATGCTAAACTGCCATCTTTAATATCTAGAGCATATAGATTGCTTGTTTGATTTTGATTTTGAGCAGTTATGTAAAGTTTTCCATTATGCAAGACCGGAGTTTGATCTTTTAGAACAATTTGATCTGTAATATTTCCCAATCTCGATTTCCAGAAAAATTCACCAGATTGATTATCAATTGCGAAAATTTCGCCGTTAATAAACGGAACATAAATAACTCCCTCAGAGATTGTTACTTTATTTGCGCACATTTCAGTATGCGAATCTGAAGCTTTTACAGTCCAGCCAATAGTTTCAGTTTCTAAGTCAAATGAAAAAAGAGAACCATCATAGTCATAAATTAGGATTGATGTGTCGTCTAATGGGATTTTTTTAAGAGGTTTGATGACTTTGTTGGTCACCATATCACTTGCGGTTAAAACCTTATTAGAATAATTTGTTTTAGTGGCAGCTGTTTGCCCAAACGTACTTATATAAGTAAATATAAATAAAAGGACTGCTAGATTTTTTTTCATTTTTAAATTTGGGATTGATGAATTGATTTCTTTTTCAGCAATAAATTTGCCAAACCAAATAATATCTATCCAAATATAGTTAAAATTCTTAATAATGCTTTAGAAGTATAATCTCGAAGAAATTATGTTTACGTTGTGTTAAACTAAGCCGTGATTTATGTAATGGGATTTATCACTTTTTTACTTTCGATAGCTTCTTCTTTAAGATCAGTGTGATTCTATCTATAAAGAAGTTTAAAGATCTCTTGTGTCGATTTTTGATTAATAATTTTGAATGGAATTAATTGTTTTAGAGCATTTGTAAAAATTCTTTGGTGGACAGATGTTCCATATGAAATGTTGTATGTAAGAATGTCTAGTTTTTAAAACTTTTAAAAATAAAAATAATTATTACATTTGTAACAATAAAGCATAGACTATACTCTACACTTTATTGTTTTAATTGAAAAAACAAAATTATGCTTATAAATGAACTATCAAAAAAAACAGGATTATCGATCCATACTATTAGATATTATGAAAATTTAGGAATGATAAGGGGATTGACGAATGAAAAGGTGATTTCTAATAATTATAAACATTACGATGGTAATACTATCGAGCGTCTAGAAATTATTATAGAAGCTAGGGAAGTTGGATTTACTTTGGCAGAGATAAAAAAAATATTGAACAGCTGGTTCGAAAGTGTCGATTCGAAACCGGAAACGCTTGAGCTTTTTCAAGCCAAAATAAAAGAGATTGACGATAAAATGAGATATTTTAAGCAGACAAAGATTCTTCTAGAAAAAGTATGTGAGAAAATAAAAAGAAGCAGTAATTGATTCAATTTTAAAACGTGTAGAAAACTCCTTAAGTAATTAGGGAGTTTTTTTGTGGCTCTTAACGAGTTATTTAACAAAGACTATGCGATGTTTTAAGAAAATTTCCGTTCAAAACGTTATTTATTTATGTCGTATTAAAGAAATTAGTAAGAGATTTTGTAAATAATCTTATATTCGCTTTTAAATAAAGTTAAGTAATAAAGCAAGAAATAATTGTATTTATTTAATAAATTCAGTGATTTTCGTTAATGGGATTGAATGGATATCAGTAAGATTAAAGTGTATTTCTGTTTTAAAAATAACTGCTCTAAGATCAATCACAATTTTGAAATTATAGGATTAAATAACATGCTAAAATAAACTACTTACAAGAACCAGAATTAAATTACGTCATTAATTATGCAAGAAGAAATAACCAAACATTCAAACAAAATTTACAAAACTGTGAAAAATTCAGAACATACATTGGGAGAGAAAGTAAAAGAAATTATAATAGAAATATTCATAATCGTTTTTGCAGTGACGCTTTCAATTTGGCTTCATGGTTGGAGTGAGCATAGACACCAACAAGAAGAGGTATCTGTGTTTCTTGCTAATTTAAAGAATGATCTACAGAACGATATTCAAAGTATAGACACAGAGGTAAAAGCATACCACAAGACAAACGTAGCGTACGAAAAAATTTTAGAATTATCGACTTCTCAGCTGGATAGTATTTATAGCTCTAAAAGTAAAGTTAGTTTTCCGATTCATTCACATGGACAAACATTGAATATAGGTAATTATGAGGGATTTAAATCAAGTGGTAAAATTGGCTACATTGAAGACGAAAAATTAAAACAGAAAATCTTAAGCTATTACCAAATATATGTACCGGCTGTTAGTGAAGTTGATAAACTATACAATGACTTTCTATTTAAATGCTTTGATAAAACTATAGAGAATGCAGATAAATCAGAAAAAGAATTATATTCAGACCCGAAATATAAAAAGACGGTAGAATATCTTGTCAAACTAGGGAAGAATAATATTAGGGTTTATAACGAAAATACAAAGCCACTCGCAGTTGAACTTATTAAAGAAATTGATAAAGAGTTGGGCAAATAAAAAAAAACTACTCCATTAGAAATAATGGAGTTTTTTTATGCTTATAAGGTTGTTCAGGATTAAATCTCGGTAAAGCTTTGTTTGTTATTTGACTGATAAAAGAAATTACATTATCCCAAAGTTTCGGACTTAAGCGATGTGAACAATGCTTGTGATTAATGAGTGTGATTTCTTTCTTCGGTTGAAATGATGTTACATTGAGTTATGGGAATCCAGGGAATGATATGGAAAAATAAAAGCATAAAAAAACTCCTTAATTTCTTAAGGAGTTTCTTGGTGGGCGATGAGGGGTTCGAACCCCCGACCCCCTCGGTGTAAACGAGGTGCTCTGAACCAGCTGAGCTAATCGCCCTATTTCACTAGGTTGCTATCGTTTGTGATTGCGAGTGCAAATATACGCTTGTTTTCGAGTTCTGCAAAGAAAATTCAAGAAAAAATAAAACTTTTTTTAAAATAATTTATATCTCGCTGTTTATGAATTTGTTATTAAAATGATTTTTTTGAAGTTGTTTCTAGATTCAAAGTATATTTTAGTTCAAAGGCAATTCGGCAACGACAAAAGTACTTCCGCCAACATAAATAAAATCATTTTCCGAAGCATTTTTTTTGGCTTCCGCGAAAGCGATGGCGACAGAATCGTATTTTTCTCCAATTAAATAATGTTTTTTAGCTTCGCTTTGTAAAATTTCGGCGGGCAAAGCCCGTGACGAATTCGGATGGCAGAAATAATATTGCGCTTCTTTTGGGAAAAGTGGCAAAATAGACTCCAGATCTTTATCATTTACAACACCGAAAACAATATGCAGTTTCTCATATTTTTCATTTTTAAGCTGATTCATTACAACTTCTAATCCGTGTTTGTTATGTGCAGTGTCACATATTATTTTCGGGTTTTCTCCCAATTGCTGCCATCTTCCTTGTAAACCAGTATTTTTTACAACATTTAATAAACCTTCTTTTAATTCTTCATTAGAAATGTTAAAATCAGTTTCTTGGTTAAGAATTGAAATAGTCTGCTGAACCGTTTTCTTATTGTGGAATTGATAATCTCCGACTAAGTCAGATAAATAAATTTGATCAATCAAATCAGAAGCAAAATAAATAGGAGCATTATTTTCTTCAGCTTTAGCTAAAAAAACAGGTTTGGTTTCTTCTGTATATTCTCCAATTACAACTGGAACATTCGGTTTAATAATTCCCGCTTTTTCACCTGCAATCGCTTCCAATGTGTTTCCTAAAAATTGCGTGTGGTCTAAACCTATATTGGTAATTGCCGAAACCAAAGGTCTAATGATATTTGTTGCGTCCAATCTTCCGCCAAGGCCGACTTCAATAATAGCAATATCAACTTTTTCAGCTGCAAAATAGTCAAAAGCCAATCCAACCGACATTTCGAAGAAGCTCATATCATTGGCTTCAAAAAAAGATTTATGCTTAGCAATGAATTCACAGACAAAATCTTCGGAGATTTCTCTGCCATTTATTTTAATCCTTTCTCTAAAGTCTTTTAAATGAGGTGAAGTATACAATCCGACTTTGTACCCAGCCTCTTGTAAAACCGAAGAAAGCATGTGTGAAGTAGAACCTTTTCCATTTGTACCCGCAACATGAATGCATTTCAAATGATCTTGAGGATTGTCAAGATGAGCTGCTAATAACTTAATATTAGTCAAATCTTCTTTGTATGCTGAAGCACCTTGCAATTGGTACATTGGGAGTTGATTAAACATCCACTCGGTAGTCTCTTGATAGTTCATTTATTTTGGATAAAATGGTTGTTGATTGAAATAAATTTCGATTTTTGTAGTTTAATATTACAGCGAAAATTATCTTTATTGCAAATTTCAAATATTTTTTAGAATTAATTATTAAAAACCAGAATTAATATATGTTTAGTTTTATTCAATTACAAACAGATACGATCGCACAGGCTTCAAATGTAGTTATCGAAAAGATAGCTCCAGAAAATGAAATTTCAATGTTTGGCTTTATTATGAAAGGAGGAGTCTTCTTGATTCCAATTGCGATTTTATTGTTTTACACTATTTATGTAATCTTCGAACGTTATATGTACATCAGCCGAGCTTCAAAAATTGACGGTAGATTAATGCAGGATGTTGGAGATAAATTGCATTCTGGAAATATTGAATTGGCTAGAACAATTGTAGAGAGAAATAATACTGCTGCTGGAAATATTTTAAAAGAAGGAGTTTTGGTAATTGGAAGACCAATTGCAGAAATTGAATCGAACATGGACCGCGCTGCAGATATCGAAATTGGTGAAATGGAAAGACGTCTTGGTCATCTTGGGCTTATTGCCGGTATTGCGCCAACTCTTGGTTTCATCGGGACAATTTCTGGGGTAATTAAAATTTTCTACAGCATTTCGGTTACAGAAAATATTAGTATCGGAAATATTTCTGGAGGTTTATATGAAAAAATGATCAGTTCTGGTTCTGGATTAATTGTGGGTATTATCGCTTATAGTGCTTACCACTTATTAAACGGAAAAATTGATGATTTTGCTTTAAAAATTCAAAAGCAGATTTTAGAATTTGTCAACATAATTCAAAGAGCATAAGTTATGTCTATTAAACGAAAAAGAAGATTTCACGCCGAAGTAGCGACTTCATCTTTGAGTGACATTATGTTTTTCCTGCTGTTGTTTTTCCTAATTATCTCAACACTGGCGAATCCGAATGTTATTAAGATGACATTGCCAAAAGCGAAAGCGAATGAAAAAACCAATAAACAATTAATTAGTTTGTCGGTTACAGAAGATAAAAAGTTCTACATTGACAAACAAGAGGTTGATTTTGAAAACCTGGAAACAAGTTTAATGTCTAAAATAGGAACAGATAAAGAACAAACCGTTGTTGTTCGAATCCCGTTTAATTTGCAAGTACAAGATTTGGTAGATGTCTTGCAGATAGGAGTTAAGAACAATTTGAAGTTCGTAATTGCAACAAGTCCGAAGTAGATTTAATTACGGTCGGGCTATACGGGCTACTGCGGTAGCTTCCTTCTATCCCTCACGCTAGCAAACGTGATTTATGTCATTACGAAGCCAATATATTAATAGTATACGTCACAGTTTTACAGAAATGACAAAATAGAGAAAAAGAAAAAAGGCTTTCAGAAAATCTGAAAGCCTTTTTTTATAATAGCAGATTTAGTGTAAATCTGTGCAATTCGTATTTTAATCCAAACTAAAATTATAAATAATTTTTCCCACTTGTTTGGCTGCAGCATTCGCATCAGCAGACCATTTGGTGTTCATTGCAGCAATCTTAGCTTGTTCTAATAAACAACTTGCTGTATTGGTTGTTCCTTTTACTCCGGCCGTAGCACTTATCGTTTTTCCATTTTGGTCAACGGTAACTTCTACAACTACTTTTCCTTCTTCGTTGCAGGTATATTTAGGAGCAGGTTTAGATAATGCTTTTCTTCCGTTTAGAGAATATCCAGATCCTCCGCCAGATCCTCCGCCACTTCCAGCTCCGTAACCGCTTCCGGTACCAATACCATTTCCAGTTCCGTTACCGCCTCCGGTTCCTCCGCCAAAACCTCCAGAACCGTAGTAGCCATTTGAGTTTAAACTTCCGTTTGCTTTTCCTTTATTTCCAGCTGCTTTATCATCTCCGTCACCACCTTTATTGGAACCTTTCATGATGCTTGCTAGTGCATCGTTTGTCGAATTAGAAACTTTTGGTTTTTCAGGAACAGGTTTTTGTACAGGTTTTTCAACAGGAACAGGTTTCTTAGGCTTTTCTTTTGTCGGAATTACAACATCATTATCTGCAGTTGTGTTTTCCTGTGTAATAATAGCTTCCTCTGGAGTTGATTTTGCAGGTGCTTGTTTTACATTGTTTTTAACATCCAGAACCTCACTTTTATAATTGGCACCAGAACCAAGATCACTATCACCAAAATTTACAGTAACACCGCCGCCACCTCCGCCGCCGTCAACTAAAGCGGCATTGTTTTCTGGGTTATAAGGAGGCCAAAAGCGTATAAAAAACAGCAGTAAAATTAGTGCTGCATAGATCATAGTAGTAAGCGCTAGCGACTTCTTCTTATCTAAAGAACTATTAGCATCTGCTCTGTCTGAATTGATTTTATAGGGATTCGCTTTCATGCAATTCTAAGTATTCTGAATTTTACGTAATGTATATTTTAAAAACGTTTAAAAGTACTAAAAATTGTTTAGAATGTGCGAGAGAATTTGATCGCAAAGTTCGCAAAGGTTTACGCAAACAAACGCAAAGTTTAATTTATTTCAAATTGAGCAAATCTCAGTTTAAGTTCTCAAAGCTAGATGTACACAAAGCTTTGCGAACTTAATATTTAGATATTTCTGGCGCTCTGAATTAAAATATCTTAGCGTGCTTTGCGTTAAAAAAATGCTTATAATTATAACGCAAAGTTTAATTTATCTCAAATTGAGCACATCTCCTATTTAAGTTCACGAAGCTAGATGTACACAAAGCTTTGCGAACTTAATATTTAGATATGACTTGCGCTCTGAATAAAAATATCTTAGCGTGCTTTGCGTTAAAAAAATCTACGAGAAACAAAAAAGGACCAAATTTAAATTTGATCCTTTTGTAATAAAGTGTAAAAAAATTACACTAATTGTTTTAATGCAATCTCAAAAGCAGTTGCACTGATATTTGTTTTAGACGAATTCAAAGCGTGAGCTTTTACAATCGCATTTTTTATAATTTCAGAAGTGTCATTAAAAATTGCCTCGTCTGTCATTTGAACTTTTTTCTCCATGAAATAAGCAAAAACTCTAGCCATTCCGCAGTTTGAAATAAAATCAGGAATCAAACTTACTTTACTGTCCACTTCTTCCATAATAGAACCGAAGAAAATTTCTTTATCAGCAAAAGGAACATTTGCACCGCAAGAGATTACTTCTAATCCGTTTGCGATTAAGCTGTCAATTTGAGTTTGCGTCACTAATCTTGAAGCAGCACAAGGAGTGAAAATTTCAGCACCAATTGTCCAGATTTTTGAATTAATTTCTTCAAACGAAATCATATTATCAGCAACTAATTTATTTCCATCTTTATTTAAAAACAATGTTCTGATTTCTTCAAAAGAAAAACCTTCTTCTTTAATCAATCCACCGTCGCGATCAATAATTCCGATAACTTTCGCTCCCATTTCAGCTAAATAAAAAGCAGCTGCAGAACCTACATTCCCAAAACCTTGAACGATTGCTTTTTTACCCTTTATGTCTCCGCCATAAGTCGCGTAAAAATGACGAACTGCTTCTGCAACGCCAAAACCAGTAATCATATCTGCAACTGTATATTTTCTGGTAACATCTGGAGAGAATTTTGGGTTTTCGATTACTTTAATTACACCTTGGCGTAATTGACCAATTCTGTTAATTTTATCAGCTTCAGTTGGTTTAAAATGTCCGTTGAAAACACCTTCCTGCGGATGCCACACACCGCATTCTTCTGTCATTGGAATTACTTCATGAATTTCATCAACATTTAAATCTCCACCAGTTCCGTAGTAACTTTTTAACAAAGGAGAAACTGCTTTGTACCAACGCTGTAAAACACCTTTTTTGCGAGGATCATTCGGGTCAAAATTTATTCCAGATTTAGCCCCGCCAATTGCAGGACCGGAAACAGAGAATTTTACTTCCATAGTTTTAGCCAGTGACAAAACTTCGTTCATGTCTAGACCTTTTCTCATTCTGGTTCCTCCACCCGCAGCTCCACCACGAAGTGAATTAATAACTGTCCACCCTTCGGCTTCTGTTTCTGAATCTTTCCAATTGAAAACAATTTCAGGAGTCTTGTTTTCAAATTGTTGTAATAAATCTTTCATTTTGTTGTGATATGTTTATTTTGCGTAAATGTATAAAATAGAATAATGCGAATAATGTATTTCGAGTCAAATATATAAAACAAAAGAGAAAGCCGAAAACAAATTGCTTTCGGCTTTGTAATTGTATGATATTTTAAGAAATTACATTCCTAATAAATTCTTTTTCAAAGTTTCATCTACTGGTTTATTAGAAAGCCAAATCCCAAACAAAGCTTTTTTGAAATCGAATCCCTGGATTTTACCTTTTAAAACTTCATTTTTGAAAACATTTATTGTTTGATCTAAGGGATTGTAAGCCAATACAAATACATCTTTCTCTGTGATTGCATCGCTTAAATAACTTTTAAAAGTTTCAATTCTAGGACGCAGTTGATCAAGATTTTCCCCAGCAGATTTTTCGAAACCTGCATTCATGGCTTTAGTTAATTTATTAGAAGAAACCATTGATGAAGTAATTTCAATTCTAATAGCCATCTCAGTATCGCTGTCAATAATAAATTGAGAGTCTTGACTTAGTTGAGATAAATATAATGCCTGCACATAAACTTCTAACCACATTTTTGATCTTCCGCCCGCGCCATTAAGCTGTAAAGTTTTACCTTGAAATTCTATTTTTCTAGGAACAGTTACACCGTTAACGTCGATTTGTGTCTGAGCTGAAACGGTCGAAAATTGTAAGCTTAAAAGGAGAGTAAGTAATAGTAAAATCTTTTTCATGTTCTGTCAATTATTTATTTTTTGGGCAAAAATAATGTTAATTTATCAATATTTAGCTCATTTTTAAAATGTTTTTTAATGCAGTATTACATCTTTAATTTTTCTATTGCATTAAAAATCAAATTAGTAAGATATGTTTTACGTAGTTTTACGGGTTTTAAGGATTGTTTAATCTTTTTTTGTTAAAATTCTATATTTATAGCTCTTTTTTCAGCTAAAAAAATTAAAATTTGAATCTTAAATTTTAGAAATTTTGCTGCAAAATTATTGTTCGTTTAAGTGAAAACATAAATTATTACGAAAACGTTATCGTTATCTTTGTTGATCTATTAATTTTATATGCGTGCATTGTAAAACTGACTTTTAAAAAGTATCTTTGAAAGCCTTTGAATAAAAAAATAAGGTCCCGAAAAACACAAAAAACTAAACTAACTATCGACTAAATATTTTTGGTTGAAAAAACACTTAAAGTAAATTACTATGGATTTTAATCTTACCGAAGAACATTTAATGATTCAGCAGGCAGCAAGAGATTTTGCTCAAAATGAGTTACTGCCGGGAGTTATTGAACGCGACGAAAAACAAATTTTCCCAACAGAGCAAGTAAAGAAAATGGGAGAATTAGGGTTTATGGGAATGATGGTTGATCCTAAATATGGCGGAAGCGGTTTAGACACAATTTCTTATGTCATTGCGATGGAAGAAATTTCTAAAGTAGATGCTTCGGCTTCTGTTGTAATGTCTGTAAACAATTCTTTGGTTTGCTGGGGATTACAAGAATATGGAACAGAAGAACAAAAACAAAAATATCTGCCAGGTCTGGCTTCTGGAGAAATTCACGGTGCGTTCTGTCTGAGTGAGCCAGAAGCAGGAAGTGACGCAACTTCTCAAAAAACTACAGCCATTGATATGGGTGACCATTATTTGGTTAATGGAACTAAAAACTGGATTACAAACGGAAATACCGCTTCAGTTTATTTAGTAATTGCCCAAACACACCCTGAATTAAAGCATAAAGGAATTAATGCCTTAATTATGACTAAAGATATGCCAGGTTTCTCTGTTGGTCCTAAAGAACAAAAAATGGGAATCCGTGGTTCTGATACACATTCTCTAATGTTCTCTGATGTAAAAGTTCCAAAAGAAAATAGAATTGGAGAAGATGGTTTCGGATTTAAGTTTGCAATGAAAACCCTTGCGGGAGGTCGTATCGGAATTGCTTCTCAAGCATTAGGAATTGCATCTGGAGCTTATGAGCTAGCATTAAAATATTCTAAAGAGCGTAAAGCATTTGGAACTGAAATCTGCAACCACCAGGCAATTGCTTTTAAATTGGCCGATATGGCAGTTAATATAGAAGCAGCACGTCATTTATGTATGAAAGCGGCTTGGGACAAAGACCAGCATAAAAATTATGACGTTAGCGGTGCGATGGCAAAATTATTTGCTTCGCAAGTAGCAATGGATACTGCAGTAGAAGCAGTTCAAATTCACGGCGGAAACGGATATGTAAAAGAATATCATGTGGAGCGTATGATGCGTGATGCAAAAATCACTCAGATTTACGAAGGAACTTCAGAAATTCAGAAGATTGTAATTTCTAGATCAGTTATTGCAGGATAGATTTTACTCAATTATATTCAAAACCCTTTCAGCTTTTTAGATTGAAAGGGTTTTTTTTATGAATATTCTATTACTTTTCATAAGTTTATACTTTTAAGTAGAATTCATTCTCATTCAATTTTAAATCAAACACCAGCCATTATGAAAAAACTATACTTTTTACTTCCTTTTATTTTTCTAGCATGTAAATCAAGCACTACAACTACAAGTGAAAAAGATTCTCAATCCAATTCGAAACCAATTGGAATTAATTATAAAGTAAGCGAAACGGAGATTTCGGATTTCTTAAAATATCTTTCTTCAGATGATATGGAAGGCCGCGAAACTGGAACGAAAGGAATTGAAAAAGCGGCTGTATTCTTAGAAGATTTTTTAAAGAAAAATAACATCAAACCATACTTTAAAACCTACCGCGATACTTTGACAAATTTTAAAAGTCCAGCTTTTAATATCGTTGGAGTTATTGAAGGAACAGATCCAGAATTAAAAAAAGAATATGTTGTTTTAAGTGCTCATTACGATCATATTGGTATTGAGAAAAAAGAGCAAGCCGATAAAATAAATAATGGGGCTAATGATGATGCTTCGGGCGTGACTGCTGTTGCAGCAATTGGAAAATATTTTAGCGAAACAAAATCTAATAAAAGAAGCATTTTAATTGTGTTTTTTGCTGGTGAAGAAAAAGGTCTGTTAGGTTCAAAGAGTTTAGTTGAAAAATTGAAAAAACAGAATTTTAATCTTTACACGCAATTAAATATCGAAATGATTGGTGTGCCGATGAAAAGAGATTATTTAGCTTATGTTACAGGTTTTGATAAATCGAATATGGCAGATAAAATAAATGAATATACAGGAAAAAAGACCATCGGATTTTTGCCAAAAGAAGCAGAATATCAATTATTTTACAGATCTGACAACTATTCTTTTTTTCAGGCTTTTGACAAACCATGCCAGTCTATAAGTACTTTCGATTTTGAAAATTTTGATTTCTATCACCACGTTTCAGATGAATTTAAATTGATGGATATTCCGCATATCACTTCATTTACACAAGAATTATTACCGGCAGTTACTAAAATTGCAGTTACTTCAACGCAGGAAATTACCATGAAGAAATAAGAGGTCGTTTTACAGCATTTGATTATTTTTGCTCCATGAAAAATATTATTGTTACCGGCACGAGTAGAGGAATTGGTTATGAACTTGCGCTGCAGTTCGCAAATGCAGGCAATCAGGTTTTAGCCATTTCAAGAAAAATACCAAAAACACTTTTGGAACACCAAAATGTAACTTGCTTCTCAATTGATTTAGCAGATGAGAAAGCTTTAGAAGAAGTAGATCAATTTCTTTCTTCGACTTGGAAAAAAGTAGATGCAGTTGTTCATAATGCAGGAGCTTTACTTTTAAAACCCTTTGCAGAGACTACACAAGCCGATTTTGAAAGTATTTATAAAGTGAATGTTTTCGCCGTTGCTAATCTTACTAGAATCTGTCTTCCTTACTTGCAAAGCGGTAGTCATGTTGTTACTATCAGTTCAATTGGAGGCGTTCGCGGAAGTCTTAAATTTGCAGGATTAGCAGCTTACAGTTCTAGTAAAGGAGCTGTAATTACTTTAACGGAATTATTGGCCGAGGAATATAAAGACCAAGGTATTTCGTTTAATGTGCTGGCTTTAGGTTCAGTTCAAACTGAGATGTTAAACGAAGCTTTTGCAGGTTATCAGGCTCCAATTTCTGCTGAAGGAATGGCGACTTATATTTATGATTTTACATTGAATGGAAATAAATATTTTAACGGAAAAGTACTTGAAGTTTCATCTACGAATCCTTAATTAAGATTACTGTTTTTAACCCAAATCAAATATCTACTCTATGAAAAGAAAAATTACTATTCTTTTAGTTTCTTTATTCTTTGTTTCTTTCAACATAAAAATGGCTGCACAGTCATACAAATCTGAAGTTTTAAGTTTTTACAGTTATGTTTTTCCAGAAAACTATCTTCCAGCTGGATATTACAGTTATGGAGTTAAATTACATCTTTCTCCAGATTTAATAACTGTATTTATTGATGGAGAAAAAAAAGGAACTCGTCCGCCATTATCTTATAATGAATTTTTTAAAGAAAAAGATTTACTAAGATCCATAATAGGCACAGATACAGAACCTGATATGAAAGGTTATCATATTCCAACCATAATAGAATTGGGTTATACACAAAGAGATGGGGAATCTAAAGATCATTTTATAGTAGATGTTTCCGTACAAAATATTGCTTATACAGCGACGATTAAGGAAACTACGACTAATGAACTTCCATTTTCATATGAGATCTATTATAGATATGATCAAGTCTTCAAAATAATAAACAGTCTTACTAAGGAAGTTGTGATGGAGAAATCATTTAACGTTAAAGAGCTGACAAATGTTTCGGGTAGTTTTGAAGGTTTTAAAGTTGCGGGTAAAACCAGAGGTGAAATGGTTAATTACTTAACTGCAAATATTGATAGGGACTTGCTTTATAATCAGTTGGTTAAAAATATTCAACAAAACACAAGAGTAAGATTGGTTTCTTGGTTAGATATTGCGTATTATCAAGACAGTTATTATTTTTCAAAAATTTCTAAAGAAGATAAAAACCCCATTTTTGTCAAACTAAATCAAGATGTTGATGTCCTTGAAAAATGGTCTAAAGGAAAAGCAGAACCAACTTTAGATGACGCACTTATTGGTTCTAATGGAGAATTTATCGAAAAAAACAATTTGGTAATAAAAGACGAATCAAAACGTTTTCAGGATGAAACACGTTTGAAGGATTATGTAAATTTTCTAAATAAGAAAAAGGTTTTTACAGATTTTATCCTAAAAATGGATCAGTACACCAAACAGCTGGATCAAAATGATAAAGGACAAAAAGCTGCTTTGTGGGCTTGTTATATCAATATGGCTTCTGGTTTTGAAGTTTTGAATAATTCGAAAAGCAGTTTAGAATATATTCAGAAAGCATATGCTTTAAAATATCAAGAGGGTAAGGTGCGAAGTATTGAAGAGGGAGTAAAAGCCAGAGAAGCTAAACGAAATGTTTTTTTTGATACAGCTGGTGAGATAAAAAAAGACGTCAACAGTCAATATTTTAAATATTTAACTTTATAAAAATATATTTCGAAGTATTTTTGAGTTAATCAAACTACATTATCTTGAACGAAACCTTAGCAAAATATATTCCCGAACATGCGGTAAAACCTGTTTTTGATTTGATAGTGGCCAATCAGGTACATTTGAAAATCGTAAACGAACGTCAGACGCGTCATGGTGATTATAGAAGAGGACCAAGCGGTAAACATGAAATTACAGTTAATGCAAGCTTAAATAAATACAGGTTTATGATTACGCTTATTCATGAGATTGCACACTTGGTTGCTTTTGAAAAATTTGGGCGAAATATAAAACCTCACGGAAACGAATGGAAATATACTTTTCAACGATTAATGGTTCCGTTTATAAGGCCTGAAATATTTCCAAGTCAGATTTTACCTCTGCTGGCAAGGCATTTTAAAAACCCTTCTGCAAGCAGCGATACGGATACCACATTGTCTTTGGCATTAAAGCAATTTGATGCAGACAACGATAAGAATTATGTTTTTGAAATCCCTTTTGGAAGTGTTTTCAGAATCAAAAATGGTAAAGTATTCAAGAAGTTAGCTGTGAGAACAAAACGTTTCGAATGCATCGAAATAAGTTCTGGAAAAACCTATCTTTTTAATCCGAATGCGGAAGTGGAGTTGATGAGTTAAATTATAATAAAAAAATCCCAAATTCCAATTTGAACAGCATGGAATTTGGGATTTAAATTTTTTGGAATTTTATTTTTTTAGCCCTTCAAATAAGCTTCTCTTACTTTTTTAAACAGGTTTGAAGAGTAAACAAATTTGACAATATCTTTATTATCAGTTACAAATATCTCTTCTTTGGTTCCCTGCCACGCTTTCACACCTTTTTTTAAGAAAACAATGTTCTCGCCAATTTCCATTACAGAGTTCATATCGTGCGTATTAATTACGGTTGTGATATTGTATTCTTCTGTAATTTCCTTAATAAGGTTATCAATCAAAGTTGACGTATTAGGATCCAGACCTGAGTTTGGTTCATCACAAAACAAATATTTTGGATTGTTTACAATTGCACGCGCAATTGCAACACGTTTCTGCATACCTCCCGAAATCTCTGAGGGCAGTTTTTTATGTGCTTCAACCAAGTTTACTCTTTCTAAAACAAAATCAACTCTTTCTTTGATTTTTGCCCTATTATCATTGGTGAACATTTTTAAAGGGAAAGCAACATTTTCTTCAACAGTCATCGAGTCGAACAACGCACTTCCTTGAAAAACCATTCCAATTTCTGTTCTTAGTGCTCTTTTCTCATCTGGATCTAAGTCAGAATAAACTCTGCCGTCAAATTCAATTGTACCTGAATCCGGCGTATGAATTCCTAATAAAGTTTTTAGTAAAACTGTTTTTCCAGATCCACTTTGTCCAATAATCAAGTTGGTTTTTCCAGTTTCAAAAACGGTTGAAACACCTTTTAAAACCTTACTGTCCCCAAATGATTTTTCTATGTTTTTTACTTCTATCATTATCCTAACAATAATTGAGTTAATATATAATTAAAAAGAATGATACAAACTGATGTCCATACAAACGATACTGTACTTGCTTTACCCACTTCTAATGCACCGCCTTTCATGTAATATCCGTGAAAAGATGGAATAGTAGCCAATAACATTGCGAAAATTAAAGTTTTAATAAAAGCATAGGTAATGTGAAAAGGAATAAATTCCATTTGAGCACCTTGAATAAAGTCCTGACTAGTTGAGAATCCTCCGTAAGCACATGCAAGCCATCCTCCAAAAATACCCAAGAACATACTAATCCCGATTACAAAAGGGTACATTAGTAAAGCTACAATTTTAGGGAAAACAAGATAGTTTAATGAATTAACACCCATAACCTCTAAAGCATCAATTTGCTCTGTAACACGCATTGTTCCGATACTTGAAGTAATATAAGATCCCATTTTTCCAGCCATAATAACCGAAATAAAAGTAGGAGCAAACTCCAAAATTACAGATTGACGTGTAGCAAAACCAATTAAATATTTTGGAATTAAGGGATTAGTTAAATTAAGAGCAGTTTGAATAGCTACAACTCCACCAATAAAGAAAGAAATAAAGCAAACGATACCAAGAGAATCGATTATTAAATCATCGATTTCTTTGAAAATCAAATTTTTCATGACAGGCCATTTGGTCTGTTTATTGAAAATTTCTTTAAGCATTAAAAAATATCTTCCTATTTGGGATAAATAACGAATTAGCATCATAAGTTTTACAAATATTGGCTAAGGTAAAAAGAAGTTATGAGTTTTGGGTCATGAGTTCAAGTTTTTCGGTCGTTTTAAAGATCAAATTAACTTTTCTTTCATTTTTTGCAAACGATAATTTCTTATAAATTTAGCTTGTTCAGGGTTAACGAGTAAAGGAGTTTTTGCTTTTTTTGCTTTTAAAAATCCTTTAATATAATCTAAAAACAGGAATGGCTTTTTCTTCATCATCGCCAGTTTTGCCGATGCAACTGCGGTAATCCAAAAACCATAACCTAAAGTATAAAAAGCTTCGCCTTGTTTATAACGAGCTGTTTTATTGTAATTTGCACCAGTTGGTTTCAAATGCTTTACGTGTAAAGACTGGTCTGTAACAATTTTCCAGTTATAAAATTTACACAATAATTCATCTACAGTATCCCAGCCCATTGCAGGTTTTAAACCACCAATTTGCTGAAAGGTTTCTTTTCTGTAGGCTTTCAAAGCGCCGCGAATGTGATCTTTATCGGTAAGGTTTTCTAAAACCCATTCGCCGTTTTTATCAATATAACAAAATCCGCCGACCATTCCAATTTTAGGATCAGACTCAAAATGTTTGATTATGGTCTCGAAATAATTGGTAGGAAAAATTAAATCACCGTCAATTTTTACAATAATATCATAATCCGAATCCAAAGTTTCAAAACCTTTTTGAAAAGCCTGAATTACTTTGCTTCCCGGAAGATGAATCGCATCTGAAGTTTTATTTACAACAGAAATATACGGATTCTCCTTTGCAAAACTCAAAACAACTTCTTCTGTTTTGTCTGTAGAATTGTCATTTACCACGACTACTTTTGATGGTAAAACAGTTTGTGAAACCAAAGATTGTAAAGTCAAGCCAATTAAATCTTGCTCATTATGCGCGGGAATGACGATGTAATACTTCATTTTAAATTCCAATTTTTTTAAATTCCAAATTCCAATTGATGAGAATAAATCCCAGCTTTCTAAAATTCCAAATTCCAATTTAACCATGTCGGTAAAATTGGAATTTGGAATTTAAACTTGGAATTTTATTTTATTTTTTCAGCAACAACAATGTAATATCTTGGAGTGAAATATCTTAGTAAAGGTCTGAATCCGAACTTTTTTACAGGATGTGTAAATTGCAGACGATCTGTGATTTTCCATCCCGTTTTTTCTAAAAGCCAGTCCAACTGCCAATCTTCAAACTCGTGATAATGTCTGTCCCACATATCTGTTTTAGAACGGTAAGCAGGCGAAAACCATAAACGTAACGGAATTGAAATTAAAAGTTTATCACATTTTACGTTTTGTAAAATTGTATAAGGATTTAGCAAATGTTCGAAAATTTCAAATGCTGTAAAAACAGTATATTCTTCTGTTTGCAAAGCGGTTTGATCGTTATCTAAATCTTCTCCTTTGGTATTTTTTACCGTATAGCCATTTTCTTCCATTATTTTAGAAAATGGATTTGGTACTCCAAAATCAAAAATGGTTTCTGATGTGCTAACGTGCTTTTGTAAAAATTCTAAAGTAAGTTTGAATCTTTTATTCGGAAACGTTTTTTCGTACATAGTAATGCGAGGAACGAAACAATCTCTCGTTCTTGATTTTAATTAGGTCGCAAATATACTAAAAAGTCCGCATTTTAAAATGCGGACTTTTTAAGTTTTCAGTTTACAGTCGCAGTTTGTCGAACTGATTCCTGCGGCTGTAAACTTTGACTGAATACTAGTATCTGTAAACAAAAGCATTAACGTTCATTCCAGCCCCAACGGAAGCAAAAATGACTACATCTCCTTTGTTGATTTCGTGATTTTCTATTTTTCCCTGCAGAATCAAATCGTATAAAGTTGGAACGGTGGCGACACTGCTGTTTCCTAGATCGTGAATGCTCATTGGCATAATATCTTTAGGTGATGTCTTGTCGTATAATTTGTAAAAACGTTCGATAATAGCTTCGTCCATTTTTTCGTTTGCCTGATGAATCAAGATTTTTTTAACCTCGTCAATTCCAATACCACTTTTATCTAGACAGCTTTTCATAGCCAATGGAACTTGACTTAATGCAAATTCGTAAATTTTACGGCCGTACATTTTAATGTATTTGATATCTGGATCTAAATCTGGATTGTAAGACTTTCCGAAATAAAGATAATTCGCTTCATCATTTGCAAAAGTGGCACTTTCATAAGATAATAAACCAGTTTCATCCGTAGAAGCCTCTAAGATTGAAGCACCTGCACCATCAGAATAAATCATCGAATCACGATCGTGATCGTCCACAACTCTAGATAAAGTTTCGGCTCCAATTACTAAAACTCTTTTTGCCATACCAGATTTGATAAAAGCATTTGCTTGTAAAACACCTTCAATCCAGCCTGGACATCCAAAAAGAATATCATAAGCAACGCATTTAGGATTTTTGATGGCTAATTTATTTTTAACTCTTGTAGCTAAACTTGGTAAAATATCTGTTTGATGTGTTCCCGTTTTTACATCACCAAAATTGTGAGCAAAAATAATGTAGTCTAAAGTCTCAGCATCGATTCCAGCATTTGCGATTGCTTTTTCGGCAGCAAAAAAGGCTAAATCAGATGCAGTGTATTCAGGTTCTGCATAGCGGCGATTTTCAATTCCGGTAATGCCTTTAAACTTTTTAATTACAACTTCGTTAGGGTAACCAAATGGAGTTCCATCTTCATTTAAAAAAATATGTTTATCAAAGTCTGTGTTCTTTACTTCTAAATTAGGAATGTAACTCCCAATTCCAATAATTTTTATTTTCATTTCTTTCCTTAAATTATCCGATAAATTTCATGCTAAAGTATAAATAAAAATATGATAACTATCATAAAAAATACTATGCATGCATATAATTATGAATAAACGATTTTTTCTTAGATATATTGTTTATTTTTTAATGATTTTTTAATTTTTCCGAGATTTCAAACGATTGAAGAAAAAGGTGGAAAAAAAATTGTTTCAAGTTTCAGGTTTCAGGTTTCTGTAGAAATTGAAACTTAAAACCTGAAACCTGAAACAAAAAACAAACCCGACAGGTTTTTAAAACCTGTCGGGTTTGAATATGTATAAGAAAACTAATTTTTTAGTTTTCCATGTAAGCTTCGATAGGAGCACAGCTGCAAATTAAATTCCTGTCTCCGTATG
Source organism: Flavobacterium fluviale (assembly GCF_003312915.1). Lineage (NCBI taxonomy): Bacteria > Pseudomonadati > Bacteroidota > Flavobacteriia > Flavobacteriales > Flavobacteriaceae > Flavobacterium > Flavobacterium fluviale. Next base: position 447,051 of record NZ_CP030261.1, on the reverse strand, counting down.
CATCATCTACACGACGAACAGATGGCCAGAATTTATTTTCAGCAATGTAATCTAATGGATAAGCTGCTTTTTCTCTAGTATAAGGGAAATCCCAAGAATCAGTAGTTAACATTGCCAATGTGTGAGGTGCATTTTTCAATACATTGTTTTTATCATCAGCAGTTGCAGCTTCAATTTCTTTTCTGATTGAAATAAGAGCATCACAAAAACGATCTAACTCAGCTAAATCTTCAGATTCTGTAGGCTCAATCATTAAAGTTCCTGCTACTGGGAAAGAAACCGTTGGAGCGTGGAAACCGTAATCCATTAAACGTTTTGCGATATCACCAACTTCGATTCCTTTTTCTTTGAATGAACGACAATCTAAAATCATTTCGTGGGCCGCTCTTCCGCATTCTCCAGTGTAAAGAATTGGGTAGTGACCTTCAAAACGAGATTTCATATAGTTAGCATTCAAAATCGCATGCTCAGTAGCGCTTTTTAATCCTTCAGCACCCATCATTGTAATGTAGCCGTAAGAGATTAAACATACTAAAGCAGATCCGTAAGGTGCAGATGAAATAGCTGTAATAGCTTGCTCACCACCAACTTTTAAGATTGGGTTTGTTGGTAAAAATGGAACCAGTTTTTCGTTCACACAAATTGGCCCAACACCAGGTCCGCCACCACCGTGAGGAATAGCGAATGTTTTGTGTAAGTTTAAGTGACAAACGTCAGCGCCAATTGTAGCAGGATTTGTTAATCCAACTTGCGCGTTCATGTTGGCACCATCCATATATACTAATCCGCCGTTTTCGTGGATTAATTTAGTGATTTCAATAATTGAAGATTCGAAAACTCCGTGAGTAGAAGGATACGTTACCATTAAACAAGATAAATCATCTTTATGCTCAATTGCTTTTTCTCTTAAATCTTCAACATCAATATTTCCTTCTGGAGTAGTTTTAGTAACAATGATTTTCATTCCGGCCATCGCTGCAGAAGCAGGATTTGTTCCGTGAGCAGATGAAGGAATTAAACATACATTACGGTGACCCTCGTTTCTGGATAAGTGGTAAGCACGGATAGCCATTAAACCAGCATATTCTCCCTGAGCTCCAGAGTTAGGTTGCAATGTTGTTCCGGCAAATCCGGTAATTACATTTAATTGCTCCTCTAATTTTTTAAGCATCGTGATATAACCTTCAGCTTGTTCTACTGGTGCAAACGGGTGAATGCTGTTCCAGTTCGGCATTGAAAGAGGTAACATTTCAGAAGCCGCGTTTAACTTCATCGTACAAGAACCTAATGAAATCATCGAATGATTCAATGATAAATCTTTACGCTCTAATTTTTTGATATAACGCATGATCTGACTTTCTGAATGATGATTGTTGAAAACATCATGCGTTAAGAAAGAAGATGTTCTTTCTAATGAAGCCGGTAATTGACTTGAAGTTGCTAATTCAGAAACAGTGAAAGTTTCTTTTCCTAGAGCTTCAGCAAAAATGGCAATAATTTGGTTGATATCAGCAATTGAAGTCGTTTCGTTTAATGAAATCGAAATTGTATCAGCATCAACATAAAAGAAGTTTACTTCGTTTTTCTCCGCAGCAGCTTTTACTTTTTGAGCGTCTGCTTTTACCAAAATAGTATCAAAGAAAGCTGTGTTGGTTTGGAAAACTCCTAATTTATTTAAAGCTTCAGCAGTCGTAACTGCAGATGCGTGAACTTTGTTTGCAATATATTGTAATCCTTTTGGTCCGTGGTAAACCGCGTACATTCCGGCCATAACCGCTAATAAAACCTGAGCGGTACAAATATTTGAAGTTGCTTTTTCACGTTTAATGTGCTGCTCACGAGTTCCTAACGCCATACGTAAAGCACGATTTCCGTTTACATCAATAGAAACTCCAATGATACGACCTGGCATTGATCTTTTATATTCATCTTTAGTTGCAAAAAAAGCAGCGTGAGGACCACCGTAACCCATCGGTACACCAAAACGTTGTGAAGTTCCAACCACTACTGCAGCTCCCATTTCTCCTGGAGAAGTTAAAGCAGCAAGTGACAAAATATCAGCAGCAAAAGCTACTTTGATTTCGTTTTCTTTTGCTTTAGCAACAAAAGCGCTGTAATCGTTTACCTGACCATATTTTCCTGGGTATTGTAAAATAGCTCCAAAAAACTCATTTGAAAAATCAAATGTTTCGTGGTTTCCAACAACTAATTCAATTCCAATTGGAGTTGAACGTGTTTGAAGTACAGATAAAGTCTGCGGTAAAATTTCTTCAGAAACGAAGAATTTATTGGTGTTGTTTTTCTTTTGATCACGTGTACGAACGTCAAACAGTAAAGCCATTGCTTCTGCAGCAGCAGTACCTTCATCTAATAAAGATGCATTGGCAATTTCCATTCCAGTTAACTCAATAACAGTAGTTTGGAAATTTAAAATAGCTTCTAAACGACCTTGAGCAATTTCTGCCTGATAAGGTGTATAAGCTGTATACCATCCTGGATTTTCGAAGATATTTCTCTGAATTGGAGCAGGAACGATAGTTGGATGATAACCCAAACCAATATAAGATTTGAATACTTTATTTTTCTTTCCTAATTCTTGAATATGATTTGCAAATTCGTACTCCGTCATTGCAGGATCCAAATTCAAAGGCGCTTTTAAACGAATATCGTCCGGAAGGGTTTCATAAACAAGTTGTTCAATCGATTCAACACCAATGGTTTGTAACATGTGTTGAAGATCTGTTTCTCTTGGACCAATGTGTCTTAAAGCAAAAGCATCTGTTTTCATTTGTAGCAGTCTATTTTTTAAAGATCAAAAGTAATTTGCCGAGTGTTTTATTTGATTTCACAGGGTTTATTACATTTTATAGTAAATGTGTTGTTTTTTTGTGGCGCAAAATTAAGTATTATTAATAATTTAATGGATATTTTTAACTTCAATTTTTATCAAATTTCCAACTAAAGAGTTGATTTGTTACCAATTGATTAGATTTGAGGCATGAAACTTTTAAAACAAATTTTCGATTTTTATTTAAACAGCAGTATTCACGTGGCTTTATCGTGTTATGCTTTGGTTCGAATTACGTTTTATTTCTTTCATCTTCAATATGATGAGCCAATGGCTTTGTTCGTTTTTTTTGGAACAATTGTAGGATATAATTTTGTAAAATACGACGCCTTAGTTCGCGTCAAGAAAAAACCAATCGGAAAGCAGCTAAAAATTATTGCTCTTTTAAGTTTCATTTCGCTGCTTTTAGTCGGCTATTATTTTTTCCATTTAAAAAGAATTACACAAATCGTTTCTGTTGGAATTTTTGCCATAACCGCACTTTATACTCTGCCATTTTTTCCGAATAAAAAAAATGCGCGAAACTGGGCAGGCGTAAAAATTTATATTGTTTCGCTTTGCTGGGTAGGAGCGACATTGGTTTTGCCCTACATAAATGCCGAAGTTCCCTTTACAGCCAACTTTTTTATAAAATGCCTGCAGCGTTTTGTCTTGGTTTTTGTGCTGATTTTAGTTTTTGAGATTTTAGATTTAGCCAATGACGATCCGCATTTACAAACCGTTCCGCAGACAATAGGCGTTAAGCGGACTAAGATTTTAGGATTCTCGCTCCTAGTTCCGTTTTGGGTTTTAGGAATTTTGACTTTTACCCTTCACGATCTTATCATCAACCTCATTATGGTTGTGACCTTAATGTTGTTTATTTTATTTGCCAACACAAACCGCTCCAAATATTACACTTCTTTTTGGGTCGAAAGTGTCCCGATTTTTTGGTGGCTTATGATTGCGTTTCTATAAAAACATTTTGGGCGTGCCACCATCTTGGTAAAAGGGCAAATTCACTTTACGCTTGTACGCCCTTTTAACAAGATGCTGTCGGGCTATCCGCGCTACTTCGGTAGCTAGCTTCTATCCCTCACGCAAACCGTAAAACAAGAAAAATCATTTTCAAAAGAAAACAATTAAAACCATTAAATAAGTTTAACTTTTGAATTGCCTCCAGCTTTAGCTGGAGGTAAAAAGTGTCTCCAATCTGGCTTTAGCCAAATGATAAAGTTTGGCTAAAGCCAATAGTATTCAACCTTATTTCTCCTCCAGCTAAAGCTGGAGGCAAGTCACTAGATTCAAAAATCTGCTAAATCTGCTAAATTTGCGTAAAAAAATAACTTTTGATAATCATTCAAAAAACAACTAATCTATTTTGTTTTCTGATCAGCTAAAGCTTTGTTCAAATCGGCTTTTGCTTCATTTAGTTTCTTTCTTTTCTTGTCGATTTTCTCTTTGCTTTCTTTGTCTTTAATTGCTTCGTTTAAATCGGCAGTTCTTTCATTTACTTTTTGCTGTTTCTCTTTTACTTTTTTGTCAAGATCTTTATTTACCGTTTTGGTGGTGCAGTTTTTCTTGGTCTGCGCAATCGCATCTTCAACTCCTTTAATCTGATTTTGATTTCCAGCTTTTTTAGCTGCAGCTAATTTTGTGTTTAATTCGCATAATTTTCTTTCACAGCCTTTTAAAGTTGTACAATTGCTTTGAGAAAATCCAACAATAGAAAAAGCGAAAAATGCTATCGATAAAACTTTAGTTTTTAATTTCATAAGTTTGGTTTTAAATTAGATACTTTCTTAAAAGTAAGAAATTTATTTTAAAACTGTTTTTCAGAGACTTCTTTAAGGATTTTATTTCTCTCTAAAAGGAAATTCGTTAAGTGCTTTTTCAGAAATAAAAAATCAAATAAACTTCCAAAAATGCCAAACGGAGTTTCATACTGCAATTTATCTTTCATGATCGTAATTCCATTTTCTTCTTCAAAAAAATGTTCGTGTTTAAAAGACTTGAATTTGCCCCGTTCCATTTCATCCACAAAATAATCATGCAAATTCATAGCTGTAATTCGGCTTTTATGTGTGAGATAAAAACCAAAATGTTTGCCTCGCCACGTTACTGTTTCATTTAAATTGATCAAACCAGATGTCACGCCGACAATAGCTTTTTCTTTTGATTTACTCGCAGATTGTTGATGAATATCAATATTTCTTGAGTGATCAAAAACGATTTGTTTGTGTGCGCTTATTTTGGTAATTAAGTTTATAGTTGGCATGATTTACATTTTTTTTACAGAATCTTGTCATTTCGACGAAGGAGAAATCACACTAGGAATTCGACAAAGATTGGCAATTCTCTTTGAGGAATTACTCGTGTGATTTCTCCTTCGTCGAAATGACAAATAATACCTAAATTAAATCTTTAAAAGCCTCATCAATATCTCCAAACTTAAATTGAAAACCATTTTCCAAAAGTCGTTTCGGAATCACATTTCTGCTTTTCAAAACCAATTCAGTTTCTGTTCTAATAAAGAAAGATCCGATTTCAAGAAAAAATTTGTTCATCGGAATTCCGAAAGGAAAACCAACTGCTTTTCTAAGTCTCTGCATAAAATCAGCATTTCTGATTGGCTTTGGAGAAACGATATTTATTATTCCGTCAATTTCTTTTTGAATAATTAAATCAATGGCATTTGCAAAATCTTCTTCATGAATCCAGCTTATAAACTGATTGCCGTTCCCTTGTTTTCCTCCAAAACCAATTTTTGCCAAAGTTTTTAACGGAATAAAAGCGCCACCATTTTTCCCTAAAACAATTGAAGTTCGCAAAGCGGTTTTTAAAGTGTTTGGAGTTTCAGTTTTAAAAAATGCTTTTTCCCAAGACAACGCTACGTTTATAGAAAAGTCATTTCCGATTTCACCATCAGCTTCATCCATCTGCTTGTCTAAAGAAAAACGATAAATAGTTGAGGTTGATGAATTCAGCCAATGTTTCGGCGGATTTTGGCAATTTAAAACGGCTTTGTTTAAAATCTTTGTGCTTTCAATTCGGGATAAAAGGATTTCTTTTTTGTTTTCTTTGGTATAACGGCAATCAACAGATTTTCCGGCAAGATTTATTAAAACCGTTGCATTCTCTAATTCCTTTTCCCAGCCCGAAAAAGTTTTGGCATTCCAGTTTACATATTTAATTCCGTCTATGATTTTTGATTTTCCACGAGTCAGAATTACAATTTCTTCAAATTTATTTTTGAAATGATCGACTAAAACTTGTCCTAGAAAACCGGTTCCTGCTGCGATTATGAGTTTGTTCATGTTGTTAATTTTTTTCGCCACGAATTGCACAAGTTTTCACGAATTAATATTATCAAAACAATTTAAAAATTAGTGGAGATTAGTGTAATTCGTGGCAGACTTTAATTTAAAATAAAAAGCAAAGCAAGAATTCGATATAAAATCCAGGTGTAAGATAAATGAAAGGGAAGTTTTAAAACTTTGACTCTTCTAAAATGTTCTGCACACATAATCAAAACCGTAATTCCAAACCAACCTAAGACAAACATTTCCGGAAGATTGATAAATTGATTCAGAATCAAAACCGGAACTAAGATCAAAGATCCCATTAAAGAAACAGTCATTAAATTTCCAGCATAATTGATTATAGTTTTTTTATCGAATTTTAAAAGAAATAAACTTTGAAAAACAATCTGTCCAAATGCCAAAATAATTTCTCTTGTAATATTTGATTTTGGTAAAATCGGAATCAAATTAGAATATCCAAATAAAACCAAACTCGTAATAGTTAATGCGAATCCAATAAAAATAAATCTGTATTTGTAATTGAAATCAGGCGTGCATTCTAATTTGTTTTCTTCTTTTACAATTCCTGGAATGATTACTTTTCTGTTATAAGAAACAAAAGAATACATTTTTTTTAAGATGAAATGAATCGGTTTTATAGTTGCAATTTCTTCAATTATTGGAAAAGAAAATCCAATGACTTTTATCAAACTGTCAACTCCGTAAGTGACTGTTTTGGTTTTATTATTAATCAACGCAATTTCATTTGGCGCTCGTTTTAAGTCTACAAAACTTTGTTCTTCATCAGAAAGCTGACAATAAGATTTTCTTCCATTTTCATCGAGCATACCACTTTTTACAAAGCCGGTTGTGTATAAACTGCAAAGCGGACAATCTTCGTCATAAAGTAAGGTTTGGTTTTCGAGCGTTTTCATGATTTTTGGTTTTAACGTAAATAATTTGATTAGTACATTTCTTCTAAAACTGGAATTGATTGCAGTTTTCTTTTATTCTTAACTGTAATTTTTGAACCTTTTGCTAAGAAAACTGAAGTTGGTTTTGAATCTTGAAGAAATCCAAAATCGTTTCCATAAATTTTTTCGAAATCAATTTCAATATTGTGATTTAAAACTTCCAATTGTTCCCATCTCGGATGTTGAACTTCATATTCAAAAGTAGTTTCTTCATCGATTTTGGTATATCCAAAATAATGTTCCGTGATGAATTCAGCTTCAGAATCGACTTCAATTTTTTTTAAAACATTTGTAGTTTCCAGTTGAATGGTATTCCACTTTTTATCCTTTTTCCATTGGTAAATAAAAGTATTAGTATTTTTATTCTCAATGATTTCATATCTCATTTTCTGAGTTTCATAATGTTCCTGATACAAAGTATTCGCAATAAATGTGATCGCTTTTTTAGGAACAATTTCTTTAATGAAAACTACACCGCGTTTCCATTCTCCATTTTCAAAACGTTTTACGTAAAATCTCAAATTGACTTCTTCAAAATCTACATGAAACGGAACTTTCAATCCTAAAACTTTGGTGTTTTTAAACATAAAACCAACCAAGCTTACGTAACATTTGTTGTTCCAAATATCAATTTCGGTTCCTGCGGGAAGATATTTTTCTAAAATTTCGGCATCAACTTCATAATTGAAAAGTGCTAAATTTTTCCATTCTGCTTTTAAGAAGTTCATAAGAGTTGTTTTTTAAATTTTTAAACTTTCAGAAAAAAATGAAAGTTTTAATTAAATTTTTTTATTTCATTATTTTTAAAACCAGCCTCCCAAGCCAGTTATCATTAAATTCAGTCATTTTGTCTAACATATTATCTGCTTTTAAAACGAAATCGTACAGTTTAGTAGTTTGATCCACAAAGTGTTTTTCTTCTGCAGAATCTTTTGCTTCAATAGTCGAAACTTCTTTTAAGATTTTAAGCGCAGGTTTGATTTCTCTTTTGCTTCGTTCTCTTGAAATTTTTACAGCTAATTCGTCTAAATCTTTTTCGGCAGTAAAAAATTCTCTTCTTTCTCCGGCTTTGTACTCTTTATAAACAATTCCCCAATCCATTAAAGCTCTCAGGTTCATGCTGGCGTTTCCGCGGGAAATTTGCAATTCTTCCATAATGTCTTCCATAGAAACAGCGTCGTTTGAAACCATTAATAAAGCGTGGATTTGTGCCATCGTTTTATTAATTCCCCATTGAGAACCTAACGCTCCCCATGTTTGTACAAACTTATTTTTTGCTTCTTTGAATTCCATGGATCAAATGTAAGTAAAAGTTTTTAAACTTTCAAAAATAAATGAAAGTTATTTAACGAATTATAAAGTTATGTTAATTGAATGCCTTAAATTTTGATTAAATAATGATGCAGCTATTTTTGTAAAAATCACATTTATGGAATTATACTACACCTTTTCAGTACTTATCGTACTGGCATCTTTCTTCGCCTATTTAAATTTAAGATTTTTAAAACTTCCGGGAACGATCGGAATCATGATTATTGCTATGCTGGTTTCGGTAGGAATTCGCCTTTTGGGAGATTCTTATTTTCCTGCAACCACAAAACATTTTTTTGATTTGATCAAAGAATTTGATTTCAACGAAATCTTAATGGGAGCAATGTTGAATTTTCTTTTATTTGCCGGCGCACTGCACGTAAATATGTCAGATCTTAAAGAACAAAAAGTTCCGATTATGATTTATTCCACTGTAAGTGTTGTATTGTCGGCATTAATTATTTCTGTTCTGCTTTTTTATATCGCACCACTTTTCGGAATCAAAATCCCTTACTTATTTTGTTTAGTTTTTGGAACATTAATTTCTCCAACCGATCCAATTGTGGTTTTAGGAGTTTTAAAACAAGCCAAAGTTCCTAAAAGAATAGAAACCAAAATTGTTGGAGAATCATTGTTTAATGATGGAGTAGCAGTAGTAATGTTTGCCGTTGTTTTAAAAATGGCAACCGATCCAGCATTTGATATGAGTTTTGGATCTATCGCATGGTTATTTGCAAAAGAGGGTATTGGCGGACTTTTATTAGGAGCCGTTTTAGGATACACAGCATCAAGAGTTATGAAGAAAATCGATGATTATAAAGTTTCGGTTTTGATAACACTTTCGATTGTTATGGGAGGATTTTTAATTGCCCAAAGTTTACACGTTTCGAGTCCGCTGGCAATGGTTGTTGCCGGATTGATTATTGGTAATTATGGTAAAAAAGTAGCGATGAGCGAAGTAACTCAAGACTATTTAGGGAAATTCTGGGAACTTATTGACGAGATTCTGAATGCTATTCTATTCTTGTTTATTGGTTTTGAATTACTATTGCTTCCAGATTTAAACAAACAATTGCTGACAGGTTTGGTAGCTATCTTTATAGTACTTTTTTCAAGATTAACATCGATAGTTCTGCCTTGGAAATTCTTCGATATTTTTAAGTTCTTCGGAATCAAATCGGCCTATAACAAAGGTTCTTTGATGGTTTTAGTTTGGGGAGGAATTCGTGGAGGAGTTTCAATTGCATTAGTTCTTTCTATGCCAGAAGGAGAATATAAAAACCTATTACTGGAAGTAACTTATATTGTTGTACTGTTTTCAATTGTAGTGCAAGGACTGACAGTTGGCAAATTAGCGAAACGAGTTTTAGAGAAAGAATAAATACAGATTGACGTAAAAAAGCAGAGGTTGTTTCAATATTGAAACAACCTCTGCTTTTTTATATTACGATTTACAGCTCCAGCGGAGCGATACCTCTGAGAGTTTCATCGTTTGTCTTCTTTAGAATAATTTGATTCTCCATTAATATTAATTTCTCCACCTAAAAAGCGAGGCTCTCGATTTCTTAAAACATCAAAAAAAGATTTGAAGATTGAACCATATTCTCTAAAAGTGACATATTGATAACCTAAATATTCTCCCTTATTCGCAGAATAACCAACCGATTTTATACCGAGTTTTTGTCCGATATAAATTGCTCTGTTTAAATGATATTTCTGAGATATTAAAGTTGCTTTTTTAATTTTAAAAATATGTTTGGCGCGATACATTGTAGAGTAAGTATCAAAACCGGCATAGTCTATAAATATTTTTGTGGTATCAACTCCGTGATTAAAACAGTAGTTTTTCATAACAGTCAATTCATCATATTCTTCACGGCCATTATCACCCGAAAGTAAAATTTTATTGATTCGTTTTGCTTTCCATAATAAAATCCCTGCATCAAGTCTGTCTTTTAAATATTTGCTTGGCTGATCTCCGTTAATTCCGGCACCAAAAATAATTCCGACATCATTTTTAGGAAATCTTTTAAGTGAATTATAAATATGTTTTTTAGTGGAAGATTTAACGTAATAATTTACAGAAACAACTGCAAATAATCCAATAATTGCTAAGTAGAGGAGGATTTTGAAATATTTTTTCAAGTTTGATTGGTATTAATCTTTAATGTCAACGGCGTTAATTGTTTGGATTTTTCCATCAGCAAAAACCACAATTTTTCCATTGGTTTTCTTTTTGTTTTCAATCATTTTTTTTGAAGAAACTTTTAAGCCTTCAACAATTTTATGTTGTAACTCTTTGATTTTATCTTTTGTCATATCTTTAAAAAAGTTTTTATTTCATCAAATAAATTTTCATTGGTAATTTGAATCTCTTCGTTAATCTCTTTTTCGGCAACAAGTATTGGTAATTTATTTGAGTTATCAAACAACATTACATTGTTACACTTGTGAAGATAAATTTCAAAGAAATTTTTAATACCACGAATGTATCTTCGTTCTATAACATCTTCAGGAATATTATGTCCACCTTCCGTTACTCTTACTTTAACTCTTTGTTTTGCTAATTCAATAGAGTTGAGCCAAAAGAAAATTAATGTTACAAAATAGCCTTGACTTTGTGCTTTTTTTACAATAGAAATATAGCTTTTTGCAGAAAGAGTTGTCTCAAAAGCAAAGTCCACTTCCTTTTGTAATAGCTCATCTATTCGATTAAGCATTATTCTTCCAGCTTCAAAACTTACTGTTTCAGGTTGAAATGGTGATAAACCTTTTGCGATTTCATCAGCATTTACAAATTCTTTACAGTCTAAAATTTCAGGCAGGATTGAGTATGAAGCTGTTGTTTTTCCAGCTCCATTACAACCCGCAATTATATATAAATTTTTTTCTTTCAAAAGACTTAATAATATACAAAGATATTAAATATTAAACCAATCCCGCTCTCTTCAATAACGCTTCCGGTTTTGGTTCCTGACCTCTAAAACGTTTGTACAAAGTCATAGGATGTTCTGTTCCTCCTTTAGAAAGAACATTGTCTTTGAATTTTTTCGCTACTTCTTCATTGAAAATCCCTTTTTCCTGAAAGTATTCAAAAGCATCTGCATCTAAAACTTCTGCCCATTTGTAGCTGTAATATCCTGAAGAATAACCACCTTGGAAGATATGCGAAAAAGCCGTACTCATTGCATTTTCTTTTACATCTGGATACAATTGTGTATTGGCAAATTGTTCCGTTTCAAAAGCTTTTAAGTCTGTAATATTGGTTGGATCTTGTCCGTGCCAAGCCATGTCTAAAAGTCCGAAACTTAATTGACGTAAAGTTGCCAAACCTTCTTGGAAACTCGCACTTTCTTTAATTTTTTGTACATATTCAATCGGAATAATTTCTCCCGTTTCATAATGTTTAGCGAACAAAGCCAAAGCTTCTGGTTCGTAACACCAGTTTTCCATAATCTGACTTGGTAATTCTACAAAATCCCAATAAACAGAAGTTCCAGATAGACTTGGATAAGTTGTATCAGCAAGCATTCCGTGTAAACCATGTCCGAATTCGTGGAATAGTGTCGTAACTTCATTAAAAGTCAATAATGAAGGTTTTGTTTCGGTTGGTTTTGTGAAATTACAAACATTCGAAATGTGTGGTCTTTCGTTTACGCCGTCTTTTACATATTGTGATTTGAATGAAGTCATCCATGCACCATTTCTTTTTCCTTTTCTTGGGAAGAAATCAGCGTAGAAAATAGAAACTAAATTGTTTTCAGCATCTCTTACTTCATAAGTTGTAACTTCTTCGTGGTATTTATCAATATCAAAAACTTCCGTAAAAGTTAAACCGTATAATTTTTTGGCAACTGTAAAGGCACCGTCCAATACTTTTTCTAATTGAAAATAAGGTTTCAGTTTTTCATCGTCTAAATTAAAAAGCTGTTGTTTTAATTTTTCTGAATAATAAGCGCCATCCCATTTTTCTAATTGTTCGATTCCGTCCAGTTCTTTCGCGAAAGCGGTTAATTCTGCAAACTCTTTTTGAGCTGCTGGTTTTGCTTTTGCTAATAAATCATTTAAGAAAGAGAAAACTTTCTCTGGGCTTTCGGCCATTCTTTCTTCCAGAACAAAATGTGCGTGAGTTTTATAACCTAATAAATTGGCTCTTTCAAAACGCAGTTTCGCAATTTTTAAAACATTTTCCTGATTGTCGAATTCATTATTCTGAAATGCTTTTGCTCCAAAAGCAATAGCCATTTTTTTACGCAATTCGCGATTATCTGCATAAGTCAAAAACGGAACATAACTTGGGTGATCTAAAGTGAAAATCCAGCCTTCTTTTTCTTGGTTTTTAGCTAATAATCTAGCGGCTTCGATTGTTCCTTCTGGTAAACCTGATAAATCTTTTTCATTGGTTAAATGTAATTCGAAGTTGTTAGTTTCCGCCAAAACATTTTCGCCAAACTGTAAACTCAACTTAGATAATTCTTTGTCAATTTCTCTTAACTGATTTTTCTTGTCTTCAGGTAAATTAGCTCCGTTTCTAGAAAAACTTTTATATTTTTTGTCTAATAAAGTCGTTTGCTCTGCGTTGAGATTCAAACTATCTTTTTGACCGTAAACTGCTTTTACTCTCGCAAACAAATCGGCATTTAAGCGAATGTCATTTCCAAATTCTGAAAGAAGAGGTGAAACTTCCTGAGCAATTTTCTGCATTTCGTCATTGGTTTCAGCCGAATTCAAATTGAAAAAAATACTCGAAAGGCGATCTAAAATATCGCCTGAAAAGTCCATCGCCACAATTGTGTTTTCAAAAGTTGGCGCGTCCGGATTATTTACGATTGCATCAATTTCGGCTTTCGCCAAAGCAATTCCTTCTTGAAAAGACGGAACGTAGTCTTCGATTTTAATTTGAGAAAAAGGGGCAGTATTATGTTTCGTTATAAATTTTGAAAGTAAAACACTCATTATGATATACTATTTTTTATTAATTGAAGTCAAATTTTTGAATTCCAAAGATAGCAATTTATAAAAATGTAATCATCTAAACAAAATCGATTCTCGGCATAAAATCCTCTTAAATTGTGTTATAGATATGTTATTTATTCCTGCAGACGGTTTTAAAAGCGTAAATTGAGAAAATAGGATTTAGCATATAAAATGCTGATCATAATTATAAAAATAAAAAGATATGAATTATCAAATTGTAATAAATAATATTGATACGGTAAATGAAGTGGAAGGATATTGGTCTGATGAAGATTTGATTGCCTTATTAGAAAAATTCAATTATCCTGACGGAGCGACAGCAGATAAATCGAGTTTACCAGAATTATTAGAAATGGCTATTTCTGATTACGAGCCTAACGAAGCTGCCCAGATTGTTTTAGAATATAAATTAGGAGAGCAATTAAGTGATGGACAGATTGAACAGATATCGAACAATATGTTAATAGATAAAGTTTGTGAAGAATATCCAGAAATACACATGCAAGGAACTTTGTTTCATGTTAATCAATTACTTTTTAAAGCTTACAATGGGAAATTTCCGAATGCAAAAGCTTCGATTGTTCATTTTTCTATGACACCAACTGAGGGCGAAGTGCAAAAGTTAACTTCCGAAAATGTATTGAAATTATTGAATAAAGGTTTGTCTGATAGAAATCTTATTAAGAGATTATTCGAAAATCAAATTTCTCAAAACATTCCATTTCCTGAAGCCGAAAGTATTATTTGGGAATTGACAACTGAAGATAATATAAATTACAATTTGGTTACTTCAGAAAATTGGATCAATAAAGATGATATACAAGAATCTGAATTTGAATCTGTTTTGGAGGAAGTGGAAGATGAAGCGTAATTTAATTTTTTAGTCGCGGTTTTCAGTCACAGTTTATACTCAAAACTGTGACTGAAAACTGTAAACTATTTCAATCCTTCTGCAGCTTTATTAACCGCGGCTTTCAATTCTTCTTTATAAGAAATAATCGTATCAAGCACTTTTTTATCATGACTTCCGATGATTTGTGCTGCTAAAATTCCGGCATTTTTTGCTCCGTTTAGTGCCACAGTTGCGACAGGAACTCCGCCCGGCATTTGCAGAATCGATAATACCGAATCCCAGCCATCAATAGAATTACTAGATTTTACAGGAACTCCAATTACAGGAAGTGGTGACATTGAAGCGACCATTCCAGGTAAATGCGCAGCGCCTCCAGCTCCGGCAATAATTACCGAAATCCCGCGTGTATGTGCATTTTTACTGAAATCGAATAATTTTTCCGGAGTTCTGTGTGCCGAAACAATATCTACTTCAACTTCTACATTGAATTGTTTTAGTATGTCGATGGCATCCTGCATGACTGGCATGTCTGAGATGCTTCCCATTATAATAGCTACTTTGCTCATTTTATTTTTTTTTTAATTTGGTTTGTTTGAGGTTTCAGGTTTCAAGTTGTTGAAAACTGAAAACTGCGACTGAAAACTATTGAGAAATTACTCTAATAGTATTCTTAACATCTTCTGCAATTCGTCTTGCTTCAACCACATTTTCATTTACTATGGTTACGTGGCCCATTTTTCTGAAAGGACGCGTTTGTTTTTTACCGTAAATATGAGGAGTAACGCCGTTCCATCCTAAAATAGTTTCGATGTTTTCGTAAACAACATCTCCAGAAAAACCTTCGGCGCCTACTAAATTTACCATTATTCCGGCCACTTTACTGTCTGTATTTCCTAAAGGAAGATCTAAAATAGCACGTAAATGATTTTCGAATTGAGAAGTGTAACTTGCCTCAATTGAGTAATGTCCAGAATTGTGCGGACGTGGAGCCACTTCATTCACTAAAATCTCATCTTCGTTGGTTTGGAACATTTCTACAGCTAAAAGTCCAACGTGATTGAATTTTTCAGAAACATTTAAAGCAATTGCTCGGGCTTTTTCGGCTACTTTTTCGTCGATTCTTGCAGGGCAGATCACGTATTCAACCTGATTTGCTTCTGGGTGGAATTCCATTTCTACAACCGGATACGTCTTAATTTCTCCAGATGGATTTCTTACCACAATTACCGCCAATTCATTTTTGAAAGGAACCATGGTTTCTGCAATGCATTCTACATTTGGTAAATCATCCATATCAGAAATTTGACGAATTACTTTTACGCCATTTCCGTCGTAACCAAATTCAGTGCATTTCCAAACAAACGGAATTGTGATTTCATTGTTTCCAACTGATTTTTGCAAATGTGCTGGACTATCAAAACGTAGATAGGATGCCGTTGGGATATTACTTTCGGTATAAAAATCTTTTTGAGTTCCTTTATTCTGAATTCCTTTTAAAGTTTTTGGAGACGGATATACTTTTACACCTTCGTTTTCCAATTGCGTTAAAGCTTCAAGATTTACCAATTCGATTTCGAAAGTCAAAACATCGACTTGTTTTCCAAAATTGTAAACCGTTTCATAATCCATCAAATCGCCTTGAAAGAATTTATTGCAGGCAATTTTGCTCGGTGCTTCATCGCTTGGATCTAAAACATAAGTTTGTATGTCAAATTTTCTGGTGTCAGACAAAAGCATTTTACCCAATTGTCCGCCGCCTAATATTCCTAATTTAAAATCAGAAGAAAAATAATTCATTTTGTGTTGTGTTTTTGCAAAGATACCTTTTAATCTTTTTTAGCCAAAATTTAGTTTTTCCGCCACAGATTAAAAGGATTAAAAAAGATTTTTTAAGTTGCCACGGATTACACGAATTTATAAGAATTGCATTTTGTTAAAAATTTGTGGTGAAAAAAGAAAGTATAAATCATTCTAATCCTTTTAATCTGTGGCAAAACCTATTTTATTTTTTTTAAAACTTCTTTTGCTACGGCTTTATAAGCGGCAGAATGATCTGCATAATCCTTGTCAATTATAACCTTAAGTTCTGGATGAATCCAGTCATAGTGATTTCCTAAAATATATAAAGTACGGATTGAGTAGGCTTTCGTAGCAACTTTAACGTCGGTAATTAACCAGTCGAAAGAAGCTTCTATGCAGTCTTGTAAATTTTCTTCAGAAAGTTTAATACAGTTTTCGTTTTTCTTGTAATGCGATTTTATAAGAAGCTGTACCACTTTTGCAATTGGGCGAAGCGAACTTTCATCTTTTAAAACTTTCAAATTGGAACAGAAAAAATCGAGATGAGGCTGAAGCCAAAGTAATTCTTCGTAAGAAACAAATTCTAAAATCCAGCAGGCTTTATGATTATTTTTGTCTGATGGGGTAAAACAAATTGAAACCAATTCACCAAAAAGTGATGGGTTTTCTAAAATATCCTGTGCAGCTATGAGACGATTTTCCCGATAAGCATTTACATAATCCAATTTTTTTTGCAATTCAGACGGCATCTTTGTGGTATTAAATACTCTGCTAAAATAAGTAATTTAGTGAGATAATTCCGAAATAATTTATTGGTAATCCGGGATAATAAAATCTTGGCTGTGCATTTCCTACTGCGGTCGCGTTGGTCAAAATCATCGAAGCGTACTTTTCGTTTGTGACATTATTTACGCCAGCATCAATATGAGCTTTTAAACCCGATAAAATTTCGAATTGATAACCAGTTTTTAAATTTAATAAAGTATAAGAGTCAGAAAAGTCTGCGTTAGAATCATTTAGCGGAATTTTGTCAGTAAACTGAAAATCGGCTGTAAAGTAAAATCCTGAACTCGTATTTAAGGTAAAACCAGCGCTTGCTGTATTGGCAGGAACTCCGGTTAATTTGTTTCCAGAAAAATCATTTCCATTATCAACAAATTCCTTAAATTCATAATTTCCAATCGATGCTCCGATATAAGAACTTAAATTGAAAATGGAATTAATTAGCCAATTGTGGTTGAGTGAAATTTCGATTCCTTCATGAAAAGTTTTTCCAGCATTTACACCTTCGTATTGGTCGTCGCCAATTCTTTTCGCAACCAATAAATCTTTAATTTCCATTCGGTAAACGGCAATTTGAGTATACAATTTTTTGTTGAAAAAATGCAATTTTCCGCCCAATTCAAAATTATAACCCGTTTCAGGTTTAATGTCGGGATTAATGTTTCCTGTTGAGGTTAAAGTTTCTTCGGTTGCAGGAAGAGAAAATCCTCGGCTTACAGAAAAGTAAAAAGTGCGAACTTCATTCGGTTTGTATAAAAAAGAAAGCTGCGGTGAAAAAATTCCATCATAACTGTATTTTTCCTTCGGATCATTCGCCGAAACGGGAAAATCATTTTGCAGTTTAAATTTGGTTTTGTTGTAATTTAATCCTGCTTGAATTTCAAATTGATCGGAAAGTAAAGTCCTAATTTGCGAAAAAATATTGTAAAAATGTCTTTTTTGATCGGTTGCCGTAAGCTGATCGCCTTGTAAACTTCCGTTTCCATTATTTTGCTGATAGAGATTTTCGAAAGTATTACCACTGTAATTATCCCTGAAATATTCAATTCCGCCAATAAATTGATTTTTAATTTTTCCAATTGTAAAATCACCAGAAAATTGAGTTCTGACACCCGATGCAAAAGTATATTGGCGTAAAACGTCAAAAGGACGAGGTTCGTTGCTGTCTTTATAATTGATAAAAACAGAAGTCGAATTGGTGAGGTGATCGTTTATTTTGAAATCATAAGCTAATCCGCCGAGAGTCGATTTATATTCTTTAAAACCTTTCGAAGCAACCCAAGTTGGTGCGCCCGACTGCGGATTATTGTCGAAAGCCGTTTTGTTTATGGAACTTGGAATATAAGCTTTCAAATAAGTATAATTAGAAAAATAAGTGAGTTTGCTGTTTTTCTTTCGGAATAATTCTCCAGAAAGTGTAATTCCTTCACGATTATAGGCGCTGTTTTCGCGCCAGCCGTCTGTTTTTAAATTGTGATAATTCAGACTTACAGAAGAGCTTTTTTCATTCAAATCAAAACTGACTCTGTTTTTCAGTAATCCAAAAGAACCAAAAACAGAACTTACTTCAGCTTGATACTGCCCATTTTTTAAGGTTTGTGGTGAAATTAAAATCGCACCGCCCAATCCTGCGCCATAAATACTCGAAAGCGGTCCTTTTATAACTTCAATCTGATTAATGTTTTGAAGATCGATATCGTCAATTACCGTTTCACTGTTTCCAGATGTTAGCGGAATGCTTCCGTAAAAAGCTCTAATTTTATTTGTTCCGTAAGGAGTTCTGGCGCCAATACCTCGAATCGAAATTCGGGTTGTAGTAATATTTGACGATTGCATAAAAACGCCTGGAATAGTATTAATTACATTGCTAATGTCTGTAGTGTTATTTCGAAGTAATTCTTTTTCGGATAAAATGCCAATAGAAGCAGGGCTGTTTTGTAAATCTCGGTTAATATGGAGCGGACTTATTAAAACTTCATTCAGTTTTTGGGTTTTGAAAGAATCAATATTTTGAACTTCTTTTTCCTGTGCTAAAATGTTTTTAGAAATAAAAAGAATAAAGAAAAAAAGAAGGTATTTTTTGGAGGGCATAAAATGGCTGGGTTAAAAATGCAGTTTTATTTAACACATAGAAACATAGGTTTCATTGAGGCAAAAAAGGCGTTTCACTTTTCCTAAAGTCACATAGCTATGTGTGAAAACGAGTTTCTTTTTAATCTTAATCTACGAAACAAAAATCTATGTCTCTACGTGTTTAATTTTTATAGTTTGGAATTTGGAATTTTTATTTTTAATAACTTTATTTATTCGCAGTAACCTTCCAAATAGTATTTCCGCTGTCATCATTTACCAAAAGCGATCCGTCATTCATAACCGTTACCGCAACTGGGCGTCCGTAAACTTCAGCTTTATTAGAATCAGAAATAAAACCAGTTAAGAAATCTTCTGGTTTTCCCGAAGGTTTTCCATCTTTAAAAGGAACGAAAAGTACTTTATAACCTGAAATTTTAGAGCGGTTCCAAGAACCATGCTGCCCTACAAAAGCTCCGTTTTTATATTTAGCAGGAAAAGCATTTTTGGTATAAAAAGCCAATCCTAAAGAAGCAGTGTGAGATCCTACTGGAACATCAGGAACAATAGCTTTTTCGACTAAATCTTTTCTTTCACCTTTCAATCGTGGGTCAGGAATACTTCCAAAATAAGAATACGGCCATCCGTAGAAACCATCTCTTTTTACACTTGTAATATAATCTGGAACCAGTTCGTCGCCCAATTCATCGCGCTCATTTACAGCAGTCCATAATTCTTTGTTGGCTGGATTCCAGTCCATTCCAACAGGGTTTCGCAATCCCGAAGCATAGATTTTTTCACCAGTTCCATCAGGATTAACTTCTAAAATAGCAGCACGGCGAACTTCTTTGTCCATTCCGTTTTCGCCCACATTACTTCCAGAACCTACAGAAACATAGATTTTGCTTCCATCAGGACTTGCTAGTAAATTTCTTGTCCAGTGATTGTTGTAACCGCCGGCAGGAAGTTCAAGAATTTTTTCGCCTTTTGTTTCCAATTTCAACGGATTGTTTTTATAAGGATAACGGTATAATCCATCGGTATTAGCAATGTAGAAAAAGTCTTTTAAAACCAGCATTCCAAAAGGTTTGTTTAAACCAGTTACAAAAACCTGACGGCTTTCAAACTTTCCGTCTTTATCTTTATCGCGTAAAACCGTAATTTGATTTTTGCTGGATCTCGTACCGCTTTCGACAACAAAAATATCTTGGTTGGGTGCAATATAAGTCCATCTCGGATTTTCAAATCCGTCAGCAAATTTAGTTACAGTAAAACCTTCTGGTGCTTTTGGCGTTTTGCCTTCAGACCAGCCTATAACTTTACTATTGTTCGTTTTCGATTCAGTTGCGTAAGGCGGTGGAAGCGTTAAATCACCAATTGCAGTTTTTACAACAGTATTGGGTTGTTTGGCTAAAACTTCCTTTTCTTCTTTTTTAACTTGTCCGTTGCATGCGGTCATTAGTGCCAGTAATGATATAGAAAATAGCGGTAAAGATTTTTTCATTTGAATTCTTTGGAGTTAAATATTTATATAACAACAATTTACTCAAATTAAAAATAGCGTCAAATAATAATTTGTAATTATTAACTGATATTTAACATTCGTAAAAAATATCGGTATACAGTTTATTTTGATAGAAGCAGTTACGTTGTAATTCTGTATCTTTGTGCATTATTTTAAAAAGAAAAATAATGATACAACTTCACGATAAACAATTTGTTCCGTTTATTTCGGCTAAAGAAATCGATTTTGCTTTAACTAAAATAGTGGCTCAGGTAGAGGATGATTTTGGAGATGATACACCAATTTTTATTGGAGTTTTGAATGGCGCTTTTATGGTAGTGTCAGATTTTTTGAAGAAATACAAAAAACCATGCGAGGTTTCATTCATAAAAATGGCATCGTATGAAGGAACTGAAAGTACTAATTCTGTTAAAGAATTAATAGGAATCAATCAGGATTTGACTGGAAGAACGGTTATAATTATTGAAGATATTATCGATACAGGAAATACGATCGAAGAATTGAAACGTTTGTTTAAAGAAAAAAATGTAAAGCATTTTAAAATTGCCACTTTATTCTTTAAACCAGAAGCTTATAAAAAAGACATTAAGATAGATTACGTTGGAGTTCGTATTCCAAATAAATTTATTGTTGGTTACGGTTTGGACTACGATGGTTTAGGAAGAAATTTAACCGAAGTCTATAAATTAGCAGAATAAAAAAACACAACTATATATTCATTTAAAAACTTCTGACAAAAATTAGAAGTAACAACACTCATTTCAATTATGATTAACATTGTTTTATTTGGAAAGCCTGGAGCAGGAAAAGGAACTCAGGCAGAATTTTTAAAAGAAAAATATAATTTAACACATCTTTCAACAGGAGATATTTTTCGTTTTAATTTAAAAAATGATACAGAACTAGGTAAAAAAGCAAGAGTTTTTATGGATAATGGAGAATTAGTTCCATGCGAAGTAACAACTGCAATGTTAATTGATGAGGTAAAAAAACATCCAGATACAGCTGGATTTTTGTTCGACGGTTATCCAAGAACAATCAACCAGGCTGAGGCTTTAGATAAATTTCTGCCAACAATTGGGTCAAGCGTAACTGCAACAATCGCTTTAGAAGCAGATGACGAGATTTTAGTAGCACGTTTATTAGAAAGAGGAAAAACAAGTGGAAGAGCTGATGATCAAGACGAAGAGAAAATTCGTGTAAGATATCAAGAATACAACGAGAAAACAGCTCCGCTAATTGGATATTATAAAGAACAAAATAAGTTTCATGCCGTAGACGGTATCGGAACGATTGAACAAATTACAGAGCGCTTAACGTCAGTTATAGATAATTTGTAGAAGCTTTTTCCAGCTGTACGTTACAAGTCCTCGCTAAAAAAACTATTTTTCCAAACCCTAAAACGAGCTTCCGCTGGTCGCTGTTTTATGGCAGGAAAAATTAGTTTTTTTAGCTCCGGGCTTTTTACTTCCATCTGGGCTAGAATAAATTGAGAGTACAAATTGCATTTAACAAGACCATTTTATAACGAATCCCCTATCAATTGGAAATACTAATTATATTTTTTCTAATTCTCTTAAACGGAGTTTTCTCCATGTCCGAAATCGCTTTGATTTCTGCCCGTAAAAACAGGCTTGAAACAGCCGCGAAAAAAGGCAATAAAAGTGCTAAAACAGCACTCGATTTAGCCAATTCGCCAAACAAATTTTTATCTACAGTCCAAATTGGAATTACCTTAATCGGAATTTTGACAGGTATTTATTCTGGAGATAAAGTAACTGCAGATGTTGAAATTTTCGTTGCCGGTTTTGCATTTCTAAAACCTTATGCACACTCAGTAGCTGTTGGAATTGTAGTTGTAATTTTAACTTTCTTCTCATTGGTTTTAGGAGAATTACTTCCAAAACGAATCGGATTAAATTATCCAGAAGCAATTGCAAAAATGGTAGCAATGCCAATGAAAGTAATCTCTATAATTACAGCACCTTTTATCTGGCTTTTAACATCTTCAACAGATTTTCTATTGAATGTTTTTCAGATAAAACCAACCGCTGACGGAAAAGTTACAGAAGAAGAAATTAAAGCCATAATTAAAGAAGGAACCGAAGTTGGAGAAGTTCAAGAAATTGAACAAGATATTGTGGAACGTGTTTTTCATATTGGTGATAGAAAAGTAAACTCTTTAATGACGCATCGCAAGTCAGTCGATATGCTGCCATTAAAAGCAGATAAAGAAAAGATTAAAGAATTGGTGGTTCAGGATCTGCATACGGTTTACCCAGTTTATAATGATAATTACGATGATATAGTTGGAGTAGTAACTCTTAAAAATATCTTCGCTAGTATCGAAAATGATAATTTTGATTTATCAGCTATCGTTTCTGATGCGCCTTATTTAATGGAGCAGACAACAGCTTACAAAGCGTTGGAAAATTTCAAGAAAACTGGCGTTCATTATGCTTTAGTTTCAGACGAATATGGAGTTTTTCAAGGTTTGATCACGTTGAATGATATTCTGGAGGCTTTAGTTGGAGATGCATCTGAATTTTATAAAGATGAGTTTCAGCTTATAGAAAGAGAAGATGGTTCTTGGCTGGTTGACGGGCATTATTCGTTACACGATTTCTTAACTTATTTTGAGTTAGACGAGTTGACAAACGATTACGAAGTAAACACTGTAAGCGGCATGATTATGACGGAGCTTTCTCATATTCCAAAAGAAGGAGAAAAATTAGTCTGGCAGAAATTCGTATTAGAAGTTGTCGACATGGACGGCGTAAAAATTGATAAAGTGCTTGTAAAAGCGCTTAAAGAGTAGAGAGAATTTGTTTCAAGTTTAAAGTTTCAGGTTTCAGGTTAGCGCAACGCACTTAACTTGAAACTTGAAACCTGAAACTTAGAAACTACACATAAACAAACAAAAATGACAGAAGGGAATTTTGTAGATTACGTTAAGATATATGTTTCTTCCGGAAAAGGAGGAAAAGGATCTACGCATTTACATAGAGAGAAATTTATTGAAAAAGGTGGTCCAGACGGAGGAGATGGAGGCCGCGGAGGGCATGTATATTTAGTTGGGAATAAAGGACTTTGGACATTATTTCATTTAAAATTTGCACGTCACATTAAGGCTGGACACGGTGGAGATGGTGGTGGAGACCGCAGTACAGGTGCAGATGGAGAAGATAAAATTATTGAAGTGCCGCTAGGAACTGTTGTAAAAGACAAAGAAACTGGTGAAACGCTTTTTGAAATTACAGAACACGGAGAAAAACAAATTCTTGCAAAAGGAGGAAAGGGAGGTTTAGGAAACTGGCATTTTAGAAGTTCGACAAATCAAACGCCTCGTTACGCACAGCCAGGTTTGCTTGGTATAGAAATGGATGTAATTTTGGAACTTAAAGTTCTGGCAGATGTTGGTTTAGTTGGTTTTCCAAATGCAGGAAAATCTACTTTATTATCTGTTTTAACTTCGGCAAAACCCAAAATTGCAGATTATCCTTTTACAACATTAAAACCTAATTTAGGAATTGTTGCGTACAGAGATTTTCAATCTTTTGTAATAGCTGATATTCCTGGAATTATTGAAGGTGCAGCAGAAGGAAAAGGTTTAGGACATTATTTCTTAAGACACATTGAGCGTAATTCGACTTTACTGTTTTTAGTTCCGGTTGATACGCCAGATATTAGAGCTGAATACGATATTTTGGTTAATGAATTGACGAAGTACAATCCTGAAATGCTGGATAAAGAACGTCTTTTAGTAATTTCAAAATGCGATATGCTGGATGATGAATTAAAAGCAGAGTTAAAAGCAGAATTAGATGTAACATTCAAAGATGTTCCTTACATGTTTATTTCGTCAGTTGCTCAGCAAGGTTTGACTGATCTGAAAGATAAACTTTGGAAAATGCTTAACGAATAATACAATACGTACCATTCTATAAATATAAAACCCGACAATTTCTATTGTCGGGTTTTTACTTTTTGTGCAGAAAACAAAAAGCAGAAAGGATTTTACTTCTTAACTAAATCCTATAACTATAATGCGAAGTTTTTAGAAACTCCAATGTTTAATGTTTTTCCAAAATCAAAACCTAAACGTTGTTGTCTTGGATCATTTTTTCCGTCAAGATTATCGTAGTTAATTCCTCCAATAGAAAAATTCAAACCAAATCCGTTTTTCATATTGATAAATAAAGCAGGTGTTAAACTTGCATACATTCCTTTTGCATTGTTTAAGGAAGTGTTTTGGTATCCTACGCCTAAATCTGTGTAGAAAGAAAACATTTGAGAAAGTGGTGTCGAGTAACGCACAAAACCTCCAATTTTATATTTTTCTGTCTTGTCAGTTCCTGTACTTTTTACATTCATGATTGAACCTTCGACCCCAGCTGTCCATTTTTCAGCAAATTGATATCCAGCTTTTGGAGAGAATTCAAAATTTTCAAGTTTAGAATCCCCAATTTTCTCCGAAGAGAATCCAACATTTCCACCCAATAAAATCGAGTTTTTCTGCGCACTTGCAATAGTTGTAACAAGTATTACAACGGCTAGTAATAATTTTTTCATTTTTCATTTATTAAATTGGATGGCAAATTTAAAACAAAACAATTTGTAAGAAATATTTTAGATAATAAATTTTATAATGAAAGTTAATTTTTACAAATAATATTAAATTTTAATTTTTAAAATAACTTTTTTAGAGATTTTTGGTTGTTTTCATGTGTTTAAAGTATTGAATTTAATATTTACTTACATCTTACTAAAATTATGAATTTCGCAAAATCAGACTTTGTTTGATTTAGTATGTTTTGTTTTTTGGAGTTATGGTTATTTTTTTTGCGAAAATGAGTTATATTCGCATCACTTAAACAAAATAACATGAAAAAAGTAGTTTTATTCTTGACCATGTGCCTTATGGCTTTTCCAGTAAGAGCCGATGAGGGAATGTGGTTCTTGATGTTTATCGAAAGATTGAACCATAGAGATATGGAGAAAATGGGCTTGCAATTGACAGCCGAAGAAATTTACAGCATTAACAATCATAGTTTAAAAGATGCGATTGTACAATTCAATGGAGGGTGTACAGCTGAAATCGTTTCAAACAGCGGATTGGTATTGACTAATCACCACTGTGGATATAGCGCGATTGCAGAACTTTCAACAGCAGAACAAAATCATTTGAAAAATGGTTTCTGGGCAAAAAATCGTTCAGAAGAACTAAAGCCTAAATCTTTATACGTTCGTTTCTTTGTTCGTATGGATGATGTCTCAAAAAGAATCTTGTCTAAAGTAAATGATACTATGACAGAAACGGAAAGAAACAAAATCATTCAGCAAGAAATCGCTTTAATTGAAAAAGAAAACAGCGAAAATGGAAAATACACTGTTTCTGTTCGTCCTTTCTTTCAAGGAAATGAATATTACTATTTTGTTTACCAAGATTACACAGATGTACGTTTAGTGGGAACTCCTCCTGAAAGTGTTGGTAAATTTGGTGGAGATACAGACAACTGGGAATGGCCTCGTCAAACTGGAGATTTCTCTATGTTTAGAGTTTATGCAGATAAAAACGGAAATCCTGCGGCATATTCTAAAGACAATGTGCCTTTGCAGCCAAAACACCATTTACCTGTAAGTTTAAAAGGAGTAAAAGAAAATGATTTTGCAATGATCTTAGGTTATCCAGGAAGAACAAACCGTTGGATGCCAGCTGGAGGAATTGAGCAAAACATTAAATATGCTTATCCTGCTTGGGTTGAAGGTGCAAAAACCGGAATGGACGTAATGAAAAAGTATATGGATAAAGATGCAACTGTTCGTTTAGACTATGCTTCTAAATATGCTTCGACTGCAAACTACTGGAAAAACCGTCAAGGTATGATTGATGCGTTGACAAAAGCTGGAACTGTTGATACAAAGGCAGAACAAGAAGATAAATTCTACGAGTGGGCAAGTAAACCTGCAAACAAAGAAAAGTATGAGAATGTAATTCCGACTATCAACGATTATTACAGAGAAACCAACTTAAAAGCGCGTCACGATAATTATTTGACACAGCTTTTACGTACTTCTAGTTATGCAACTGGACCTGCTAATTTAGGAAATGCATTAATTGCTTACTACAAAGAAAATGATGCTAAGAAAGCAGAAATGCTTCCTAAAATTAATGCATTGGTTGAAAGTATCTATGGTGAATTTTACGCTCCGTTAGAAAAAGATGTTTTAACTGCACAGTTAAATTTATACGCTTCTAAAGCTGCCGAGTACGGACTTGCTTCTGAAGTTGCAAAAATGAAAACTGCTAATAATGGTGATTTTACTGCAGATGTAGCAAAAGCAACAGAAATTAGTTATTTTACTAATAAAGAAAAAGTATTGGCGTTTTTAGCAGATCCAAAACCATTGGCAATTGTACACGATCCGTTGTATATTATTTCTAATGATTTATTGACGAAATACCGTTCTAAAACAGATGATCAGGCAAAAGCTGATGATGGTTTTGCAACTGCTTACCGTAAATTGGTTGAAGGTTTAAGAGAGTCAAAACTAAATGCGATTAAATATCCAGATGCAAACTCTACTTTGAGATTGACTTACGGAAAAGTTCGCGCTTTACCTGCTGATTCTCGTAATAACGATGCTAAAATTAATAACTATACAACAATGGAAAGTATGGTTAAAAAATACAAAGCAGGAGATCAAGAATTTGATTTACCATCTCGTTTATTAGAGTTAAACAAGAAAAAAGATTACGGACAATATGCTGACAAAGCAGGTTACATGCCAGTAAACTTCTTAACTGATAACGATATTACTGGAGGAAATTCTGGTTCGCCGGTTCTTAACGGAAAAGGAGAATTAATCGGAATTGCTTTTGACGGAAATATCGAAGCTATGGCTGGAGACGTTATCTTTGATCCTAAATTACAAAGAACTATCAACGTTGATATTCGTTATGTACTTTGGATTATTGACAAATACGCTGGAGCTAAAAACATTATTGATGAATTGACGATTGTGAAATAATCTGATTTTTATTTAAAAGTAAAACCCGATAAGTTTCTTCTGAAAACTTATCGGGTTTTTTATTGTTTTTAACTTTTGTACAGTATTTCATCCTGAGCTTAAGGCTTGACAATTGGAACGGGTCTTCGACTTCGCTCAGACTGACAAAAATATAGATTATATACTTTCCTTGGAATTTAAAAATTGGAATTTCTAATTCACTTTTACTCGAATTCCTTTTGTGTGACTTGCAAATTCTGGAGCGTACATACTTTGAATTGTTGTAATTCCGTTTGAGAATTCTCCGCTGTTATTTACTCGAATGTCATATTCTAAAACATAAGTTCCTTTGTTTATTTGATCAAAGAAGAAATGTGTTGCCGCATCTTTTGTGCTCATATAAAATCCGAGTCGATCTTTGTATTGATATTCAGAAAGTACATTTACAGGTTCAAAACAAGAAGCTCTCATATCTTTCAAATGAATATATTCTGTATCTTCTTTAGCTGTAATAATTAATCGAACTGTAACTAAATCTCCAGTTTTTAAATGATTTTTAGTTGTGATTTTTTCTAATTCATTCCCTTTCACGGTGTTTCTCTTGAGATATAATTCCTTTGAAACCGATAAGACCGATCCTGTGTTGTTTTTAATTTTGTCTAAATCTTCAAAATACTGCCAATACACACCTCCAAAAGCAGGGACTTTAGATTTGTTCTGAATTTTGATCGAAGCCATTTCTTTTTTTACTTCATCGGCTTTCCAGTTTAATTTGATGTAACCTGTTTCTGCTTCTTTTTCATTTTCGGATAATTTTTTGGTCATGATTTTTTCATCTCCCAATTTTATCACAGTATTGTCTTTTACAGAAAGCCAGTCGGTTCCCTGCATTAATAAAGCATAAATTGCTTCAGTTGTAGATTTTGTGGTGGGCCAGTTTTTAGTTTGTTTGTTTTTTAATAACCAAACTTTCATCGCATCAGCAGATTTTATATCTTGAATAACTTCGGCGAAAGCCTCAATTAATAAAGCCTGAGTTTCTATAGGTGCCTGATACCAGTACCAACCTGTTTTATTGGCAATCCAGTACATTCCCCAATCTTCATTATTTGAAGAAGTTTCTTTTAGGCTTTCTATAATTTTTTTTGCACTTTCTTTTTCTCCAAATCGGTTTAAAGTTAAAGCGGCTAAACCTTTTTCATAGATCGAATAATTCAGCCAGTCTTTTTTGGCAGTTTCAAGATATAATTTTGTCACTTTTTTTAATGTGTCAGAAAGAGGATATTTCTCCAAATAAAAACTTCTAGTATACAGATAATGTAAATCAGAATACGGATTGATCCAGATTAGTTTATCGACTGCTTTTAAGTTCTTGGTTCTCATTTTATGATAATCCAAGAATTTGTCATCCAAAAACGGAATTCCAGTTTTAGTAATTTCACTGATTTTGGCTGTATTCGTTTTGCTTAATTTTTCTAAATGTCCTAAACCCGCCAAAATATGTCTGGTAATATATTCACTTTCAGAACCGCCGTCAAACCAAGAAAATCCTCCTGATGGTTTTTGCTTTTGTTTTAATTTTTCGAAAGCCGCTTCCTGCGACGTTCTTATTTTCTCCAAATCAAATAGGAGAGATAAGTTTTTTTTCTTTTCATCTTCAGATTGAGCGTCATTCAGCCAAGGCGTTTCAGCCAGAATTAGTGATTTTAATTCCTCGTTTTCTTCCAGTTTTGAATTTGGTTTTCCATTTTTTCTCCAATTTTCAAATACCGCAGCAATCTTTGGATTACTGGAAATGATTTCCGAGGCTAGAGCATTGGCATAATATCTTGCAAAAGTTTGTTCTGCACATTCATGTTCGTACTCCATTAAATAGGGTAAAGATTGAACGGCAATCCAAGTTGAATTTGAAGTATATTCGAGCGTAAGCTGATGATTCTTTAAAGTCGTTGAATTATTGTTTTTTAAGTTTTCGAAAGTGTATTCTTTAGTTGAATTTTCACGAACCCAAATCGGAATACTTTCTGTCACGAGCATATTATTGGTCAGAACAGGAAGAATGTTTTCTTCTCCATCAGAAAAATTACCTGCTTTTGCGACGATTTTATATTGAATACCTTGTAAACCTTCAGGAATTGTTATGGTCCAGTTTGTTGTTGTATTTCCGTAAGCTGGAATTGTAAAGTTTTTGATGTTTTTCGCATTCAGCATTTTGGCATCGATTGGCTGCATTGTTACCGCATCAAAAAACTGTAAACTTGCGATTCCAGTTTTTGCTTCAGCAGTAACATTTGAAATTTTTGCACTTATTACAATAGTGTCTTTTTCTCTAAAGAAGCGCGGGAAATTCGGTAAAACCATTAATTCTTTTTGAGTAATGACACTTTTTTCCAAATAACCAGAAACTGCATCTTTATTGTGCGCAAATAAACGAAGTTTCCAAGCCGTTAAAGCTTCTGGAGATGTGAAATTGAAGCTTACTTTTCCCTTAGAATCGGTTTTTAAATTCGGAAAAAAGAAAGCCGTTTCAGAAAGATTTTTTCTCGCTTTTACTTGTGTTAGGGCTTCAAGAGCTTTTTTAGTTGTAATGAGTATTACGCCGTTTGCAGCTTTGCTTCCGTAGAGTGCTGTTGCTTTATTTGATTGTAAAGTTTCAACAGAAAGGACCTCATTTGGATTAATATTTTTAAAATCGTTTTCAGATATAATTTTTCCATCAGCAATATATAAGATATTTGCATTATCAGATTGACTATTACCGCGAATCATTATTTTATTCAAAGGACTTCTAATTGTACTAATTCCTTTTACAGTTTGAACAACATTTGACGAATAATTATAAACCGGAGCGCTCTCTTCAATTAAAGCAGATGAAGGACCGCTTCCGACAGGTTCATCTACAGTAAGAACAGCGTGAGGATTTTCATAAATTCTGTTGAGAATGTTGAATCCAAAAGTATTTAGAAAAGTTTTTTCGCTACGCAGTCTTGTAAGAATCGAATTCGAATTTAAAAGGGGAATATTGTTGTATAATATGTCAAAACCTAAGATGGTTTTGTAATTAACTAGGTTGTGAGAGAAATCGTTAAAACCTAACGCTTCCCAGTTTTCTTTGCCAAATTGATCTAATGAACTATCATACATTGCAGCTAAAACTTCGGATTCTTTTTTTGTATTAATTGCATTTAGTTTGAATGACCAATTTTCATTGCTTCCAGGCTGAATTTTACTTCTGAAACTTTCTATATCCCATTCTAATTTTTGCGTTAGCGTTTTTAAATTGATGTTTAACTCTGAGTTGAAATTTTCATTTTCAAAAACAGATTGGAAACTAATCTTAATCGAGTTTTTGAATTCATTTTTTAGTGGTATTTTTATAAATGTTTCATGATTTTGAAGATGAAAAGTTTCTTCAAAAAATATTTTACTCTCATAATTTCCTGTTGTTATAATATAAAGTTCTGGAATGACAGAAGTTAACTTTAGAAAAACAAAACCATCTTTTTTAGGATCAGCATTAATTTGCTCCGTCTTAAATAATTTACTTGGATCAAATTTATCTTTACTTTGTATTATTTTAAAATTGGTTGTCGATTCAATAAAATTGTCAAAATCATCTTTTGCCGAAAAAACAATTTTGTAGTTGCCCGATTTATAATTTGAGATAAAATCTAAGATTAAGTTTTTGTCTTTTTTGGTGTCAATTTTTTTAGAATAAACTAAATTATCTGTTGTATTTTCGACTTTTGCTGTTGCGGTTTTTTCGTAAGGAAATAGTTTGTCAAACTCTTCT
Source organism: Flavobacterium fluviale (assembly GCF_003312915.1). NCBI lineage: Bacteria > Pseudomonadati > Bacteroidota > Flavobacteriia > Flavobacteriales > Flavobacteriaceae > Flavobacterium > Flavobacterium fluviale. The sequence continues at coordinate 415,825 of NZ_CP030261.1, read as the reverse complement.
TTTGGAATAGTTTCTACATCGGGTACTCCCCAAATTCTTTTTTTAAACTTATTAGAAAGAGGCGTTTCAAAATATATTTTGATGTCGCCTTTTGTTGCTAAAAATTCATCATTTAAATTTGTGCTTAATATCTTAATCTCATTTTTGTTTTTTGTTTGGATTTCAGCAGGAAGTGTGGCGTTTAAAACCAAATTGTGATAACCAATTTTTACATTTGTTTCTTTATCATGAGTTTCTCCGTTAATATCTGTAACAGACACCTTTATTTGATAGTTAAAAACAGGTAATTGTTTTTTATCACTGTTTTTAGAAGGCGAAGCGATAAAATCAATACTGAATTTACCCAAAGCATCAGTTGTAGTTTCTCCAGACGCTATAATTTCGCTTTCTTCTGGAGTATAATATTCTCTAAAATTGCGTGTGTATCTAGTAACTGTATAAACTACTTTTGAATCAGAGATATTGCTTCCTGCAAATGCTTTAGCGTTTCCTTTTATCTTAACAGATTTGTTAATTTTAAAACTTTCTTTTTTAGGCTCAAATGTAACTTCAAATTTAGGACGTTTATATTCTTCAACTTTAAATCCAGCTTGAGAACTTTCAAAGTTAACGTAATCCCAAAATGGGTGACCTTGCTCTTTTTTGTAAAGTGTGTCTTTTTCTATTGCATCAGACTCTTGTGCTTTAATAATAAAATTACCTGTTAGTGCGGATTTAGGAAGAAGAAATTTACCAGAAAATGATCCGAAATCATTTGTTTTGACTGCAAATTCGCAAATATCTTTATAATTTGGATCTTGAACAGTAATTTTAAAAGAAGTATTTGAAATAACATTAGATATATCGTTCTGTTTCTTAATTGCAATTCCTTTGTAATAAACGATTTGTCCAGGACGGTAAATAGCACGATCTAAATAAAATTGTACTTTCCCTTTTATTTTATCCTTCGTATTTGTTTTATTATTATAATATTGAAAGCTTTTGCTGGTAGTAAGCGTGTCATTTATTGTCGAAAATTCGATGTTATAGCTATCGTTAATGTCATTACTTACCATATAATAAGCCAAACCATTTTTGTCTGTTTTAATGGTATAGTTTTGAGATTTTATATTTACGTTTTCAATTGGTTTTCCTGTTTTTCGATCCAAAACTTGAAAGGTTTGCTTTAATTTGTTTTGAGTGGCTAAAACGGTTATGTTGGAGGTTGTTATGCTTCCATAAATTGCTAATTTTTTATCTTGATCTGAATTGTTTTCAAATTCAACCAAATAAGAACCTGTTTCCAATTTAGGCAGAACTACTTCTGTAGTATGATCGAAATAATCTTTTTTGTCTATAAGTGAATAGGTTTGACTTGTAAATAACGAATTTTTTTTAAGAATTGAAGTTGTTATACTGTCTCTTTTGGTATAAGAATTATTAAATTCAGCAAGCTGTTTTTGATTGATTTTATAAAATGAAATTCTTAAGCGATCAACATTTTTATATTGAATATAGGCTCTTGTGTTTTCGTTTACGTAGCTGTTTCGTAGAATCTGTACGCTTAAAGATTTATAAAGTATATTTTCTTTTAATCGAATCGCTAATTTAAAAGCATTAGAGCTATTGTCATTTTTAAATATACTATCCAATATTGCAATAGCTTGAATGTTATAATCTGGATGTTTTTCTTTTGAGGCTTGCTGATGTAAACTAATGGCTTTTTCTAATTGAATTTTCTGAATTAACAGTGCATTACTTGTGCTTTTTTGAAGATTTATTAATGCATTAGTATAGTGCTCATCTAAATTAATTAAATAAATTTTACAAAATCTTAAGCGGTCAAAGCTGTTTTCTAAAGTTGGATTGTCTGATTCTTTTTTTTGATATAGCCTAAGTGCTAACCTAAGGTTTTGATTTTTGACAAAATCAAAATTCAATTTAATGAAATCATTTGATTTTCCTAAAAGGTCTTTTTTGTAAGGGATGAAATCATTTTTTATAATTTCCCAAGTTTTAATTTTTTGAGTATAGATGTTTATATTTTCGTTTAAAACATAATCAAATACAGTTTCATCTTGCTGTTTGTTTTCTTCTGAAAAATCAAAAATGGCTTTATATTTTGTTAACGATGTGCTTTTTAAAACAATTTCATTTTCCAACGATTTTTTTGACGCTTCATTTACTTCATTAATAAAATTTATTTCAGTCCAAGTCAAAAAATCATTGTCTAGATAAGCTGTATTCGTTCTTTTTTGAATTGTATAGCTATTTTCTTGATAATAATCATTCAAACATCTCGCATAAACCAAATTCAAAATCGCCTTCGACGGGATAGAAACCCGGTTAATATCTGTTTTGAGATTGTTTAAAATTTTGGTCTGCGCATTTTTATCAAATACCTGTAGATATTTAGATTGATAGAAAAAGCATCGTATCATCTCAACTTCATCTTTTTGATTTATTGCTTTTTTATAAATCTTTGCAACGATCTCACTTGCAGATTTTACTTTTCCTTCATTTTCCAATGAAATGACTTGAGTCCATTTTTTATTATTCTCTTGTCCAAAAATTACTGAAGAGATCAAAAAAAGTAGAAAGATTATATTTTTCATAGTAAAGTTTTAATCTATAGATGATTATTTTTTAGGAAAGGTTGGTAAAGATTGGAATTATTTATGAAATAATTTTCGCACAAATTAATAATTTATTTTTAAAACCAAATAGAGCATACTATATTTCCTTATTTTTGAAAAATAATTAACTGGTTTAATCGTTGAATTGTGTATTCGTTTAATCGAATTAATGGTTCAACATATAAACGATTCAACGTATTCAATGAAAACACATTTCATCGCCATTGGCGGAAGCGCAATGCACAACCTTGCATTAGCATTACATAATAAAGGATATCAGGTTACAGGAAGTGATGATGCTATTTTTGAACCTTCAAAATCAAGATTAGAGAAAAAAGGAATTCTTCCTGCAGAAATGGGCTGGTTTCCAGAAAAAATTACTTCGGATATTGATGCGATTATTTTAGGAATGCACGCAAAAGCGGATAATCCTGAATTATTAAAGGCGCAGGAATTAGGTTTGAAAATCTATTCGTATCCAGAATTTTTATATGAACAATCTAAAAATAAAACTCGTGTTGTAATTGGTGGTTCGCACGGAAAAACAACCATTACTTCGATGATTCTTCATGTAATGCATTATCATAATATCGCTGTCGATTATATGGTAGGAGCACAGCTGGAAGGTTTTGATACTATGGTACATCTTACAGAAGAAAATGATTTTATGGTTTTAGAAGGAGATGAGTATTTATCTTCTCCAATTGACAGACGTCCGAAATTTCATTTGTATCAACCCAATATTGCTTTGATTTCTGGAATTGCCTGGGATCATATTAATGTTTTTCCAACGTACGAAAACTATGTAGAGCAGTTTGAAATTTTTATTGAAAAAATTACAAATGGAGGAATTTTGGTTTATAACGAAAATGATCCAGAAGTAAAACGTGTTTCTGAAGCAGCGACAAATCCGATTAGAAAAATTGCGTATTCAACTCCAGAATATTCTGTGAGTGATGGTGTAACTTTACTGAAAACTCCAGAAGGCGATATGCCGATTGAAGTTTTTGGAGCGCACAATTTGAATAATTTGGCCGGAGCAAAATGGATCTGCCAAAATATGGGAGTAGACGAAGAAGATTTCTATGAAGCAATTGCAAGTTTTAAAGGTGCGTCTAAACGTTTAGAGAAAATTGCAGAAGGAAAAGGAAAAGTAGCGTATAAAGATTTTGCCCATTCGCCAAGTAAAGTAGCTGCAACAACTAAAGCGGTAAAAGAACAATATCCAGACAGAACTTTAGTAGCTTGTTTAGAATTGCATACATACAGCAGTTTAAACGCAGAGTTTTTAAAAGAATATGAAGGAGCATTAGAATACGCTGATGTTGCAGTAGTTTTTTATTCTCCAGATGCAGTGAAAATTAAACAATTAGAGGAAGTTACCTATGAACAAATTGCAACTTCTTTCAATAGAAAAGATTTAATTATTTATACCAATCCAGCTGAATTTAAAGATTATTTATTCAATTTAAATCTCGATAATTCTGCACTTTTATTAATGAGTTCTGGAAATTACGGAGGATTAAACTTCGATGATGTAAAAGGATTGGTTAATTAGATCATATGTCAATTTGAAAATTAGATAATATGCTGATCGCTTTATGCAGTCGGCATTTTTTTTTTTAAATCTAATTTTCAAATTGAAACATTTTCTAATTCAAATTATCATATTTAAAATGTCCCACAATTGTATAATCAAACAGGCAGTCTTCCAAAACTTGTCCGCCTCCAACATTATGTACGATAAGATTTCGTTTTCCATCTGAGGATTTTTTGCTGGTTACAATTCCAATGTGCGGCAATTTATCGTTTATCATCCAAGTAACAAGGTCACCAGTTTTGTAATCTTTTGCATTTTGCGTAACTGGCAATTTTGTGCCTTTTCGTTCAAAAAAAACTTCTAGATTTGGAACTCTTCTATGATCAATATTGGTGTCAGTTTTTGACATTCCCCATTTTTTAAGATTTGGATAAAGAGAAAAATTAGCCACCATATCTTCATGAACTTCCTTTTGCAAATCGATACCTAATATTCGGTAAGAACGAATTATTACATCGGTACAGACTCCTTTGCCTTTTGGGACATCACCATTTGGATATTCAATTTTAAAATAAGACGGATCATAATCTACTGAAGGATCTATTATAGAAATTGCAGCTTGCGACAATCTTTCGGGAAAATCTGTGGGCAGATTTTGGTTGGAAAGTGCCAGGCTTTTGGTTTCTTTTTGCTGACAAGAAACAAAGAGTAGCAAGAAAATTGTAATAGATAATGATTTCATTTTGAGATAGATTAGTTTTTAAAGGTAATCAAATTTAAAATTGATTGTATTTGTTTGAAAGATTTTTCTTCTTTTTAATATCTTCGCTTCTTATAAAATTATTCTAAATTATGGAAAAATCTAATTTTCCAATCACGGACTGGTCCGAAGATGATAAGCCTCGCGAGAAATTAATGTTGAAAGGAAAGGAAGCATTAAGTGATGCCGAATTAATTGCAATCTTAATTGGTTCGGGAAGTCGAAATGAATCTGCAGTTTCTTTAAGTAAGCGAATTTTATCAAGTGCAGGAAATCTTAATGCTTTAGGAAAATTGTCTATTTCAAGTTTAATGCAATTTAAAGGAGTAGGTGAGGCAAAAGCAATTTCTATAGTTGCTGCATTAGAATTGGGCAGAAGACAAAGAAGTGAAGATGCGCTAATATTCAAAAAAATATCTTCTAGTAAAGCTGTTTTCGAGATAATGCAGCCAATTATTGGACAACTTCCTCATGAAGAATTTTGGATCCTTTTTCTTAATAATTCTAATAGTGTTATTTCAAAGTCTCAATTGAGTAAAGGAGGTATTACAGGAACTGTTGTAGATGTTAGATTGGTTTTTAAATTAGCAATGGAAAACGGTGCTACAGCTTTGATTTTGTGTCATAATCATCCATCAGGAAATCTGACTCCCAGTGAGGCTGATAAGCAAATTACAAAGAAAATTAAGCAGGCCGGAGAAAGTCTAGATGTTAAAGTTTTAGATCATTTGATTATTACTGAATCAAAATATTATAGTTTTGTAGATGAAGGAATTTTTTAATGTATGAATACCAATATTACAGACATTTTTTTTGATTTAGATCACACTCTTTGGGATTTTGATAAAAATTCAGAAATGGCTTTCAATCGTATTTTTAGAGAAAAATATACAGAAATCAGCACTGAAGATTTTATTAAAAATTACATACCTATAAACCAAGAATGCTGGCGATTATATCAAAACGATAAAATTACGCATCAGGAATTGCGTTACAATCGTTTGAAGTTTTCTTTTGATGCTTTGAACTATGTGATTTCCGAAGAAAATATCTTTGAAATTGCCAATGATTATATCGAGTTTCTGACCGATAATAATTATCTTTTCGACGGCGCTTTAGAAGTTTTGGAGTATTTAAAACCTAAATATAAACTTCATATTATTACTAATGGCTTTGCAAATGTTCAGGAAAAGAAAATAAAAAATGCTTCTCTAGGAGGTTATTTTTCTACGATTACAAATTCTGAGTTGGCTGGCGTTAAGAAACCAAATAGTATTATATTTGATTATGCATTAAATCTTGCTAATACGGCAAAGGAAAACAGCATCATGATCGGAGACGACTTTGAAGCTGATGTTACTGGTGCTTTAAACGCTGGCCTAGATGCTATTTTTTTCAATGAAAAAAAACTGGATATTTCTGGAAATTATAAACAAATTAACCATTTATTAGAACTAAAAAAATATTTATAATGATGAAAATTAAATTTTTACTAACTGCAATTTTATGTTCAGTTGCTGGATTTGCGCAGTCTGTTAATGATTACAAAGCTGTAATTATCCCTCTAAAATACGATTTTATAAAAACCGATAATCAATATCGTCTAGCTACTTTAACTAAACAAAATTTAGTTAAAGCTGGATTTCAGGGCTTTTATGCAAACGAGCAGCTTCCTGAAGGCTATACAGATCGCTGTCAGGTTCTATATATTGATGTAGTGAGAGATAATGCATTCTTGGTAACTAAGCTTATTGTACAGTTAAAAGATTGTTTCGGACAAGTTGTATTTACTTCAGAAGTGGGAAAAAGCCGAGAAAAAGAATATGAAGTAGCTTATAAAGAAGCACTTGATAATGCTTTTAAATCTGTTTATGCACTTAATTATAAATATAGTGGAAATCCAGTTGCTGCTGCCAAAACGCCAGCTGCAGTTAAAACTACTGCATCAGTTGCTGCCACTACGACAGCTGTAAATAATACAGTTGCAAATAATACACCACCAGCGTCTCAACTTGCAGTTGCTGCTCCCTCACCAGACCTAAAAGATCCGAATTTATTATATGCACAGCCAACGGAATCTGGTTACCAGTTAATAGACAAAACACCAAAAGTAGTAATGAAGCTTCTTAAAACTTCTCAAACTAATGTTTTCATCGCTATAAAAGATAATGTTCAAGGGTCGTTGATTTTAAAAGATGATGGACAATGGTACTTCGAATCTTATCAAAATGATAAATTGGTTTCAGAAAAAATTGTAGTTAAATTCTAAAATACAAATCCGGTTCAATAGCCGTATTTATCTTTCCAACGGTTCTTTAAAAATTCTCGGTTGCTGTTCTCTCTAGAATTGCTTCCAGGATTATAAAGAACCGTTTCTTTTATAGCATCTGGCAAGAATTCTTGCTCTGCAAAATTATTAGCATAATCATGAGAATATTTGTAGTCGTCGCCATAACCTAATTCTTTCATTAATTTGGTTGGTGCATTTCGCAAATGAATTGGAACTGGTAAATCTCCAGTTTGCTTTACCAATTGCTGCGCATTGCCAATTGCCATATAAGAGGCATTGCTTTTAGGAGATGTCGCAAGATAAATAGCACATTGGCTTAAAATAATTCGGCTTTCAGGATACCCAATAGTGGTAACGGCCTGAAAAGTATTGTTGGCCATAATAAAAGCTGTCGGATTGGCATTGCCAATATCCTCGCTCGATAATATAAGCATTCTTCTGGCAATAAATTTAACGTCTTCGCCGCCTTCAATCATTCGCGCCAGCCAATATACAGCACCATTTGGATCGCTCCCGCGAATTGATTTTATAAAAGCAGAAATTATATCGTAATGCTGTTCGCCTGTTTTATCGTAGAGAACAGTGTTCTGCTGTACCAATTCTAACACGCGATCGTTGGTAATTAGTATCTCGTCACCTGCAGATGCATTAATTACCAATTCAAAAATATTTAGCAATTTTCTTCCGTCACCGCCAGAAAGGCGTAATAAAGCTTCAGTTTCCTTAAGATTTATATTTTTTGTCAGCAAATAGGTGTCGGTTTTCATTGCACGCTGTAATAATGCTTCTAAATCGGCTTTTGTGAAAGCATTTAGTATGTAAACTTGACAACGTGACAATAGTGCAGGAATCACCTCAAAACTTGGATTCTCTGTCGTAGCTCCAATTAAAGTTATCCAGCCTTTTTCGACAGCTGCTAAAAGTGAATCTTGTTGTGATTTACTAAATCTGTGAATCTCATCAATAAAAAGAATCGGATTTTTGGCTGTAAACAATCCACCGCTCTGTTTTGCTTTTTCTATAACATCGCGTATATCCTTTACTCCAGAATTTATAGCACTTAAAATGTAAAATGGTCTTTTTGATTCTTGTGCTATAATTTGTGCTAAGGTTGTTTTTCCTGTGCCTGGAGGTCCCCAAAAAATCAAAGAAGGAATTATTCCTTTTGAAATTTGCTGTGTTAAAGAACCAGTCGGACCAACCAAATGATGCTGGCTAATATAATCTTCTAATTGCTGCGGGCGAATGCGTTCTGCTAAAGGTGCTTCCATTCTGCAAAATTAGTATTTTAACTTTTAAATTTTATTTATTGAAAGTTAAAACAGTTGATTACAAGAAGGATTGTTACAATTTGAAACAATTTTGCTGTTTTGAGATATGACAAAATATCAGTAAAATATTTTTGGATAGTTTTTTGAGTTCTCAACATTATTATTGATAAAAAATATGAGCGATACTAATTTTAAATTTTCAAATTCTGTAATTGGACTTCCTTTATTTTTTGTCCTTTTTTTATGGATTATTTATTGGATGCAGATTCGATTTGATTTTGATTTTTATCGATACGGAATTTATCCACGAGATTTTTTGGGATTGCAGGGTGTTTTGTTCAGTCCGTTTATTCATGAAAATTTAGACCATTTATATAATAACAGTATTCCGCTTTTAATCTTACTCGCAGCAATACAGTTTTTTTATCCAAAACTAACATTTGGAGTAATTGTTTATGGAATATTATTTTCTGGAGTAATTACGTGGATAGTTGGGCGAGAGAACTTTCATATCGGAGCCAGCGGTCTAATTTATGTTTTGGTAAGTTTTATTTTCTTTAAAGGAATTCAAACTAAATATTATAGATTAGTTGCTTTGTCTTTAACCGTAATTTTACTTTATGGCGGAATGATTTGGTATGTTTTTCCTGATGTTGATCAATCTATTTCTTGGGAAGGCCACTTGGCAGGTCTTATTAGTGGTTTTGTGTTGACATTATTCTACAGAACTCCAGAATATGCAAAACCAATTGTTTACGAGTGGCAGCGTCCAGATTTTGATCCCAGTAACGATCCTTTTATGAAACATTTTGATGAAGAAGGGAACTTTGTGAATATTTCACATGAAGAAGAGAATCAGGAATATTTTTCATCTAGTTATCCTGTTAATTATATTGTGGTACGAAAATCAGAATTAGATTCTGAAGATTGATTTGATAGTTTATTATAATGAAAAAGTTTAAATTTGTTAGTGTAACAATTTAATCTACATTATTATGAAAGAAATAAGGATTTTAGTTCTCTTCTTATATTTCGTTTTTAGTAGTAAATCTATTGCTCAATGTGAGGTTAAAAATAGGGTACAGGCGGATGGAAGTATGGAATATTATTTTGATCCTGCCGTATTCTACACTACCAAATCAAAGTCGTTGAAAATTAATATAGTTACAGACAAGGAACATTACTTTGTTGCTCTGCAGCCAACACCATTTCCAGATAAAAAAATTGGTAAAAAGATCAATGATGATTTAGTAATTCATCTTGCGGATAAGAATACGTATAAATTAACACATTATGATACTCAATACCGCAGAAACGATTCTATAATGCAGGTGCTTTATTTAATTGATGAAAAAGATGTGGATGCTTTTTCGAATTATGAAGCGGTAACTGCAGAGATTAATATGAAAGGGACTGAGTTTGTGAGAAGTTATAATTTTAAACTTCATAAAAATGCAATTATGCATCAGCTTAATTGTTTTTTAAAGAATGAAGAGCAATAATCATTCTTCTTCATCTTTTAAATGATGATCATTCTTGCTGGCAATTTCCTTCTGAATATTTCTCAAAAGATTATTAAAGCTTACTGTAAGCGAAGCAGCATTGGTTATTTGGGTACCGCTATTCCTTGGGAGATATTCGTTGGCATAACATAATTCAATTTGAATGTCATCTGAAAATAAATAACCAGCACCAATGTTTAGTCTATTTCTATCAAAGAAACTTTCTCCTGTAACTTTAGCTCCTGACTTGAAATAAATTTCATCAGAAGCCACAGCATAAACAACACCCTTTCTTAAAACTTTACTATTTATAGGCTGCAGGTATTTTATTTGCTGGCGGTATCTGAATACATTTTCATAATCATCGTCCTGATTTCTCATATGACGAAATTCTGTTCGCATTCTCGTACTTAAAGTATATCCTGTTTTGTGAAAATAGTAAATCCCTTGAAGAGCAAAACGCCATTCAGGAGATTCAAATTGTCCAATTTCCGGAACATCTCTGTTGTTGTAATGCGCAACGAAAGTTGAAAGCTTCCATCTAGGGGAGTAGTAATAATGTGCCCAGCCTCTTACAGATCTTTGTATTGTATTTTCGAATAAATTTGATGAAGATGCAGTACTGCTATATGCTGCTCCTAAATCAATTTCGGTCGACCATTTTTTGCTTAGAGTTTGATTAAACTGAAACTCATTCCAAAATTGATTATATGTAGTATTTTGTCCGTAGCTGTTTGTAATCATCAAGACTACAAACAAGCATCGGATTATGGTAATTATTTGATTTGGATTAGATTTTGAAAGCATTAATTAAAGTTTTAATTATTCATTCTAATCTTTATTTTCAATGCAAATTAACTTCTTTGGCGAACGGCTTCGTATAAAAATGCCCCGCAAGCAACAGAAACATTTAAAGATCCTATTGAACCAAACATTGGCAGTTTTGCTTTTTCATCGACAATCTTTAAGACTGACGGATTTATTCCTCTGTCTTCAGAACCCATGATTATTGCTAAGGGATCTGTAAGCGTGATATCATAAATATTTTGATCAGTTTTTTCAGTTGCAGCTACTGTTTTAATTCCAGACCCTTGCAAATAAAAGATAGCATCTTTAATGTGTTCAACTTTGCAAATGGGCACATTAAATACTGCACCAGCAGAAGTTTTTACGGTGTCTCCATTTACAGGGGCTGATCCAGCTTTCTGTACAATAATGCCATTTACACCTGTGCATTCTGCTGTTCTTATGATGGCACCAAAATTTCTAGCATCAGAGATTTGATCTAATATTAAAAATAATGGTTTTTTTCCAGATTCAATAGTTGATTCAACAAGATGTTCTAAATCTATAAAACCAATAGGAGAAATAGTTGCAACTGCACCTTGATGATTATTAGGAGTAAGACGGTTTAGTTTTTCAACAGGGACATAAGAGAAGTTAATGTTGGCACGTTTCATTACCTTCATTAAATCTTTCATTAACTCACCAGAAATCTCTTTCTGAATAAAGACTTTATCTACTTCTTTTCCTGCTTGAATTGCTTCTATGATGGCTCTAATGCCAAATATTTGATGTTCTTTTTCCATGAGGCAAATATAGGTAATATGTTTATATAAAAAAACCGCTCTGAATTAACAGAGCGGTTTTAAAATATTATTGAGTTTAAAAATTATTTTTTAGCCCAAATTAGTTTAGTGTCTAATTCATCACCACCAATTGCAGCAGCAGCAGCAGCAACATTCTCACCATTCAACTGTTGTAAGTTAACTGGGTAAGTAAATCTGTCTGGCATTGCACTTAAACCGTTTAAAGCAACAAATGTATAAGTTGTTACTCCAGCTTGTGGTACATTGAAAGGATGAGATTGACCAGGTTTAAGAATTGTACTTGGGAATCCAGTTCTTCTATATTCAGCATATGCCTCATATGGCTGCATGAAAAGAGCGATGTATTTTTGAGTAATTACATTTTCTTGCGTTGGTGCAGGTAATGTTGCAATATAAGCATCAATTTTAGCTGGAGTAACTCCCCAACGTAGCATAGATGCTCTTACACCATTTTGGTAGTTTGCAACACTCCATCCATTGTTTTCAGACAATAAGAATTCAACTTCAGCATACTCCATTAAAACTTCTGTGTAATCTTGTTTTAAAACATTTGAACTCCAGAAAGAAGTGCCTGGTCTTTGTCCAGCTGCTTGAGCACTTGTAATACCATATGGCATACCTACGTACTGTGTTAAATCATCTGTTTCAGCATACGTTTTGTTTTTAACAGCTGTTTCAGAAGCTGTTATAGGTGCTGCATACTTTTGTAATCTTGGATCAACTCCAAAATTACCAGTTTGTCCTTTTAATAGTTCAACGAATGTATTTGAAATAGCAAAGTCAGTTCTGTTTCCAATAAAGAAATCATTGTAGAATGGACTAGGTAGTACATTGTCTGCTTGGTATGTTAAACCAACAGTATCAGCATTAGAAGTCATAACTCCACCAGCAATAGCTTCAGCAATATGTGCTTCAGCTCCAGGAACAACACCTTTAACTCTAGTTCCAATTCTTAATCTTAAAGAGTTAGCAAATTTAATAAGTTTTGCAGGGCTTCCAAAAAGACGGTCACCTTGTGAAAATACTGTTTGATTTGTTTCAACCATTGCAACAGCTTCTTTCAATTCCTTCATAAGATCCGCGTAAATTTTAACTGCAGGAGCAAATTTAGGCTTGATATATGTATCTTTTTGTAAAGCTTGGAAATCTGGGTCAGTAGTTCCATAAGAATAGTAAGGAACGTCGCCATAAGCATCTACAAGTTGTAAGAAAGTATAAGCTAACATTACTCTAGCTGCAGCGATTTGGTTATTATTACTACCGTAAGCAGCATTTTTAATTTTTAGCTCTGGATCTGTATTCATTTGAATAACAGTTTTAAAATCGATAGCTGATAAGTAATAATCACCGTATAAACTTTGATTTGTAACTTCTCTAAATTGGAAACGATCCTCTTCAGTGTAGTTTCTTTGTGCGGAATATTGAACCCATGGTAATGCCATTCTACCCGAAGAAAAACTTCCTCTAGAATTCGTCATTAAGTTGTATACAGCACCGTTGAAAACACCAACAGATGTAGTATTTAATATGTCTGGCCTGTTAGGGTTTATGTTTATTTCTTCTAATTTATCATCACAGCTTACAGTAGTAGTAAGTAGTGTTGCAATTGATAATATTGATATGAATATTTTTTTCATCTTGATTTTTTTTTAGAATTTTAATTCTAGATTCATTCCGTATGTTCTAGTTGAAGGCAAAGAACCTCCCTCTAAACCTTGAGTGTTACCACTACCATATGAAGCCATCTCTGGATCCATTCCTTTCCAATCTAATCCCCATGTAAATAAGTTTCTTGCGAAAAGAGAGAATCTAATGTCAGCGAAAGGTCCGATAATTCTTTTTGGTAAAGTATATCCAAGAGTAACCTCTCTTAATTTTACATAGCTCGCATCAAAAACGTTCATAGCATCAAGTCCATAGTGTTGTTGAGCCCAAGTTTGTCCAGGTAGTACAGAAGTGTTTTGTGCTCCATTTTCGTATACTGCATCAACCACAATACCATTTTCTCTCAATCCTGGAGTAGCAGTGTGCTCTAACATACCAGAGTAAGATCCCCACATGTGTGAAGTAGAGAAATAACTTCCGCCTTCTTGCATATCAATTAAGAAACCAAAGTTTAAGTTTTTGTACTTAAAGTTGTTTCTTAGACCCATATTGTAATCAGGAGTAATAGTTCCTAAAGCTTTAGGTGCAGTTGGAATGTAAGCTCCTTCAGCATCAACTACTTTGTTTCCGTTAGCATCGTAAGTAAAGTCAGTTCCATAGATTTGACCATATTGTTGTCCAACAACAGCTAATAATCTAGCTTGGAATGGAGCATTTGCAATAGTTAATTCGTTAACTCCAGGAATTAATTCACGTAGTTTGTTGTCATTTTTAGCAAAGTTCCAAGTAATGTCCCATCTGAAATCTTGTGTTCTTACTGGATTAACAGTTACAGTAGCTTCAATACCTTTGTTTTGTAGTTTACCTGCATTAAATAAAGCAAAGTTAAAACCTGTTGATGGATCAACTTGGATAGGAGTAATTAAGTCTGTAGTTACAACATCGTAGTAAGTTACATCAACACCTAATCTTCTGTCAAATAAGCTTAATTCTAAACCTACCTCTTTAGTAGTTTTTAACTCAGGTTTTAAGAATGGATTTCCTGCAGTTCCTGGTTGGCTGTATCTTGGAGTTCCTTGAAATGGAATTGCGATATCAGCATAGTTTTGTAATCTGTACGCTGTAGTTGCGTTACCAGCTTGTGCCCAACCACCTCTAACTTTACCGTAGTTTAACCAAGATACGTTAGTTAATTCTGAGAAGATAAAACTTCCAGTAACAGATGCGTAGTTAACAGGCTTGTATACTGTACTAAACCAGTCTTGTCTGTCTGTAGCTTCTAAGAATAAAAAGTCATCATATCCTAATGAAACGAATCCATAAACACTATTTGTTCTGTCTCTGATGTCTTCATTAGTAGATTGTGCAGGGCTTGCACTGTTAGATAAATTGTATTGACCTGGAAGTACTAAACCTCCAACAGTATTTCCTGAAACTCTTGTTAAGAATGAGTTTCTTCTGTTAGCTCCAGCAAAAGAAGCAAGGCTAAATTTACCAAATTTCTTGTCATAGTGTAGACGTCCTTCGTAGTTGAAGTCAGTTAATGTTCTTGAACTAGTTGTAAAACTTGGAAGCGCTTGTGAACCGATGGCAACTCTTTCTTGGATACCTAAGTTGTAGATATCAGCATAAACGTTACCTACAGCATATAAGTCTGGAGTAATGTTGTAAGTAATTTTACCATTACCATAGATTCTATTTCTTGTATCGTTTGATGTGTTCTCGTAGATAATCCAGTAAGGGTTGTCAGAATAGTTTGGTGTAGCGTTATTCCATGCTTTTCTGTTCCATGATCTTTGTTCACCAGTCGATAATTTGTAGTCTTTTAACTCATCATAATCCAATTGTCTTTGACCCCATTGGAAGAATTTTTGTCCTAAACCATTATCACCATATCCAACTTCAGGTCTGTTGAAACCTCTTGTTTGAACATAAGTAACCATACTTTCAACTTTAAGCTTATCACTCATTTTAGTGTTAGCGTTTAAAGTGAATGTGTTTTTTGTTAAGCTTGAGTTAGGAACAATACCTTCTGTTTTTTGGTTTGTAAATGCAAATCTAACTCCAGAATCTTGAGTGTTTTTAGCAAAAGAGATCGAGTTAGTTCTTGTAATACCAGTATTAAAGAAAGATCTAACATCGTTCTGAGGATTTACCCAAGATTTTTCTTTTAAGTAATCATTAGAAAATTCTGGATCAAATGCATTCCAAGGTAAATATTTTAAGTTTGGATCGTATTTTGGTCCCCAGCTTTCGTCTGTAGCGTAGTCAGCAATGTTATAAGTTTGGCCATTGATAACTTGTTGTTGGAAAGTAGATGAACTACCTCCTCCGTATTCATGTTGTAGGTTTGGCATGATATATACGTTTTCGAACGTAATACCTGTATTGAAAGCAATTTCTGCTTTACCACCTGATTTTTTAGCAGATTTAGTAGTATACAAAATCGCACCGTTACCAGCTCTACTTCCGTAAAGAGCAGCAGCAGGACCTCCTTTAGGTACAGTTACAGATTCGATATCGTCTGGGTTGATATCCGCAGATGCATCACCGTAATCTCTACCTCCAGCACCTCTTTGAGTGTTTGAACTGTTGTAGTTACCATTGTCTAATGGAATACCATCAATAACGATTAAAGGTCTGTTTTCACCTGTTACAGATCCAACACCTCTAAGTACAACTCTTGTAGAACCTCCCATTGTAGAAGGAGAAGTAACTTGTAAACCTGCAACGTTACCAGATAAAGCTGATACTGCATTGTTTGTACCTCCCTCATTAATAATACTTCCTTTTAAATCTTGTGCAGCGTAACTAATAGATTTTTTCTCTCTTTTAATACCAAGTGCAGCTGTAATTACTACACTCTCTAATTCTACAGAAGCGTCAGCTAATTTAACGTTCACTGTAGTTGAAGTTGCAGCTATCTCTTGAGTTTTCATCCCAATGTAGCTAAATACCAAAATTTGGCTTGGTGAGGCTTTGATAGAAAATTTACCATCAAAATCAGTTTGTGTTCCCGCTTTAGTTCCCTTAACTAATACACTAACACCTGGTAAAGGCATTCCGGCATTATCAGAAACTGTCCCAGAAACAGCTCTTTCTTGCGCAAATGATAATTGCGCAACTAGTACTAGTAAAAGCACTAAGAATCCATTGAACTTTAGTTTCATTTTTAAATATTTTGAATTAGTATCGCAAAACTCTTAATAATTTGTTAACTTTCCTAGTAAAAAAAATATTTTTTTCGTTAAACATCAAAATTTAACATTATAACATATGTTTATGATAGTGTTATATAATTGCAAATCGGAAGTTTTCTCTCCGCCGTTTGTAAGGTTTATTTTCAATATTCCACTTGTTGTTTGAATAGTTGTTCCAATGCCGATTCCTATTAATTTTTTTATTTGATTTTTATTCGAAGTGCTTGTCATATCTTGGTATAACGCATAATCTAGAATTGAATTGACATAAAGACTTTGTGATAATAAATAACGGTATTCTGTAAGAATCATCGAAGTGAAGTTAGCTTGCAGGCTATTTTCTAAAAATCCGCGAATTGAGTTGGTTCCGCCAAATCGAAATAATTCGTTAGAAGTATAACTTTTGCTCTTTAAGATATAATTTTGTGAATTTATGTTAATGAAATTTTTAGCATTTAGTTCAAAATTATACTTAAGATTAATATTTGCGAAAAGCTGATTACTTGTTTCCGCAGTCTCGGGATCGTTATTTGTAGTTCTTTTTCCAAATCCAAGAGAGGTAAAAATGAAAGCTTTATGGATGAATAAAGAATTGTTATAATCTGGTTTCTGGAAATCAAGTGTTGTTGTGAGATATGAATTGTTATAATCGCTGATCGTCGAATTGTTTATATTTTGAATATCGCTTGATTCTGTAGATTGATAACCGATGTAGACTTTGGAATTGTAATTTAAGTAATACCCCAAATTTATATCTGTCTTGGTATTCTGAAAAGTACTGTCTTGTTTAAATATGTTTAATTGAGCTTTTATTCCAATTGGGGATTGGAATAGATATGGGATTTCTAATTTAGTATTAAAAGTTTTTTGTTGATTGCCGTCGCTCTTCCAATACAAAGAAAATTTTTCTCCAGCGCGAAGAGTGTTAATTAAAGAAATATCAAGATAACCATTTAGAATAAGTTTTTTGTTTTCATCATTCGAAAATCCTATATAGCCATCAAAAGTGTTTGCTTTTCTTTTTTCAATATAAGTAAATACTTTGGTAGAATCTTTAGTGAATAGTACTTCGGGATATTTTGTCTGAGAAATAAAATCAAAACTATTAATGTCGCTGTTGATATTTTTGATCATTTCTTGATTGAATGTTTTGTCTGAATATTTTTTGTTTAGCTGTTTTAAAGCTCCTTTCGGGAAATAATTTTTTAAATTAGGATTTGTGTAATTTATAATAATTGAATTTAGCAATCTTTTTTTTTCGGAATTAAGATTTAAACGAGCATAAATTATGGAATTCTTTTTTGTAATATTTTCTAATTTTATTTTTGTAAAAGCAAAACCTGCTTTTTCGCTCTTTAGAATTTGTTGATTTAGAAAATTTTCAAGCTCGGGATATGGGATTATTATGCTGTCATTCGCTGTTTTTTTTTCGTTGAAAAAAAAATCATTTATACCTATATATATATGTACTTCTTTTATCTTGTTTTTTAAGTCTATTAATGCCGTGTATGAACTATCATTTATTTTACTGTTTTCCAGTATTATGGCATCTGTATATCCTTGTTTTGTTAGGTTGTTTGAAACTATTTCTAGTTCGTTATAGAGTGACTTAAGATTGGTATGTTTTTTTTTGAAAGAAAGCGAATCAATAGTTTGACTTTGTTCTTTGTTTATGCCATTTATGTTTAAATAAAAAGATTGTCCAAAACAATTGGAGGCGCAAAGGAAAAAAAGTATGTAGGCTAATTGTTTCAAATGCAATTATTTTGTTAGTTTATGAAAAAGCAAATATCCAATGTTTCTTTGTGAAATCATAGATATAAATAATGTTATTGAAAATTAATGATTTAACGTTTGTATACTGAAAAATATTTTATACATTTGCAACCCCGTAAAAAGCGGGAATTTAATATCATATTAATTTTTAGTATTAATTATGCCAACAATTCAACAATTAGTAAGAACAGGAAGAACTCAGATAACTAAGAAGAGTAAATCGGTTGCTTTAGATTCTTGTCCTCAAAGAAGAGGGGTTTGTACGCGTGTTTACACTACTACACCAAAAAAACCAAACTCTGCAATGCGTAAAGTTGCGCGTGTACGTTTGACAAATGGTAATGAAGTGAATGCTTACATCCCTGGAGAAGGACACAATTTACAAGAGCACTCGATAGTATTAGTTAGAGGCGGAAGGGTAAAAGATTTACCAGGTGTTAGATATCATATCGTTCGTGGAGCGCTTGATACGTCAGGTGTTGCGGGAAGAACGCAAAGAAGATCTAAGTACGGTGCTAAACGCCCAAAAGAAGCAAAAAAGTAATTTAAAAACTTTTAAGAAAAAGACATGAGAAAAAGAGCGGCAAAGAAAAGACCACTTTTACCAGATCCAAGGTTTAATGATCAATTGGTAACGCGTTTTGTGAATAACTTAATGTGGGATGGTAAGAAATCTACAGCTTTTAAAGTATTTTATGATGCTATTGATATCATCGAAACTAAAAAGCAAAATGATGAAAAGACTTCATTAGAGATCTGGAAAGATGCTTTAACAAACGTTATGCCTCACGTAGAAGTACGTAGCCGTAGAGTTGGTGGAGCTACATTCCAAATTCCAATGCAAATTCGTCCAGACAGAAAAATTTCTATGGCAATGAAGTGGTTAATACTTTATTCAAGAAGAAGAAATGAAAAATCTATGGCACAGCGTTTAGCTTCAGAATGTTTAGCTGCGGCTAAAGAAGAAGGTGCTGCGGTTAAGAAAAGAATGGATACTCACAAAATGGCAGAAGCTAATAAAGCATTCTCTCACTTTAGATTTTAATTCGTAAAGAAATGGCTAGAGATTTAAAATATACAAGAAATATCGGGATTGCTGCTCACATTGATGCTGGTAAAACAACAACTACTGAGCGTATTCTTTTTTATACTGGAAAGTCGCATAAAATTGGTGAAGTGCACGATGGTGCTGCAACAATGGACTGGATGGCACAAGAGCAAGAAAGAGGTATTACAATTACTTCTGCTGCTACAACTTGTACTTGGAATTTTCCAACTGAGCAAGGTAAGGTTCTTCCAGAATCATTGCCTTATCACTTTAATATTATTGATACTCCTGGACACGTTGACTTTACTGTAGAGGTAAACCGTTCTTTGCGTGTACTTGATGGATTAGTTTTCTTATTTAGTGCTGTTGATGGTGTTGAGCCTCAATCAGAAACTAACTGGAGACTTGCTGATCAATATAGAGTTCCTCGTATGGGATTCGTAAACAAAATGGACCGTCAAGGTGCTAACTTTTTAGCTGTATGCGGACAGGTTAAAGATATGTTGAAATCGAATGCGGTTGCAATTACTTTACCTATTGGTGATGAAGCAGATTTTAAAGGTATTGTTGACTTAGTGAAAAATCAAGCTATCGTATGGCATGATGAAACTCAAGGAGCAACTTTTGATATCGTTGATATCCCTGCTGATATGGTTGATGATGTAAAACACTACCGTTCTATCCTTATCGAAGAGATCGCTACTTATGACGAGAATCTTTTGGATAAATACATGGAAGATGAAAACTCTATTACAGAGGAAGAAATCAACAATGCATTAAGAGCTGCTACTATTGATATGGCTATCATTCCAATGCTTGCAGGTTCTTCTTTCAAAAATAAAGGAGTTCAATTTATGTTAGATGCTGTATGTAAGTATTTACCATCTCCATTAGACAAAGAAGGTATTGAGGGTATTCACCCTGATGATGCTGAATTGTTAGAAGAAGATCAAACTAAAATCTTGCGTAAGCCAGATGTAAAAGAGCCTTTTGCTGCTTTAGCGTTTAAAATTGCTACTGACCCATTCGTAGGTCGTTTAGCTTTCTTCCGTGCTTACTCTGGTCGTTTAGATGCTGGTTCTTATGTTTTAAATACTCGTTCAGGTAATAAAGAGAGAATTTCTCGTATTTACCAAATGCACGCTAATAAACAAAATCCAATCGAATATATTGAGGCTGGAGATATTGGTGCAGCTGTAGGATTTAAAGATATTAAAACTGGAGATACTTTGTGTGATGAAAAGAATCCAATTATTTTGGAATCTATGAAATTCCCAGAGCCGGTAATTGGTATTGCTATCGAGCCTAAAACTAAAGCTGACGTTGATAAAATGGGTATGGCTTTGGCTAAATTAGCTGAAGAGGATCCGACATTTACAGTTAGAACAGATGAGGCTTCAGGTCAAACTATTATTTCTGGTATGGGTGAGCTTCACTTAGATATCTTAGTTGATCGTATGAAACGTGAATTTAAAGTTGAAGTGAACCAAGGTGAGCCTCAAGTTGAATATAAGGAAGCGTTTACAAGATCTGCTCAGCATAGAGAAACTTACAAGAAACAATCTGGAGGTCGTGGTAAATTCGGTGATATCGTATTTAGAATCGAGCCTGCTGATGAAGTTGATGGTAAAGTTCCTGTAGGATTACAGTTTGTTAATGAAGTAAAAGGTGGTAACGTTCCTAAGGAGTATATTCCTGCTGTTGAGAAAGGTTTCCGTGAGGCTATGAAAACAGGTCCATTAGCTGGATATGCTGTTGATAGTTTAAAAGTAACTTTATTAGATGGATCTTTCCACCCTGTGGATTCTGATGCTCTTTCTTTTGAATTAGCTGCAAGAATGGGTTATAAGGAATCAGGACGTGCTGCTGGAGCTGTTATTCTTGAGCCAATCATGAAAATTGAAGTTATTACTCCAGAAGAAAATATGGGTGATATCGTTGGTGACTTGAACCGTCGTAGAGGTCAGGTTAATGACATGGGTGATAGAAATGGTGCTAAAACTATTAAAGCTGATGTTCCTTTATCAGAAATGTTTGGATATGTAACTACATTAAGAACATTATCTTCTGGTAGAGCTACTTCAACTATGGAGTTTTCTCACTATGCAGAAACACCTTCTAATATTTCAGAAGAGGTAATCAAAAAAGCAAAAGGTAACGCTTAATTTTAAGAAAATGAGTCAAAAAATCAGAATAAAACTAAAATCTTACGATCACATGTTGGTAGATAAATCTGCTGAAAAGATCGTGAAAACAGTAAAAACTACTGGAGCAGTTGTAACAGGTCCAATTCCGTTGCCAACTCACAAAAAACTTTTCACTGTATTACGTTCTCCGCACGTTAACAAAAAAGCGAGAGAGCAATTTGAAGTAATGTCATACAAGAGATTGATTGATATTTATTCATCTTCATCTAAAACTATTGATGCTTTAATGAAACTTGAATTGCCAAGTGGGGTTGAAGTAGAGATAAAAGTATAATTTTTTATTATATTTTATATATAAAAAGCGAGGCATTTCTGTCTCGCTTTTTTTGTTTTACTTTTTAGGTTTTGAAATTTCGGAAGCTTTCTTTTTTGTTAGCTTTTTGATTTGTTGCTGGACGTAATTCTCTTTGTTTTAGGGTGCTGGCGATGTTTTCTATTTTTCTTTGATTAAATAATTGTTAAGTGTTGTCCTGCTTATTATTGGAATAAAGCCTATTAGTTTAGTGTGACAAGAAGTTTCTTTTGTGGCTCATTTGATGCTTGGATTTTGATTATGAGCGATTTAATTTTTATAACTGTTTGGTATATTCAATTTTAATGTCTACTTTTGCACTCCCTGTTTGGAAATTTCTGTTATTTTCAAATTGAAGGGAATTTTAGTAATTAATAATTAATATTTATGTCTGGGTTAATTGGTAAGAAAATCGGCATGACTAGTATTTTTGACGAAAACGGGAAAAATATTCCTTGTACAGTAATCGAAGCTGGTCCATGTGTTGTTACCCAAGTCAGAACCAAAGGTGTTGACGGGTACGAAGCGTTGCAGCTAGGTTTCGATGACAAAAACGAGAAACATTCTACTAAAGCGGCTTTAGGTCACTTTAAAAAAGCTGGAACTGTTGCTAAGAAAAAAGTCGTTGAATTCCAAGATTTCGCAACTGAACAAAAATTAGGAGATCTTATTGATGTTTCTATTTTTGAAGAAGGAGAATTTGTAGATGTACAAGGTGTGTCTAAAGGTAAAGGTTTCCAAGGTGTTGTTAAGCGTCACGGTTTTGGTGGTGTTGGACAAGCTACTCATGGTCAGCACAACCGTTTAAGAGCGCCAGGTTCTGTAGGAGCTTCTTCTTATCCATCTAGAGTATTCAAAGGAATGCGTATGGCTGGAAGAATGGGAGGAGAAAATGTAAAAGTTCAAAACCTTAGAGTTTTAAAAGTGGTTGCTGAAAAGAACTTACTTGTTATTAAAGGATGTGTTCCTGGACATAAAAACTCTTATGTAATCATTCAGAAGTAATGGAAGTAAAAGTATTAGATTTCAACGGAAAAGATACTGGTAGAAAAGTTCAACTTTCTGATTCAGTATTCGCAATTGAACCAAACAATCACGCTGTATATCTTGATGTTAAGCAATATCTTGCTAATCAAAGACAAGGTACTCACAAAGCTAAAGAAAGAGCTGAAGTAACTGGAAGTACACGTAAAATTAAAAAACAAAAAGGAACTGGTACTGCTCGTGCAGGAAGTGTTAAGAATCCGTTGTTTAAAGGTGGTGGAACAGTTTTCGGACCAAGACCAAGAAGTTATTCATTTAAATTGAATAAAAGCTTAAAAAGATTGGCTAGAAAATCAGCTTTCTCAATCAAAGCAAAAGAATCAAGCATAGTTGTTCTTGAAGACTTTAATTTTGAAGCGCCAAACACTAAAAATTTCATTAACGTTTTGAAAGCTTTAGGGTTAGAAAATAAAAAATCTCTATTTGTGTTGGGAGAGTCAAATAAAAACGTATATTTGTCGTCACGCAATTTAAAGGCTTCTAGCGTCGTAACTAGCTCAGAATTAAGCACTTACGCAATATTAAACGCTAATAATTTAGTGCTTTTGGAAGGTTCTTTAGAGTTAATTGAAGAAAATTTAAGTAAATAATAGGAATATGAGTATCATAATTAGACCTATAGTAACGGAAAAAGTAACCAAAGAAAGTGAAGTTCTAAATCGCTTCGGATTCGTTGTTGACAAAAAAGCAAACAAAGTTCAAATTAAGAAAGCTGTTGAAGCTGCTTATGGAGTAACTATCGTTTCGGTTAACACGATGAACGTAAGGCCAGATAGATCTACTAAATACACTAAAAGTGGTTTAATCAGTGGAAAGACAAATGCAATTAAAAAAGCAATTGTTCAAGTACAAGAAGGAGAAACAATTGATTTTTACAACAATATCTAAGATAGAAAAATGTCAGTAAGAAAATTAAAACCTATTACCCCAGGTCAGCGATTTAGAGTTGTGAATGGTTATGACGCCATTACAACTGATAAGCCGGAACGCTCTTTGATAGCACCGATAAAAAACTCTGGAGGTAGAAATAGTCAAGGAAAGATGACCATGCGTTATACGGGTGGTGGTCACAAGCAGAGATATCGTATTATTGATTTCAAAAGAACTAAAGATGGAATTCCAGCTACAGTGAAATCAATCGAATATGATCCAAATCGTACTGCATTTATCGCTTTATTAGCTTATGCTGATGGAGAGAAAACTTATGTAATTGCTCAAAACGGATTGAAAGTTGGTCAGAAATTAGTTTCTGGTCCAGAATCTCAACCTGAGATTGGTAATACATTACCTTTAAGCAGAATTCCTCTTGGAACTGTTATATCTTGTATTGAGTTACGTCCAGGACAGGGAGCTGTTATTGCTCGTTCAGCTGGAACTTTTGCTCAGTTAATGGCAAGAGACGGGAAATATGCAACAATTAAAATGCCATCTGGAGAAACAAGATTGATCTTGTTAACTTGTTCGGCTACAATTGGAGCTGTTTCTAATTCTGACCACCAATTAGTTGTATCTGGAAAAGCAGGTAGAACAAGATGGTTAGGAAGAAGACCTAGAACTAGACCAGTAGCGATGAACCCAGTTGATCACCCTATGGGAGGTGGTGAAGGACGTTCTTCTGGAGGGCACCCACGTTCAAGAAACGGATTGCCAGCTAAAGGTTACAGAACTCGTTCTAAGAAAAACCCGAGTAACAAGTATATCGTAGAACGTAGAAAGAAATAATAAGATATGGCACGTTCATTAAAAAAAGGACCTTTCGTTCATTATAAATTAGACAAGAAAGTTCAAGAAAACATTGAAAACGGAAACAAAGGAGTGGTAAAGACTTGGTCTAGAGCTTCTATGATTACTCCTGACTTTGTTGGACAAACTATCGCAGTTCATAACGGTCGTCAATTTGTACCAGTTTACGTAACAGAAAACATGGTAGGTCACAAATTAGGAGAGTTTTCACCAACTAGATCTTTTAGAGGTCATGCTGGAGCAAAAAATAAAGGTAAAAAATAAGAAGCAATGGGAGTTCGTAAAAGAGAAACAGCAGATGCGAGAAAAGAGGCTAATAAGTCTATTGCTTTCGCAAAATTGAATAACTGCCCTACTTCACCTAGAAAAATGCGCTTAGTAGCGGACTTGGTAAGAGGTCAGAAGGTAGAAAGAGCACTTAACATTTTAAGATTCAGTTCTAAAGAAGCTTCAAGAAAATTAGAAAAACTATTATTATCTGCAATCAATAACTGGGAGCAAAAAAATAGTGAAGGTAATTTAGAAGAGGCTGGATTATTTGTTAAAGAGATCAGAGTAGATGGTGGAATGATGTTGAAAAGACTTCGTCCAGCTCCACAAGGTCGTGCACACAGAATAAGAAAACGTTCTAATCACGTTACAATCGTGCTTGGAGCTATCAATAACACACAAAGCAATTCTTAAGCAGCATGGGACAAAAGACAAATCCAATTGGAAATAGACTTGGTATCATCAGAGGATGGGACTCAAACTGGTATGGTGGAAATGATTACGGTGATAAACTTGCCGAAGATCACAAAATCAGAAAGTATATCCATGCTCGTTTATCAAAAGCTAGTGTATCAAAAGTAATCATCGAGAGAACTTTGAAACTTGTAACCGTTACTATCACTACTGCTAGACCTGGTATCATTATCGGAAAAGGCGGGCAAGAGGTAGACAAGTTGAAAGAAGAACTTAAGAAAGTTACTGACAAAGAGGTTCAAATTAACATTTTTGAAATTAAAAGACCTGAATTAGATGCTTATCTTGTGGCGACAAGCATCGCTCGTCAAATCGAAAGCCGTATTTCTTACAGACGTGCAATCAAAATGGCTATTGCTGCTTCTATGCGTATGAACGCTGAAGGTATCAAAGTTTTGATTTCTGGACGTTTGAATGGTGCTGAGATGGCGCGTTCAGAAGGTTTCAAAGAAGGTAGAATTCCTCTATCAACTTTCAGAGCTGATATTGATTATGCTTTGGCTGAAGCTCACACTACTTATGGTAGAATGGGTATCAAAGTATGGATCATGAAAGGTGAAGTTTACGGTAAGAGAGAGCTTTCTCCGCTTGCTGGAATGGACAAAAAACAATCTGGTACAGGTGGTGGAAAAGGTGGAGATGCTCCTAGAGGCAAATCTAACTTTAACAAAGGCGGAAAACCAGACGCTCGTAAAAGAAAGTAAATTTTTAAACTAAAGAAAAATGTTACAGCCTAAAAGAACAAAATACCGTAAGGTACAAAAAGGTAAAATGAAAGGTAACTCTCAAAGAGGGCACGAACTTTCAAATGGAATGTTTGGTATTAAATCTGTACATGAAGATGGTATGTTCTTAACTTCTCGTCAAATTGAAGCTGCACGTATCGCTGCAACTCGTTACATGAAGAGAGAAGGACAATTATGGATTAAAATATTTCCAGACAAACCTATTACTAAGAAACCTCTTGAAGTACGTATGGGTAAAGGTAAAGGAGCAGTTGAGTATTGGGCTGCTGTTGTTAAACCAGGAAGAATTATGTTTGAAGTTGGAGGAGTTCCGTTATCAGTTGCAAAAGAGGCTTTACGTCTTGCAGCTCAGAAACTTCCAGTAAAAACTAAGTTCGTCGTTGCTAGAGATTTCGAAGCATAATTTATATTTATTATGAAACAATCAGAAATAAAAGATCTTTCTGCAGCGGAGTTGCAAGAAAAACTTAGTCAAACTAAGAAAGTATATGCTGACCTAAAAATGGCTCACGCTATTTCTCCAATTGCTAACCCACTTCAAATTAGAAGCGTTAGAAGAACAGTTGCAAGATTAGCTACAGAGTTAACTAAAAGAGAGTTACAATAATTGTATTCTGCTGAAAGATGGAAGAAAAAAGAAATTTAAGAAAAGAAAGAATAGGTGTTGTTACTTCAAATAAAATGGATAAATCTATTGTTATTGCTGAAGTAAGAAAAGTAAAACACCCATTATACGGTAAGTTCGTGTTGAAAACTAAGAAATATGTTGCACACGACGAAACAAACGACTGTAACATTGGAGATACTGTAAGAATTAGCGAAACGCGTCCTTTAAGTAAAACAAAATGTTGGAGATTAGTTGAAATCTTAGAAAGAGCTAAATAATTATGGTACAACAGGAATCAAGACTAAAAGTAGCAGATAACACGGGAGCAAAAGAAGTTTTAACTATCCGTGTTTTAGGAGGTACCAAAAGAAGGTATGCCTCTGTTGGTGACAAGATTGTAGTATCTATTAAAGATGCAACTCCTAACGGTAACGTTAAAAAAGGAGCTGTTTCAACTGCAGTTGTTGTACGTACCAAAAAAGAAGTGAGAAGAGCTGATGGTTCTTATATCCGTTTCGATGACAATGCATGTGTTCTTTTGAATGCTGCAGGGGAAATGAGAGGAACTCGTGTTTTTGGTCCGGTAGCAAGAGAACTTCGTGAAAAACAATTCATGAAAATTGTATCATTAGCACCAGAAGTGCTTTAATTCGTTTTAAGATGATAAAGCTAAAAATTAAATCAGGAGATATCGTAAGAGTTATTGCTGGAGACCATAAAGGTGCTGAAGGTAAAGTTCTACGTGTTTACCGTGAGAAAAATAAAGCGATAGTTGAAGGTGTAAACATGGTTTCGAAACATACAAAACCAAGTGCTAAAAACCCTCAAGGTGGTATCGTTAAAAAAGAAGCTTCTATTCAAATTTCTAACATTGCAATAATTGATCCTAAAACTAAGGAAACAACTAGAGTAGGTATTAGAGTAGAAGGAGATAAGAAAGTAAGATTTTCAAAAAAATCTAATCAAGTACTATAGTAATGGCATATACACCTAGACTAAAAGAAGAATATAAGAGTAGAGTAATCTCTGCTCTTAAAGAAGAGTTCGGATATACAAACGTTATGCAAGTTCCAAAACTTGAAAAAATCGTTTTGAGCCGTGGAGTTGGTGCAGCTGTATCTGATAAGAAACTTATTGACTATGCTGTTGATGAGTTAACAAAGATCACTGGACAAAAAGCAGTATCTACAATTTCAAAGAAAGACGTTGCGTCTTTCAAATTGAGAAAAGGGATGCCTATTGGAGCAAAAGTTACTTTACGTGGTGAAAGAATGTATGAGTTTTTAGATAGACTTATTACTTCTGCTTTACCGCGAGTTAGAGATTTCGGTGGTATTAAAGCTACTGGTTTCGACGGAAGAGGTAACTACAATCTTGGAGTTTTGGAGCAAATCATTTTCCCAGAAATTGATATTGACAAAGTAAACAAAATCTCAGGAATGGATATTACTTTTGTTACTACTGCAAAAACAGATAAGGAAGCAAAGTCATTATTGGCTGAATTAGGATTACCTTTTAAAAAGAATTAAGACATGGCTAAAGAATCAATGAAAGCCCGCGAGGTTAAAAGAGAGAAAACGGTAGCTAAGTACGCTGAAAAAAGAAAAGCTTTATTAGAAGCTGGAGATTATGAAGGTCTACAAAAATTACCTAAAAATGCTTCACCAGTTCGTTTGCACAATCGTTGTAAATTAACAGGTAGACCAAGAGGTTATATCCGTCAATTCGGTATTTCACGTGTAACTTTCCGTGAAATGGCTAACAATGGATTAATTCCAGGTGTAAAAAAAGCCAGCTGGTAATTTAAAAAAGTTTATAAATTGATTAAAGGTTCAGGAGGCAGAGTGCTTCCTGAAAACCATAATCGCAATCAAATACATATGTATACAGATCCTATTGCAGATTATTTGACTAGAGTTCGTAACGCTGTGGCTGCAAACCACAAAGTTGTTGAAATTCCGGCTTCTAATCTTAAAAAAGAAATAACTAAGATCTTATTTGATCAAGGTTACATCTTAAGTTACAAATTTGAAACGAACACTGTTCAAGGTTCTATCAAAATTGCTTTAAAGTACGATAAAGATACTAAAGAGCCTGTAATTAAAGATATCCAAAGAATTAGTAAACCTGGTTTACGTAAGTACGCAGGTGCTGCCAAATTACCAAGAATCCTTAACGGATTAGGAATTGCTATTGTTTCTACATCAAAAGGTTTGATGACAGGAAAACAAGCTAAGCAGTTAAATGTAGGTGGTGAAGTAATTTGTTACGTATACTAATTTTAAACACTAGATAAGATGTCAAGAATAGGTAAAAGCCCAATTGTAATCCCTGCTGGTGTAACTGTAGAAGTTAAAGACGGTATTATTACAGTAAAAGGAAAAAAAGGTCAATTAGTTCAGGAGTTTTCGGACGTAAATGTAACTGTTGAAGGCGATCAAGTTTCAGTTGAAAGATCGTCTGATCATAAAGACCACAGAGCAAAACACGGATTATTTAGATCTTTGATCAATAATATGATTATTGGTGTTTCTGAAGGTTTTACAAAAGAACTAGAATTAGTTGGAGTTGGTTATAGAGCTTCAAACCAAGGTCAAAAATTAGATTTAGCTCTTGGATATTCTCACAATATTGTTTTAGAAATTGCTCCAGAAGTATCTTTAGAAACAATATCTGAAAAAGGTAAGAACCCAATCGTAAAATTAACATCATTTGATAAACAACTTTTAGGTCAAGTTGCTGCGAAAATCAGAGGTTTCCGTAAGCCTGAGCCATATAAAGGAAAAGGTGTTAAATTTGTGGGTGAAGTATTAAGAAGAAAAGCAGGTAAATCAGCTTAAAAAATAAGATTATGTCATTAACAAAATCTGAAAGAAGACAGAGAATTAAATTCAGAATTAGAAAAACGATTAGTGGTTCTGCTGCTAAACCAAGACTATCTGTATTTAGAAGTAACAAAGAAATTTATGCTCAACTTATTGATGATGTAAATGGAGTTACTATATTAGCTGCATCTTCGAGAGAAAAAGAAATAGGAAAAGGTACTAACGTTGAAATTGCTGCTGCTGTTGGAAAATTAGTTGCAGAGAAAGCGTTAAAAGCTGGGATTGATACCATTACTTTTGATAGAGGTGGATATTTATATCACGGTCGTATTAAATCATTAGCAGAAGGCGCAAGAGCGGCTGGACTTAAATTCTAATATATTATGTCTAAATACAAAAATGTAGAATTGGTAAAACCAAGTGGTCTTGAACTTAAAGATCGTCTGGTAAGTGTTAATCGTGTTACTAAAGTTACAAAAGGGGGTAGAGCTTTCGGTTTTTCTGCTATTGTAGTTGTAGGTGATGAAAATGGAGTTGTTGGTCACGGATTAGGAAAATCTAAAGATGTTTCTGAAGCAATTGCGAAAGCAGTAGAAGATGCTAAGAAAAATTTAGTTAGAATTCCTTTAAATGGTCAATCTGTTCCTCACGAACAAAAAGGAAAATTTGGTGGTGCACGTGTGTTTTTAATTCCAGCATCTCATGGTACTGGAGTTATTGCTGGTGGAGCTGTTCGTTCAGTTCTTGAGTCAGTAGGAATCCACGACGTATTGTCTAAATCTCAAGGATCATCAAATCCACATAACGTAGTAAAAGCAACTTTTGATGCTTTATTGCAAATGAGAAGCGCTCATACTGTTGCAAAACAAAGAGGTGTTTCTTTAGAAAAAGTTTTTAAAGGTTAATTCAAGGAAATTATGGCTAAATTATTAGTAAAACAAGTAAGAAGCAAAATCAACTGTCCTCTTTCTCAAAAGAGAGGATTAGAAGCTTTAGGTCTACGTAAAATTGGACAAGTTGTGGAGCATGAGTCAAATCCTGCTATCCTTGGGATGATAAACAAAGTTAAACACTTAGTTTCTGTTGAAGAAACTAAATAACAAATACTGTTATGAATTTAAGTAACTTACAACCTGCTGAGGGTTCTACACACAATCAAAATAAAAGATTAGGTAGAGGAGAAGGTTCTGGAAAAGGTGGTACCGCTGCAAGAGGACACAAAGGAGCTAAATCTCGTTCTGGTTATTCTAAAAAGATTGGTTTTGAGGGAGGGCAAATGCCACTTCAAAGACGTGTACCTAAGTTTGGTTTCAAAAACATCAATCGTAAAGAATACGAAGGTGTTAATTTAGATACTCTTCAATTATTAGTTGATAACGGTGCAATTACAGATTCTGTTTCTATGGCAGATTTCGTGGCAAATCGTTTAGCTACTAAGAATGAAATCGTTAAGATTTTAGGTAGAGGAGAATTGAAAGCAAAATTAAAAGTAACTGCCCACAAATTTACTGCAACTGCAAAAGCGGCTATTGAGGCTGCTGGTGGAGAAGCTGTAACTATATAACTTATCTATTAAGATGAAGAAATTTATTGAATCAATAAGTAATGTTTGGAAAATCGAAGAACTAAAAAATAGAATCTTAATTACATTAGGTTTACTTTTAGTATATCGTTTTGGAGCACACGTTACGCTTCCTGGAATTGACGCAACGCAATTGACTGGTTTAGCGGGACAAACTAAAAATGGTCTAGGATCTATTCTAGACATGTTCACCGGGGGTGCTTTCTCTAAGGCTTCAGTTTTTGCCTTAGGTATCATGCCTTATATTTCTGCGTCTATTGTTGTTCAGTTGATGGGAATTGCGATTCCATATTTACAAAAACTTCAAAATGATGGAGAAAGTGGTAGAAAAAAGATTAATCAAATCACTCGCTGGTTGACAATCGCTATCACATTGGTTCAAGGTCCAACTTATATCTATAATTTATACAGAACATTGCCTAGTAATGCATTTTTGCTAGGCTTTAATTCTCCTGAATTTTTGTTTTCTTCAGTTATAATTTTAGTTACTGGTACAATTTTTGCTATGTGGCTTGGAGAGAAAATTACAGATAAAGGTATTGGAAATGGTATTTCATTGTTAATTATGGTTGGAATTTTAGCTCGTTTACCACAAGCTTTTATCCAAGAGTTTACAACTCGTGTTACCAATAACAATGGAGGTCCAATGTTATTAGTTATTGAAATTATTGTTTGGCTGTTAGTTATCATCTCTTGTGTATTGCTTACAATGGCAGTGCGTAGAATCCCAGTTCAATACGCTCGTCGTACAACAACTGGAGATTACGAGCAAGATTTGGCAGGAGGTAATAGACAATGGATTCCTCTAAAGCTTAATGCTTCTGGAGTTATGCCAATTATTTTTGCTCAGGCAATTATGTTTATTCCTGCGGCTGTAGCTGGATTGTCTAAATCAGACACATCACAATCTATTGTTGGTGCATTTAGTAATATGTTTGGTTTCTGGTATAATTTTGTTTTTGCAACTTTAATTATTGTATTTACATTCTTTTATACTGCAATCACTGTACCTACTAACAAAATGGCTGATGATTTAAAGAGAAGCGGTGGTTTTATCCCAGGCGTTCGTCCAGGAGCTGAAACTTCTGATTTTCTTGATAAAGTGATGTCTTTAATAACTTTCCCAGGATCTTTATTCCTTGCTTTGATTGCTGTGTTCCCAGCTATTGTTGTAAGTATTATGGATGTACAACAATCTTGGGCAATGTTTTTTGGAGGTACCTCATTAATAATTATGGTTGGAGTTGCAATAGATACTATTCAACAGATCAATTCATACTTGTTAAACAAACATTATGATGGTTTAATGAAGACTGGTAAAAATAGAAAAGCGGTAGCTTAATATATTTATGGCAAAACAATCAGCAATAGAACAAGACGGATCAATTATTGAAGCATTGTCAAATGCGATGTTCCGTGTAGAGTTAGAAAATGGACATATCGTAATTGCTCATATTTCTGGAAAAATGCGAATGCATTACATCAAGTTATTACCTGGTGATAAAGTGAAACTAGAAATGAGTCCTTATGATTTGTCAAAAGCAAGAATTACTTATCGATATTAAAGGATATTCACTATGAAAGTTAGAGCATCAGTAAAAAAGAGAAGTGCCGAGTGCATTATCGTGCGTAGAAAAGGGAGACTGTACGTAATAAACAAAAAGAATCCTAGATTTAAACAAAGACAAGGATAATTATGGCAAGAATAGCAGGGGTAGATATCCCAAAAAACAAAAGAGGTGTTATTGCACTTACCTATATCTTCGGATTAGGGAAAAGTAGAGCTATTGAGATTTTGGAAAAAGCTCAAGTTAGCCAAGATAAAAAAGTTCAAGATTGGAATGATGATGAGATCGGAGCAATTCGTGAAGCTGTTTCATTTTACAAAATCGAAGGAGAATTACGTTCTGAAGTATCTTTAAACATTAAACGTTTAATGGATATTGGATGTTACAGAGGTATTCGTCATAGATCTGGTCTTCCATTAAGAGGGCAAAGAACTAAAAACAACTCAAGAACAAGAAAAGGTAAAAGAAAAACTGTTGCTAACAAGAAAAAAGCAACTAAATAATAATTAATATGGCTAAAGCAACTGCAAAAAAACGTAAAGTTATCGTTGAATCAACGGGTGAGGCTCATATTTCTGCCACTTTTAATAACATTATTATTTCTTTGACTAATAAGAAAGGTGAAGTTATCTCTTGGTCTTCAGCTGGTAAAATGGGTTTCAGAGGTTCTAAAAAGAACACTCCTTATGCAGCTCAAATGGCAGCAGAAGATTGCGCTAAAGTAGCACTTGAGGCAGGACTTAAAAAAGTGAAAGTTTATGTAAAAGGACCAGGTAACGGACGTGAGTCTGCTATTCGTTCTATTCATAATGGTGGAATTGAAGTTACAGAGATTATCGATGTTACTCCAATGCCTCACAACGGATGTCGTCCTCCAAAAAGACGTAGAGTTTAATTTTTTATTTTTATAGTATAAACAAGGTAGAACATAAATTATCGAAGGATTAGACCTGAATTCATAATTTCTACCTTAAAATTTTTTTTAAAATGGCAAGATATACTGGTCCTAAAACCAAAATCGCTCGTAAATTTGGCGAGGCAATCTTCGGAGATGATAAATCTTTCGAAAAAAGAAATTACCCACCTGGACAACACGGGATGGCTAAAAAAAGAGGAAAAAAATCTGAGTATGCTGTTCAGTTAATGGAAAAGCAAAAAGCTAAATATTCTTATGGAATTTTAGAAAAACAATTCAGAAATTTATTCGAAAAAGCATCAGCGACTAAAGGAGTAACTGGTGAAGTTTTATTACAATTATGCGAAGCTAGATTAGATAATGTTGTTTTTAGAATGGGAATTGCTCCATCTAGAAGAGGTGCGCGTCAAATCGTTTCTCACAGACACATTACTGTAAATGGAGAGGTTGTTAATATTCCTTCTTACCACCTTAAGCCTGGTGATAAAGTTGCAGTTCGTGAAAAATCTAAATCTTTAGAAGCTATCGAACGTTCTTTATCAAATTCAAGTCATGTTTATGAATGGATTACTTGGAACAATGATCTTAAAGAAGGAACTTTTGTTTCTGTACCTGCGAGACTTCAAATTCCAGAAAACATTAAAGAACAATTAATCGTAGAGTTGTACAACAAATAATAATTGACTTAGTCGAAATTTATGGCAATATTTAATTTTCAAAAGCCCGATAAAGTTATCATGATCGATTCAACCGATTTTGAAGGTAAATTCGAATTTAGACCTTTAGAACCTGGTTACGGATTGACAGTTGGTAATGCACTTAGAAGAGTTTTGCTTTCAGCATTAGAAGGTTATGCAATTACATCTGTTCGTATCGAAGGTGTAGATCATGAGTTTTCTACTATTTCAGGTGTTGTTGAAGATGTTACCGAAATTATCCTTAATCTGAAACAAGTACGTTTCAAGCGTCAAATTGAAGATATCGATAATGAATCAGTTACTATTTCTGTTTCTGGTAAAGATCAATTAACAGCAGGTGATTTTCAAAAATTTATCTCAGGTTTTCAAGTTTTGAATCCAGACCTTGTTATCTGTAATTTAGATTCTAAAATCAAATTGAACTTCGATTTAACAATCGAAAAAGGTAGAGGATACGTTCCTGCTGAGGAGAACAAAAAACAAAATGCTGCAATTGGAACGATTTTTACAGATTCTATTTTTACTCCGGTAAAAAATGTAAAATATGCAATCGAAAATTTCCGTGTAGAGCAAAAAACAGATTACGAAAAATTGGTTTTTGAAATTAAAACTGATGGATCTATTAATCCAAAAGATGCTCTTACTGAAGCTGCTAAAGTTTTAATTCACCATTTCATGTTGTTTTCTGATGAAAGAATTACACTTGAGGCTGACGAAATTGCACAAACAGAATCGTATGATGAAGAGTCATTGCATATGAGACAATTGCTTAAAACTAAGCTTGTTGATATGGATTTATCTGTGAGAGCATTAAATTGCTTGAAAGCGGCTGAAGTTGATACACTTGGTGATTTAGTATCGTTCAATAAAAATGACCTAATGAAATTCCGTAATTTTGGTAAAAAATCTTTAACTGAACTTGATGAACTTGTTGCAGTGAAGAATTTAACTTTCGGAATGGATTTAGCTAAATACAAATTAGATAAAGAATAATTTACTTCATATTTTGCTCTCCATAGTGGATTGCAGCAAGATGAAGATAAAAAAAACACGTCATGAGACACGGAAAAAAATTCAACCACTTAAGCAGACAGACTGGGCATAGAAAAGCTATGTTGGCTAATATGGCTTGTTCTCTTATTGAGCACAAACGTATTAACACTACTGTTGCTAAAGCTAAAGCGCTTAAACAATTCGTTGAGCCTTTAATCACAAAATCAAAAGAAGATACGACTCACAATCGTCGTATTGTTTTTGCATACTTACGTAGCAAATACGCTGTAACTGACTTGTTCAGAGATGTGGCTGCTAAAGTTGGAGACCGTCCAGGTGGATACACTCGTATCATTAAAGTTGGAAATCGTTTAGGGGATAATGCTGATATGGCAATGATCGAACTAGTTGATTTCAATGAGCTTTACAACGGAGGTAAAAAAGAAGTTAAAAAAGCAAAAAGCCGTCGTGGTGGTAAAGCTAAAAAAGCTGAAACTGCTGCTCCAGAAGCTCCTGCTGCTGAATCAGAAACGACTACTGAAGCTTCTGAATAATTATGAAAGTAATCATTCTATAATATTAAAGGATAAACTAATTTTTAGTTTATCCTTTTTTTTTGATTTTTTAAAATCTAAAAGTGTAACATATTTAAAATAATAGGTTTTATTTTTATGAGTGAAAGTTTTAAAAAATCTTGGATGCGCTTCTTTAAAGAAGTAAATTTGCAAAATTTCTAATTACATTTAAAGCCACAATTTTGGTTTTATAACTTGAATAAAAAACAATACAAATTAAATAATGAAATACACAACACGAAAAAGCGCCATTTTATTACTTAGTGATGGAACAATTTTTCACGGAAAGTCTATCGGAATCAGCGGTAAAACTTTTGGTGAGGTTTGTTTTAATACTGGAATGACGGGATATCAGGAAATTTTTACTGATCCTTCTTATTTCGGACAAATAATGGTTACTACTAATCCGCATATAGGTAATTACGGGATCAATGACTTAGAAGTCGAGTCAGAGAGTGTTAAAATTGCCGGTTTAGTTTGTAAAAACTTTAGCTTTAACTATTCTAGAGAAGGTGCTTCTGGAAGCTTAGAGGATTATTTTGCAAAACAAAATCTTATTTGTATTTCTGATGTTGATACAAGAGCTCTTGTTAGTTATATTCGTGATAATGGAGCTATGAATGCGGTTATCTGTACAGATGGAACTTCTGTGGAAGACTTGAAAAAAGAGTTAGCAAATGTTCCTGATATGGAAGGACTTGAATTGGCTTCAAAAGTTTCTACAAAAGAACCTTATTTCGTAGGAGATGAAAGTGCTACATATAAAATTTCGGCACTTGATCTTGGAATTAAAAAGAATATTCTAAGAAATCTTGCAAAAAGAGATTGTTACATTAAAGTTTTTCCATACGACTCAACCTACGAAGATTTAACTGGATTTAATCCTGATGGTTATTTCTTGTCAAACGGACCTGGAGATCCTGATCCGCTTTTTGGTGCGATCGAAGTAGCAAAAAGAATTATTGCTGATGATAAACCTTTATTTGGTATTTGTTTAGGGCATCAGATAATTGCACTTGCTAATGGAGTGAAAACTTATAAAATGTTTGGCGGACACAGAGGTATTAATCATCCAGTGAAAAATCTTATTACAGGCAAAGGTGAAATTACTTCTCAAAATCATGGTTTTGCTGTAAAAAGAGAAGCTTTAGAAGGTCATCCCGAATTAGAGCTTACACATATACACTTAAATGATGATACGGTTGCTGGAATGAGAATGAAGAATAAGAATTGTTTCTCAGTGCAATATCATCCAGAAGCTAGCCCGGGACCGCATGATTCTTCATACTTGTTTGATCAGTTTGTTGAGAATATTAAACTTGCTGGGTCTAAAACGATGTAGTTAATAAATAAAGGTGTTTAATAACTAAAATGCGTTTATAGTATTAAATATTTTTATAATTTCGGAAAAAAAATATAATTTATTAATAAAAAACAAAAATAATGAGTATTATAATTAAAGTTCACGCAAGACAAATTCTTGATTCTAGAGGGAATCCTACTATTGAAGTTGATGTAGTAACTGAAAACGGAGTTTTAGGTAGAGCTGCTGTTCCTTCTGGAGCATCAACTGGAGAGCACGAAGCTGTTGAATTACGTGATGGAGGTAAAGCTTATCTAGGTAAAGGTGTTTTGAATGCAGTGAACAATGTAAATACTGTTATTGCTGAAGAATTAGTTGGAACTTCTGTTTTCGAACAAAACACAATTGATCAATTAATGATTGATTTGGACGGAACTCCAAACAAATCTAAATTAGGAGCTAATGCAATTTTAGGAGTTTCTTTAGCTGCTGCAAAAGCTGCTGCTAACGAACTAGGTTTGCCATTATACAGATATGTAGGTGGTGTTTCTGCTAATACACTTCCAGTTCCAATGATGAACATCATTAATGGAGGCTCTCACTCTGATGCTCCTATTGCATTTCAAGAGTTTATGATTTTCCCAGTAAAAGCAACTTCTTTTACACATGCTATGCAAATGGGAACTGAAATTTTCCACAGTTTGAAAAAAGTATTACATGACAGAGGTTTAAGTACTGCTGTTGGTGATGAAGGAGGTTTTGCTCCAAACTTGGCTGGTGGTACTGAAGATGCTTTAGATACGATCAAACTTGCTGTTGAAAAAGCTGGATATACTTTCGGTGACGAAATTATGATTGCTCTTGATTGTGCTGCTTCAGAATTTTATGTAAACGGTAAATACGATTACACTAAATTTGAAGGAGAAACTGGAAAAATCAGAACATCTGAAGAGCAGGCTGATTATTTAGCTGACCTTGCTTCTAAATATCCAATTATTTCTATCGAAGATGGTATGTACGAAGATGACTGGGATGGATGGAAATATTTAACTGAAAAAATTGGAAACAAAGTACAATTAGTAGGTGATGATTTATTTGTTACAAATGTAGCTCGTTTATCAACTGGTATTGAAAAAGGAATTGCTAATTCTATCCTTGTAAAAGTTAACCAAATTGGTACTTTGACAGAAACAATTGCAGCTGTAAACATGGCGAAAAATGCTGGTTACACATCTGTAATGTCTCACCGTTCTGGAGAAACTGAAGATAATACAATTGCAGATTTAGCTGTGGCTTTAAACTGTGGACAAATTAAAACAGGTTCTGCATCTCGTTCAGATCGTATGGCGAAATACAACCAATTATTGAGAATCGAAGAAGAATTAGGAAGTACTGCATATTTCCCGGGTTTAAATGCTTTTAAAATCAAATAATTGTAAAAGTTATATATTGAAAAAGAAACCATCTGTTTTTGCAGATGGTTTTTTTTTTGGACTTTTAACAAATTCATAGCAGTATTCTTTTTTTAATTAGTCTTAAATTCATTAGATTTGGTAAATTATTATTTAAAGAATTATTTCCAAAATATTATGTCAAAAATAGCTACATTAGAAATAGATGGTAAAAAGATTGAACTTCCGGTAATCACAGGAAGTGAAAACGAATCAGCTATCGATATTAACAAATTACGTGATTTAACTGGTTTTATTACAATTGACCCAGGTTATAAAAATTCTGGATCTTGTAAAAGCGAAATCACTTTCCTTGATGGAGAATTAGGAATTTTACGTTACAGAGGATATTCAATCGAAGATTTGGCAGAAAAAGCTAACTTTTTAGAAGTGTCTTATCTTTTGATTTTTGGAGAATTACCAACAGCTCAAGAATTAGAGCAGTTTGAAAATGGTATTAAAAAACATACTTTGGTAAACGAAGAGATGAAAAATATCATAGATGGTTTTCCAAAAACAGCTCACCCAATGGGCGTTTTATCTGCTTTAACAAGTGCTTTAACAGCATTTAATCCTAAAGCTGTAAATGTTGATAACGAAAAAGAAATGTACGAAGCCATTTGTAAAACAATGGGTAAATTTCTTGTAATTGCTACATGGACATATAGAAAATCTATGGGGTATCCATTGAATTATTATGATAACACAACTGGTTATGTTGATAATTTCATGCAGTTAATGTTTAAATTACCAACTGGACCTTACGCAGCTAATCCTGTAGTTGTGGATGCTTTAGATAAATTATTTATTCTTCATGCAGATCACGAACAAAACTGCTCTACGTCTACGGTAAGAATGGTAGGTTCTTCTCACGCTGGATTATTTGCTTCAATTTCTGCAGGAGTTTCTGCACTGTGGGGGCCTCTTCATGGTGGAGCAAATCAGGCAGTTCTTGAAATGTTAGAAGAAATTAACAAAGACGGAGGTGATACGGATAAATTTTTGGCGAAAGCAAAAGACAAAAATGACCCATTCCGTTTAATGGGATTCGGTCACAGAGTTTATAAAAACTTTGATCCAAGAGCAAAAATCATCAAAAAAGCAGCTAAGGAAGTATTAGAAACTTTAGGTGTTGAAGATCCGATTTTAGAAATTGCTAAAAAATTAGAAGCAGCAGCTCTTGAAGATGATTACTTCAAATCGAGAAACTTATATCCAAACGTTGATTTCTACTCTGGAATTATTTACAGAGCATTAGGAATTCCAACGGATATGTTTACTGTTATGTTCGCAATTGGAAGATTACCAGGCTGGATCGCACAATGGAAAGAAATGCGTGAAAACAAGGAGCCAATTGGAAGACCAAGACAAGTTTATACAGGACATCCTTTAAGAGACTTTAAGTCGAATAAATAAAAAACTAAAGCTTCACTTAACTGTGAAGCTTTTTTTATCTTTGTCCAAAATATAATAAAGTTATGTTGCAATTAAATGTAAAGAACGAAACGTCAAGACTGCGCGCTGTAGTTTTGGGTTCTGCCGTTCATAATGGGCCAACTCCATCATTAGATGAAGCCTACGATCCTAAATCATTGGAACATATTAAGGCAGGAACATATCCTATCGAAAAAGATATGGTTGCTGAAATGGATGCTTTTAATGCTGTGTTTCAAAAGTATGATGTAACTGTTTATCGCCCCGAATTGATAGAAAACTACAATCAGATTTTTGCAAGAGATATTGGATTTGTAATTGATGATATTTTTATTAAATCTAATATTTTACCAGATCGCGAACGTGAATTGGATGCAATTCAATACGTAATTGATCAAATAGATCCTTTAAAAGTCGTACGACCACCAGAAGAAGTTCATATTGAAGGTGGTGACGTTATGCTTTGGAATGATCATGTCTTTATTGGTACTTATAAAGGAAGCGATTACAAAGATTATATAACTGCAAGAACAAATATGCATGGTGTCAATTTTCTAAAAGAATTGTTTCCGAATAAAATTGTAAAAGAATTTGATCTGGTTAAATCCAAATTAGAAGCCCGCGACAATGCATTACACTTAGACTGCTGTTTTCAGCCGGTTGGAAAAGACAAAGGAATAATCTACAAGAGAGGTTTTCGTGAAGAAGCAGATTATTTGTATTTGGTAAATTTATTTGGGAAAGAAAATTTATTTCATATCGAGAGAGAAGAAATGTATAATATGTTTTCAAATGTA
The DNA here is from genome assembly GCF_003312915.1 of Flavobacterium fluviale. Taxonomy (NCBI): domain Bacteria; kingdom Pseudomonadati; phylum Bacteroidota; class Flavobacteriia; order Flavobacteriales; family Flavobacteriaceae; genus Flavobacterium; species Flavobacterium fluviale. The sequence continues at coordinate 375,083 of NZ_CP030261.1, read as the reverse complement.
TTTTCGATTGATAAAGATGTAGTGGTTTCTGAGAAAAATTTTACCCGATTAAATAATTGGCTTCGTTCAAACGGATTTACTGTAGAAGAAATTCCGTATGCTGAAATTGCAAAGCAAGAAGGTTTATTGAGATGCTCAACCCTTCCATTAATTAGAGACTAGAAAATAAGTTTTAAGTTTCAGATTTAACGATAAAAACTTGAAACCTGAAACAAAAAATAAATAAAATGAGACAAACAACAAATGCAATCGTAATGATTCGTCCAGTTGCTTTTAGAATGAATGAGCAGACGGCTGTAAATAATTATTACCAAAAAGTACTAGACGGATTATTGCCAAGTACTGTAAATGCTAAAGCCCAGCAAGAATTTGATGCTTTCGTTGAAAAACTGAGAGCTGTTGGTGTGGATGTTACGGTTATAGAGGATAGTTTGGAAACCGATACTCCAGATAGTATTTTTCCAAACAATTGGGTTTCGTTTCATGAAAATGGTGATGTTGCCCTTTATCCAATGTTTGCTGAAAATCGCCGTCAAGAACGTCGCGAAGACATTTTAGATACTTTAGAAGAAAAAGGATTTGAGATTACTAATATAATGGATTATACTTCTGCAGAAGAAGATGGTATTTTCTTAGAAGGAACAGGAAGTTTATTGTTGGATAGAGCAAACGGAAAAGCTTACTGTGCATTATCTCCAAGAGCAGACGAAGAGTTATTTATAGAATTCTGTGAAGATTTTGATTATGCTCCAGTTATTTTTGAAGCTTTTCAAACAGTTGATGGAGAGCGTAAACTTATTTATCATACGAATGTAATGATGTGTTTGGGTGAAACTTTTGCTGTTATTTGTGCCGATTCTATTGATGATAAAAAAGAACGTAAAATGGTTTTGGATAATCTTAAACAAGATCAAAAAGAAATCATTTTAATAACCGAAGCTCAAGTAAATAATTTTGCTGGAAATATGTTAGAAGTTAGAGGAAACGATGATAAGCGCTATATTGTCATGAGTGCGTCGGCGCATCAAAGTTTAACTTCTAAGCAAATTGCTCAATTAGAAAATCATGCCGAAATTTTAAGTTCAAGTCTTGATACAATTGAGGCTTGCGGCGGTGGAAGTGCAAGATGCATGATGGCTGAAGTTTTCTTGCCTAGAAGTTAGAGATATAAAATGTCGTAAATAAAAAAGGGATAAATCATAAAAAATTGTGATTTATCCCTTTTTTGTTTATTAATTATTTTACATCAAATTTCCTTTGATGATATTTACTATTGAACTAACAATATATTGAATTCCGATAGAAATAACTATAAAACCCACAATTCTAGAAATAGCAACAATTCCAGAAGCTCCTAAAATTCTGGCTAAATAATGAGCACTTTTTAGAATTACAAAAATTGAGACTGCAATTGCTAAAATGGCCAATGATGAAATTATTATTTCGTGTATTTCATGATGTTCTTGATAAAAAGCAATTAAAAGTGACATAGATCCTGGGCCAGCAAGCATTGGAATTGCTAAAGGCGTTAGAGCAATGTCATTTCTTTGTTGTGCTTCATTTTCAATTTTTTTATTGATTCCTCGTTTTTTATTGAATTTTCCTGAGAGCAGCGAAAAACCAGAGTTTACAATAACAATTCCGCCGGCAATTCTTAAAGCATCAATACTGATTCCAAAAAAAGTCAATACATATTGACCAATGAAATAGGAAACTAATAATATTATAAAAACATTAATGGCAGTCCAAAGAGAGATTCGGGAGCGTTCTTTTTGTGAGTCATGTTGAGTAAGGCCGACAAAAATGGGTACAGTTCCAATTGGGTTTAGGACAGAGAATAAAGCAGCAAATAAATAAATGAATAATTCCATATTGGTTTGGGTTAATAAAGTAAAAGTAGTTATTTTTTAATGTTTTTTGATTGAAATAATGTTAGGATAATGTTTTAATTGCTACAGATTATGAATCAAATACATAAAGATTAAATCGTTCTTTTTGATTACTTTTGCATTTCTAAATTAAAATAATGAAAAGTAAAAAAACATTAGTTATAGGTGCATCAACAAATCCAGAGCGTTATTCTTATAGAGCTGTAAATATGTTGGTTGGAAAAGGACATTCAGTTTTGGCGATAGGGCAAAAAGTTGGAGAAGTTGCGGGAGTAAAAATTCAAACTAAAGCAATACCAGTTAAAAATATCGATACGATAACTCTGTATCTAAATCCTGGACGTCAAAGAGATTATTATAATTACATTATCGAAGCAAAACCTAAAAGGGTTATTTTTAATCCGGGTACCGAAAATCCAGAATTGTATCAGTTATTAGAATTAAATGATATTCAGGTTGAAGTAGCTTGTACTTTAGTTTTGTTGGCTACAAGTCAATATTAAAAAAAAACCTTTTAATCTGATTTTAAAAATGGTTAAAAGAAGTTGTTGTGCTGTGAGATTTTAATAGAATTTTAAATCTTATTTTTTGATTGAAATCAATACTTAAGAGTGTTGAATTTAATTACGCCAATGCTCGCTTAACCATTAAAAGTATTACTTTTGTCGTCATGGAATTTTCATCAAAATTAATCGAAAAAGCGGTCAGCGAAATGTCGCAATTGCCTGGTATTGGTAAGAGAACAGCACTTCGATTGGTGTTGCATCTGTTAAAACAGCCTAAGGAACAGACGTCTTTTTTATCTCAAGCATTGTTAAATATGCGGGAGGATATTAAATTTTGCGAAAGCTGTCATAACATTTCAGATACTAAAACGTGTGATATATGCGCCAATGTCCTCAGAAATCATGAGACAATCTGTGTGGTTGAAGATATTCGAGATGTAATGGCGATTGAAAATACAGGACAATTTAAAGGTATTTACCATGTTTTGGGAGGAAAGATATCACCAATTGAAGGAGTAGGACCAAATCAGCTGAATATTTCGACTTTGGTTGATAAAGTAAAATCTGGGAAAGTGATTGAGATTATTTTTGCGCTAAGCTCAACAATGGAAGGAGATACTACAAATTTCTATATATATAAGCAGATTGGAGATTCAAATATTGTAATATCAACCATTGCAAGAGGAATATCTGTTGGCGATGAATTAGAATATGCAGATGAAGTAACATTAGGAAGAAGTATTTTGCATAGAGTTCCTTTTGAAAAAACATTTAAAAATAATTAACAAGAACCCCAAATAAAAATATATATTTTCCAAGATTCATGGAAAAACTATATTTGCGATAAAATTAAACCAATGACAAAAAACAGCTTTTATCTATTTTTATTAATCTCGGTATTATTTACATCATGTATTCCGATTAAAGATTTAGTTTATCTTCAGGATAAAAGTACTTCAAGTGAGCAAAATTCCATTGCCGCTGTAGAATCAAAACCTTATAGATTACAAGTTAACGATGTTTTAAGTATAAATATAAAAGCAATTGACCCAAAACTGGTTTCTATTTTTAATACTGCAAGTACAGAAGGATCGCAAAGTACTAAGTCAGAAGCAAGTCTTTACTTTGACGGATTTACAGTTGATGACCATGGAAATATAAGAATGCCAATTTTAGGAGAGATAAATGTAATTGGTTATACTCTTGAGGAGGTTCGAGTTAAAATTGAAAAAAAACTACTAGAAGAATATTTTAAAAACGAAGCTAATATTTTTGTAACTGTAAAGCTGGCAGGTTTTAGATATACGATCAATGGAGAGGTAGCAATTACTGGAACCAAAACTTTATTTAAAGATAATGTTACAATTTTAGAGGCAATTGCAAATGCTGGAGATATTACTACAGTTGGTAATAGAAAGGCGGTAACAATTATTCGCCAATCTCCAACTGGTGTTCAAATGAATAATATTGATCTTACCGATGTTAATGTAATGAAATCCCCTTATTATTATCTACAGCCAAACGATTACATTTATGTAAAACCATTGAGGCAGAAAACATGGGGGACAGGTCAAACTGGTATTCAGTCTATTGGTACTATCATTACATTATTATCTTTGGCAACAACAGTTTATCTCATTATTAAAAATTAAACAGATTTAGAAAATGTTAGATATTAAAGATTTTTCCATTTTTGAAAATCATTCCAATTTTGATTTTAAGGGGCTGTTGTTGAAAATTGTCAGTTACTGGAAATGGTTTTTAATTAGTTTAATAATAGCTTTTACAATTGCGTATCAGGTAAACATTCGTAAAGAAAAAATTTACGGAATGCAGACTATGATTTCTATCAAAGAAGAGAGCAATCCATTTTTTACTTCTAATACGAGTCTGGTTTTTAATTGGGGAGGGATTTCAGATCAAGTAAATGGAATTTCTACAATTTTAAAATCACGATCCCACAACGAACTAGTTGTTGATAAACTTCAGTTTTATATTGATTATTTAGAGCAAGGGAAATATAATTTAATTGACTCCTACGGGGCCGTTCCGTTTTATATAAATATAGATAAATCAAAAGGACAGATAGCAAATACATTAATAGCAGTAAAATTTATAAGTGAAAGTGAATATCAGATTGAAATTCCTTTCGAAAATAATTCTGTTTCATTGATAAATTACTCGACTAACAATTATACTAATACATCTGTACAACTAGGAAATTTTTCAAAAAAATATAAAGTTGGGGAAAGTGTAAGTCTGCCTTTTTTAAATTGGAAACTTGAAATAAAAGACAATCCAGGCTTTTACAAAGGAAAAGAGTATTTCGTCAGATTTAATGATTTTGACGGTACCGTTTCTAGATATAGAGGTATAAACGTTGAAGGGGATAAAGGAAGCGGCTCATTGCTGACGTTATCAATGCAGGGGACAAATAAAGCAAGGATGGTTGATTACTTGAACTCAACTGTAAAGATGCTTATCAAAATACAGTTAGATGGTAAAAACCAATTTGCAACAAATACTATCAGGTTTATTGACAGTACTTTGGTTGCCATGGAATCACAGCTGAAGCAAACGGGCAACGAATTAAAATCTTTTCAAAAAGATAAAAATATCTTTCAAATAGAAGATGGCGGGTCTAGAGTTTCTGATAAAATAATGAATTTTGATGTTCAAAAAGATGAAGTAACTCGAAAAATTGCATATTACAATTCATTGAAATCTTATTTAAACAGTAGTAATGATTATTCAAGACTGCCAGCGCCCTCAGTAGCAGGAATTGAGGATCCAAACATCGTTGCAAGCGTTTCAAAATTAATAGCACTTTCAACTCAAAGATCTGAAATGGCTTATGCTGTAAAAAGCGAAAAAATCTTTAAAGATTTTGACAATCAAATGGCAGCTGTAAAAAATGTTCTTCAAGAAAATATTGCAACAGCAAAAACGTCTCTTCTTTATGATTTATCTTTAGTAAATGCAAAAATTGGACAGGCGGAAAGCACAGTTCGAAAACTTCCTGGAGAGCAGCAAGAGTTGTTAAAAATCAAGAGAAAATATGATTTAAACGATAATATTTATACTGAGTTTCTGCAAAAAAGAAACGAAGCTGAAATTGTAAAAGCATCTAATCTATCAGATATTCATTTTATAGATCCGGCCAAAGATATTGGAGATGGTTTAATTGGTCCGAAAACTTCAGCCAATTATGTATTAGCTTTATTTTTAGGTACTTTGATACCTTTATTGTTTGTCTTTGCAATTTTCTTTATAAATAATTCTATTCAGAATACCGATGATATAAGCAAATTGACTCAAATACCTTTGCTTGGAGTAATTGGCGTAAATAAAGATTTAAGAAGTCTTGCAGTTTTTGATAAACCAAAGTCTGCTCTTTCCGAGGCTTTTAGAGGGATACGCTCTTCACTTCAGTTTTTATACAAAAAACAGCAGGTCAGCGGGTCAAAAACATTAATGATTACTTCTTCAATCAGCGGGGAGGGAAAAACATTTTGCTCGATAAATATTGCAACAGTTTTTGCATTAAGTGAAAAGAAAACGGTTATAGTTGGTTTAGATTTAAGAAAACCTAGATTGGCAGATGAGTTTCAATTGACGACACCTTTGGGGGTTGTTAATTATTTAATTAAGCAAAATACCTTAGAAGAAATTACGAATTCAACTCAAATTCCAAATTTAGATGTAATTCTTTCTGGTCCTATTCCTCCAAATCCATCTGAGCTTATTTTAAGTGATGCGATGAAAGAGTTAATTGATGAATTAAAAGAGAAATATGATTATATAATTTTGGATACACCGCCAGTTGGTCTAGTAGCAGATTCTTTAGAATTAGTTCAATTTGCAGACGTTACACTATATATTGTAAGACAAAATTATACCAAAAAAGAAATGATAATGTTATTGAATAACAGAATTAAGCGTGGTGAGTTAAATAATGTAAGTATTGTTCTAAATGGCTATGAAAATAAAGCTAAATATGGTGCAGCTTACGGTTATGGGTATGGATATGGTGCGTATGCAAATGGTTATCATGAAGAAGAAGTTAAGTTAGGATTTTGGAGAACACTTTTAAATAGATTTAAAAGAAGTTAATTTAAAAAAAAAATGGAAAACGCACCTAAAAATATAATTTTAATTACTGGAGGAGCTGGATTTATTGGCTCTAATTTGACTGAATATTTCTTGGGATTAGGACATAAAGTAATTTGTTTAGATAATTTTTCTACCGGGCATCGACATAACTTAAAAGATTTTTTAAATAATCCTGACTTTAAATTAATAGAAGGCGATATTCGAAATCTAGATGATTGTGTTTTGGCAGTTGAGGGAGTAGATTATGTTTTACATCAAGCAGCTCTAGGTTCTGTTCCTAGATCAATAAAAGATCCTATCACTACAAACGATGTAAATGTTTCAGGTTTCTTAAACATGCTTACCGCGGCTCGAGATGCTAAAGTAAAACGTTTCGTTTATGCGGCGAGTTCTTCAACGTATGGAGATTCACAAGGACTTCCTAAAGTAGAAGAGGTAATAGGAAAACCTTTGTCGCCGTATGCTATAACTAAATATGTAAATGAATTATATGCTGAAATTTTCAGTAAAACATATGGGTTAGAAACAATCGGTCTTCGTTATTTTAATGTTTTTGGAAGAAAGCAAGATCCTAACGGAGCTTATGCGGCTGTTATTCCAAAATTTGTAAAACAATTTATGAATTACGAAAGTCCCGTAATTAATGGAGATGGAAATTATTCGCGTGATTTTACCTACATAGATAATGTAATTCAGATGAATGAACTTGCAATGACTTGTTCAAATCCAGAAGCTGTAAATACTGTTTACAATACGGCTTTTGGGGACAGAAATACATTAAATGATTTAGTGAAATATCTAAAAGAGTATCTGTCTGAATTTGATTCAAAAATAAATGACGTTCAAGTTGTATACGGAGAAAATAGAGCAGGAGATATTCCTCATTCATTAGCTAGTATCGAAAAGGCCAAAAGTATATTAGGTTATGATCCAAAATATTCACTACAGGCAGGATTGAAAGAGGCTGTTGTATGGTACTGGGAGAATTTAAAATAAATAAAAGATCAAGATAATAATAGATCAAATGAAAATTACAAAAATTTGCTGCATAGGTGCAGGATATGTTGGCGGACCAACAATGGCAGTTATTGCTCAAAAATGTCCAGATATTCAAGTTACGGTTGTTGATTTAAACGAACAAAGAATCGCTGACTGGAATGATCCAAATCCTGAGAATATTCCAATTTATGAGCCGGGACTTTCTCAAATTGTTGCAGAGGCAAGAGGAAGAAATTTGTTTTTTTCTACTGATGTTGATAAAGCAATCGACGAAGCTCAAATGATATTTATTTCTGTAAATACGCCAACTAAGACTTACGGAAAAGGAAAAGGAATGGCGGCTGATTTAAAATATATCGAGTTATGCGCTAGACAAATTGCAAGAGTAGCAAAACAAAATAAAATTGTAGTTGAGAAATCAACTTTACCGGTTAGAACCGCTGAGGCAATTAAAAGTATTTTAGATAATACTGGAAATGGGGTTCAATTCCAGATTTTGTCTAATCCAGAATTTTTGGCAGAAGGAACAGCGGTTACAGATTTGTTAAATCCAGATAGAATTCTAATTGGAGGAGATACAACTCCAGAAGGTCAAGAAGCAATTAATGCTCTTGTTGATGTCTACTCAAATTGGGTTGATGTAGAGAATATTTTAACAACAAATGTTTGGTCGTCAGAGTTGTCGAAGCTTACTGCAAATGCATTTCTGGCACAAAGAATTTCATCTATAAATGCAATGTCTGAGTTGTGCGAAAAAACAGGCGCAGATGTTAATGAAGTTGCTAAAGCAATTGGAATGGATAGTAGAATTGGGCCAAAATTTCTGAAAGCTTCTGTAGGTTTTGGAGGGTCTTGTTTTCAGAAAGATATTTTGAATCTAGTATATATAGCAAAATCATATGGGCTAAATGAAGTTGCAGATTATTGGGAACAAGTAATTATTATGAACGATCATCAGAAAAGAAGATTTTCAAACAAAATTGTTCAAACATTATATAATACAGTAGCTGACAAGAAAATTGCTTTTTTAGGGTGGGCTTTCAAAAAAGACACAAACGATACGAGGGAATCTGCAGCAATTTATGTTGCGGATGACTTAATTAATGAGCAAGCTAAAATTTCAGTTTACGATCCGAAAGTTTCGAGAAATAAAATGCTGGCTGATTTGAATTATTTGGAATCAAGGTCAGAAGAAGAAAATGGAAATGCCGTAAATGTATTTGATAATGCTTATGAAGCGTGTGAGAATTCACATGCCATTGCAATTTTAACTGAATGGGATGAATTTAAGACTTATGATTGGAAAAAGGTCTATGAGTCAATGCATAAACCAGCTTTCATATTTGATGGGAGAAATATTTTGAATGGAAAAGAGTTAGAGTCAATCGGTTTTGTTTATAGTAATATTGGTTCGTAAACTGCTCTTAACAGTGAAGTAAAAATTGAAGTGATTAATGTGAAGTAGTAAAAATTTACTTCCTTAGATATAAAAAGATGAATTGGTATGTAGTTTATACAAAGCCTAAATGGGAAAAGAAAGTTGCAGACAAGTTGAGCCAATTGGGAATTGAAACCTATTGTCCTTTAATTACTCAAGTTAAACAATGGTCAGATAGAAAGAAAAAGATTGAATTGCCACTTTTTAATTCCTATGTTTTTGTTCAATTGTCAGATTCTGATAGAAATTCAGTCTTTCAAGTCGCTGGTGTGGTGAGGTATCTATTTTGGCTGGGAAAACCCGCCATAGTGAAAGATCAGGAAATCGAAATTATAAAAAAGAGTCTTAAAGCTCCTAATATTAGTGATGTAACTGTTTCGGCAATTCAGGTAGGAGATAAAATCAAATTAGAATCAGGGGCATTTAGTAATCAAAATGCAATTGTACAAGAAATATCAAATAGTTATTACACTCTTGTATTGGAAACATTAGGGTGTGTTTTGAAAATAAAATATAAATAATAGCGTTATTCAAGTAAAATTAACAGAAGAGAGAATCTTTTTTAGATTTTTTTCTTCTGTTTTTTTTATAAAGTAATTATTTACGCCCTGATTAATAACGTATTGGGAATTAGGGGGTTTTTTATTAACAATTACTTTTTAAGTATTACGGGAAACCGTATTGAAAAAGTAGAGTTATTGTACTATATTTGCCGAAAATGATTAATTTAGGTATCTGAGTCAAAGATTTGTGACTCAGAACGGCGAAGCCGTGAATTTTAATGACCTAAATAAATTTTAAAAATGGAATTAGAAAAGAAAGTAAAAATTGCGGTTATAGGTTTAGGCTACGTAGGATTGCCTTTAGCTCGATTATTTGCTACAAAATATTCAGTTGTTGGCTTTGATATAAATGAATCTAGAGTAAATTCTTTAAAATCCGGGACAGATACAACTTTAGAAGTTGAAGATGATGTTTTGCAAAATGTCTTAGTTGCTGAGCCGGATCAAGAAAAAGGTTTATACTGTACAACTTCATTGAATGATATTGAAAATTGTAATTATTATATAGTTACAGTTCCCACACCTGTAGATAAAAATAACAGACCGGATTTAACTCCTTTATACAGATCTAGCGAGACAGTTGGAAAAGTCTTAAAAAAAGGAGATGTAGTTATATATGAATCAACTGTATATCCCGGAGTTACAGAAGAGCAATGTGTTCCCGTTTTAGAACAATGTTCAGGTTTAATATTTAATGAAGACTTTTTTGCAGGATATTCTCCCGAGAGAATAAATCCTGGTGATAAAGAACATACTGTTGAAAAAATTTTAAAAGTTACATCAGGTTCAACTCCAGAAATAGGTTTAAAAGTTGACGCTTTATATAAGTCAGTAATCACTGCAGGAACTCATCTAGCACCATCAATTAAAGTTGCAGAGGCAGCAAAAGTTATTGAGAATTCGCAACGTGACATTAATATTGCTTTTGTAAACGAATTAGCTAAAATATTCAATTTAATGAATATTGACACGCAAGAGGTTTTAGAAGCAGCTTCAACAAAATGGAATTTTTTACCCTTCAAACCAGGTCTTGTTGGTGGACATTGTATTGGGGTAGATCCTTATTATTTAGCACAAAGAGCACAGGAATTTGGTTATCATCCCGAAATAATTTTGGCAGGAAGACGTTTAAATGACAGCATGGGTGAATATGTAGCTTCACAAATAGTGAAGTTGATGATAAAAAAAGGTATTTCTGTTAATGGCGCAGAATTATTGATGCTCGGAATAACATTCAAGGAAAATTGCCCCGACGTTAGAAATACTAAAATTGTTGACGTAGTGAAGGCTCTAAAAGATTACGGAATTTTAGTTACAATTTATGATCCACTGGCAAATGCAAATGATGTAATAAAAGAATATAATTTAATAACATTGAACACTATGCCCAATAATAAATTTGATGCGATAGTTCTAGGTGTTTCTCATAAGGAATTTTTAGAATTAGATTTTGTTGAACTGCAAAATTCAAATAGTTTATTATATGACGTAAAAGGAGTTTTAGGTGATATAGCTGATAATAGGTTATAGCATTTGAAACTTTTTAATTTTAAAAATAAAAATGGAAAAGAATAATTCAATTATACATGTAGTTCTAACTGGCGGAGTAGGAAGTAGATTATGGCCACTTTCCCGTAAAAGTCAGCCTAAACAATATTTAGAAATATTTGAAAATAAATCTTTGTTTGAAATGACTGTTGAACGCAATAGTCATTTAGCAAATAAAGTAATGGTGGTAGGAAATGTTGACAACCATCATTTGAGTGGTAAAGTAATGGATAAAACCAATACAACGTATTTGAATATTGTTGAGGCTACACCAAGAAATACAGCTGCTGCCATAGCATTTGCGGCTTTTGCATCAGATCCTGATGACGTTTTAATTATAACTCCTTCTGATCATATTATTGATAAAATGGATGATTATAACAATGCTATTCAAGAAGCAGTTTCAAAAGCAAACGAAGGTTTCATAGTAACATTTGGAATTATACCTACAAAGCCGGAAACAGGTTATGGTTATATTGAATCGAAAGGTGATAAAGTGGTATCATTTCGTGAAAAACCTAATGAAACAACAGCAAAAGAATTTATTGCAAAAGGTAATTTTTTATGGAATAGCGGCATGTTTTGTTTTAAGGCAGGAGTACTGCTAGATGAATTAAAACAATTTCAGCCAGATGTTTACGAAAAATCAAAAGCAGTTTGGGAAGCATCTAAAGAAGGATTTTTAGATTTAGAATTATCAATGCAAATTCCATCCATTAGTATCGATTATGCTGTTATGGAACGTAGTAAAAAAATAAAAGTGGTTCCTGCTTCTTTTTCATGGTCAGATTTAGGCTCTTTTGAATCAGTTTATGATTATTTAATATTGAAGGGGCATCCAGTTGATAAGAACGGTAATATGGTTATTGGTTCTGGGAAACATACAACTTTTCTGGGATTAAAAAACACTATTTTTGTTTATACAGATAGTGCTAATTTAATTTTGCAAAAAGAAAATTCACAAGATGTTAAAGATATCTACAGTGAATTGGAAAAAATAAATTCAGATTTATTAAATTAATAAAATTAAAATGAAAAAAATTCTTATAACTGGCGGTGCTGGTTTTATTGGTTCTCATGTCGTGAGACATTTTGTTAATAAATATCCAGATTATCAAATCTTTAATTTGGATGCCTTAACTTATGCTGGGAACCTAGAGAATATAAAAGATATTGAGAGTAAATCCAATTACACTTTTGTGAAAGGTGATATAGTCGATGAAGTCTTCATCAATGAGCTTTTTGTAACACATAATTTTGATGGAGTTTTGCACTTAGCTGCAGAATCTCATGTAGATCGTTCTATTGAAGATCCATTAGCATTTGTAAAAACAAATGTTATTGGAACAATGAACTTACTGAACGCTGCAAAAAATCAGTGGAAAGCAAATTTTGGTGGGAAGAGATTTTATCACATCAGCACGGATGAAGTTTACGGCTCTCTAGGTGCCGAAGGGTTGTTTACAGAAACAACTCCTTATGACCCAAATTCACCATATTCAGCATCGAAAGCAAGTTCAGATCATTTTGTAAGAGCTTATGGCGAAACTTATGGTCTTCCATATGTTTTAACTAACTGCTCTAATAACTATGGTTCCTACCATTTTCCTGAAAAATTAATTCCTCTTTTTATAAATAATATTATTAATAATAAACCTTTACCAGTTTACGGTGACGGAAATTACACTCGTGATTGGTTGTTTGTAGAAGATCATGCAATTGCTATAGATTTAGTTTTTCACCAAGGGAAAAATCACGAAACTTATAATATTGGGGGATTTAACGAATGGAAAAACATTGATTTGGTTAGATTATTATGTAAGATTATGGATCAAAAATTAGAAAGAGAACCCGGAACATCCCAAAATTTGATTACTTACGTTAAAGACAGACCTGGTCACGATTTAAGATATGCTATCGATGCTTCAAAAATAAATAAAGAGCTAGGATGGAAGCCATCTGTAACTTTTGAACAAGGTTTGGAAAAAACTATAAATTGGTATCTTAATAATGGAGAGTGGCTGCAGAATGTAACATCTGGCTCTTATAAGGAATACTATGAAAAACAATATTCATAAAAAGACAATTTTAATTAAAACTTAGTTCTTTTAAGATTAATAAATATGAAAAAAATAATATACGTTCTTATTCTGGTTTTTAGTTTATTGTTCTCTTTTAATGGATATGCACAAGATATTCTTAAATCGAAAGATTTAAGTACAATAAAAGTTGACTATTTATCGGATGATGACTTGGCTAAAATAAGTGCGCAGCTGAAAAGTAATAATGCTACTATTGATCAAGTAGAATCTATGGCACTTTCTAAAGGAATGAGTCAAACAGAATTTAATAAGCTGAGAATTAAACTTAGTGAATTTGAGAAGAAAAATTCTAAAGGGAACGCAAAGGATAAAGATAATAAATCCAAAATAGGAACCAAGGATTCAGGAAGAAAGCAGGAAGAAATTAAAAATGAAAAAGTTAAAGATTCAGCTAATGCCTTAATTTTTGGCTCAGAATTGTTTGATAATCCTACGCTAAATTTTGAACCAGATTTGAAATTAGCAACACCAATGAACTATGTTTTAGGGCCTGGAGATGAATTGCAAGTGAGTGTATATGGAGTTCAGGAATATAATGCAAGCATACCTGTTAGTGTTGAAGGTAAAATTACAATTGATTATGTCGGACAAATTTCTGTGTCAGGGATGTCAATTGAAGCGGCTACTCAAAAAATTAAGGCAGCTATAGCAAGAGTATATAGTACAGTTTCGTCTGGACAATCTCAAGTAAGTGTAAGTTTAGGACGTATTCGTACTATTAAAGTTACCGTTGTTGGAGGTAAACAGCCAGGTAACTACTCTATCTCTTCTTTAGCAACAGTTTATAATGCATTGCATTTGGCTGGAGGACCTGGGAAAAATGGAAGTTACAGAAACATTGAATTAATTAGGTATAACAAAGTTTATAGAAATATTGATATCTACCGCTTTTTAGTAAAGGGAGATCAATCTGACAATGTTAGTTTAAAAGATAATGATGTAATTAGAATTCCTGCTTACAGTCAAAGAGTTACAGTTGAAGGGGAAGTTAAGCGTCCAGGGATTTTTGAAATGAAAAAAGGAGAAAAATTCTCTGATCTATTGAATTTTGCATCCGGATTTAACGAATTTGCATACACTGCATCTGTAAATGTCTTGCAAAAAACGGGTAAAGAATTTAAGGTTCATGATATAAACGAGAGTGAATATATTACTTATCAACCACAATCCGGAGATGTATTTCGAGTTACTAAAATTCTAAACCGTTTTGAAAATCGTATCAAAATTGAAGGTGCAGTTTTTAGGCCAGATTATTATTCGTACACTGAAGGAATGAGAATTTCTGATCTTATTACAAGAGCAGAAGGCTTGAAAGAGGATGCTTATACCAAAAGAGCAAGAATTATTCGTTTAAAAACAGATTTAACAACAGAAATTGTAAATGTAGATTTAAGTGCAGCGCTTTCTGGGGATTTAAGTGCCGACCTTGAATTGAAAAGAGAAGATATTGTAACGGTTTACTCAATATTAGATTTTAGAGAAGAATATAAAGTAACCATAGATGGAGAAGTAAAAAATCCAGGAGAATATGAATACTTTGATAATTTAACACTTAACGACTTAGTAGTTCAGGTAGGAGGTTTAACTGGTTCAGCTTCTAAAAGAGTTGAAATTGCCAGAATGGTAAAATCTGATGAAATTGATGACGCAGATCCTAAACGCATTGAATTGGTTGAACTGGAAATTACAGCAGATAATAATGAGCAAATAAAAAACTTTGTTTTAAAACCATTCGATGTTATTAATATAAGAAGAATGGCGGTTTATGAAAAACCTGAAATGGTGTCTATTACTGGCGCAGTAAGTTACCCAGGTAAGTACGTTTTAGCGAATAAGAAAGAAACAGTTTATAATGTGGTAATGAGAGCTGGTGGACTAACTTCTATTGCTAATCTAGATGGTATGAAAATCAAACGACCAATTAAAAAAGAACAAATTGAACAATTAGAACGAGTTGATCTAAATTTATCAAAAAGTGATACAATCAAAGAAAAATTAAGCAAAAAATTAAGTGAAGATTTAAAATACGTAACAATTCCTGTGAATTGGGAAAAAATTGTAAAGGATAAAAATCATTATTCGAATGTTACATTATTTCCTGGAGATGAGATAGATGTAGCGGTATATAATGAAGGTGTAAAAGTGACAGGAAATGTATTGTTGACTTCCGAAATACCATATAGAAGTGGAAAAGGTTTTAAATATTATATCAATTCTGTTGGTGGTGTAGATAGTAAGGGATGGAAGAGAAAAGCATATATAATTTATCCAAATGGAAAAGCTGATGTAACAACTTCATTTTTATTTTTTAGATCATATCCTAAGGTTGAGCCAGATTCACAAATTGTTGTTCCAGAGAAGCCTGAGAGAAAAAAAATGAGTGCTGGAGAGTGGGCTGGTCTTGGAACTGCGTTTGCTAGTTTGGCATTGTTAATCGTGACAGCATTTAAATAATATTTTAATGGATAATACACCTGTACAAAACGATGAAATATCGTTAAAGGAATTAATAATTAAATTAAAAGAATGGTATGCTTACCTTTTGTCACAATGGAAAATCATTTTCTTAGCTGGTATAATTGGAGCTTCTATAGGTTTAGCCTATTCTTTTACTAAAAAACCAGTTTACACAGCAACTTTATCTTTTGCATTAGAAGATGAGAAAACTGGTGGGGGGTTAGGAGGAGCACTCGGATTGGCAAGTTCATTTGGCTTAGATTTAGGAGGAAGTGGTGGAGGAATTTTTACTGGATCTAATTTAACTGAGTTGTTTAAATCAAGATCAATGGTTGAAAAGACGTTATTATCTCCAGTGATTGTTAATGGAAAAGAAATGTCATTAGCAGAGATGTTTATACAAAATAATAACTGGAGAAGTAAATGGAACAATAAACCTAAATTGAGCAAATTACAATTTTTGCCACAAGATAACAGAAAATATTTCACTCGAGTACATGATAGTATCTTGGGAGAAATATATTATAAATTAACTAAAGCATCTTTGTCAGTAGCTCAAAAAGACAAAAAAGTTGGAATCATATCTATTGATGTGTCATCTGATGATGAATTTTTTGCTCGTTATTTTTGCGAAGGTTTAGCAAAGGAAGTTGCTGACTTCTATGTAACCACTAAAAGCAAAAAAGCTAGAATTAATATGAGTATTCTAGAACGGCAAACAGATTCTATTCGTCAAGAGTTAAACAGTGCTATTACTGGGGTGGCAGTGGCAAATGATAATACATTTATGCTAAATCCTGCTTTAAATGTTAAAAGAGCACCCTCTGCACGACGCCAAGTTGATGTACAGGCAAATACTGCAATATTAACTGAATTAGTAAAGCAGACAGAGTTAGCTAAAGTTGCTTTACGCAAAGAAACTCCCTTAATACAAATTATTGACCGTCCTGTTTTTCCTCTTCCAAAAGAATCATTTAGTAAAGTAAAAGGAATAGTGGCTGGTGGTTTTTTGGCCGGTTTTATAATGACATTTTTTTTAATCGCAAGAAAAATAATAAAAAAACTATTAAAGAATTAATTTTATTCTAATTATTAGAAATTAACTTAAAAAATCCATTCAAAAATAAATATAAAATGAATCTCGAAAATAAGACAATTTTAATAACAGGAGGAACAGGTTCACTAGGAAAAGCACTTACTACTCATATTTTCAAAAATCACCCAAACATAAAAAAACTTATCATTTTCTCGAGGGATGAACAAAAACAATTTCAAATGTCACATGAATTTCCCGAAAGTAAATTTCCACAAATTAGATTTTTGCTGGGAGATGTTAGGGATGAACAAAGATTGGTGCGTGCATTTCATGGAGTAGATATTGTAATCCATGCAGCAGCAATGAAGCATGTGCATTTAGCAGAGTATAATCCAGATGAATGTATAAAAACAAACGTTGGAGGAGCGCAAAATGTAATTCATGCAGCTTTGCAAACTAGTGTGGGCAATGTTGTTGCCTTATCAACAGATAAAGCTTGTGCACCTATTAATTTATATGGTGCTACTAAATTAACTTCTGATAAGTTATTTGTAGCAGCGAATAATATTAAAGGAACTAATCCGATTAAGTTTTCGGTTGTAAGATATGGTAATGTAATGGGATCAAATGGGTCTGTTATACCATTTTTTATGAAGAAAAAACTAGAAGGAAAATTACCAATAACTGATACTACAATGACGCGTTTTAATATATCACTTCAAGGAGGAGTAGATATGGTTATGCATGCGATTGATAAAGCATGGGGTGGTGAAATATTTATTCCCAAAATTCCATCATATAGAATTACCGATGTAGCTGAGGCTGTTGCACCTGATTGTAATTTAGAAATTGTAGGCATTAGACCTGGAGAAAAGATACACGAGGAAATGATTACATCTTCAGATTCATATAATACTTATGATTTAGGACGATATTATACGATATTGCCATCAATTCCAAATTTTAATTTGGATAATTTTATAACTTCTTTTAATGCTGTAAAAGTGCCTGAAGGATTTACTTATAATTCAGGAACTAATACTGAATGGGAAACTGTTGAAGGTCTAAGAGATCTAATTAAAGAACATGTAGATTCAAACTTTTAAAATGAAGAATATACCATACGGTCGCCAGAATATAACTCAAAAAGATATTGAAGTTGTAATTGAAGCATTGCAATCTGATTACTTAACTCAAGGTCCTAAAATTTCAGAATTTGAAAATGCTTTCGCAAACTATGTTGGAAGTAGATATGCTGTTGCTGTTTCAAATGGAACCGCTGCATTACATTTGTGCACGCTAGCATTAGATGTGAAAGAAGGCGATAAGATAATTACAACCCCAATAACTTTCGCAGCTTCAGCAAATTGCGTTCGATATTGTGGAGGAGAAGTTGTTTTTTCAGATATTGATCCAAAAAACTATCTTTTAGATATAGAGGGTGTAAGACAATTATTAGAAAAGTCTCCAGAAGGGACTTATAAAGGGATCATTCCTGTTGATTTTGCTGGTAGAGCTGTTGATTTGCAAGCTTACAGAGAGTTGGCTGACAAATATAATTTATGGATAATTGAAGATGCTTGTCATGCTCCTGGTGGTTTTTTTACAGATTCTAATGATGTAAGTCAAAATTGTGGAAATAGTAATTATGCTGACTTAGCTATTTTTTCTTTTCATCCTGTAAAGCATATTGCATGTGGTGAGGGTGGTATGGTGACAACAAATAATGAGGAATTATATAAAAAACTTTTGGAATTGCGTACCCATGGAATAACCAAAAATGAATTAGAATATGTTAATCCGATTAGTTTTGCAAATGGAGTACAGTCTTTAGAGACTAACTATCCTAGTTGGTACATGGAAATGAAAACTTTGGGTTTTAATTATCGTTTGACGGATTTTCAAGCCGCATTAGGATTAAGTCAATTAAGCAGAGCAGATGAAGGTATTTCAAAAAGAAAAAAGATAGCAAGCATCTATAACGAAAGTTTCAAAAATAAGACATTTATAAAAGGTCATTCGGGATTTATAATTGGACATGCTTATCATCTGTATGTTATTGAAGTAGAGGATAGGTTAGGTCTCTATAATTATTTGAGAGAAAATAAAATTTTTGCACAGATACATTATATTCCATGTCATTTAATGCCGTATTACAGGGACCTTGGATGGAATGAAGGTGATATGCCAAATGCAGAAGAATATTATAAAAATTGTATAAGCTTACCAATGTATCCAACATTGAAAGATGATGAGCTAAGTTATGTTATATCTACTATAATTAGATATTACGAATGAAAGCGCAAGACATTGTAAGTGATAGACTGTTGTTGAAAAGATTATCGATTAATCATCTTTCACATCAATATGTTTCTTGGTTAAATGATCATGATGTAAATAAATATCTAGAAACGAAAGGAAATTATACACTTGAAAAATTGGAATCTTTTTTGATTGATCAAGAAGAAAAAGATATTTATTTCTGGGCAATTCATTTGAAAGAAAATTATGAACACATTGGTAATATTAAAATCGATCCAATAAATATTGAAAATAATTCTGGAGAATATGGAATTTTAATGGGAAATAAAAAGTATTGGGGTAAGGGATATGCAAAAGAAGCTTCAGAGATCGTGATAAATTACTGTTTCGAAATTTTGGGTTTAAAACAAATAACTTTAGGTGTTATCGAGAATAACTTAAGTGCTGTATCTTTATACAAAAGACTTGGTTTTAACATTAGTGAATCATTTTCTAATTATGGAATTTATGATAATAAAGAAAGTAATTTGCTTCGCATGAATTTAGAAAATAGTAATGAGTAATAAACTTATTTTAGGAACCGTTCAAATGGGATTGGATTATGGTATAAATAATCCAAGTGGTAAGATTAAATTTGATGATTGTTGTCAAATTTTAAAAACAGCTTTTGAAAAAGGAATAACAACATTAGATACAGCCGAGGCTTATGGTAATGCGCATCAAGTAATAGGAGCTTACCATCGGATAAATTCTCCGAATAAATTTAAAATTATTACTAAAATGCCGCATGATATTGTATCTAATCAAATTGATGCAAAGATTGAGAATTATTTAAAAGAACTTAATGTAGAAAGATTAGAAGTTTTAATGTTTCATTCCTTTGAAGCTTATAAGAATAACAGAGAATCGATAGATGTTTTAATGAATTTGAAGAGTAAAAACAAAATAAAACATCTAGGAGTTTCTGTTTATACAAATGAGGAAATTGGAGAGGTTTTACATGATAATTCTATAGATGTTGTTCAGCTTCCGTTTAATTTATTAGATAATGAGATTATCAGAGGAGAGCTAATACTTCAATTGAAAGCCAAAGGGAAAATTGTTCATTCTCGTTCTGCATTTTTACAAGGTTTGTTTTTTAAAGAAATTTCAAACGATAATCCAGTTTCTCAGGCCTTGGCTAATGAATTAACAGTTTTAAAAAATATTGCTTTAGAAGAAAATACAACAATGCTAAATTTAGCATTAAGTTATTGCTTAAAACAAGGAAATATCGATAATGTGTTAATAGGTGTAGATTCTGTAGCGCACTTGGAAGAAAATTTAAATGCTGTAAGCTATACTATACCAGTAAGTGCAAATAACAAAATTAAAAGTATAAAAGTTCAAAACAAGCAATTATTAAATCCATCATTATGGAATCAAATATAATAGTAGTAACTCAAGCTCGTTTCAACAGCACTAGACTTCCTGGCAAAGTTTTAAAAGAAGTAAAAGGAAAAACGCTTTTGCAGATTCATTTAGAGAGAATTCATCAATGTAAAAAAGTTTCTGATATTATTGTCGCTACGACATTAAACGATAGCGATTCAATTATATACGATAAAGTACAAGAATGGGGATTTATTGCGACTAGAGGTTCTGAAGATGATGTTTTGGATCGTTTTTATCAATCAGTGAAAGATAAATCTCCAGAATGGATAGTAAGAGTTACTTCGGATTGCCCATTAATTGATCCAAATTTAATAGATGAAGTAATTAATTTTGCTCAGGTAAAGAAAGTAGATTATTGTTCGAATGTACTTATAGAAAATTATCCTGATGGACAAGATATTGAAGTTTTTAAATTTTCGGCTTTAGAAAAAGCATGGAGAAATGCAAAATTATTGTCTGAAAGGGAACATGTTACTCTATATATTAGAAATAACTCTGACTTTAAAAACGGAAATGAGTTTACAGCTTCAAATTTTCCCTGTGAGTGGGACTTTTCAAAAATCAGAATGACAGTCGATGAAAATAATGATTTTGAATTAATTAAAATTTTAATTGAAAATTTAGGTACTAATAAAACGTGGTTAGAATATACAAATTATATTATTGATAATGATTTAATATTAATAAATAATCAAATTACTCGAAATGAAGGCCTTATAAAGTCTTTAAAAAATGATAAATAATGGGAAAAGGACAAGAACTATATAAAAAAGCTAAGACTTTGATTCCGGGTGGTACCATGCTACTATCGAAAAGGCCTGAAATGTTTTTACCGGATTTGTGGCCAGCTTATTTTTCTAAAGCAAAAGGTTGTCGAATTTGGGACTTGGATGGAAAAGAATTAACTGACATGTCTATAATGGGAATTGGAACAAATACATTAGGATATGGTAATGATGAAGTGGATTCTGCTGTACTCGAAATTGTTAAAAATGGAAATATGAGTACATTGAGCTGTCCAGAAGAAGTTTATTTAGCAGAAAAGTTGATTGAGTTAAACCCGTGGGCAGATATGGTTCGTTTTGCTCGTAGTGGTGGTGAAGCTAATTCAATTGCAATTAGAATAGCGCGAGCAGCATCAGGAAAAGATAAAGTTGCAATTTGTGGCTATCACGGATGGCATGATTGGTATTTATCAGCTAATCACAATGGAGGGGATGATCTGTCAGGACATCTTCTAGCTGGTTTAAGCCCTAAGGGAGTTCCAAAGAATTTGAAAGATACAGTTTATCCCTTCAATTATAATAATTACGATGAGTTGTTGTCCATTGTTGAAAATAATGAAATTGGAGTTATCAAAATGGAGGTAATTAGGAATTTTGGCCCTGAAAATAATTTCCTGCAAAAAGTTAGAGATTTAGCAACAGCGCGAAATATCGTATTGGTGTTTGATGAGTGCACTTCTGGTTTTCGAGAAACATTTGGGGGTATTTATAAGAAATATGATGTAGAGCCAGATATTGCAATGTATGGTAAAACAATTGGGAATGGTTATGCATTAACTGCCGTTGTTGGAAGGCGTGAGGTGATGGAAGCTGCTCAAACAACTTTTATAAGCAGTACTTTTTGGACCGAAAGAATTGGGCCAACTGCTGCATTGGCAACTTTAAGTGTAATGGAAAGATTAAGATCGTGGGAAATTATTACAAAAACAGGGAACAAAATGCGTGAAGGTTGGCAAAAATTAGCAGATTTACATAATTTAGAGATTCAAATATCTGGTATACCGGCGCTTAGTACTTATAGCTTTGATAGCCCAAATCAGTTATCTTATAAAACTTTAATAGCTCAGGAAATGTTAGATAAAGGATTTTTAGCAAGTACAAATTTTTATGCTTCTACGGTTCATAATGATAAAGAGTTAGAAATGTATTTTAATGCTTTAGATGAAGTATATACGTTAATAGCTAAATGTGAAAATGAAAGTTTAAAAATTGAGAGTTTATTGAAAGGCCCTGTTTGCCACGGTGGTTTTAAAAGGTTAAATTAAAATTAAAATAAAAGTATAATATGAAAAAGTGCACAAAATGTCTTTTGCCTGAAACGCATGAAAGTATTACATTTGATGAGAATGGTGTTTGTAGTATATGTAGACAAGTAGAATATAAAAAAGATAAAATAAATTGGGAAGCTAAAAAAGAAGAGCTTAAAGAACTTATAGAAAGTTATAGAGGGAAATATGATTATGATTGTATTGTACCCTTTAGTGGAGGTAAAGATAGTGTTTGGACTCTTTACTATCTGATGAAAGAATTTAAAATTAAACCTTTAGTTGTAAGATTTGATCATGGTTTTTTAAGGCCAAATCTAAATGAAAATACAATTAAAGTATTAAGAAATTTAGGTGCTGATTTTCATACTTTTACTCCAAATTGGAAAGTAGTGCAAAAATTAATGCTTCAGAGTTTCCTAGAGAAAGGAGATTTTTGTTGGCATTGTCATACAGGTATTTTTTCATACCCAATGCATGTTGCTTTAAGATACAACGTCCCGCTGATACTTTGGGGAGAGCCATCTTCAGAATATACTTCTTATTATAGTTATGAAGAAGAGGAAGAGGTTGATGAAAAAAGATTTAATAGATATGTTAATCTTGGAATAAATGCTGTTGATATGGCTGTTAGATTAGGAGGTGCATTAGATGAAAGAGACTTTAAACCTTATTCTTACCCACCTTTGAAAGATCTTCGAAAACTTCAATATAGATCAGTTTGTTTAGGATCATATATACCTTGGGATGTAAAGACACAATCAAAAATTATTCAAGAAGAACTTGGTTGGCAAGGAGATCTTGTTGAAAATGTTCCTGAACAATATAACTATGAAAAGATAGAATGTTATATGCAAGGTGTCAGAGATTACATTAAGTATATAAAAAGAGGATATACACGTCCAACACATTTAGCTTCTATTGATATTCGAAATGATAGAATGTCTAGAGAAGAAGGGGAATTAATGATAGGTAGATTTGAAGGAAAGGAACCACCAAGTCTAGAAATATTTTTAGAACTAGTTGGTTTAACTAAAGAAGAATTTTATAAAATATGTGAAAGTCATACAGTGTCACCTTGGAAATTTAGTGCGATTGAGAAAGAAGTCGGAGGTAAGTTGCCAGATTTTGATTCTTGGTCAAGAGCAGGGAAAATGAAAAGGGAAGATGCAGACATTCAGATAGATAACTGGAAGAAAACACAGTAATGGTTGGTATTATTGATTATGGAATGGGTAACCTTTTATCTGTTTACAATGCATTTGATTACTTAGGCGAAGATGTTAAAATTTGCCCACACCCAGAGAATCTTAAAGATGTGGATCATATTGTGATTCCAGGGGTTGGCGCATTTAAAGATTGCATCGATTTATTAACCGAAAGTGGTTTCAATGAAGAATTGCGAACTCAGGTTATCAAAAATGGCAAGCCAACTTTAGGAATATGTTTAGGTATGCAAGTAATGGCTAGAAAAGGTTACGAATTTGGAGAGCATTTGGGACTTGGTTGGTTTGATTCAGAAGTTATAAAAATTGATATTAAGGATACCGAATTAAAATTGCCAAATATTGGATGGAATGAAATCGAGCAGAAAATAGACCATCCTCTTTTTAAGGGAATTACCAATATGTCAGATTTTTACCTTGTTCACTCATTTTATATGAATTGTGTTGAAAAAAAGGATATTGTAGCTACATATCAATATGGTGATAATCAAATAACAGCAGCCGTTTTGAAAGATAACGTTTTTGCAACTCAGTTCCATCCTGAAAAAAGTCAAGATAATGGATTGAAACTCCTTAATAATTTTATTAAATGGAAACCATAGTATGTCAAAATTAAGACTTATACCTAAACTTCAGCTGAAGCCGGCTTCTTATAATCCAAATAAGCTTGTACTTGTTGTTACAAGACAATTTGGAAATGTTACAGAAATTGGAGATCCTGTTTCTCAGGCTAAAATTTTTCAGGATCAAGCTTCTGATGAGTTGATTTTTGTAAACATAGATGAAAAAAATAGTTCAGAAATTAAATCACTGGCAGATGTAATAAATAAAGTTTCGCAGGAAATTTTTATGCCTTTAACTGTTGGTGGCGGGGTTAACAAAATTGAAGATTTTAGGCTCTTATTGAGTAATGGAGCAGATAAAATTTCAATTAATTCGGCAGCAGTATTAAATCAAGGTCTAATAACAAGAGCTGCAGATAAGTTTGGCGCTCAATGTGTTGTCGTGAGTATTGATTATAAAAAAGATGCAAACGGAAACTATTTTGTTTATATCAATGGTGGAAAAGAAAAAACTCCCTTTCATCCTGTAGAATGGGCAATCAAAGCACAAGAATTTGGGGCGGGAGAACTATTATTGACTTCAATAGATAATGATGGTATGAAAAATGGACTTGATCTTCAAATTACAAAGGAAATCTGTGACAATGTAACTTTGCCTGTTATTACAGCTGGAGGATGTGGTCTTGCTAAAGATTTTTCTGACGGTTTTCTTATTGGGAAAGCGAATGCCGTTTCGGCGGGTACTTTTTTTGCCCATAGGGACCAGAATTTTATGCAAACACGCTCTCATATCTTAAATTCAGGTGTAAATATTAGAAAGTAAACTCATGATTTATAAATGTTTACGTAAGCAAATTTTTTCTCAAGATTCTTACACTATCGTTCCGATTCGAATGGAAGATAGATTTGAAATTATGAAATGGCGTAATGAACAAATTTTTCACCTTCGACAGGATAGGCTATTGACAGAAAAAGATCAAAACGTATATTATGATAAAGTTGTGCGAAGCTTGTTTGATAACGAAAAACCGAATCAAATTCTTTTTTCATATTTAGAAAATGGTAAATGTATTGGTTACGGGGGATTAGTACATATTAACTGGATAGATAAAAATGCTGAGATTTCGTTCATTATGGAAACGTCTTTAGAAAAACAGTATTTCAGCAAGCATTGGACAACCTATCTCGCATTAATACAAAAGTTGGCTTTTGATGAATTAAATTTTCATAAAGTTTTTCTTTATGCTTTTGATTTGAGGCCCCACCTTTATCCGGTTGTCGAGAATGCTGGTTTTTTAAAAGAAGCAGTACTTAAAGAGCATTGTTTGTTTGAAGGCGAATATAAAGATGTTGTTATTCATTCAAAATTTAATAAATGTTAGAATTTAGAAAAGCTATTTTAGATGATTCCGCGGTTTATTTTGAATGGACAAATGATGAAGTAGTTAGGAATCAATCTTTCAATTCAGAAGTTATTTCTTGGGAAGAACATTGTAATTGGTTTTTAGATAGAGTTAATAATCCATCATGTTTGATGTTAATTTTCAACGATGTTAGTTCTAATGTTGGACAAGTAAGGATTCAAGAAGAGAGTGATAAAAATGTAATTATAGGTATTTCTGTTGGAAAAGAGCATAGAGGTAAGGGTTATGCAAAATTAATGTTAGAATTAGCTTCTGATTATTTTTTAAGCGAAAATCCGGAATTTTGTATTCATGCTTATATTAAAAGCCAAAATTTGCATTCAAAGTTTGCTTTTGAAAAAGCAGGATTCGATTTTGTTGAAATGACAACTTATAAAGATCATGTTAGCTATCATTATATAAAAATAAAAAATAAAAAATGAAAATTGGTAATTATCAAATAGATAAAGAAAGTAAAGTTTTTATTATTGCAGAATTGTCCGCAAATCATAACGGAAGTATCGAAACTGCTAAGGAGACTATTAGAGCTGCAAAAAGAGCAGGAGCTGACTGCATAAAACTCCAAACATATACAGCGAAAACAATTACTATTGATTGCGATAAGGAAGATTTTTTAATTAAAGGAACAATCTGGGAGGGGAAAAATTTATATAAATTGTATCAAGAAGCTTATACACCATGGGAATGGCATGAGGAATTATTTAATGTCGCAGCTGAAGAAGGCTTACTTTGCTTTTCTTCACCATTTGACAAAACAGCAGTAGATTTTCTTGAAAAGTTAAGGGTTCCCGCATATAAAATCGCTTCTTTTGAAATTACGGACATACCATTAATAGAATATGTTGCTTCAAAAGGAAAACCTATTATATTGTCGACTGGCATTGCTGAACAAGAAGATATAGAGTTAGCATTACAAGCTTGTAAAAAAATGGGTAATGACAATATAGCTTTACTTAAATGTACTTCAAGCTATCCAGCTCCAATTGATGAAGCAAATATGTGCATGGTTAAGGATTTAGCCGAAAGATATAACGTAATAAGTGGTTTGTCGGATCATACTATGGGCGCAACAGTTCCTATAGTAGCAACTTGTTTTGGTGCTAAAATAATTGAAAAACATTTTATTTTAGACCGATCAGTTGGGGGGCCGGATGCTTCATTTTCAATGAATGAAGAAGAATTTACAGCTATGGTTAAGGCCGTACGTGAAGCTGAAAGCGCCATTGGAAAAGTTGACTACAGCTTGACTGAGAAACAAGCTAAAGGGAAAGATTTTTCTCGATCGCTTTATGTTGTAAAAGATGTTGTAGCTGGGGATTTAATTACCGAAGAAAATGTAAAATCAATTAGGCCAGGTTTTGGATTACATCCAAAATATTTAAATGATTTATTGGGAATGAAATTTAAAAAAGATGTCGAACGTGGAAGTAGATTTACTAAGGACATAATTTAACTAATGAAGTCAAAATATGATCTTTTTGCTAGGGACTATTCAAGCTTCCTACCCTTACATCTAATAATATGTGCTGTATTTATGCTTTTAAATAAAAGGAGAACTATATCCGAAAGGTTTTATGCATAAAGGAATTATTAATATGGAATTTTCAAAAAACTTTTAAAGATTTAATGACAACTTGTTGACAAATACATGATGAAAATTTTAAAACAATTATTATCCTGTAAACAGCTTGGATGCTGAATAATTAATTTGTAAAAAAAATGGACCTTTAGGAGCAAAAATTAAAGTTATTCACTGCAAGTATGAAAGTAGAAAATTTCGACTCTAGTTCTTAAACATTAAATAAATCAAATCCTAATTGGAATTACTAGTTAGTGTTGAGTATTCAGAATAATATTGTTAGAATCTTTCACGAATAATAATATTAAATAGCAAAATTAAATTTTAGTATCATAATGCAGAAATACCTAATTAAATATTTAAAAGAAAATTCCGAAAGTGAATTGTCGAAAAAATATATTGATTTTTTGAAAGTTGAATTGGATTGGCATATATATAATTCTGAAAGGCATATAGCAAACGTTTGTCACAGGGATAGAAAGATTACTCTCAAACAAAAAATTACAGATTTATACAAATATTCTAATGCTTTATTATCCAGTAATTCTGTCAAAGAGTCTGACAAATTAAATGTTTTAACAGCAGTTAATTTTTCTAATAAGAATTCTTTTTCAGATTTCGGAATAAAACTATATTCTCCTATTTGGAGTGCTTTAGGTAAAAACAATATTAGTGGTAATTATACTTCACTGAAATTTCACTTAAAGATCCAGAATTTAATTCGAAATGAAGATTTTTATTTATACTTAAATAAAGAACTTCATAAAGAATTAGAAAGTTATCAAAGTCATTTTATAGAACAATATACTAAAAATGATTTTAGAGCTTTATTCCTTAGTACAGATGAATATTTTTACAGTAAATATTTTATTGATGTTTTTAAAAAAATGGATCGCCCCTCTTTTGTTTTTTCACATGGATTGCCAGGATTATACTCACGTGATGTTGACCATAGAGCAGATTATTTAATGGTCTGGAGTGAAAAAATAAAGAATAATTATATTAACGCTGGTTTTGACAAATCAAAGGTTAAAGTTATCGGAAGTTCAAAGTTCGCAAATTTACCAAAAAGCAAAATTTTAAGATCTTCACTCACGGATGTTTTGGTTATACCAATTTCATCTGCAAATTGGCACCAATATGGATATGATAATATCGTACTTACTGATAAAAGCATGATAGTATTATATCTATATCAAGTACAAAATGTATTAAAAAAATTAGGTATTAAGAAAGCAAAATATAGACCACATCCTTCTGTAAATAAAGAGTGGATTCATGCTTTTTTAGATCATGATTTTTACATATGTGATCAAGAAGATTTACAAACATCTCTTGATAAATCGACTCTTGTAATAGGTTCGACCTCTACGGTTTTGTTTGAAGCCTTAATGAATGGAGTAAATTATGTGGTTTTTGAGCCAAAAGATGAAAATGGCATTAATATGGCTGCATTTAAAACAGTGCCTCCTTTTGATGGTTCCGAAAAAAAAATTGTAATTGCAAATGATGAAACTGAACTAGAAAAAGTTTTGAAATTTAATGCTGTTACAGATTATAATGTAATATTTGAATATATACAGGATTTCGATGAGGATGTTTTAAAAGAATTGATTAAGTAATAATTTATGAAGGACGGCAAAAACTTAATCAAAAATACCACTATTTATGCGCTGGGTGATATTGTGCCAAGAATTTTGGGTTTTATTTCATTTCCTATACTTACTAGGTACTTAAGCCCTGCAGATTATGGTATAGTTAACTATGTAAGTACTTTGACTACTTTTCTATTGGCTTTTGGTTTTTTATGTATAAATACTTACTATTTAGTTTTTTATTACAGGTGTAAAGATAGTATAGAACAAAAGAAATTATTGGGTAATTTGTCAAGTTTTGTAATTTTATTTAATTTTTTTCTAGTTGTTCTGTCTCTATTGTTTGGGAAAAGTTTGTTTAGTTTACTTGGAAGTAAAATATCCTTTTTCCCATATATATTAATAGGAGTTCTAACTAATTTTTTTAGTATTTTTGGAGTTTTACCATCTGCATTATATAGACTACTCGAAAAACCATTACTTCTTACTCTATTAACTATTTCTAAAGGCTTATTAATATTAATTTTAACTTTGGTTTTAGTGATTTATTATGATTATTCTGCAATTGGTGTTTTGTATGCTAATTTACTTGTCAACTTTATTTACGCATTTATTTTTATTTATATTTCTCGCAATTATATCATTTGGAATTTAGATTTTAATAAAATTAAAGAGGCTCTATATTTCTCTCTTCCTCTTCTTCCGGGATCTTTAGCATATTATATTACCACCATTTCAGATCGAGTTTTAATTGATCGATTTTTGAGTTTAGCAGATCTTGGTATTTTCAGTACGGCTGTTACACTAGCGTTAATTTTAAATATATTCTCGTATGGTGCTTACAAAGCTTTTGAACCCTATCTTTTTAAAAATTGGGGAAGTCATGGTTTTTTAAAAATTTTTGAAAGTATACGTAACGCTTTCATCTACGTCTTGCTTATTGGAGTACTTTGTTTGTCAGTATTCTCTAAAGAATTTTTCCAAATAATGTCTGGAGCAAAATTTCGTGAAGCATATCTTTATGTACCACTTATAATAATTGGTGTATATAGTTCATCCATTAGTATGTTATATGGTACAGTTATTACAGCAAAAGGAAAAACTAAAATAAATTCACTTGTAAGTATAGTAGGTGCTACAATTAGTATATCGCTTAATATTACATTGCTGCCAATATTAGGTTTATTGTCAGCAGCTATAGTTTCAAGTTTAGCTTTAACAGTAGAATTATGTATTTTAATGTGGTACTCTAAATTAGAGGTAAATCATAAAAAACCTCTATTTAGCGTTATAATAGTAGGTCTTTCAACATGTTTCTTGGTTTATTTTCTTCGTATAGATCATATACTTATTTCGATTATAGTAAAATTTTTTTCTATTATAGTAGTAATAATAGCCTTGTCTAAGGTTCTTGGGATAAATCCATTTAAGATAGTAGATAAGTTAACTGAAAAAACAATTTAATTTTTTCTAAAATTAAATTGATAATTTGATTATATATACATGAATAATTTAGTTGTAGTAATTCCAATTTATAAAAATAGTTTAAATAGTGCTGATAAAGCTTCCTTATATTTTTGTGAAAAATATTTAAACAAATATGAGTTGAAAGTCATTTCTCCAGAGTCATTAAAGTATGATGAGAAGTACTTAGACATTCTGAAAAAATATGATTTAAAGTCTGTGTATTTTGAAAATAAATTTTTCAATGGTATAAAAGGATATAATAAGTTGATGTTAAATTTGTCTTTTTATGAAGCATTTTCTCATTATCAATATATGCTTGTATATCAACTTGATGCTTTAGTTTTTTCTGATGATTTATCTTATTGGATTTCAAAAGAATATGACTATGTTGGTGCGCCATGGTTGACAAATGACCAGTATAAAATCATAGATTCGATGGGAAATGGAGGTCTTTCTTTAAGAAAAATTTCCAAATTTATCAATGTATTAAAATCAAAAAAAATTCTTTTTACAGATACTAAATTTATGGAAACCAGTATGAGAGCAGGTCTAAAAAAGATGATTATTTTGAAATTATTTTACAAGCTAAAATTTTTAGAACCAATATTTAATTTTAGAGCAATTTTTTTGTTTTTTTATAAACAGAATGAAGATGTATTTTGGGCTTTTTATGCTAAGTTTTTTACTGAAAATTTTAAATTATCTACTGTAGAAGATTCTCTGAAGTTTGCTTTTGAAGACTATCCAGCAATTTGCTTAAAACGTAATAATAATGAGTTACCATTTGGCTGTCATGCATGGGAAAGGTATGATTTTGATTTTTGGATTAAAAATATTGGAGAATTATCAGTAATTATGAACCTCGATAATGAGTAATTGTTTTTTCTTAACATTTTCAATATAATATCAAATTTAAAAACTAATGTTTTTTAAAAGCTTCCAGATAATTAGACGTAATAAATCTTTGCTGTTATTATGGATAACCTTAACAAGTACTGCTCCATTTATATTCTACTCTTGGCCTGGACATCCATATAAAATTTTAACATTTTTATGTTTATTGTTAATGGTTGTTCAAATTGCAATGAAAAGTTCTCGTCAAATATTTGACTTTAAATTATTGTCTGTAATATTATTACAAATCACCTATTATATCTTTATAAGCTTTTATCATTTTGATTTTTCAAATATAAATTTATGTATTCAGTTAATTTCACTATTTATTTTAGTAACCTACATAAATGGTTTTGTTGGAATTGATAAGTTTGTTAAATCTTATATCTCTGTTATTTATTATATGGGATTAGGCGGAACAATAATTTTTTTTGCTCATTTATTTGTTGGTGTTCCTTCTTTATTTGAAGTACAATATTCAGCATCAGGTAAGTCTTATTTTTTGTGGCTAACAACATCAAATCTCTATTTGAATGAATTTGATATCCGAATTGTTCGTTATTCAGGTTTTTTTGATGAGCCTGGAACTTTTGCTTTATTTTCATTTTTTGCAATCATTCTTAATAAGATTTATTTTCAGCAAAAAAAGATGGAGCTAAGACTTATAATACTTACGATTTTTACTCTTTCAATAGCTTTCTATATTTCTATTTTGGTTTATTTCATATTTTTCTATTTAACACGATCGAACCTAAAAAGTGTATTAGTAATATTATTTTTGTTGGGAGTGTCTTCATATTACATTATTGAAAATAAAGATGATGGGTCTGTTAGTAAATTATATGATTTTACCTTTAAGAGATTTGAAATAGATGATAGTGGACTTGCTGAGAATAATCGAGCGCCACTAATTGAGAACGACAAGAAGATTTTCTCTGAATATCCTTTGTTAGGTTCTGGTACGGTTAAAGAGAATATTTCTGGCGCGAACTTATTTTCTGTACTAGCCCAATATGGCGTTTTTGGTGCGTTATTTTATTATGCATTCTTAGTCTATTTTATGTTTCAAATTATCTTGCTCAATAATGGCAAAAAGTTTTTTTATTTAAAATTTTTATTTTTGATACTTTTAAATTTTTATACTAGACCTGAAATGTCTTCTGTTTTTACTTTGTTGACCTTTATTTGCATCATTTACTATGTAAGGAATGAAAGTATCAATTATAATTTTAATTACCGTTTAACTTAAATGTTAGTTTTATAATAAAAACTCTATGAAAATACCCAAAATTACTATTATTACCGCTTCATATAATTCAGAGAAAACAATTAAAGAAACTATTGAGTCTGTACTTAAACAAACTTACTTAAATATTGAATATCTTATTATTGATGGGGGGTCATCTGACAATACCATTTCTATAGTAAAAAAATACGAAAAGGTGTTTGAGGGTAGATTAAAATTTTTATCTGAAAAGGATCAAGGCATATATGATGCTTGGAATAAAGGGCTAGAAATGGCTTCTGGAGATTGGATTTCTTTTTTAGGCTCTGATGACGAATATTTGCCGAATGCAATATTAAATTATGTTAATTATATTAATGAGAGAAAAGGTGATAATTTAGAATTTGTTTCATCAAAAGTCGAATTAATTAATTCTGATAAAAAAACTTTACGAATTATTGGTCAACCTTGGAATTGGAATAAATTTAAAATTTATATGAATACATCTCATGTGGGGACTCTTCATTCAGTTAAATTATTTACTAAATATGGAAAATTTAACACTGAATTTAAAATAGTAGGTGATTATGAGCTTCTTTTAAGGGCAAATAAAAATTTAAGAACTGGATACATTGATAATGTAACGGCGAAAATGACAGTTGGAGGGGTAAGTAATCAAAGTAGAATTGTATTTCAAGAAACATTTAAAGCAAAGGTGAGAAATGGTTCAAGAACGATTATAGAAGCAAAGTGGGATATGTATATGGCTGAATTAAAATATTATACACGTAGAGTTTTAGGATTAGTTTAGGATTGATAATTGATGGAAATTAAACCATTGGAAATAGTTTAATTTTAATACACGTAAAGATTAATATAATTAAATAATGAATTTACTGTTAGACAATATAATTTTTTCGTTACAGAGAGCAGGTGGAGCATCGGTTGTATGGCAACAACATCTAGAAAGATTGCTAAAAGATGATAGTTTCAAATGTAAATTTTTAGAATATGACAATGCAGTAGATAATTTTTTTAGAAAAAACTTATCTCTTAAGAATGATACGGTAAATATTTTGGATTCTAAATATTTGTTTTTAAAGAGATATATAAATTTGTACTCAAAAGCCAAGGATGAGCATATATTTCATTCATCACATTATAGGGTAGAAAAGGCAAAAAATGTTATTAACATAACTACTGTTCATGATTTTACTTATGAGTATTTTGTTAAGGGTTTAGCAAGAAAAGTACATTCTTTTCAAAAAAACTTAGCAATTAATAGTTCGGATGGCATTATATGTATTT
The DNA here is from genome assembly GCF_003312915.1 of Flavobacterium fluviale. Taxonomy (NCBI): domain Bacteria; kingdom Pseudomonadati; phylum Bacteroidota; class Flavobacteriia; order Flavobacteriales; family Flavobacteriaceae; genus Flavobacterium; species Flavobacterium fluviale. The sequence goes on along the minus strand of NZ_CP030261.1, from coordinate 341,405 downwards.
CAGAAAGTACGAAAAAGGACTTATTAAGATTTTTGCCACATATAAAACAAGAGAAAATTAAGGTCATTTATAATGGAGTTGATAAAACATTCAGAGTACTAGAGGATAATGAAATTTTAGAAAAAAAACATCCTTTTGAAGATTATAATTATTTACTTTATGTTGGTGATCGGAAATCAATACATAAAAACTTCAGAATGGTTGTTGAAGCAAGTGCTTTGTCTAAAATTCCACTTTTGTTAGTTGGTGGTGGACAACTAACTGAAGAAGAAAATCAAATTCTCAAAAAAAAAATTGGGTTAGCAAATTTTAAATGGCTCACTGGAGTAAGTGTGGAGCATTTAAATTATTATTACAATAAGGCATATTGTCTTCTATATCCTTCCCTTTACGAAGGATTTGGAATACCAGTTATTGAAGCTCAACGAGCGGGATGTCCAGTTGTTTCGACAGATTGTTCTTCTATACCAGAAGTTATAGGTAATATTTATTTGGCAGTAAAAGAGCCTACTGCCCAAAAAATTACTAACAAAATATTAGAACTTTCAATAAATAGTAGTTTAAGAAAAGAGAGTGTAGACATGGGGTTTGAGAAATCAAAAAACTTTAGTTGGGATAAAACATATAAAGAAACTACTAACTTTTATAAAGAATTATATTTTGAGAAATAGTTATACAGTCTTAGGCAAGATAAAATTAGCATTTTGGTTAATTAGAACCAAATTTATTTGGTGGAATGCTAGAATAATAAGGTTTCCTTTTGATTTAAGAGGAAAAAGATATATGCAAATTTCGAAAGGTTTTACCACAGGAGTAGGATGTAGATTAGAAGCTTATCCAAATGAAGATATCAAAGTATTATTTATTGGCGAAAATGTTCAGATAAATGATTATGTACATATTTCTGCAAATCAAAATGTGAGTATAGGAAATAATGTTCTAATTGCAAGTAAAGTTTTTATATCAGATTTAAATCATGGAAGTTATGGGAATAATGAAATTCATGATTCTCCCGAGACCCCACCAAATAGTAGAAAATTATATTCCAATTCTGTAATTATTGAAGATAATGTATGGTTAGGAGAATTTGTTTCTGTGTTATCTGGTGTAACTATTGGTAGAGGAACAATTGTTGGTGCCGGTTCCGTGGTTTCTAAAAGTTTGCCTAATCATGTGATTGCTGTTGGGGCACCAGCCAAAGTCATAAAGAAATATAATTTTGATTCCAAAAAATGGGAAAAACATTACAATGAACGATAATAAAATAACTGCGAGTATTGTTTTATATTTAAATGATATAAATATACTAAGTAAAGCAATAAAATCATTACTTAAAACGAATTCTATTAGTAAGCTTATTCTAGTTGATAATTCCCCAACTAATGAATTAAAGATAATAGTAGAAGGTGAGCGAATATTATATTTTCATAATCCTGCTAATCCTGGATTTGGTGCAGCACATAATGTTGCAATTCAAAAATCGATAGATTTGGGTTCAAAATATCACTTTATTGTTAATCCTGATATTTATTTTGAAAATGATGTTGTAGAATCAATGATTCAACATATGGATAATGATGAAAGTATCGGTATGATGATGCCTCAAATTTTAAATGAAGATGGAAGTATCCAAAATTTGCCAAAGCTCTTACCATCTCCAACGAGTATTCTGATGAGGAAAATTAAAATGCCAAAGCAGAAGTATGAAAAATTTATAAGTAAATACGAGTTACGTTGTGTTCCTAGAGATTTTACTTATAATACGCCAATCTTGTCAGGATGTTTTACACTACTTAATTTAAAGGCAATAAGTAAAGTTGGAATGTATGACGATAGATTTTTTATGTATTTCGAAGATTGGGATTTATCCAGAAGAATCCATAAGCATTTTAAAACCATATATTTCCCAAAAGTATCTGTATATCACGATTATGAGTCTGGTGCTAATAAAAGTAAAAGATTGTTTAAAATATTTGTAAGATCAGCAATTATCTATTTCAATAAATGGGGCTGGTTTTTTGATTTAGAAAGAAAAAAAATTAATGATCAAGCCTTATCTCAATTTAAATAATGAGAATTACAATTACAGGAGCTTCAGGTTTTGTAGGAACTAATCTTCGACGACATTTAGATAATAATTATAAAATTGATTCATTGAGTGTTCGGTATGAATCTGTTCAATATTTTCAAATCAATACTTATGCACTAATTCACCTTGCAGGTAAAGCTCATGATATAAAAAAAGTTAGTAATCCTAAAGATTATTATGATGCTAATTTCGAGCTTACAAAACAATTATTTGATGCTTTTTTAGTCTCAGAAGCTTCGGTCTTTATATTTATGAGTACAGTTAAAGCAGTAGCAGATATAGTTTATGGTACTTTGACAGAAGAAATGACTCCAAATCCTAAAACTCATTATGGAATAGCTAAACATCAAGCAGAGGAATATATTTTAAGCAAGAAACTGCCTGATGAAAAAAGAGTTTATATTCTTAGACCTTGCATGATACATGGCCCTGGAAATAAAGGCAATCTTAACTTGCTATATCGAATTGTTTCAAAAGGTATACCTTGGCCACTTGGAGCTTTTGAAAACCAACGCTCCTTTTTAAGTATTGAAAACCTTTGCTTTGTTATTAAAGAATTATTGGAAAATAGAGAAATTCCGTCGGGTATATATCAAATCGCTGATGATAAATCATTATCAACAAATGATTTGATCAGATTATTAGCGAGAAGTCTAGATAAAAATAGCGCAATATGGAATCTTAATTCATCCTTTATAAAAATGGTAGCCAGATTTGGGGATTATTCACGTTTGCCACTAAACTCAGAACGGCTGCAGAAGTTAACCGAAAATTATGTTGTAAGCAATAAGAAGGTAATTAGCGCTTTAGGAAAGTCATTACCGGTATCAGCTGAAGCTGGTTTAATTAAAACATTTGAATCTTTTAAGAAAAAATAAATAAATAAAAAATGAAAATTGCACTTATAACAGGAATTACAGGACAAGATGGTTCTTACTTAGCAGAACTATTATTAGAGAAAGGTTACATGGTTCATGGTGTTAAAAGAAGAGCTTCTTCATTTAATACACAACGTATTGATCATATTTATCAGGATCAACACGAAACTCATGTGAATTTTAAGCTGCATTACGGAGATTTAACAGATTCAACAAATATTATTAGAATCATTCAAGAGGTGCAGCCTGATGAAATCTATAATTTAGGAGCAATGAGTCACGTAAAGGTTTCTTTTGATTCTCCAGAATATGTTGCAAATGTTGATGGTATTGGTACTTTAAGAATTCTAGAGGCAGTTCGTATTTTAGGATTAGAGAAGAAAACGCGTATTTATCAGGCGTCGACATCTGAGCTGTATGGTGGTTTAGCAGAAAATAAAAATGCAAAAGGGTTTTATGATGAAAACTCACCTTTCTATCCGCGTTCACCTTATGGGGCAGCAAAAATTTATGGTTTTTGGATTACTAAAAACTATCGAGAGGCATATAATATGTTTGCTTGCAACGGAATCTTGTTTAATCACGAATCACCACGCAGAGGAGAAACTTTTGTAACTCGCAAAATAACAATGGCAACTGCAGCTATTGCATTAGGAGAACAAGACTGCTTGTATTTAGGAAATCTTGATGCCCAACGTGACTGGGGACATGCTAAAGATTACGTAGAGGCAATGTGGCGTATCCTGCAGCAAGATGTTGCTGAGGACTATGTTATTGCTATGGGAGAAACTACTTATGTACGTGATTTTGTTAAAATGTCATTTGCCGAAGTAGGTATAGATATCGAATTTAGAGGAGAAGGGGTAAATGAAAAAGGATATGTAGCTTCTTGTAGCAATCCTGCTTACCAAATTGAGTTGGGTAAACAAGTTATTTCTGTTGATCCACAATATTTCCGTCCAACAGAGGTAGATTTATTAATTGGAGACCCAACAAAATCAAAAACTCAATTAGGCTGGGTGCCGCAATATGATTTGGCCGGATTAGTTAAAGAAATGATGGCGTCTGATCTCCAGTACGTCCTAAAAGAGAAAATGTTAAAAGAAGTAAGATCTAGTATTAATTATTAATTCCAAATAACTAAGAATAGCATTATTCTTGAATTAGAAGCAGTCATTATGAATTTAAATGATAAAATATACATAGCTGGACATCGTGGAATGGTAGGTTCAGCTATTTTACGTCAATTAAAAATTGAAGGATATACCAATTTTGTTTTAAGAACTTCTTCTGAGCTGGATTTAAGAAACCAGCAGGCTGTTGCAGAATTTTTTGAAAAAGAAAAACCAGATTATGTTTTCTTAGCAGCTGCAAAAGTCGGTGGAATTATTGCCAACGATACTTATAGAGGGGACTTTATTTATGAAAACTTGATGATTCAGAATAATGTAATTCATCAATCGTACCTAAATGATGTAAAAAAATTAATGTTTCTTGGGTCGTCTTGTATTTATCCTAAAATGGCTCCTCAGCCGTTGAAAGAGGAGTACATGCTTACGGGAGAATTAGAGCCTACAAATGAGCCATATGCAATCGCAAAAATTGCAGGTATTAAAATGTGTGATGCATATAGAGATCAATTTGGATGTAATTTTATTTCTGTTATGCCAACTAATTTGTATGGTCCGAATGACAATTATGATTTAAAAAATTCTCATGTGTTACCTGCAATGTTAAGAAAATTTATCATTGCTAAACGTAACGGAGATTCATCAGTTACAATTTGGGGAACAGGAAGCCCTAAGAGAGAATTTTTGCACTCTGATGACTTAGCTCAGGCATGTTTGTTTTTAATGGAAAACTATAATGATTCAGGTCTGGTTAATATTGGAATTGGAGATGATATTTCAATTTTAGATTTAGCCATACTGGTAAAAAAAGTTGTTGGTTTTGAAGGAGAAATTCTGACAGATAAGACAAAACCTGATGGCACTCCTCGTAAATTAATGGACGTTTCTAAATTAGGTGGTTTAGGCTGGAAGGCAAAAATAACTTTAGAAGAAGGTATTCAAAAAGTTTACGATGAAATTAAAGATACAAATTGGGAGTAAGTAACTTGCACTCTACATTAATTTGTACAATAAATTTTGTAAATAAATAATGGAATACACAATACTCGGAATTCTCTTGATGATTTTAATGCTGCTCTATTTTAAAGTAGCAGATCGTTTTAATATTATTGATAAGCCTAATCAAAGAAGTTCTCATACAGAGATTACATTAAGAGGCGGTGGAATCATTTTTTGGTTTGCTGCTTTAATGTATTTTCTACAGCATATTGAAAGCAATTATTTCTTTTTTACTGGAATAACTTTAGTTAGTTTGGTTAGTTTTTGGGATGACATTCAAAGTCTGTCAAATAAAATCCGAATTTCAGTGCACTTTGTAGCTATTACTTTGATATTTTATGATTTGGGACTGTTTAGTTTGGTTCCAATTTGGGGAGTATTAATCGCTTATGTTTTGGCTATAGGACTCATTAATGCCTACAATTTCATGGATGGTATAAACGGAATAACTGGTCTTTACACTTTAATTGTTCTTGGAGCTTTGCTATACGTAAATACAAAATTGCAATTATTTACCGACGGTAATTTTATCAAATACGGAATGATTGCAAGTCTTGTTTTTCTATTTTTTAATTATAGAAAAAAGGCTAAATGCTTTGCCGGAGATGTAGGAAGTATAGCTATTGCATTTTGGATAATTTATTTAGTTTTAAAACTTATTTTAATAACTAATTCTGTTATTTGGTTGTTGTTTCTGGCTATTTATGGTGTTGATGCTGTTTGTACCATTATCCATAGACTATATTTAAAACAAAATATTTTTGAAGCGCATCGTCTTCATTTATATCAAGTTTTAAGTAATGAATATAAGATACAACATCGTTTGGTGTCTTTATACTATGCAATCGCTCAAACTGCAGTATCAGCCTTAGTTATCTTTTTATATCAAAAAGTTAATGATATAGTACTATTTATAATAGTGGTTACACCGTTACTTTTATTATATAGCTTAAAGTTTTATTTGTTGAATAAAATCAATTTAAAATTAAAGGCATGATTCCAAAAATAATTCAAGGAGGTAATTTCTCAGATCATCGCGGAACGATTTCTTACGTAAACGACTTTTCATTTAAAGACATCGAAAGATTTTACATCATAAGCAATTCTGATGAAAACCCTATACGTGCCTGGCAAGGTCATAAATTAGATGCTAAAAATTTTTATTGTTTGAGCGGATCTTTTAAAATTCATTTTGTAAAAATTGATAATTGGGAAAATCCTTCAAAAGATTTAAGTATTGAGACTGTTTTGGTATCTGAGTCAGATAGTAAAATAGTTCATATTCCGGCAGGTTATGCAAATGCAATACAATCACTAGAAAGTAATTCAAAATTAATTTCATTTTCAATATTACCTTTATCAAATGTGAGTGAAGACGATGTAAGATATGATCCCACTTATTGGAGATTAAATGAGTAGTAAAAGGATTTTTCTTTCGTTATCGCAGCAAAGTGGTTTTGAGCATGAATATGTTCACAAAGCTTTAGATACAAATTGGATAACTTCAGGCGGTCCTAATGTAGATGAGTTCGAAAGTTCTTTACAAAATTATTTTGATGATGAATCATTTGTCACGGCCTTAAATTCTGGAACTTCAGCAATTCATTTAGCATTAATTTTGTTGGGAGTAAATAAGAATGATGAAGTTATTTGCCAAAGCATGACTTTTTCGGCATCAGCGAATCCTATTTTATATCAGGGAGCAACTCCTGTTTTTGTAGATAGCGAAGAAGATACTTGGAATATTTGTCCAGAATTTCTCGAAATTGCTATTCAGGATAGAATCAAAAAAGGCAAAAAACCTAAAGCAATTATTACGGTTCATTTGTATGGTAACCCGTATAAAGTAGATGAAATTCACGCCATTGCGGATCGATATGGAATTCCAATTATTGAAGATAGTGCAGAGGCTTTAGGAAGTTCTTATAAGGGAAAAAAATGCGGTACTTTCGGTACTTTTGGAGTTTTATCATTTAATGGTAATAAAATTATCACAACCTCTAGCGGAGGCGCATTACTTACAAACTCCAAAAAAGTAAAAGAAAAAGCTATTTTTTACGCTACTCAATCTAAAGATAATGCAATTCATTATCAACATAGTGAAATTGGCTATAATTATAGAATGAGCAATGTATGCGCTGGAGTTGGTTTAGGACAAATAAAAATTTTGGATAAAAATGTGAAAAGCAGACGAGAGAATCATAAATTTTATAAGGAGATTTTCAGAAATATCGATGGTGTTGAGATTTTTGAAGTTGTAAATAAAGATTATTTTTCAAATTATTGGTTAAATACTATTTTGATTGAAACAAAAAATCAGAAAAATAAAGATGATCTAATACTTGCTCTTGAAAAGGCAAATATTGAAAGCAGACCTCTTTGGAAACCAATGCATTTACAGCCAGTTTTTGAGCAATATCCATATTATGGAAATAAAGTTGCAGAAAAATTATTCGAAAAAGGATTGTGTCTGCCATCTGGGTCAAACATTACACAAGAAGATAAAAATAGAATAAAGGAGGTTATTATTAATTTCTTTAAATGAATATAAAATTAAAAATGAAAATTGAAGAAACATATATAAAAGACTTGGTAATTGTAGAACCAACAGTATTTGGAGACGAAAGAGGTTACTTTTTTGAATCTTATAGTAAAACAAAATTTGATGATTTAGGAATTAATATAGAATTTGTTCAAGATAATCAATCATTCTCAAAGAAAGGAACTTTAAGAGGTTTACATTACCAAAATCCTCCTTTCGCGCAGACAAAATTAGTTCGTGTTTTAGAAGGGGAAATTATTGATGTTGCGGTAGATTTAAGAAAAGATTCTCCTACTTATGGAAAAGCATTTAGTGTTTTATTATCAGCCGAGAATAAAAAACAATTATTAGTGCCTCAAGGATTTGCACACGGATTTTCTGTTATTAGCGAAACAGCTTCAGTAATGTATAAATGTGATCAATTTTACAACAAAGCCTCTGAGGGCGGAATTAAATACGATGATCCGTCTTTGAATATTGATTGGGGAATGAATCTGGAAGAAGCAATAGTTTCAGAAAAAGATCAAATTCTTCCTTTTATTGAAAATTGTAATAGTTTATTTTAATGAAAAAAATTCTAGTAACTGGTGCAACGGGACAATTAGGATCTGAACTTTCAGTTTTAGCATCTTCTTATCCTCAATATAAATGGGTATTTGCAGATAGAACTCAAATTACATTAGATAACTTAGAAATGCTTCAGTCTCAATTAGAGGCAATTCGTCCTAATATTATATTTAATTGTGGAGCTTATACTGCTGTTGATAAAGCTGAATCAGAAAAAGATTTAGCTTTTAGAGTGAACCACTTAGCAATAGAATTAATAGCAAGATTTACCAGAGAGAATAATGCTAGATTAATTCAAATTTCGACAGATTACGTATTCGATGGTTGTTCATCAATTGTTTTAGATGAAGAGGCTGAAACTAATCCAATAAATGTTTATGGAGAAAGTAAGCTAGCCGGTGAAATCGCATGTTTAAAAGAAAATCCTGAATCGATTATTATTAGAACTTCTTGGGTTTACAGCAAATTTGGAAATAATTTTGTAAAAACGATGCAGCGATTAATGCAGGAAAGAGATGAAATTAATGTTGTAAACGACCAAATTGGTTCGCCAACTTATGCGGCAGATTTGGCACAGGCAATGATTGACATCATTGAATCTTCAAAGTGGATTCCTGGAGTTTATAATTATTCGAATGAAGGAGAAATTAGCTGGTACGAATTTGCATTAAGTATAAAAGAATTTGGAGGTTATAATTGCAAAGTAGGAGGAATTCCATCAGCATTGTACCCAACTCCGGCAAAAAGACCAAGCTTTTCATTGTTAAGTAAAGAAAAAATAAAAGCAATTTATAATTTAAATATTCCAAATTATAAAGAAAGCTTAAAAAAAATGTTTGTTTAAAAAATTAGATTAGAATTCTAGAGGTTTGAAAAATTAAACATCTAAAATCTAAAATCACAATCTAAAATTAAGTTTATGAAAGGAATTATTTTAGCAGGAGGTTCTGGCACAAGATTGCATCCCCTTACATTGGCAGTAAGTAAACAATTAATGCCTGTATATGATAAACCAATGATTTATTATCCATTATCTACTTTGATGATGGCAGGTATCAATGAAATTTTGATTATATCGACCCCTCATGATTTACCTCATTTTAAAAAACTCTTAGGAGATGGAAGTACAATTGGTTGTAAATTTAGTTATGCAGAACAGCCAAATCCTAATGGATTAGCTCAAGCTTTTGTAATAGGCGAAGAATTTATTGGGAAAGATAAAGTTGCTTTAGTACTAGGAGATAACATTTTCTTTGGAACAAATATGCAGCAATTGTTAAAAGATAATGCTGATCCAGATGGTGGCGTTGTTTTTGCTTATCATGTGTCTGATCCTGAAAGATATGGGGTGGTTGAATTTGACGAAGCTAAAAATGCAATTTCTATTGAAGAAAAGCCTTTAGAGCCGAAATCAAATTATGCAGTTCCAGGTCTTTATTTTTATGATAATAGTGTTGTCGAAATAGCTAAAAACATTAAGCCAAGTGCTCGTGGTGAATATGAAATAACTGATGTTAATAAGGTTTATCTTGAAAAGGGACAATTAAAAGTTGGAATTTTAAGTAGAGGAACAGCTTGGCTTGATACAGGAACTTTTAATAGTTTAATGCAGGCAGGACAATTTGTGCAGGTTTTAGAAGAAAGACAAGGATTGAAAGTTGGGTGTATTGAAGAAATTGCATGGAGGCAAGGTTTTATTAACGATGAACAGCTTGAGGAATTAGCGTTGCCTTTAGTTAAATCTGGTTATGGAAAATATTTGATCGATTTTTTAAAACAAAAGAAAAAAGGTGTTAAAATTTAATTTGCCTATATAATTAATTATTTAAAACCTTTAATTTGTATTTTTGTACACCATTCAGATTTCATATATTTAAATAAAAACCCAATTGAGTACAGATAAACCAAATAGTATTACATCTTTATTGTATAAAACCTTTTCTCCAAGGAATATTAGGTTTAACATTAATAACCTGAGTTATCTGCCGAGATGGATAATCATTGCTATCGATGTGATGATTCTGTTATTTTCATTCTCTTTTACGTATTTGCTTTTTGAAGGGACTGCAATTGGATATATCATTACATCTCATGATTTTTATTTTGTTGCAAGTTTAATTTTTGTAAACGTATTTTTCTTTTGGCTCTTCCGGACATATTCAGGAATTATCAGGCATTCTGGTTATATAGATGCAATAAAACTGCTTTTTTCTCAAATGTCGGTTTTGGTGTTTTTCTTATTTATAAATTTAGTTTTTGAATTGTACACTGGGCATAAAGCCTTTTTGAATACTGCACTGTTTATAAATTTAGTTTTGTCATTTTGTGGTTTGTTTTTATATCGCGTAATAGTAAAACAGACTTTTGAAATGTACTTTTCAGAAAAAGCGACCACAAAATTGGTTAGAACAGTTATTTATGGTACAGATGCCAATGCAATTTCTGTAGCAAATGCTCTTAAGTTTGAAACGCCTTCTCGATTTAAAATAGTAGGATTTGTAGATAAGAACAATCAGAATGCTTCGAAGCGTATGCTTGATCTTCCTATTTTGATATTAAGAAAAAAGCTTCCAGCATTAATGCGATCTGTCGCTGCAGAAGGTGTAATTATTGCTGATAAAAGTTTAAGCAAGGAAGAACAACTAATCATTGTTGATCAATGTTTGGAATTTAATTACAGAGTATATACAGTTCCTTTAATTTCAGATTGGGAAAATCAAAAAGAAATTTCTCAAAAAGTTAAGAATATTCAGATTGAAGATTTATTAGAAAGAAAACCTATAGTTCTTGATAGTAAATCAATTTCTAAACAGTTAAAAGATAAGACAATTTTAATTACAGGAGCTGCTGGCTCTATTGGAAGCGAAATTGTCCGACAGGTTCTAAACTTTAATCCAAAAACTGTTATAGTTTTAGATCATGCAGAAACGCCATTGCATAATTTATGTCTAGAAACTCAAGCTATGAATTCTAGTGCAAAGATTGTGGCAGTAATTGCTGATGTCAGAAGTAAAAAAGCTTTAGAAAAGGTATTTAAAAATTATAATCCACATGTTGTTTTTCATGCGGCAGCATATAAACATGTGCCTTTAATGGAAGAAAACCCTTCTCAGGCTATTCAAACTAATATTAAAGGAACCAAAAATTTAGCAGATTTAGCTTGTAAGTACCATGTAAAGAAATTTGTTATGGTCTCTACAGATAAAGCTGTTAACCCAAGTAATGTAATGGGCGCAAGTAAGCGTATTGCTGAAAAATATGTTCAATCTTTATTTTTAAAAAATCAAAGAGAAAATATTGAGGGCGGAACAAAGTTTATTACAACTCGTTTTGGTAATGTTTTAGGTTCAAATGGTTCGGTTGTTCCTTTGTTTACTAAACAAATTGCAGAGGGAGGACCTGTTACAATAACACATCAAGATATTATTCGTTATTTTATGACTATTCCAGAAGCTTGCCAATTAGTTTTGGAAGCTGGAGCAATGGGTAATGGGGGGGAGATCTATATATTTGATATGGGTAAGCCGGTTCGAATAATTGATTTAGCTAAAAAAATGATTAAACTTGCTGGTTTTATTCCAGATAAAGAAATAAAAATCAAGATTGTTGGTCTAAGGCCTGGCGAAAAATTGTACGAAGAATTGTTAAATGACACTTCTAAAACATTGCCGACTTACCATGAGAAAATCATGATTGCACAAGAAATTCAAGATGAATATGAGAATTTGCATATTGATGTAGATGAACTTATCGGCATAGCTGATTTTTATGAAAATGATGATATAGTCTCTAAAATGAAAAAAATTGTTCCAGAGTTTAAAAGCATGAACTCAACTTTTGAAGTCTTAGACAAATAATTATAATATAAATCTCAAAGTATAATGAAAAGGTGTTTTTTTAAAAAAACGCCTTTTCGCATTTTTAAATAATTTTTAAAATGTTAAAAATCTTGTTAATTTTATAAAGCAAGACATTCAAGTTCTTTTAAATGGATTCTAAAAACACAAATGAATGGTTGTTTGAAATAACACCCAAGAATAATTTTTTCTCACTTAACTTCAAAGAAATTTGGCAGTATCGAGATTTATTAATGCTTTTTGTAAAAAGGGATATAATAACTGTATATAAACAAACGGTTTTAGGGCCGTTATGGTATTTAATTCAGCCGTTATTTACATCTATTACTTTTACTATAATCTTCAATAATGTTGCAGGAATTAGCACAGGAGTAATTCCTCCTTTTTTATTTAATCTTGCAAGTATTACAGTATGGAATTATTTTACTTCATGTTTAACAGGTACTTCAGATACATTTAAAAGCAATGCTTCTATATTTGGAAAAGTCTATTTTCCCCGAATTATTACACCTTTGTCCATTGTAGTTTCGAATTTAATCAAATTTGGCATTCAATTTGGTATTTTCGTTGCTTTTTATATTTTCTACTATTTCCAAGGCGCGAAATTGAGTTTAAATGCATCAATATTTTTTTTTCCTATGTTAATTATATTTATGGGGATTTTAGGATTAGGATTAGGAATGCTGATTTCTTCGATGGTTACAAAGTACCGTGATTTAAATAATTTGGTCGGTTTTGGGATACAATTGTTAATGTATTTATCAGCAGTAATGTACCCCATGGAATTAATAAAAGAAAAGATCCCAAATGTAGGCTGGATGGTTCAATATAATCCACTAGCATATGTAATTGAGACATCTCGTTTTATGCTTTTAGATATTGGTAATATCTCAATTTATGGTTTAGTTTATACAATAGTTGTGACATCAATTGTTTTTTTTATTGGATTACTAGTTTTTAATAAAACAGAAAAAAGTTTTATAGACACAGTTTAATTAAATAATAAAAATTAAACACTAAAAGTTCATTACTTGTTTTAAGTCTACATTTTATTCTACATGAAAGATATTATTTTAAAAGCCGAAAATATTTCCAAACAATACCGTTTGGGTCAGGTTGGAACTGGAACTCTAAGTCATGACATAAATAGATGGTGGCATAAAATTCGTGGAAAAGAAAATCCCTATTTAAAAATTGGGGACACAAATGATCGTTCTACAAAAGGAAAATCAGACTATGTTTGGGCTCTACAAGATATTGATTTTGAGGTTCAGAGAGGAGAAGTTTTAGGGATTATTGGTAAAAATGGAGCAGGAAAGTCCACACTTTTAAAAATTCTTTCAAAAGTAACTGCACCTACAACAGGCAGTATAAAATCTCGAGGGCGAATAGCTTCTTTATTAGAAGTTGGAACTGGTTTTAATGGTGAAATGACAGGGAGAGAAAATATATTTCTTAATGGAGCCATTTTAGGAATGACTAAAAAAGAAATTTTTTCTAAGCTTGATGAAATTATTGAATTTTCGGGTTGTGAACGTTATATAGATACTCCAGTTAAACGATATAGTTCGGGAATGACAGTGCGTTTGGCTTTTGCCGTAGCGGCATTTCTTGAACCTGAAATTTTAGTAATTGATGAGGTACTTGCTGTAGGTGATTCTGAATTTCAGAAAAAAGCTATTGGTAAAATGCAGGATATTGCAAAAGGAGAAGGAAGAACTGTTTTGTTTGTGAGTCATAATATGACAGCTGTGAAAAGTTTATGTACTACGGGGATTGTGATGGAGTATGGAAAGATTATTTTTAAGGGTGATTCACATGAAGCTGTAAATTACTATCTAGCAAATGAAAACAAGAAAACAGGAAATAATTTATTAACAAGAAGAGATAGAAAAGGAAGTGGGGAATTGAAATTTTCTAACGTCATGCTTTTTAATGATAAAGGACAAAATGTTAACGAATTATTTTCTGGAGAATATTCTAAATTTAGATTTTATTTCGAAATAGTGAAAGAAATTTCCGTTGAAAGCTTAGTTTTTGGAGTAGTTTTTAGAGATAATAATGAAGTTAAAATTGCTGATTTTTATTCGGATGAAATGGGAGTGAAATTCAATAATATTTTAAAGAATGGATATGTTGATTTAGAAATTCCCAAACTTTTATTAAGAGGTGGTCAGTATAATTTAGACATAGTAGTGCAAAATGGAAAAATAGGAGTAAATCAAATTGATTTGTTACATAATGTTTTTGTATTTAATGTTTTTGCAAGTAATTATTGGGGAGGTAATAAAATTAATAGAGCGACTAATGTAGCTATTATAGATGGAATGTTTAAAGAATAATTTAATATGAAAGTATTAATAAAGAAAATAAAGAATAACATTAAAAGTTATTTTACTTCTTCATATGTGAATAAGGAAAATCTAATTTTTAAAACAAAATTCAAGAATTATAAACAGGCAATAATTTTAGGTTCAGGACCTTCTATTTCTAAGTTTGATTTAAAAAAAATTAAGGATAATTTCATTATTACAATGGGAAACTTTTATGAGCACCCGGAGATTAAAGAAATTAATCCTAATATTCATGTTTTCGCTGCTTCGCATTCCCCAATTACTCAAACAGTCCTTCGCTCGTGGTGGGAAAGATGCAATGAAACATTGCCAAAAGAAACTTGGCTCCTAATAGAAAAAAGAGATAGAGATATTGCAGTTGAAGTATTTAAAGGTCGTAAAATTTGTTTTTATTCTTATGGTGGAAATTTGCCAGTAGATTTTACAAAAAAAATACTTTCTCCTTGGAGTGTTACTGTAGTAGGATTGCAATTAGCTATTTATTGTAGAATTCCTAAAATTGTTTTGCTAGGGATTCATCATGACTGGCAATGTATTCATCCATATACTCATTTTTATGATCACAATAAACCTTCATTAGAATATTACTTAAAAAGTGAAGGAATAAAAATTAGTTATGAAGAGCAAAAGCTTCCTTTTCCAAAAGAACGTTTGTATAAGGAATATGAACTTTATCAGCAGTATGAAAGTTTGAAAGTTGAAGCCAAATCATTAGGTCTAGAAGTTTATAATGGTGATCCATTTTCTTATTTTGACGTTTTTCCATTTGAAAAACGATTCGATATTGTAATTGAAAATAATCAATAGTAATATATTTCAATTTCTATTGAGTAATACCCTATCTGAATTTACAATAGTTTAGATTAAATTTAAACATTAAATGGAAAAGAATCAAATATGTATTGTAATTCCGATTTATAAGGAAGAATTGAATTTGTCAGAAACAAAATCTGTTTTGCAATGCTTAAAGGTATTGTCGGATTATTCTATATATTTCATAGCGCCAGAAGGATTAAAGATAGAATTTTATGAAAAAAAATTTAGTGAAATACCAAAAACTATTTTCTTTGATAAGAACTATTTTGAAAGCCTAAAAGGTTATAATAAGTTGATGCTGAATTCAGAGTTTTATAAAACATTTGATACATTTAGTTATATGCTCGTTTATCAGACTGATTGCTATGTTTTTAGAGATGAATTATTGATGTGGGCTAAAAAAGGTTTTGATTACATTGGTGGTATTTGGTTTGAAGGTTTTGTTGGGAATCCGTATTTAGGTGCAAAGATGTGGAAGGCTGGTAATGGAGGTTTTTCTTTGCGTAAAATTGATAGTGCAATAAAAATATTATCGTCTAAAAAAACAATAAAGAATTTTAGAGAATTATTTCAAGAGAAAAAAAAAATGATGAATGTTAGTAGGGTACAATTGATTAGAGAATTATTTTTCTTGCCGTTATATGTAATAGGATATAAAAATAATTATTCATATTGTGCTAATAATTATGAATTTAATGAAGATTTTTATTTTATTGAAATGTATGAAAGGAATAAAATTTTTAAAATGCCTTTAATAGGAGAGGCATTAACTTTTTCATGGGACAGACATCCATCTTATATGTATGAACAAACAAATGATACTCCTTTTGGTTGTCATGCTTGGTTTCGAGAAGATTTTCCTTATGAGGCAAACAAGAAATTTTGGTTAAAAAAAATAATTTGAAATGAGCATTCCAAAACTATCTATAATTACCATTAATTATAACAATATCGATGGATTGAAACGTACTGTGGAAAGTGTTTTAAATCAAAGCTGGCGTGACTTTGAATATATAATTATTGATGGAGGCTCCACAGATGGTAGTGATGCTTATATTGAAAGCCAAAGTGGAAATATTGACTTTTGGATCAGTGAAACTGATAAAGGTGTTTATAATGCTATGAACAAAGGAATTGTAAAGGCTACAGGAGAATATTTGTTATTTTTAAATAGTGGGGATCATTTCTTTAACAATGAGGTATTGAAGCAAAATTATAAATATTTAGGATTGAGGGATATAATCTATTTTAACCTTCAAGTGAGTGGTGAAAATAGAGAGTTTGTAAAAAAATATCCTAACGAATTGTCTTTTTCTTATTTTATGAAAAGTACTTTGCCTCATCCAGCAACTTTTATCAACGCATCCTTATTTGATAAAGTGGGATTATATGATGAAAGTCTAAGATTTGTATCGGATTGGAAATTTTTTATAGAGAGTATTTGTAAATTCAATTCTTCTTACATTTGGATTGACACAGTTTTAACTAAATTTTATTTAGATGGATTAAGTTCGGATTTCAAAAATCACGATACGATATCTTGTGAAGTTGAAAGTGTGTTAAAATCAAACTTTCAAGCTTTTATTTTAGATAGTAATGAATTAATTGAATTAAATGAATTAAGAAAAATACTTTCAAGAATAAGAAATTCAAGAAAAATAAAAATATTAATTAAGTTAGGAATATTGAAAGAATTTTAGAATGATGGTTGAAAATCACAATGAAATTTTAGTTTCAATAATAATACCGGTTCATAAGACTCATTCTTTTTTTATAAGTTGTGTAGAAAGTGCTTTATCTCAGACCCATAAAAATATTGAAGTAATACTCGCTTGTAATGGAAATTTAGAAATAAATGAATGTAAAAAATTTTTAGATATAAATGATCATAGATTGGTGTTTATAAAAACAATTCAAGGTCGAGATAATGCTAGAAATTGTGCTTTAGAGATTGCTAAAGGAAATTGGATTCAGTTTCTAGATTATGATGATTATTTGTTTCCAGCTAAAATTGAGAAACAGTTAAATGAGGTAATGTATGATTATAAACTTATTATTTGCGAATGGAAGAAATTTACTAAAGATGTGAGTGATAATTATAATTTTCCATTTAAAAGTTTATTTACCAACAAATTATTAAGTGCTAATAAATTAATACAAAAACTTGGACAATCTGGAGGGTTTATAGCAACATCATCTTGGTTGGTTTCAAAGGAATTATTGAGTGAATTGAAATGGCAAGACAGTCCGAATGATGATGCTGTCTTTTTGTCCGAAATTTTAAAGAAAGAACCTAGAATCATTATGATTCCAGAAGTCTTATCTGCCTATAGAATTCATGAATCAAATACCAGTTCCATTAGAAATAAGGAAGAGTTTGATAAATTGATGAAAAGTTGGAAAGTAATATATCATAACCTAAAAAAAATTAAGGACGCTAATGTAGAGGTTTATATCTATAAATCTTACTTATATTTGATAGGCTATTCTAAACAGATCGATAAATATAGACTCCAAGAAGTAGTATATAATTGTATATGTTTTGGCTTAAAAGGCAAAGTTGGTTTTGTAATGTTTAAGGATATTATAAAGAAAATTATAAGATAGTTTTTGGTGGATTCGTTTAAAGAAAAAATATTATTATTTGGTCCAATTGCAGACTATGGAGGAAGAGAAATTGAATGTGGTTTAATTGCTTTGGTTTTATCTTCCAAGTATGAAGTATCAATTTGCAGCACAGGAACAATAACTAATAAATCACAACTTTTTAATTTTAATAAAAATCAGAGAGTTTTTAGTATTAAAGAACTTTTATTTAATCGTTTTTTTATATTAAAAATCGCAGGCTTTTTATCTTATTTTAAAAACACCTGCAAAGGAGAAGTAAGCAATTATGTAAAAAATTATTTTGCTAAAAAGTTTTTTCAATATGATGAAAAAGTAGAAATTGTTTTGAAAGATTTGATTTCTGATTTTGACGCTGTTTTTATAATCGCTCAACTTTCTTCAGGATTAGTAAGCGAAATAATTCAATTAGCCAAAAAGGATAATAAAAAGGTTCTATTTAGAACAACTGGAACTATAACTTTTTCAGATTATGATTATATTGAATTAGTAGATTGCTTTATACATCATTCGTATAATAATGCGAGTAGAATAAATAAAAGTAAAAAATTTGCCGTTATCGACCAGTGTGCAAATAATGAGTCAGATTTGTTAAATATTCCACTTTCTCAAAGGCAAGTTTGTAATTTTTTAATATTGAGCAGACTTTCCCAAGAAAAAGGGGTTGAAGAAATAATAGATTCTTTCTTAAAAGTTAGTTCTGAAAGGGATATCCTTTTTATTGCTGGAAATGGTATTCTGGAAATTTATTTAAAAACAAAATATAAGAATTCAAGGAATGTTAAATTTCTTGGATTTCTAAGTGGAAGCAAACTTTCGGATTTAATTAAATCCGTTGATTGTTTAATAATACCATCTCCCGAAGAATCAGGACCTTTAGTAGGAATTGAATCAATGTGTGCAGGTAAAATCGTGATTTCTACTAGAGTTGGAGCAATGGAAGAAAGATTGCAAGGAACTTCAAATGATTATTGGTTTGACTATAACGATTTTAAATCTTTTGAAAAAGTTTTTTTTGAAGTTAAAGATTTAAAAGAGTTAGAAGTAAAAAATATATCTATAGAGCTAAGAAGAAAATATATAGAAGAGTATTCAATCGATATAATAAGTAATAAATACTTAAAGATTGTTGAAGAGACATTAGGCATATGCGTATAGGTGAAAATCCAGAAAAGAAAAAATCGAAGAAACTTAAATATAAAATTTTTAGGGTTATAATTCCTGTATATATTCCAGATGATGAATCGGAGTATTTTAAAAATTCTTTTTCTGTCTTAAAAAAATGCATAGACTCATTATTAAAGACTATAGATGTGGAAAACACAAATATTTCGATAATCAATAATGATAGTAAAAAAGAAGTTACGGATTATATAAATCTATTACTTTTAAACAAAGACATTGACAGGCATATTCACTGTAAAGAAAACTACGGAAAAGTTCAAACAGTTCTTCAGGAAGCTAGAGGATGTTACGAAGACTTTATTGCAATTATAGATTCAGATGTTTTTTTCTTTTCTGGATGGCAAAATCAAGTATTATCAGTTTTTAAAAGTTTTAAAAATGTAGGTGTTGTTGGTTTAACACCTAATCCCAATACAACATTTTATTGCAATAATTCTCTCTTTGCAAATGAATTTTTATTTGTAAAGAAAGGTAAAGTCGTCGAAGATAGGGACTTGGAATTATTTGAAGCAGGCGTTAATAAAGAGAATTTTTTTGTAACTAAGACTAAAAATTGGAAAGAAAAGCAGTTCTATTTAGAAGCAAAAACAACAAAAGTAGTTGTTGGAGCGGCGCATTTTGCTTCTGTTTATAAAAAAGAAATTTTTAAAAAGCTTCCTTTCGAAAAGCCTATTTATGTTTTTCCAGGGGGAGAACTAAGCTTTTTAGATATCCCAATAGATAAATTAGGATATTACAGAGTTTCATTGTTAAAGGCCTTTGTCTACCATTTAGGAAATTCATTGCCAAACTGGATTGATGAAAAAGAAGTATTTGTTCACAAAATGGATATTGATTATCAAAACTCAAAAAAAATGTATGTTTTAATACCATATAGTTTAAAGAGCTTGCTTGTAAGAGTTCTGAAGAAATTTAATTTTTATAATTAAACTATGATCAATACTAATTTAGTTTCAATAATAATCGCAACATATAATAGAGCAAATCTAATAGCAGAAACTTTAGATAGTGTTTTAGCTCAGACTTATCAAAATTGGGAGTGTATAATAGTCGATGATGATTCTTCAGATAATACTGAGGAAATTGTATCTAAATATAATTCTGATTCAAGAATACGTTTTTTTAAAAGGCCAGCAGAAAGAATCAAGGGGTCAAATTCATGCAGAAATTACGGAATAGAAAAAAGTTCGGGTCATTTTATCATGTTTCTAGATTCGGATGATTTGTTACTTCCAGATCATCTTTTTAAAAAAATAGATGTTTTTACAAATATTCATCAGATTGATGGTGTAGTTTCGAAAACGATCATGGTAAGTAATAATAAAGAAGTGGTTAAAAAGGAATTAAGAACAGTATTGACGGATAATATACTTGAGGATTTTATTTCACTTAAGGTTTCATGGTATATACACGATATTTTATGGAGAAAAAGCTTTTTGAAAGATAAGGTCTTATACAATGAGAATTTGATGAAAATGCAGGATCGGGATTTTCATATCAGAAGATTAATAGAAGAGCCGACCCTGTTTCTTTGCAATGAATATTTAACCTTATATCGAATTCATGAAAAATCAAAATCTGCCGACTCTAACTGTAATGTAGCTGAATCTCGACATAATGCTATTCTACAAATTATACATTCTTTAGAACAAGAAGGAAAATTATCAGTCACAATAAAAAATCACCTTTTTAAACATCAAGTTCAAAATGTAATTGTTTTACATGAGCATCCAAAATGTTTTAGGTTATATTTAAAATTAATTGGTAAAACATTTAATTTTAGTGTATTATACCTAAAATGGTTGCTGAAATTTAACATTGGATATATTTCTTTTAAATTAACAAAAAGGGGGTTAAGATTTATTCAATAAAAACGAATAAAAAAAATAAAAACTAATATTTAAAATTTTAAAGAGTCCGGATATTTTGTTATTAATGTTTTTTTTTGATTTTCTGGCGGCTTAAAAAAGTGTAGTTTTTGATAATAATGCAAATGCAGTTTCTAATAGATGTAATAGGTTTGACAGTAAAATTAAATTTTCAGATGTAATCCAAGACAGAAGAATTACTCGAAATCTGAATTAGAAGAAGAAATCGTTGTTTTTTAAAGATTTTGAATATAAGACCGCGTATATGAATAAAACAATTGCTATAATTCCTGCAAGAGGAGGCTCTAAACGAATTCCAGAAAAAAACATTCAGACTCTGGGGAATTTACCGCTGATAGGTCATTCCATTATTTATGCAAAAGAAAATAAAGATATAATTGATGAAGTCTATGTTTCTACTGATAATGATCAAATCAAACAAATTGCCTTGCAATTTGGTGCAAAGATTCTCGATAGACCAGAATCAATTTCAGGAGATTTGGAACCAACTGTTTCTGCTTTAAAGCATGTTTTAGAAAATATAGATTCTGATCAGATAGAGAATGTAGTTTTATTGCAGCCAACAAATCCACTGCGTCCTGAAAATTTACTACGAGAAGCTTTTGAAAAATTCCTGATGAATAATAGAGACAGTTTATTTACAGTTTCAAGAAATCATCAAAAGTTTGGGAAAATTATTAATGATAAATTTATTCCATTTAATTATTCTTACGGACAGAGAAGCCAAGATTTAGAGCCACTTTACTTTGAAAACGGACTTCTTTATATTACAAAAAAGACTTTAATCTTAAATGATATAATTATTTCAGAAAATGCATTACCATTCAAAGTAAATCATATTTTTGCACAAGTTGATATCGATACTCAAGATGATTTAGATTATGCGAAATATCTCTATCAAAAGAAATAAAAAATCCCAAATCCAAGAAATTAATGAATCCATTTGTAGAAATCGCAGGCCGTAAAATTGGATCTGATTTTCCTCCTTTAGTTATAGCCGAAATTGGTATTAATCATGAAGGTTCTTTGCAAGTAGCCAAAGAAATGGTTGATGCCGCTCACAGAGCAGGAGTTGAGGTGGTAAAACACCAAACTCATATTGTTGAAGATGAAATGTCCGGAGCTGCTAAAAAAGTAATTCCAGGAAATGCAGATGTTTCAATCTATGAAATAATGGAAAGATGTTCTTTAAACGAAGATGAAGAATTGGAATTAAAGAATTATGTAGAGAGTAAAGGAATGATTTTTATTTCTACTCCATTTTCTAGAGCAGCGGCCGAAAGATTAAAAAAGTTTGATATTCCAGCTTATAAAATTGGTTCAGGGGAGTGTAATAATTATCCTTTATTAGAGCATATTGCATCTTTTGGAAAGCCTGTAATTCTAAGCACTGGAATGAATACAATTGCAAGTATTCAAAAAGCAGTTGCCATTTTCGACAAATATAATGTTCCTGTAGCTTTATTACACACAACTAATCTTTATCCTACACCTATTCACTTAGTGCGTTTTGGAGCAATGACTGAATTGCACCAAAATTTTCCTGATAAAGTATTTGGGTTAAGTGACCATACATTAAATAATAACGCTTGTTTAGGTGCGGTTGCTCTTGGGGCTAGTATCTTAGAGAGACATTTTACAGATCATATGCAGAGACAAGGACCAGATATTGTCTGCAGCATGGATGAAAAAGCCTGTGCTGAACTTATTGTGTCTAGTAGTGAAATTGCATTGATGAGAGGAGGAACTAAAAAACCAGCTTTTGAAGAACAAGTTACCATTGATTTTGCTTTTGCTACAGTTTGTAGTATTAAAACAATTAAAAAAGGAGAAATTTTTTCTAAAGAAAATATTTGGGTAAAAAGACCAGGTACGGGTAAAATCTTGGCAGAACACTTTAATGACTTAATTGGTAAAACTGCTTCAAGAGATATCGAAAATGATGAACAATTAGATTTTGCTGATTTTGAGTAATTCTACTAGAAAAATTCTTTTTTTAACAGGTACCCGAGCGGATTTTGGTAAGATAAAATCATTAATTCAAACACTTGAAAGAGAGCGAGAATTTGAGGTTTTTGTTTTTGTAACGGGAATGCATCTTCAGGAAGTATATGGGTATACCTTGATAGAAATTGAACGCTGTAATTTTAAAAATGTACATACGTTCAAAAATCATACTCACGAGACTACAATGGATTTGACACTTGCCAAAACTATTGAAGGACTTTCTAACTATTGTAAAGAAGTAAATCCAGATATGATTGTCGTACATGGTGACCGCGTAGAAACATTGGCTGGCGCTATAGTAGGTTCTCTAAATAACATTCTGGTAGCTCATATAGAAGGAGGCGAAGTTTCGGGAACTGTAGATGAATTAATTCGTCATAGTGTCAGTAAATTAAGTCACATCCATTTTGTGTCTAATAAAGAAGCGGCTAAAAGACTGCTTCAAATGGGAGAAGTAAAAGAATCTATATTTACAATAGGTTCTCCAGATATAGATATTATGTTTTCGGAAAATCTACCTTCTTTAGAAACAGCAAAAAAATATTACGATATTCAATTTGATCAATATGCAGTTGTAATGTTTCATCCTGTGACCACAGAGTTTTCCTCCATGAAAAAGTATGCCTCCGATTTTGTTGACTGTTTATTAAATGACAATCATAATTACATTGTTATTTATCCAAATAATGATTTAGGAAGCCAATATATTCTCGATGCATTTAAAAGATTAGAAAATAATAAAAGATTTAGGGTTTTTCCTTCGCTAAGATTTGAATATTTCTTAACATTATTAAAAAACTGTCAGTTCATAATTGGAAATAGTAGTGCTGGAATTCGAGAGGCTCCGTATTATGGAATCCCAATTATAAATATAGGAACACGTCAGCAAAACAGAGCTGTTCATGCAGATATTATTAATGTAGATTATTCAGAAGAAAAGATAAATGAAGCTCTTTCAAAAATTGATTCTCATAAAATTAATATTTCAGATAATGATTTTGGTACAGGAAATAGCAGTGAATTATTTTTACAATCATTAAAGAAAAACGATATTTGGCATCTCAACCATCAAAAACAATTTAGAGATATATAAATGTCTGATTTTATCAATATCACTTAAAAATATTTATGTTTTTTAATTCTATAGCATTTGCTATTTTTCTGCCAATCGTTTTCTTCCTGTATTGGTTTGTTTTTAATAAAAACAAAAGCACACAAAATGCTCTGCTGATTATTGCCAGTTATTATTTTTATTCTTGCTGGGATTGGAGATTTCTATTTCTATTAGTTTTTTCAACTTTCCTAGATTACTATACAGGAATTCAGATCGAAAAAGGAAAGTCAGAAAAAAATAGAAAGTTTTGGTTTTGGTTAAGCATTTTGGTTAATCTGGGGTTTTTAGGAGTATTTAAATACTACAACTTTTTTGCTGCTTCCTTTGCTGAATTATTTACTTCGGCAGGATTTAAGGCAAGTCCAATTCTTCTAAATGTTATTCTTCCGGTAGGAATTTCATTTTATACTTTTCACGGACTTTCGTATGTAATTGACATTTATTTTAAAAGAATAAAAGCCGAATATAATTTCGTAGACTATTCACTTTTTGTAAGCTACTTTCCACTGTTAGTTGCTGGGCCAATAGAAAGAGCAACGCATTTATTACCTCAGGTAAAAGTAAAAAGAGAATTCAATTATCATACAGCCAAAGAAGGAATTTATCAAATTATCTGGGGGCTAGTCAAAAAAGTGGTTATTGCAGATACGTGCGCACCTTACGCAAATGCTATCTTTGATAATTATACTTCAATGAATTCTTTCTCACTTATTGTGGGGGCTATTTATTTCGCTTTTCAGATTTACGGAGATTTTTCAGGATATTCTGATATTGCTCTAGGAGTTTCTAAACTATTTGGTTTGGATTTGCTGAGGAATTTTAATTATCCATATTTTTCAAGAGATATAGCCGAGTTCTGGCGTCGTTGGCATATTTCACTTTCTTCTTGGTTTAGAGATTATTTATATATACCGTTAGGTGGAAGCAAAGGAGGATTGTGGATGAAAATTAGAAATACTTTTATAATTTTTGTAGTTAGTGGTTTTTGGCATGGAGCAAACTGGACCTATATCGCTTGGGGATTTATAAATGCGGTTTATTTTCTACCCTTACTTTTATCAAACAGCAATCGAAACAATATGGATACAATTCAATTGAAATTCAATTTTGATTCGGTAAAGATATTTGCTAGCATATTGTATACATTCATATTAACTTGTATAGCATGGGTTTTTTTTAGGGCGAGAACAATAACAGATGCGGTTTCATATCTCAAACGTATTGTAACAAGTAAAGATTTCAGTTTTCAGTATCTCGATAATGAACGTTATAGTTATGAATTGTTACTGATGATTGGTTTATTTGTTTTAATAGAATGGAATAATCGCTCTAAAGTAGAACCACTTTCAGGGAAAATGAGCACGTTGAAAACAGCTTTTGCAATTTTAGCAATAATTGCTTTTGGAACTTTTTCAGATTATAAAGAATTTATATATTTTCAATTCTAATGAATAAATTTTTAATTTATACAGCTAAAATTGTTTTATTGATTATGTTAATAGCATTTCTTTTAGACGGAATCTATACGTATGTCTTTATGCAATCTAATAAGAGAGGGAAAATTGAGCAGGTTTTTAGTTCAAAAGCTCAAAAATATGATGTTGTTATTCTGGGATCTTCGAGAGCAAATAATCATTTTGTAGCCCAAATGTTTGAAGACAAAGGATTAAAAGCATTTAATTATGGGATGAGTGGAGGACATTTATTTGAGGCATCATTAATACTAAAATTAATGTTGGAAAGAAAATACGAAATAAAAAATATTATCCTTGAAGCCGATTTAAATCTTTCTAATGATAAGGAATCAGATGGAGTCTCAGCAAAATTTTTACCTTACATTCGTAATTCTGAAGTTATAAAAGAACATTTTGCTTCAGAAGAAAATTTTAGCGAGTTGTATTATATTCCATTCTATCGATATGTAAAGTATGATGGTAAAATTGGCTTTCGTGAAGTTTATAAAATTGTTTCAAACGAAAAAACAAATGCTTTGGATAATTTAGGATATTATCCTTTACAAAAACATAAAAATGGTAATATGAAAAATAATATTGTCAATTTAAACCCATTACCGCATAATAAATACTATGAAGAAATAAAAAATCTTTGTCAAAGTCATAATGTTAATTTTATTGCACTTATGACGCCAATGTGCGAGAATGTGAAAGGAATGGATTATTTTGATAAAGTAAAAAAAGCATATCCAGAAATTCATAATTATGAAAATGTTGTTGTAGAGGATAAGTACTTTTCATCTTGCGGACATATGAATGATGCTGGGGCAAAGATCTTTACAGCAAGGATATTGAAAGACTTTTTTACAACAAAATAGAATGAAAAAAGATAAAGTTTTATTATTGTTTCCTGACGGTGTTGGTATAAGGAATTATCTTTATTCAAATGTATTTAAAAACTTTCATGGAGATTTAATTCTCTTCCATAATTTCGATTCAGAAACTATAAAAGCAATTGAAGAGAATACATCAATTAATGAAGATATTGTAATTCCAAATTATAAGGAATCTGTCAAAGAAAAGTTTCTTCGAGAATTGATATGTCTTTCAAGGTTGTATTATAACGATTCAAAGGTTAATAATCCGACGTTATTATCCAATTGGAACTGGAATCAGAATTCATTTTCTAAGAAGATTTTTTACAAAATAATCGAGATTTTAGCACCCTATTTTAAAAGCTATCATAGAATTTTAAAGCTTGAAAAAAAATATCAGCAAGCTATCCGCAAAAATAAGTTTTATAAAGAGGTTAAAGATATTTTGGAAGAAGTCAAACCTTCAGTTGTTTTTTGTTCTCATCAACGAGCATTAAAGGCTGCTACAATATTTAGTGTTGCTGCAGACTTGAATATTCAAACAGCAACCGTTATATATTCGTGGGATAATCTACCAAAGGCACGTTTGGCATTACGAGCTGATGATTATTTGGTTTGGTCAGATTACATGAAAAAAGAACTAAACTTGTATTATCCAGAAATAAAACTAGAGCAGATTCATATCACTGGAACTCCTCAATTTGAATGTTATAGCGATTCAGACAATATAATTGATAAAGAAGTTTTTTATAAAAAGTATAATCTAGACCCTAATAAAAAAATTATTTGTTTTTCGGGCGATGACACAAAAACATCTCCAGATGATCCATCTTACTTAAATGATATTGCAGAAGAAATTACTAAAGCTAATCTGCAAAATGAATATCAGATACTTTTGAGAAGATGTCCTGTAGATTTGTCTGGTAGATTTGATGAGCTTTTAAATCAGTACAAAGATTTAATTAAAGAAGTAGCTCCTTTATGGTATTTCACCGTGTCAAAAGAATGGAATGTGGTGTATCCTTCAGTCGAAGATGTAAAATTATTAGTGAGTACAGCTTTTTATTCCGATATAGTTGTTAATGTTGGTTCGACAATGGGTTTTGATTTTGCTATGTTTAATAAACCTTGTGCGTTTATTAATTACGATCAAGATAATAAAACCGTAAATGATTGGTCAGTAAAAACAGTTTACAACTATCAACATTTCAAAAGTATGCCAGATTCTGATGCCGTTATTTGGCTAAATAGTAAAGAGGAAACAGTAAGTAAAATTACTTTTCAAAAAAAATGCAGTACAAGTATGCTAAAATGGAAAGACCTTGTACTGGAAGATTATGAAAATTCTTCAGAGAAAGTCCAAAATGTTATTAAAGAAAGTTCAAAATGCACATCTGTTTCTTAACAAATGAATTTCCTAAAGAAGGATTTCCACATGGAGGAATTGGCAGTTTTGTTAAGACAATTTCTATAGCATTAGTCAAAAAAGGAATTAAAGTATCGGTTGTTGGAATTAATTATACTTCAGAAAACGAAACTCAAAATATTGAAGGAGTTGAAATTTATAGATTAAAACCAAACAAAATAAAAGGCATATCTTGGTATTTAAATTCAAAGGCAATTGATGCAAAACTTCGAGAAATCCATAAAAAACAAAGAATTGATATTATTGAATCTTCTGAACTGGGTCTTGCATTTCTTTCTAAAATAAAAGCTGTAAAATATATTATAAGGCTTCATGGTGGGCATCATTTTTTTGCTGAAAGCGAAAAAAGAGAAATCAATAGATGGAAGGGATTTCAAGAAAAAAGATCTTTTAAAAAAGCTGATGCATTTATTGCAGTTTCAAAGTATGTAAAAAGTCATACAGAGAAATATTTGAGCTTTAATAATAAGCAAGTAGACTATATAAGTAATCCCATTGACACCGATTTTTTTAAACCACTTGAAAGCAAACAAGAATATAAAAATAGAATTGTTTTTGCTGGTACAGTCTGCGAAAAAAAAGGTGTGCGTCAATTAATTCAATCTTTTCCATTTGTAAAAAGAGAATTTCCAGATGCAACTCTGGAAATTTATGGTCGAGATTGGTCTTTTCCAGATGGAAGCTCATATACTGACATGCTTAAAGATAAGGAAATACCACAATTAGGTGAATTAGCAATCGACATTCATTTTCATGGATTAGTTTCGTATCATGATATTCCGAAAGTGTATGCAGAAGCTTCTGTATGTGTTTTTCCATCGCATATGGAAACGCAAGGTTTAGTAGCTCCAGAAGCGATGGCAATGCAAAAAGTGGTAATTTTCACTAAATATGGTCCTGGACCTGAAGCAATAGAGGATTACAAAACTGGGTTGCTCTGTGATCCACATAATCCGGAAGATATTGCTGAAAAAATTATTTGGGTACTTTCCAACAAAGAGAAGGCTCTAAAGATGAGTTTCAAAGCCAGAGAATTCGTACTTGACAAATATAAACTTGAAAACATAATTCTCCAAAATATAAATGTTTACAGAAATATAGTATTTAAATAGTAATTATTTGAAATGTTCTTTGGAGGAATAATAAATGCTAAATAGTAATAATCTTAAAATGAAAATTGGAATACTAGTTTATAAAATGTCAGGTGTTGGAGGAGTTGAGAAAATTACTTCCGAAAAAGTAAATGCATGGATAGAGAGTTATGGATATGATGTAGTTTTAATAACAAAATGCGAAGCAGAAACTCCTTTTTTTTATGAGATAAATAAGAAATGTAAACGTTATGATCTTAACATTCCTGCTAAATTAAGATCAGGTGTCAAAAATTACATAAAAAATATCCCTAGTGCTTTTAAGCTTTACACTGAATTAAATAAAGTAATGAGATCAGAAAAGATTGATGTTTTATTTACAACCATGAGAGGAATTGATTCATTAGTAGTTCCTTTTGTTAAAATAAGAATTCCTAAAGTTTCTGAGATTCATGGGTCTGGTTTTGCACATAATAGAAAAGCTTGGATTTTAAAGAGTTTAATTATCAATAGATACAAAAAATTTGTAGTGCTCAATAAAAGTGAAGTTGATTATTATCCACTGGATAACATTGCAGTAATTCCTAATTTTATTGATAATTCAGATTATAATTATTCTAAAAACGATAAAAAAAATATTATAATCTCAGCTGGTAGAATTTCAAGAGAAAAGCAATTTGATCATTTAATAGATATTTGGTCTATAATTGCTTCAAAATATGATCAATGGGAGGTTCATCTTTATGGAGACGGTCCAATAGAAATTTTAAGAGAAAAGATTAATGCAATGTCCTTGCAGGATAGTTTTAAAATATTCCCCTCGACAGCGCAAATAAAAAACAAGATGCAGGATGCAAGTATTTTTGCATTAGTTTCTGCCACCGAAGCCTTCCCAATGGTTTTGTTGGAGGCCATGAATGCAAAATTGCCTATCATTTCATATGACTCGCCAAATGGACCTAAAAGCATGGTTACTGATGGAAAAGATGGTTTTATAGTGCCATTGAATAATAAAATATCTTTTGCCGAAAAATTAGAATTACTGATTAATGATGCATTACTGAGAGAAAATTTCATTGAAAATCAGAGGATGAAACTGGATATGTTTTCCAAAAAAAGAGTTATGAATCAGTGGAATGATTTAATTTTGGAAATTTTAGCAAAAAAGTAATTAATATCTAAAAATTCTTTTACAATTGTTAGAATTGACTTAGTCAGTTCGGAGCCAAAAATAGAATTTTTAGATTATACAAATCTTTTGTAGAGGAAATCAGAATAATAAAAAAAATACAGATCAATTTCAAATAGTCTCAGAATGAAAATTGGAATTTTAGTTTATAGAATGGCGGGTATAGGAGGAACTGAGCGAATCATAGCTGAAAAAATTAATGCATGGATTGAAATGTTTGGTTATGAGGTAGTTTTAATAACTAAGAAAGAAATCGATATGCCTTTTTTTTATAATATAAATTCAAATTGTAAACGTTATAATCTAAATATTTCTGCCCAATTAGGAGGCGGAATTACTCAATATGTAAAAAATATTCCTAAAGCTATACAATTATACCGTAAAGTTAAAGATATAATAGAGCGTGAAAAAATAGAGGTTCTATTTACGAATATGATTAGTATTGATTCCTTAATCATTCCTTTTATTGCTACTAAAATCCCTAAAATAACAGAAATACACAGATCAAATTACGCTAATAAGAAAAAAGGATGGTTCTTAAAAAATCAAATTATCAATAGATATGATAAAGTTGTTTTGTTAAGTAAATATGAACTTGATTATTACGATTTAAAAAACTTAACTGTAATTCCAAATTTTATTGATACAGAGGAATCTAAAGAATCGAATTCAATTAAAAAAAATATAATAATTTCGGCAGGGAGAATAGTTGGAGAAAAACAATTAGATCATTTGGTTGATATCTGGTCTATAATACACTCTGAAAATTTAAATTGGGAAGTTCATGTTTATGGAAATGGAAATATTAAAAATTTGCAGAAAAAAATTCTTGAAAAAAAGATTGAACAAAGTTTTAAAGTTTTTCCTGGAACTGCAGAAATTAAGAATAAAATGCAACAGGCTAAAATTTTTGTATTAGTTTCTAAATCAGAAGCTTTCCCAATGGTATTGTTAGAAGCAATGCAGGCAGAACTTGCAATTATTTCTTATGATTCTCCACATGGGCCAAAGACTATTGTTTCTAATGAAAAAGACGGATTTATAGTTCCTCTAGATGATAAAATCAAATTCGCAGAAAAATTAGATTTATTGATAAATTCTCCAGAATTAAGAACTAGTACTATTTTAAATCAAAAAAGTAAATTAGAACGTTTTTCTAAAAAAAGAGTTATGAATCAATGGAATGATTTACTTTTAGAAGTATTACAAAAACAGTGATTTTAATGAAACTTGAATTACCTAAATGGACTTCTCATCATAATATGCTGATTTATTCGGTAATGTATCACTGCGAAGAACAAAATTTAGATTTCGATATTGTTTTTAACAATAAGATAATGACTGGCGGAGCAGTTCTTCATATAAATGGAAGAAAAATCTTTTTTGATTATTCAGACAACATTTTGTTTATTGAAAATCCA
The DNA here is from genome assembly GCF_003312915.1 of Flavobacterium fluviale. Classification (NCBI taxonomy): domain Bacteria; kingdom Pseudomonadati; phylum Bacteroidota; class Flavobacteriia; order Flavobacteriales; family Flavobacteriaceae; genus Flavobacterium; species Flavobacterium fluviale. Next base: position 309,897 of record NZ_CP030261.1, on the reverse strand, counting down.
GACAAATATGATTTCTATTTTAAAAGATCATTATTACAGGTAGATTACAAAAAAAATGTATACCCCCTTAATTTTCAAGTGAATTTTTCGTATAAGTCTTTACAGCTTTTATTAAAGTTTGGTTTTAAAGATCTTATTAACAATAAAAATAGAATTGAAGTTGTACGCGCAGTTGATTACTTTAATTTAGGAACCAATTTGTCGCATAATGCGATGGATGTCAGAGGTTTTCCTAATCAAGTGAAAGATAATGGCGGAATGATAATTTTTCATACAAGATTGTGGGATGCAAGCAATCACTCTGATTCTGAAGAAAAACAAAGAAGAGAGATTCAAAATGAATTTCGTATTGAAGCTTGTCGAATTATAAAAAATAATTTTAAAAATTCTTCTGTTGGGATATTTTCAGATGCCCTGTCACAAAAAAAAGCTCCAGATTTATTGCTGGATTTAAAAAAAACATCAAAAAAAGAATATTTTAATTCACTACTAAAAGCAGACATTGGTATTGCAGATGATGGATTAAAAGATACTCCTGGATGGAAAATCGGAGAATATCTATTATTTGGAAAAGCAATTGTGTCAACTCCATTAAATGTTGTTATAGAAGATTTTAGTGAGCATGTCAATTATGAAAAATTGAGCGCTAGAAATGCTTACAATCAACTACCAGAAAAAATTGAAAATCTGCTTAACGAAAAAAGATATCTAAAGATGAGGCATAATAATTTTATATGGAGCAGTCAAAATTTACATCCAAAAAATTACATAAAAAGAATTTTATCTATAGCCAAGTCATAAAAGAATAATAATGAAATTTGCTATTATTACACATGTTGTTCATCTGAGAAACGACTGCCAGTATTTTGGTTATGCACCATATATTCGTGAAATGAATATGTGGCTAAAAAATGTAAGTCAATTAATAGTAGTAGCACCAGTGACAAAAGGAAAAACATCGGCAATAGATGCACCTTATGAGCATGCTAATATTGATTTTTTGTCTGTACCAGAATTTAGCCTTACTAGTTTCAAAAGCAGTGTATTTTTTATATTTAAAATTCCGATTATTCTTTGGAGAATATTTTGCGCGATGCAAAAAGCGGATCATATACATTTAAGATGTCCCGGTAATATGGGCCTGCTAGGATGTATGATTCAAATATTTTTTCCGTTTAAGAAAAAGACAGCAAAGTATGCAGGAAATTGGGATCCTAAAAGTAAACAGCCTTGGAGCTATCGCTTTCAAAAATGGATTCTTAGTAATGCATTTTTAACAAGAAATATGAAGGTTTTGGTATATGGAGAATGGCCAAATCAATCGAAAAATATAAAATCTTTTTTTACAGCTACTTATTCAGAATCTGAAAAAAGCAGTGTTGAAAAAGCTGATTTTAAGAACGGAATAAAATTTGTTTTTGTTGGAAATTTAGTGGTTGGAAAAAATCCATTATATGCGGTTAAGTTAGTTGAGTTGCTTCTGAAGAACGGAAATGATGTAACATTAGATTTGTACGGAGAGGGAATAGAAAGAAATTCATTAGAAAATTACATTCAGATGAATAAGTTGGATACTAAGATTGTTTTAAGGGGTAATCATAGTAAGGAAACTTTAATAAAAGCATATCAAAAAAGTCATTTTGTAATTTTACCATCGAAAAGTGAAGGTTGGCCAAAAGCCATCGCAGAGGGTATGTTCTGGGGATGTGTTCCTATTGCTACAAAAGTTTCATGCGTACCATATATGTTAAATTTTAATAAACACGGGATTTTACTCGAAATGAATTTAAGTAAAGATATAGTTCAACTAGAGAATTTAATAATAAACCAAAAATCCTTTTTTGACAAAAGTCAGCTAGCTGCCGGCTGGTCACGCAATTTTACTACTGATGTTTTTGAAAATGAAATTGCAAAATTGCTGATAAAATGAGAATTGTACAGATTATAGATTCCTTAGACGTTGGTGGTGCAGAACGAATGGCTGTAAATTATGCAAATTCACTCGCTGACAAAATTGAATTTTCAGGATTAATATCAACAAGAAACGAAGGTCTGCTTCTAGATCAATTAGATCAAAAAGTTATCTATTTATTTTTAAAGAAAAAATCTACTTTAGATTTAGGGGCAATTTTTAGATTAAGAAATTATCTCAAAAAGAATAAAGTTGAATTTATTCATGCACATAGCTCTTCTTTTTTTATTTCAGTTTTAGTAAAAGTTACAATGCCAAAGCTTAAGGTAATCTGGCATGATCATTATGGAATTTCCCAAAATCTATCATTAAGAAAAAATTTAGTATTAAAACTTTCGTCTTTTCTTTTTTTAGGAATTATTTCGGTAAATGATTCTCTTAAAAAATGGGCAAAGAATTATTTGAATTGTAAAAATATTATTTACTTTCCAAACTTTATAATTGAGTCCGCAACGTCTCTAAGCATAGGTCAGTTAAAAGGAAAAGAGGGCGAAAGAATAATTTGTGTTGCAAATTTGCGACCTCAAAAAAACCATAACTTACTCATTAATGGCGTAATAGAAATTCATCGAAAATTTCCAGAATGGACTTTTCATTTAATAGGTAAAGATTTTAAGGATTCTTATAGTAAAATATTAAGAGAAAAAGTAAAGGAAAATGGACTTTCTCATACAGTATTTTTTTACGGTGCGGTAAATAACGTTCAAGATTTGTTGAAACAGTGCGAGATAGCAGTTTTGACTTCTTTCTCAGAAGGACTTCCTTTGGCTGTTTTAGAATACGGATTAGCAAATTTACCTGTTATAGCAACAAATGTGGGGGAAATTTCTAAGGTAATCCCTTCACCTAAAGAAGGGTTGATAATTGATTCGAATAATTTAAGTCAATTTGTAGATTCTCTTCAATTATTGATTGAGAATCAACATATCCGTAATTCAATGGGAAACCAATTAAATCTTTTTGTAAATGAAAATTTTGGTGAAAAATCAATTTTAAAGGAGTACATAACATGGTTGAAATCTTTAATTATTTTTACTAAGTAAAATATTTATAATGAAAAATACAAAATTTAGTTATTTAGCGATAATCTTTTTTCATGCATTATTAGCATTAATTATTTTTGTAATGCCTTTTTTGTCTAAAATTTATGCATTATTGATACCTATTGTAGGACTTTCTATTGTAATTCGAAATCGAAATAAAAATAATGAGGTAATTTTTGTGTCAGCATATCTTGTTGGTGTTGAGGTGTTTCTTCGTATGACGGGAGGTAATTTTAACAATGAATATGTGAAATTTCTCGTGATTTTTTTTATGATAATTGGAATGTTATATAACAATTTCTCAATACGATCATTTTTATACGTTATTTTTTTATTGTTATTAATTCCTGGAATTTTAGTAGCTACTTCAAACGAAAACTTCGATTTTGATCTCAAAAAAGCTGTAGTATTTAACTTATCAGGATCGTGGTGTTTAGCAATTGCTTCTATCTACATGTTTCAAAAACGGTTATTGTTTTCAGAATTGCAAAATGTTTTGATTGCAATAGGTCTTCCGATTATTTCAACAGTTATTTATTTATTTTTATACAACCCAAGTGTAAGAGATGTAGTAACAGGAACTCAATCTAATTTTGAAACTTCAGGAGGATTTGGCCCTAATCAGGTATCGACAATTTTAGGACTGGGAATGTTTATTTTTTTTTCGCAGCTGATTTTTTTTTCAAAATCAAAAAAAGAGATCATTTTAAATGCTATTTTATTAATCTTCATCAGTTATAGAGCTATAGCAACATTTTCGCGTGGTGGAGTAATAACAGGAGCTGTGATGATTTTTTGTTTTTTAGTGTTGCTTTATGCCTTTTCAAATGGTAAGGGCAGAAAAAAAATAACTGTTGTTTTTGTATTAGCAGGAATTCTTGGAGTTTCTATATTTTCCTATACTTCGTTTCAAACCTATGGTCTTATTGAAAAAAGATATGCAAATAAGGATGCTAGAGGAAGAGATAAAAAAGATCGTCTTGGGGGTAGGGAAGCAGTTATTGATACAGACTTAAAATTGTTTCTAGATAATCCTGTTTTGGGAATTGGTGTGGGAATGGGAAAAGAAAATAGAAAAGAATCACTGGGGCAAGCAGTTGCGGCGCATAATGAAATTTCGCGTTTATTTAGTGAACATGGTTTGTTAGGGATCTTTAGTTTTCTTATTTTACTTTTTGTGCCTTTTGTTCTTTATGTAAATAATAGACAACATTTATATTTTTTCTCTTTCTTTCTTTTTTGGCTTCTAACAATAAATCACGCTGCTATGAGAATTGCAGCCCCTTCTTTTGTTTATGCATTATGTCTTCTTTCTGTTCGGGTAAAAATTCCTGAAAAAAAAGAAAATGGATAATGACTAATTCTTTTTTTATAATACATTTGCCTCAAGTTTAAGCCCCTAACAAACTTTTAAAATGTTTTTAAAAAGAAAAATGCATTTCGAAATTTCGGAAAGAAAAGTTCTGCTTTCTCTTTTTGACGCCGCATTTATATTTACCGCATTGTTTTTATTGAGTTTATTTTTCGATTATCAGTATTATGTTTTAACTGAATATCGATTCTTAAAAACTTTTTTACTAATTGCTTATGTGTACATCTTTGGAGCTATTTTCGAAATGTACAATCTCCAGACAGCAAGTAATCAGCTTCATATACTGCGAAGTGTAATTCTAACTTCAATTACAGCAGTTACAGTGTATTTATTTACACCGATATTATCGCCAGAACTTCCTAAACAGCGTATCGTAATAGTCCTTTTTTATTTTGCGGTTTTAAGTTCATTACTCTTATGGCGTTTTTTTTATGTTTATTTTTTAGCCTCATATCGCTTCTCGCAAAATGTAGTAATGATATGTGATCAAAGCGAGGTTGACGAATTGATTTTAGGACTAGAAAGTGTAGATCCACATTATAAAATTATAGGATTTGTAAATTCTGATGCTTCTGCAAATGAAAAATTAGATTTTAATTACGGGAAAGAAATAAAAAAAGAAGATTTAGAGTTATTTGTCACTAAAAATAATGTTTCGGAGATTATAATCGCATCTCAGAAAACAGACGGTATAACACCCGATTTATATCAGCAGTTACTCCATTTATTAGAAAGCGGTAATATTATTCGTGAATATACCCAGGTTTACGAAAGCAAAACACAGCGAATCCCCGTTCATTATATTGGTCGGGATTTTTATAGATTTTTCCCATTTAGCCGAAGCAATAATAACAAATTGTACTTGCTTTTAATTCGTATAATGGAATTTTTCTTTTCTTTTATTGGACTTGTCTTTTGCGGAATCTTTATTCCTATTATTTCTCTTTGTAATTTCTTTGCTAATAAAGGCAGCCTTTTCTATACACAAGAAAGAGTTGGTAAAAACGGAGTTGTTTTTAAAATTTATAAGTTTAGGACAATGACTGAGAACTCTGAAATCAATGGGGCAGTTTTTGCAGCTCATGACGATAAAAGAGTAACTCCGTTTGGTAAATTTATGCGAAAATCAAGAATAGATGAATTACCGCAGTTTATTAATGTTTTAAAAGGCGATATGGCCGTTATTGGGCCAAGACCAGAAAGACCATTTTTTGTACAGGAAATTGCAAATGTCATGCCTTTTTATGAGACTCGTCATGTTATTAAACCAGGACTAACCGGGTGGGCTCAGGTAAATTATTCTTACGGAGAATCGATAAACGAAAGCTTAGTTAAACTTCAATACGATTTGTATTATATCAAACATAGAAGTATCTTTCTCGATTTAAGTATCACTTTCAAAACTATTACTACAGTTTTGTTCTACCGAGGCCAATAACATTATATTATAATCGGAATTGGCTTTTTGTTGCGGATTGCAGTTCTTACTAAAACTACTCCGCTGGTAATAATCAACGGCAGTGTTATAAAGAAATGTGCTTTATTAATCAAAAACAAAAAGTAGATTACCAAAAGAACAAAATTTATAAGAGAAAATCTATAAGTCCATTTTTTGTTTTTGAAGATAGAAAACAGAATTAAAAGCAATAAAAGCGGACTAAAAAGTAAAACGTTGTAATTCATCGCCAGTTCTTGGTGAAAAGAATAAAATCCCATTATTACAAAAAAGATTCCTATTAATGATAAAATCAAAAAATAGATTTTGTCGACTATTTTATCTTTTGCTAAAATGACAAACAGCAAGATTAAAAGATAAGTATAGATGTTATTCCACCAAGATTTTGGAGTTTCTTTTTTAAATTCTAACAATGTTTTGGTCTTCCCAGAAAGAGGCTTATTATGAAATATCGTTTTTTCTAAGCTGTTTTTCAATTCAAAAGGAAGAAAAATTCTCGTTCCCATTTGATCCACTTTTGTTCCAAAAATTATACTTGTTCCTAATTGATCGTAAAAGTGTCCGTCAAAATAAGGGAAAAGTATTGTGCGATAAGTTTTGTCGGTATCTTCTTTTTTGACAATTAAGTTAGATTTTAAGGTATTATTGATAACATCAACAACCATCGAAGTACAGTTTTTATCTATAAATTTATAAGTATAAAAACGTTCGTCAGAGGCTAAAACGGAATTTAATTTATCAAAAAGCTGTTGTTTTAGTTCTGGTGAAATTAGCAGTTCTTGTTCGAGAATACTTCTTTTCTCATAAGTATATTCATTTAAAAAATCAGAAAAAGAATGTACAGTTGCAAAATATTGTAAATCTCCTTTTGCAAATTTCATAACAAAATTTGGTGTTCTAAAATCGAAAGTTCCATAATTATAAACAACATCAAAATTGTTTCCCGGATCTGAAACGCGAATTCCCGTATGCCCAAATAATGAATAACTCTCATTTCCAAGACCGCAGGTTAAAACACTTACTTTAGCATCTTTTGACAAAGGCAGACTTTGGCTAAAACCAATAAAACTAGATAAGAAGAATAAAATAAAAAGTGTTTTTTTGAACATAACAGTTTTCATGTTTTAATTTTTTAAGATTTTATGGTTTTATGATTATCTAAAGATACCTAAATCTACTTTTAGTGAAAAAATATTAGAATACAATGCAGTGCTTTGGTTTCCTAAATCTGTTAAAGCATAATCAATTTGTATGCCTTTGTATCTAAAACCAAGACCGATATTAGGCTGGAAATTTACTTTTTCAGTATTGTCCAACTGCGTTACGTTTTGAAAGTTTCCTGCGCCCGCTCTCACAAAAACCAAATCGGTATATCCAAATTCAAATCCAATTGCAGGATCTATACTTACTATTTTTGAGGATATAATATCATTCGTTTGTTCAAATCTCATATTTAAATTTGCAGAAGTAACCAAACTGCATTCATTATGAAAATCAAATCTTTTGGAAACCCCTAATTGTGCTTTTGGCAGCGTAATCTCTGTGCTTTCTGGTAATGTATTGTTTTCACCTGGAATGGCATTGGCGATTTTTTCATATTCTTCTTCATCAATATTCCAAACATTGTAAGTTGTTGTAATGTCGCGAAGCATTAAACCAAATTTCCAATCATTTCTTTCAAACTGAAGGCCGATATCAAACCCAAATCCCCAAGAATTGGCAAATTTCCCGATAATCCTTCGAATAACCTTGGCATTTACGCCATATTGAAATCCTTCAACAGGCAGTTTCCTGGCGTAAGAAAAAGTAAAGCCGTAATCTGCAGTAGAAAATAAGCTGATTCTATTATAATCGATGTTTCCTTGATTATCGATTAATTGTGTGGTGTCCATAATATCATCAACTCCAAAACGAATCATTGAAATTCCCCAGGCACTTCTTTCATCAATTGGACTTGCGTAACCTATATAATCATATTGCGCAATATTGGCAAAATAGCTGGCATGCATTAACGAAATTTGATGATCTTCAAGATGTGTCAAACCTGCTGGATTCCAATAAACTGAATTAACATCATTTGTCGATGCGGTTACCGTACTAGACATTCCCAATGCTGCAGCATCGACCCCAATATTCATAAACTCATTCGAATATTTTCGAACAGTTTGGGCATATTGCGAACTAAGACTGCAAAAGAATAGAAATGCTAAAAGTTTTTTCAAAAGATCTTTTTTTATTGACCCATATGGGTTTTAAATTTTTATCAAAAATATAATATTTTAATCATCTATTAAGTTCGTTGTCTTAAATATTCTGAAAGTCTTGCCGCGAAATAAAAAACTATTAGAAAAACTCGTTTTGCATCCAGTTATTATGCTAAATTTGTTCTCTGCATTATCAAAAATTAAAGCTATGAATATTAAAAAGCACATTCCAAATCTAATTACATTAATAAATCTTTTTTGTGGCTGTGTCGCATTAGTTTTTGTATCTAAAGCTAATTCTTTTCAAGATTCTTTTTACTTTCTGATGGCTTTTTACATGGTTTGCTTAGGAATCTTTTTTGATTTCTTTGATGGTTTTTTTGCAAGATTATTTAAAGTTTCAAGTCCGCTGGGGTTACAATTAGACTCTTTGGCTGATATGGTTACAAGTGGTGTTGTACCAGGTTATGTAATGTACAGTATGTTTACAAGAAGCGGTCATCAATTAGGAAATCAAGAAATTATTCCTTTTTTAGGATTTATCATAACTTTAGGCGCTTGCTATAGATTAGCTAACTTTAATATTGATACTCGCCAGACAGATTCGTTTATTGGTTTGCCAACTCCCGCAAACGCATTGTTTATTTTAAGCCTTCCTTTGGTTGTAGAATTTTCAGATTCTTTATTGATGCTTGAAATCTTAACTAATGAATGGGTTTTATTGCTTATTACTTTATGCAGTGCTTATATTATGAATGCTGAGATTCCGTTGTTTTCTTTAAAAATTAAAAAATTCAGTTTAAAAGAAAATGCACTTCAAATTGTGTTTTTGACAATTTCAGTATTGTTAGTTGTTTTACTGCAATACATCGCAATTCCGTTGATTATTGTTTTCTATGTTTTATTGTCAATTATTAATAATCTGTTTTTGAAGAAGTAGTTCAATTTTCATGGCAAGAAAAACGACTTATCGTAAAACATATTCAAGGAAACCAGCTGGAAGATCTTTTCTAAGCAGGCTTTTTCGAGGACTTTTGTTAATTTTCTCAGCGCTTTTATTCATTGGTGTTATTTATCATTATCGTAACGGATTGGCCTACTATTTAGGGTTTAAATCTGAAAAAGTTTTAGATGAAGATGAGGTTGATAAACATCTTTCGGATGTTAGAAATATTCGCGTACTCGAAAACCATAGAGGAAAAGTTATTGGAATTGATGTATCTGAATTTCAAGGAAAAATAGATTGGGAAGAAGTTGAGATTTTGGACGAAAAATATCCCGTTCAATTTGTTTTTATTCGCGCTACAGCCGGAAATAATCGTGTTGACAGGCAATTCAAAAAAAATTGGGAAGGTGCTAAAGAAAACAAAATGATGCGCGGCGCCTATCATTATTACCGTCCAAACGAAAACTCTATCGAGCAGGCCGATCTTTTTATAAAAACTGTGAAGCTTCAAAAAGGAGATCTTCCACCAGTTTTGGATATTGAAAAATTACCTAAAAATCAGTCTTTGGACAGTTTAAAAGTAGGATTAAAACGATGGCTGACAAAAGTTGAAAAACATTATCAAGTTCGTCCAATAATTTATTCGGGAGAAAGATATTATTCTGATTTTCTAAAAGAAGAGTTTAGCGAATACCTTTTCTGGATTGCCAATTATAATTTCTACAGAGAAAAAATTGAAGATGACTGGCTCTTTTGGCAGTTTACAGAAAAAGCTTCTCTGCCGGGAATCAAACATCGAGTTGATGTTAATATCTACAATGGCGATTTAGAACAATTGCATTTTATTACGGTTGAGTAATTGGAATACTTTAAAAGTTATTTCAATAAAACTAAAATAACAATTATTATAAAAGGTAATAGGAGCATGACAGAATATGGATTGGCAAAATTTATAGTGTAGCCCATCCATTGAATCTTTTTGGGAGGAAGTAATCTTTTGTCTTTCGGATTATAATAACAGGTATTGAATAAATACCAATTCTTTGGATCTTTATGCCAATTATCGTAATCTTCCTGAGTTGGTTTTTCTGATTTCATTCGTAACTTTTTTAAGAATATTAGATTAAAAAAAAAATGGTAAAAAGAAATTTGCATTTTACTTTTTACCATTCAGATATAACTTTCTTAAAATTCAAGTTTCTTTTTACGAAGCTCGAAGTTTTGTCCAAGATAAACGCGGCGAACCATTTCATCTTCTACCAATTCTTCTGGAACTCCAGCTTTAAGAATTCCTCCTTCGAACATTAAGTAGGTTTTGTCGGTAATCGCTAAGGTTTCCTGAACATTGTGGTCGGTAATTAAGATTCCGATGTTTTTATTTTTCAATTGTGCTACAATTCTCTGAATATCTTCAACCGCAACTGGGTCAACTCCTGCAAAAGGCTCATCCAATAAAATAAATTTCGGATCGGTTGCCAATGCTCGTGCGATTTCAGTACGGCGACGCTCACCTCCGGAAAGTAAATCTCCTCGGTTCGTGCGAATATGCTCTAAACTGAATTCTTCAATTAAACTTTCCATTTTAGCAACTTGCTCTTCTTTAGAAAGTTTAGTTAATTGTAAAACACTCAAGATGTTATCTTCAATACTTAATTTCCTAAAAACAGAAGCTTCTTGTGCCAGATAACCAATTCCCTGCTGTGCACGTTTGTACATAGGATAATCGGTAATATTCAAATCATCAAGATAAATGTTGCCTTGATTTGGTTTTACCAATCCAACAATCATGTAAAAAGAAGTTGTTTTCCCCGCACCATTTGGACCCAAAAGCCCCACAATTTCCCCTTGATTTACTTCAACAGAAATTCCTTTTACAACACTTCGCCCTTTATAGGTTTTGATTAAATTATCGGCTCTTAGCTTCATTTTTTTTAATTAGATAATTTGAAAATTAGATAATGAGATAATGAAAAAACGATCTCAAATTCAATTTTATAATTTTGATTTGAAAGACAAAATAAATTTAAAATAATCGATTTGATAAATCAATTAACAAATTATTGCGTTTTTCAAATTTAGAATTTGTGCTTCACAATTAAATAATTAACTTATTTCTAGAGAAATTATCTAATTATCAAATTGGCACATTTTCTAATTATTTCCCTGCTTCTTCAAGAGCTTCCCAGAATTCGTAAGCTCTTCTTAAATGAGGAATAACAATAGTTCCTCCAACAAGAGTTGCAATTCCCATAGCCTCCATCATTTCTTCTTTAGAAACACCTTCTTTATGGCTTGTTTCTAAGTGATATTTTACGCAGTCATCACATCTTAAAACAGCAGATGCAACTAAACCTAAAAGTTCTTTTGTTTTTACATCTAGAGCTCCCGGCGCATATGCATTGGTATCAAGATTAAAAATTCGCTTTACAATTTTGTTATTGTCAGCAAGCAGTTTTTCGTTCATTTTAGAACGATAGTCATTAAATTCTTGAATGATATCAGACATTTTCTTTTAATTTATTTCTATAAACAACCTTCGAAATCAGAATACTGACTTCGTAAATAATTAACATTGGAATTGCTACAATCGTCTGGCTTACAACGTCTGGCGGTGTAACAATAGCAGCAATAATTAAAATAAGTACTACGGCATATTTCCAGTACTTTCTTAAAAATTCTGGAGTTACCAATCCTAACTTCGTTAAGAAATAAATGGCGATTGGTAATTCAAAAAATATGGCACTTCCAAGAATACTTGTTTTAACCATTCCCATGTAAGATTCAAGCGTAAATTGATTTTTTACAACATCACTCACAGAGAAAGTCGCCACGAAATTTACAGACATCGGAATTACAACAAAGTATCCAAAAAGAACTCCTAAAAAGAAAAGTAAGGAAGAAACGAAGATGAATAATTTTGCATTTTTTCTTTCTTTCTCATAAAGCGCAGGGCTGATAAATTTCCAAATTTCCCATAGTATATAAGGGAAACTTAGGATGAAACCTGCTAAAAGGCACATCCATACAAAAATATTGACCTGACCTTCCATTTCGGTATTCTGAATAATAAAATTCAGTTCCGTAATACATATACTTTCTGCAAAATTCAATTGATGCGATAAATCGCAGAACCATACGTAAGTAAAAAATGTAGGTCGGATTGGACCTAAAATAATTTGATCAAATAAATAATCACTAACAAAATAAGTAACAAATGCCATAATGCATATTGCAATTGTACTTCTAACTAATAACCATCTAAGTTCTTCAAGATGATCCAAAAATGACATCTCGCCAAGATTTTTCTTTGCCATTATACGATTCCTTCTTTTAAAATGTCATGTAAATGTAAAACTCCTTTATATTCTCCGTTATCCGCAACTATCAATTGCGTAATCGAAAAATCTTCTAAAATATTTAATGCGTCGACTGCCATAGTCTCAGACGAAACTACTTTAGGATTTTTAGACATAATATCCCTTGCAGTTAAGTCCGCAATAGTATCTACGTCGTTTAGCATTCGTCGGATGTCTCCATCAGTAATAATTCCAATAATTTTATTGTCTTCAATTACTGCCGTTACACCTAATCTTTTTTCAGAAATTTCGAAAATTGCTTTTTTGATAGAGGTTTCGGGAGTGACAGCTGGTTTTAATGAATGTTCGATCATGTCTTTTACGCGGAGCAAAAGTTTTTTTCCTAAAGCACCTCCTGGATGATAAACTGCAAAATCCTCAGGTTTAAAATCGCGCATTTCCATTAAACAAACTGCCAATGCATCGCCCATTACGAGTTGTGCTGTAGTACTGTTTGTTGGAGCTAAATTAATAGGACAAGCCTCTGTGTTAACTGTAGTGTTTAAAATATAATCTGAACCTTTTGCTAAAAAGGAAGTGATGTTTCCGGTTATAGCGATCAAAGTATTTCCGAATCGTTTTAATAAAGGAACCAGCACTTTAATTTCTGGACTGTTACCGCTTTTAGAAATGCAGATAATAACGTCGTCCTTCTGAATCATTCCTAAATCTCCGTGGATCGCTTCTGCAGCATGTAAAAACATAGAAGGAGTTCCTGTGGAGTTAAAAGTGGCTACCATTTTTTGAGCAATAATGGCGCTTTTTCCGATACCGGTAACGATTAGACGGCCTTTAGATTCATAGATACGCTGAACTGCTTCGTAGAAATTTTCGTCTAGAAAATCAATTAGTTTTGTAATTGCTTCACTTTCAGAGAGTATTGTTTTTTTGGCTATCGCCAATATATTTTCTTTTGAGATCAAATCAGAATATTTAAAATTTGTATGTATAAAAGAAAGTTGTATCTTTATGTGTTGCAAATTTATACAAAATACCATTAATATAGAGAATGAATTCAAACGAAATTGAAATACATAAAGAATTAAAGAAGTATTTCGGCTTTAGCCAATTTAAAGGCTTGCAGGAGCAAGTCATTACAAGTATTTTAGGTAAGACAAATACTTTTGTAATTATGCCGACAGGCGGTGGAAAGTCTCTTTGTTATCAATTACCAGCTTTAATTCAGGAAGGAACAGCAATTGTTGTTTCTCCCCTGATCGCTTTGATGAAAAATCAAGTCGATGCAATTCGAAGTCTTTCGTCAGAAAATGGAATCGCACATGTATTAAATTCCTCTCTTACCAAAACAGAAATTGCTCAGGTTAAAAAAGATATTACTTCCGGTTTAACCAAACTTTTATATGTTGCCCCAGAATCTTTAACCAAGGAAGAATACGTCGCTTTTTTACAAAGTGTGCCAATTTCTTTTGTTGCTATTGACGAAGCGCATTGTATATCAGAATGGGGTCATGATTTTAGGCCAGAATATAGAAATCTGCGACATATAATTAAGCAATTGGGTAAAGTGCCAATTATTGGACTTACCGCAACTGCAACTCCAAAAGTTCAGGAAGATATTCTAAAGAATTTGGATATGTCTGATGCTAATACTTTTAAAGCATCATTCAACAGACCGAACTTATATTATGAAGTTCGAACAAAAACTAAAAATATTGAGTCGGATATTATTCGATTTATCAAACAACATAAAGGCAAATCTGGAATTATTTACTGCTTAAGTCGTAAAAAAGTAGAATCTATTGCCGAAGTTTTACAAGTAAACGGAATTAGTGCTGTTCCGTATCATGCTGGTTTAGACGCAAAAACCCGTGCCAAACATCAAGACATGTTTTTGATGGAAGACGTAGATGTGGTAGTTGCAACAATTGCATTTGGAATGGGAATCGACAAACCAGACGTTCGTTTTGTAATTCACCACGATATTCCAAAGTCATTAGAAAGTTATTATCAAGAAACAGGTCGTGCAGGACGTGATGGCGGAGAAGGACATTGTTTGGCTTACTACTCCTATAAAGATGTAGAAAAGTTAGAGAAATTTATGTCTGGAAAACCAGTTGCCGAACAAGAGATTGGTTTTGCACTTTTACAGGAAGTTGTGGCTTACGCCGAAACCTCAATGTCGCGTAGAAAATTCCTGCTCCATTATTTTGGTGAAGAATTCGACAGCGAAACAGGCGAAGGCGCTGATATGGACGACAACGTTCGTAATCCTAAAAACAAAATCGAAGCGAAAGAACAAGTAGTTAAGCTGCTTGAAATTGTTCGCGACACCAAACATATTTACAAATCAAAAGAAATTGTGTTTACTTTAATAGGACGCATCAATGCGGTTATTAAAGCTCACAAAACAGATACACAGCCGTATTTTGGTTCTGGTTCCGGCTACGACGAAAAATATTGGATGGCATTATTACGACAAGTTCTGGTTTCGGGCTATTTGTCTAAAGATATTGAAACTTATGGTGTAATTAAAATTACGCAGGAAGGTTTGAATTTTATCCAAAGTCCAGTTTCGTTTATGATGTCGGAAGACCACGAGTACAGCGAAGCCGATGACGAAGCAATTGTTGCATCATCAAAATCAACTGGTACAGCCGATGAAGTTTTAATGGGCATGCTGCGCGAACTGCGTAAAAAAGTAGCTAAAAAATTAGGCGTTCCTCCTTTTGTTGTTTTTCAAGATCCTTCTCTTGAAGATATGGCTTTAAAATATCCAATTTCACTAACTGAATTATATAATATTCATGGAGTTGGAGAAGGAAAAGCAAAAAAATACGGAAGCGAGTTTGTTGCTTTAATTAGTCGATATGTCGAAGACAACGATATTATTCGTCCAGACGATTTAGTCGTAAAATCGACAGGAGTAAATTCTGCCAACAAATTATACATTATTCAAAATATTGATCGAAAACTGCCATTGAGCGATATTGCATCTGCAAAAGGTTTAACAATGGATACTTTGATTAAGGAAATGGAGCAAATCGTATATTCGGGAACGAAACTAAATATCAAATATTGGATTGATGACATGCTTGATGATGATCAGCAGGAAGAAATTCACGATTATTTCATGGAATCAGAATCGGATAAAATCGAAGACGCGCTAAAAGAATTTGATGGCGATTACGATATTGATGAATTGCGTTTAATGCGTATTAAATTTATTAGTGAAGTAGCGAATTAAAAAAATAATAATTTTCAATTTTTCAAATTCCAAATTCCAAAAAAACAAATAGTAAAATATAAATTCCAAATTCCAAGTTTTCGAAACAACTGGAATTTGGAATTTTTTTATTGTAATTTTAACCTTCAAAAACTTCCCCTCGATGCGGTTTCAAAGCATCTCTCACCTGAATCATATTGGGTTCTTCAACAACCATAAATGCTGTTGCATGCATGTCATTTATGATGTTAAAACCAGTGATATTTAAAGGTAGTTTTTCGATAATAATATATTCTTTTAAATGAATTTCGTGATGTTCTGCCGTTTTTGCAGAAGCCGGTCCGCGGAAATCCCAAATCAATTTTATTTTTCTAGACATTTTTTTCTTAAGGTACTAAGGTTTTAAGCTGCAAAGGTACAAAGTCTATTTGGAAAAAAAAGTTCTAAGGTTCTAAGATGCTCAGGTTCTGAGTTATTTCTGTAGAGACGCACTGCAGTGCGTCTAACTGTTCTTTAGTAATCTAAATCTTTAATCTAAATAATCTGAGACTTAATAATTAACCGCAAAGTACGCTGAGATTTAATTTTCATTACTTATAGAAAACACAAAGTTCACAAAGCTGCATCAACACAAAGCTTTGTGAACTTTGTATTTTTGTAAAACCATACCTAAAAAAAACTTAGCGCACTTTGCGGTTCATTACATAAAGTCAGTTCAAAATACTATTTTTGCATGTTCTTTTCATAGAAAGAAAAGCTAATAGAATAAAAAAGAAAAAATGCCTAAAGAACTTTTACTTCAAGTTACACCAGAAATTGCTGCAAACGAATCATTGTTGAAAGACCATTTGTCTAAACAAATAAAGGTTTCTTCGCAAGAAATTCAGCATGTTTCTATTTTGAAACGCTCGATTGATGCACGTCAAAAGGCTATTAAAATTAACTTAAAAGTTCTTATTTATCTAAAAGGCGAACCTTTTCAGGAAACCAAAATCGAACTTCCAAGATATAAAGACGTTTCCAATGCTCAAGAAGTTATTGTTGTCGGCGCTGGTCCGGCTGGACTTTTTGCAGCATTGCAATTAGTTGAGTTAGGTTTAAAGCCAATTGTACTGGAACGCGGAAAAGACGTTCGCGGACGTCGACGCGATTTAAAAGCAATTAACAGGGAACATATCGTAAACGAAGACTCAAATTATTGTTTTGGTGAAGGAGGAGCAGGAACATATTCTGACGGAAAATTATATACTCGATCTAAAAAGCGCGGCGATGTAACTAGAATTTTAGAACTTTTAGTGGCTTTTGGGGCTTCAGAAGATATTTTGGTAGAAGCGCATCCACATATTGGAACCAATAAACTCCCTAAAATTATTGAAGACATTCGTGAAAAAATTATCGAGTTTGGCGGTCAGGTTTTGTTTGAAACCCGAGTAAGTGATATTCTGGTAAAAAACAATGAAGTTGAAGGAATTGTAACTCAAAATGGAGATAAAATTCACGCCAATAAATTGATCTTGGCAACGGGACATTCTGCGCGGGATATTTTTGAATTATTAGATAAAAAGAAAATTTTAATAGAAGCAAAACCTTTTGCTTTAGGAGTTCGTGCAGAACATTCGCAAGAATTAATAGACAGTATTCAGTACAGCTGTGATTATCGCGGCGAACATTTGCCGCCAGCGCCATATTCTATCGTAAAACAAGTAAACGGCCGCGGCATGTATTCATTTTGTATGTGTCCAGGTGGTGTAATCGCTCCTTGTGCAACAAGTCCAGGAGAAGTGGTTACAAACGGCTGGTCACCATCTAAGCGTGACCAATCAACGGCAAATTCTGGAATTGTAGTTGAATTAAAATTGGAAGATTTTAAACCTTTCGCAAAATTCGGCGCTTTGGCCGGAATGGAATTTCAAAAAAGTATCGAACAAAAAGCATGGCATTTGGCGGGGCAGACTCAAAAAGTTCCAGCACAAAGAATGATTGATTTTACGCAAAGTAAAGTTTCATCAGATATTCCAAAAACATCTTATGTTCCAGGAACTACTTCTGTAGAAATGGGGCAGGTTTTTCCCGGGTTTTTAACGCAGATTATGCGTCAGGGTTTTCAGGATTTTGGAAAATCAATGCGCGGTTATTTAACCAATGAAGCTATTTTACACGCGCCAGAAAGCAGAACTTCATCGCCAGTTAGAATTCCGAGAGATCCTATAACCTATGAGCATTTACAAATCAAAGGATTGTATCCGTGCGGAGAAGGAGCGGGTTATGCCGGCGGAATCATTTCTGCAGCAATTGACGGTGAAAAATGTGCGTTAATGATTGCGGAATCCTTGAAATAATTGACCTCTGTATTTTTGGTGTAGTAAAAAGATTGTTATCTTAGTATTCTGATTTTAATAGAATACTCCCCCAAAGATGACCATACAAGAAATCGAGAAAAAATACGGATTTGAATTTCCGCAGTTATACAAACAATTAGATTCCGACGGAATGCTCAATATTGGAGAATACGGTCCAAATTGGTACGCAGAAGTTTATCCTACCTTGAAAGAGAATCCTCCTTTGCTTTTGCATTCTTACGATTTTGAATCACTAAATTTAAAATCTGTAGCCGAAGAAATAGAAGAACTTCGAGATCCTGAGGATTACCGTAACATCAATTCTGAATTTAAATTTATTCCATTTGCAAAAAGCGGCGGAGGCGACCATTATTGTTTTTTCTTAAATGAAGAAAATAACGGAGATGTGCCAATTGTTTTTGTCTGGCATGACATGAATGAAGTTAATTATCTAGCAAAAAACCTTCAGGATTTTATTTTTAAAGTTTTATTGATTGATATGTCAAAGCAGGATATTTACAATGAACTCAGTGATGAAGAATTTAGAAGTGAGCTGGAATTGGTTTTTAAATCTCATCAAAAGTATTTGACTGATCGTCAGAAAGAAATTTTATCAGAGATATTGAAGCGCGATATTATTGAGTACGAAATCAATGTTTCTCCAAAAATAAAAGAATCTGCAAGAGGATTATTAACGGATATAGAACTGGAATCGATTGTGAATGATGTTATTCCTTTTGATAAAATGAATCAAAGTTTTAAATATTCAAACGACTAAGTTTTTACTATAAATTTATAAACGCCTTCCATGATAAATATCTTTTCCAACTTATTTAATAGAAATAACGATCCGAAATCTATAATTTCTTTTGATGTAATTGAATCCATTTACGGCTATTTGTATCACGAGTCAAATAGTATAGAATTTAAGATGAAAGGAATTTACGATTCTGTATTGGTGAATCTTTATTCGTTTCCGTATTCACTGGATCATGAAGAAGGCAGGGAAGAAATTAAAAAAGCGGGTTTCAATAATGCTTATGAAGTTTTAAATGAACTTTATAAAAAGATTGATATTGGAGCACTTTCTGAAGAAACTATGCAGCAGGGATTAGAATATGACTTTATTCATATTCAGTTTTATTCTGAACCAGGTCCAGAAACGAAAAAATATCTGAAACGTGTTATCAATAACTTTATCATTTTCTTTTGCTGTACCAATAGTTTAGAAACAAATGATTTTAAAATTTTATATTCAAGCACGCACTTTTTGGATTACACAAAAGGATTATTAGATACCGAAAAACTGGATATTGATAATCCTAAAACCGAAACTCAGCAAATTGGAATTAAAGATTTTAAAAAGGTGCTGCAGGGAATCTGCCAGTACTTAGATCTTGAAATTCCAGAAACTGTTGAGCTTCCTTCAACTGAAAATTTACTAGCCAATGAAGAAGCGACAGAAGCAGATTTTGAAGAGTTTATAAAATTGGTTTCAAGAGGAAATATCGAAGAAAAAGAACTGAAAAAGCAATCTAAAAAGCTTTTTAAAAATTATAAAAAAGAAGCAAAAGAATATCACAGTATTGTAGAAGATCATTTTGCTTTTTTTGAAAGTATTGATGCCTGGAACAGCGACTGGAAATTTGATCCCGAAGATGCGGAATATTTTATCTCGGATTTAATTGGTGAAGATTTTACCTTCGAATATCCTGAAGAAACCTATAGTCACGAATTGTTTCCTTACATTCAATCGGAATTAGAAAGATCAAATCTCGAATTATTGACTTATGAAACTTATGGAGACAATTATTTGTTTTTTGTTGCCAATAAAGATGAAGTTGAAAGAATTTTAGAATTATCTGAATTGACGAAGATTGAAGTTAATCAATTGTAGATAATATTTGTCATCCTGACGAAGGAAGGATCACACAAGAAATTCGACGAAGATTGAAGACATTCCAAGTCTGATCCTTCCTTCGTCAGGATGACAAGATTGTGCTGAAAACTGAAAATTAAATATCAAGGAATCAAAATAATCTTTCCTGTACTTTTTCTGCTTTCTAAATAATCGTGTGCCAATTTGCCTTCCGATAATTTAAAAGAGGTGGGCTCAGAAAGTTTTATTTTACCATCAATAATCCAATTGAATAATTGACTGGCTCTTTTGATTCTTTCTTCTTTAGAATTTAAATAACTCCATAAATCGCCGCCGGTTAAAGTTTTCGAGGTGTCCATTAACATTCTCGGGTTTACAGGTTCTGGATCGCCGCCCGCCATTCCAAAGAAAACAACTTGACCGCATTCTTTAGTGACTTCAAAACTGTCAGTTAAAGTGCTTCCGATGCTGTCATAAACTGCATCAACGCCTTTTGGTATTACTTTAAAAATTTCCGATTTCCAGTCTTCATTATATAGAAAAACATGGTCGGCACCTTGTTTTAATGCAGTTTTTGCTTTTTCAGGAGATGATGTCAAACCGATAACATTCGCACCCAAAAGTTTACTTATTTGTGTTAGAATCTGACCAACGCCACCAGCAACTGCGTGAATTAATACAGTTTCTCCTTTTTGAGTTTTGTGGCTGTCAGTTGCTAAATAATGCGCTGTTAAACCTTGCAGTAAAACAGATGCTGCGGTTTCAAAAGAAATGTTTTCTGGTAAAGGCAAAACATGATTGGTGTTTACAGCAACTAATTCGGCATTTGCGAAAGGAACATCGGCGAAAGCCACACGATCTCCAACTTTATATTCGGAGTGATTATTGGTGTCAACAACAATTCCAGCACCTTCATAACCCGCAATAAAAGGTGGATTTCCTTTTAAATGATAATTTCCTTTTCGTCTATATACATCTGCAAAATTTAATCCGATGGCTTTCATTTCGACTAAAATCTCATCGTTTTTTAACTGCGGATTTGGGATTTCGATATATTCTAAAACATCTGAATTTCCAAATGAAGAGAAGGTAAGGGCTTTCATTTTAAACTAATTTATGAATGCAAAGTACGTGAAAATTAGCTTTCATTTAAATATGTTTTTTTGGCACAGATTAAAAAAATAGAATGATTTGTTTTCAAACTAAACAATTATATAAGCAGATAAAAAAAGCTTCGTTTAAATTATAAACGAAGCTTTGTTTTTTTAATCTCAGGCAAATTAAAATTATATTTTAGGGAATTTCATTTCATTAAAAGTGCTTTTTTGCTTAGCTAACGCTTCAACATCCTGCCATTTTCTTGGCGACTCCGAAGAAAGATTTTCATAATTATCTTTTGTAATTAAAATGTCATCTTCGATACGTACGCCAATATTCCACCATTTTTTATCGCATTTACTGTTTGCGGGAATGTAAATACCTGGTTCAACAGTAAATACCATATTTTCTTTTAATTTACTCATATAATTACCCTTGTCGTGTACATCTAAGCCAAGAAAGTGCGAACAGCCATGAGGGTAATAAATTCTAACATCTTTTGGATCGGTAATAATTCCTAATTTAATTAATCCTGCAGCGATAACTTCTCGGGATTTTTTGTTTAAATCCTGAAAAGGAGTTCCTGGTTTACAAATTTTAAAAACTTCTTCCTGCGCTTCGTAAACTAATTGATAAATTGCTTTTTGTTCTTCGCTGAATTTTCCATTTGCAGGAACTGTTCGCGTAACGTCGGCAGAATACCCGTGGTATTCAGAACCTACATCCATCAATAACAATTGATTGTCAATTTTTGTAGAATTGTTTTCTCCGTAATGTAAAATACAGCCATTTGCTCCAGCGCCAACAATTGGCGGATAGCCTTCTCCTTCTGCACCATAATGTCTGTGAACGTAAGCATGAATTCCGTCTGCTTCGTTTTCGCTCATATCTGGACCAACAGCTTTCATAACTTCGTTATGTGCAATACAAGAAAGTTTTACCGATTTTCTCATTAAATCTATTTCTTCTGGAGTTTTTATTTCTCTTAAAGAATTAGTTATGTTATTGAAAAGTTCAACAGAAGATTCATTTTCTGCTGCTATAGAAGCTTTAGTTTTGAAAGTTTCGATTAAGCCGAAAAGATCAAAACCAGTTCTGTTTTTTCTAATGTCGGTTGGAATTTTATCATATACAATTTTGTCAAATTTCTTAAAGTCTATAGCAAAATCATTAAAATCTTTTCCGTTATAGACATTCGTAAATCCTAATTTAGATTTAGCACCTTCTACACCAAGACGTCTTCCTGTCCAAGTTTCCTGCGAAGCATTTCTTTCACGTACAAAAAGAACCTCATTGTATTTCTCGGTGCCTTGTGCATCTTTAAAAATTAATAAGACAGCATCTGGTTCTTTGTATCCTGTTAAGTAATACATATCAGGATTTTGGTGAAAATTATAATTGATGTCTTTTGAAAATACTCTTTCCGGATATGAAAAAACTACTGCAACAGAATTGGCAGGCAGTAGGTTTCTAAATGCTTCACGGCGTTCTTTGTGGAATTCTTTTGAAAGATAATCTGTTGGAAGATTTTCTTGCGATTGAATTTGCGATAAACTGAGAAAGAAGACAAACAATAAGAGAAATTGTTTCATTTTTTTTAGGTTTTTGATTGATGTTTTTGGTTTTTTATGATCGATGCAAATTACAAAAAAAATGCAATCACAATTGGGATTTTAAATATTTGATTGGTAGAGTTTTGAATAAAATAACGTAACTTAGAATCACGAATTACATTTTATTATCAATTAAAATTCTAGAAAATCTCTTGACTAGGCACGAATATTGAGAAAGTATGCTTGTAGAGAATTTCAATCTTCAAAAAACAAATTATATTAATCTTTAAAAACACATTTATGAAAAAATACACACTCGCGGTTCTTTCAGTTTTAACTTTATTATTGACTTCTTGTATGGCATCAAAAGATGGTAAAAGTGCTGGTAATTTATACGATACAACTTGGGAATTAGAATATATTTCTGGACCAAGAATTGCTTTTGAAGGATTATATCCAAATAAAAAGCCGCAAATTACTTTTGATGAAAAAGAAAAAAATGTTTATGGTAATAATGGATGTAATGGCTACAGCGCCCCATTTACTTTAAACGGAAAAACGTTAACTTTTGGAGAGCCAGGGCCGAGCACCATGATGTTTTGTGAAGGAGGCGGCGAACAGCAGTTTTTGAAACAAATGAAACAAATTACCAGTTATTCTATTGACAAAGATGGAAAGCTGAATTTGATTCAGGGCGATGTGCCAATGATGCGATTTAAAAAAGTGGCAAAACAATAGTTTTAAAATTACTATAAATGAAAAGGGAAATGAAGTTGAATTCATTTCCCTTTTTTGTGAATTTTATTTCTTTTTAAGTTTGTCTTTAAAGACCTTTTCAAATTTTTCTAATTTAGGCTGAATTACCATTTTGCAATACGGCTGGTTTTTATTGTTTGCATAATAATTTTGATGATAATCTTCGGCTTTATAAAAAGCTTTAAAAGGCTCTACTTTAGTAACAATAGGGTTTTTGTAAGCTTTTGCTTTGTTTAACTCTGCAATAATACTTTCAGCCGCTTTTTTCTGTTCGGCATTTTTATAAAAAATTACAGAACGATATTGTGTTCCAACATCTGCACCCTGACGATTTAAAGTCGTTGGATCGTGAACGGTAAAAAAGACTTTGAAGATTTCATTAATATTAGTAACGTTTTTATCGTAAGTAATTTGCACCACTTCTGCATGACCTGTTTGTCCAGTAGACACGTCTTCATAAGTAGGATTAGCGCTTTTGCCACCAGAAAATCCAGAAACGACAGATTTTACTCCGTTTAAATCTTCGTAAACGGCTTCAACACACCAGTAACAGCCGCCGCCAAGTGTAATCGTTTCGAGATTAGAAGTTTTTTTGTTTTGCGAAAAGCCATTCAGCGAAAGCGCCAAAAAACATATTAAAAGTATATTTTTCATAATTAAATTATTTAGAATCTGGAACAAAATCAAGAGCGATCGAATTCATGCAGTAACGTTTTCCAGTAGGAGCAGGGCCATCATCAAATAAATGTCCTAAATGTCCACCGCAGCGACCGCATAAAGCTTCAATTCTTTCCATTCCGATAGAGTTATCTTCTTTAAAAACAATACTTTTTTTATCGTCTTGTTCAAAAAAGCTCGGCCATCCGCAGCTGCTGGAGAATTTTGCTGTAGACCTAAAAAGTTTATTACCGCAAGAAGCGCAGTAATAGGTTCCTTTTTCGTCTGTGTTCCAATATTTTCCTGTAAAAGGTCTTTCGGTATCCGCTTCACGCATTACCGCATAAACGTCTGCTGGTAAAACTTTTTTCCATTCCGCATCACTAACATTCAATTTAGTAGTGTCGGTATTAGAATAATAAGGATTTCCAGATTTAGTAATGATATTATTTTCCATAGAAGTCGATTTTGTCTGCTTTTTAGTGTTTTGTCCGCAAGCCTGTAAAATAAAAAGCGGTAATAAAAAGCAAAGGCTGATAAATTGAGTTTTTGATTTCATAAACAAATAGTAAAAGTTTAAGGTATTCAATCAGGTTTTTTTGAGGCTTTAAAAATTTGTCTCTCAAAGATACGATGAGATTTGCCTCAAAAAGCTGACTTTAAAATAATTCAGATTTTTTTAAGTGTGTTTTAACTTTTTATTAGTTACGTAAAACAATACAATCTAGTTTTTATGTCTTAATTTTAACAGCTTTTAATTTTTAGATTCAATTTATAATGTTGTAAATCAGAAAAATAAAAATTAGGAGAGGTTTTAGATTTTTTACAATTGTATTCAAGATTTTTAAGCCATATCTTTTTTTGTATTTTTGTTTGATTAAGAAGCACTATGACAGAAGAAAACGTAATATTAGTCAATCAAAATGATGAGCAGATTGGTTTAATGCCAAAGTTAGAAGCACACGAAAAAGCGCTTTTGCATCGTGCATTTTCAGTTTTTGTTTTAAATGAACAGAATGAAATAATGCTGCAGCAGCGAGCGCATCAAAAATATCATTCTCCTCTGCTGTGGACAAATACCTGTTGCAGCCACCAGCGCGAAGGCGAAACCAATATTGAAGCGGGAAGCAGGAGATTGTTTGAAGAAATGGGGTTTAAAACAGACTTAAAAGATTTGTTTCATTTTATTTATAAAGCACCTTTTGACAACGGATTAACGGAGCATGAATTAGACCATGTAATGATTGGTTATTATAATGATAATCCAGATATCAATACAGAAGAAGTTGAAGATTGGAAATGGATGAAAATTGAGGATGTAAAAAACGATATTCAGAAACAGCCAGAAATATATACCGTTTGGTTTAAAATAATTTTTGATGAATTTTATCATTTTTTAGAAGATCATAAACTTTAATCCAAACTAACCAAAAACCTAGAATGAGAGTAACCATATCAAGAAAAGCACATTTTAATGCTGCACATCGACTACATCGAAAAGATTGGTCATTTGAAAAAAACGATGCTGTTTTTGGAAAATGCAACAATGCTAATTTTCATGGTCATAATTATGGTTTAACAGTAAGTGTTACAGGAAAAATTGACCCGGAAACTGGTTTTGTTTTAGATGTGAAAGTATTAGCGGATATTATACGAGAAGAAGTAGAAATTCCGTTTGATCACAAAAATCTAAATCTGGACGTACCAGAATTTTTAGATTTAAATCCAACTGCAGAAAATATTGCAGTTGTGATATGGAATAAAATTAGACAACGAATTCACACTGACTTTGATTTAGAAGTAGTGTTGAACGAAACCGACCGCAATTTTGTAACTTATAAAGGAGAATAAAAAATGTCATTAAAAATAGGAGATATAGTTCCGAATTTTACTGCGAAAGACAATCATGGAGAAATTTTTCAAAGCCAGAGTGTTTTAGGAAGAAAACCACTGGTGATTTATTTTTATCCAAAAGATAATACGCCTGGCTGTACAACAGAAGCCTGCAGTTTTCGGGACCAATATGAAGATTTTAAGGATCTGGGAGCTGAGGTAATTGGAATTAGCAGTGATAGTGTAAAATCACATCACAAATTTGCTGCTAAACATCAATTGCCTTTTATTTTACTTTCGGATCAAGATAAAAGATTAAGAAAACTTTTTGGTGTTCGAAACAATTTGTTCGGGCTGCTGCCGGGACGTGTCACATATATTATAGATAGAAATGGTTTGGTAATTTCGATATTTGACAGCGTAAATGCTGCTAAACATATACCAAAAGCCTTGGAAACAGTCAAAGAATTAGTATTATAAATTAGATAAATAATAGTAGAATAAAATTAATTAACCTTAAATATTAGCCTAAAACCTTTAAAAAAAATGAGCCAAACTTTATACCCTTTGCAATTTGAACCGATTTTGAAAGAAAGAATCTGGGGGGGAGAAAAACTAAAAACAATTCTTAATAAACCAATCGTTTCTCAAATTACTGGCGAAAGCTGGGAATTATCTACTGTAGAAGGAGATGTAAGCGTGGTAGCAAATGGAGATCTTAAAGGAAAATCTTTAATGGATCTTATTGATGAAACGCCAGACGCAATTTTAGGATCTAAAGTTTATGAGCGTTTTGGAAAACAATTTCCACTGCTTTTTAAATATCTTGATGCGAGAGAGGATCTTTCTATTCAAGTGCATCCAAATGATAAATTGGCTAAAGAACGTCATAATTCATTCGGGAAAACAGAAATGTGGTACGTAATGCAGGCAGATGCAGATGCACGAATTATTGTTGGTTTTAAAGAAAATTCAAGTAAAGAGGAATATTTAAAACATTTACATGACAATACTTTGGTTTCGATTTTAGACGATGTGAAAGCAAAATCTGGCGATGTTTTCTTTTTAGAAACAGGAACCGTTCATGCAATTGGAGCAGGTTTGGTTGTTGCCGAAATTCAGCAGACATCTGATATAACGTACCGTTTATACGATTTTGACAGGGTAGATGCAAACGGAAATAAAAGAGAGCTTCACGTTGATTTAGCACTAGACGCAATCAATTATAATAAAGTAGATACCCAAAAGAAATACGAGTCTGAAGCAAACACATCTAATACAGTTGTTGACTGCCCGTACTTTACAACCAATTTTATTCCGTTAGAAGATAAAGTTACTGTGTCTAAAAATGGCGAAACATTTACAGTTTATATGTGTATTGAAGGAAGTTTCGAAATCGAATACGACGGATTTAAACACACGTACATCAAAGGAGATACTGTGTTGGTTCCAGCTGCGATAAATGCATTTAATTTAAGCGGAAAAGCTTCTATTTTAGAAATTTACATTTCATAGCACGTAATTTCAGGATTATGTGTACTTTTGCAGACGCAAATTAAAATTATATTAAAAATGGCAAACGTTAAGAATTTAAAGAAAGACATCAACTTCGTATTAGGAGATATTATTGAGGCAGTTTACTTGTTTGAGATGTCAACAACAGGAAATCCAACTCCAGAAACGAATGCTTTGATCGATGAGGCTATTGCTGCATTCGATACTTTGATTACAAAAGTGAACGCAAAGAACGTTGAAAATAAAAAAGCACACTTCAAACAAATCAATGTTGAATTAGAACAAACTGCTAATCAATTGATTGAAAAAATCAACGCTTTATAAGCAAAAAAAAGTGTAAAAAAGTGCAAATTTATTTTGGGAAAACGAAAAACCGCTTTATATTTGCACCCGTAATGAGGCCGATGTAGCTCAGCTGGCTAGAGCAGCTGATTTGTAATCAGCAGGTCGTGGGTTCGAGTCCCTCTATCGGCTCAACGGAAACCATCACAGAAATGTGATGGTTTTTTTAATTATAGAGAGAGGTGTGAAATTTTTTTTGGAATATTAAAAAACAATTTTATCTTTGCACCCGGAAAATAGGCCGATGTAGCTCAGCTGGCTAGAGCAGCTGATTTGTAATCAGCAGGTCGTGGGTTCGAGTCCCTCTATCGGCTCAAAAAACCATTCACAAAGTGAATGGTTTTTTTTATTTACGGAAATTCCAAATTTTAAGTTTCAGGTTTCAAGTTTCAGGTTTCAGGTTTCAGGTTTAGTTTGGAATTTGGATTTTTTATTTTTAGAATTTATTTTTAAGAATATTTTTCCTATGTTTGTTTGATAACCTAAAAACATTATACCTAATGGAAGAAATTTCAGCATTTGAAAAATTTGAATTGCAGTTAGATTCAACTGCAAAAGACTTTTTAAAAGAAACAGCCAAATGGGCTTATTTCTTATCAATTATCGGTTTCATCGGGATCGGCTTTTTACTTTTAATAGCTGTTTTTGCAGGAACAATTTTCTCTGCACTTGGCACAATGCAAGGAATGGGCGGTATGGGCGCGTCTTTTGGTGCGGCTATGGGAGCAGCTTATTTTTTAATGGCAGCTCTTTACTTCTTTCCAGTGTATTATTTGTTTAAATTTAGTTCAAATGCTAAAAAAGCCTTTAGAGATAATGATTCAGCAGCTTTAACAGAATCATTCGGCTATTTAAAATCACATTACAAATTTTTTGGAATTTTAATGATTATCCTTTTAAGTATTTATGCACTGTTTTTTGTGTTTGCTATCCTTGGAGGATTAATGGGCAGATAGTTCCAAATAAAAATATTACTTTATAAAAGCAAAAAAGCCCTGAATTTTCAGGGCTTTTCTATGAATATGATAGTCAGAAGTTATTCTGGTGTTTGAGTTGGCTGTTGTTTCTTTAAGTCGCCAACATATTTGGTCAGTTTTTTTCCGTAAAATGATTTAGCTACTTTAGGTGTCATAGATTTTTGAATTGTATCTAGAAACCTAAAATTGATGTCGTAGATCTCTGCTAAAGCAATATAAGGTGCCACTTCATGATCTTTGTTGTTTAATGCAAAGTTTGTAGCGTACAAGTATTTTCTTTTAATATTGTTTTCCTGCAATTTAGTGATGCTGTCTACTGCTTTTAAATCTTGTCTTTTGATTGCTCTAAAACGAGGTTCTACCAAAGAAAGGTTTTCATCTATAAAACGGCTGTTTATTTTAGAATATTGCTCGTATAATTCTTGGTTTTTCGATCCTGTAATTTTAGCGCCAGAGATGTAGTTGTCTAGATTAGTTTCAATAGTAATATTTCCAGGCTCGGCAAAAAACATAATATTGTTATCTAATGAATTAGTTACACCACGATCTAAAAATAAATATAGCATTTCTGGTGAATCTAAAGTGATATTACTTTCAAAAGCAGGGTTTCCGTCTATTTTAATGCTGTCAATTGCAACAAGCGATGTGTCAACAATTCTTTGGATATATAAAGTGCCTTTTTTTAATCCCTTTATATTTCCAGTAATATGTACGTTACCAGTAGATTCTTTTTTGCTGCAAGATGCAAGTATAGCAAGAGTAACAAAAGCTATTAATGTTTTTTTCATTGGTGGTTTATTAGATTTGGGTGCAAAATAAAGAAAATAGTTTAAATGTATAGAGAGTGAAGTTTTATTTTTATAAAAAAAAATAAATCCCAATCTATTTCTAAATTGGGATTTAAAGTATGCTGGGCAAAGGTTTTACATTGATAAATTAAATGAACTGCCATTTTCATGTGTGTAAGTATATACGGCATCGCAGCTGTCGTTTCCGTAATCTACAACACCATCAAAAATACCGCCTTCGATTCGTAATTGACCTTTAGAAATAAATAAACATGAGTATTTTTTAATTAAAGTTTCTTTTACGGTCAAGGTTAAAGTAGTTCCGTCGGCTGCTGTTACGGTATGAGTTCCTTCTGGAATTTCATAAACATTATCTGCTAAAACAAAAGGAGTTCCAACACCTGCAGTTTGTTTTGTAGTATAGATTCCGGAATTAGTGTATACTTTGCCTTGGTTGTCTGTGAATTTGCCATTTGTTACTTTTCTTGTCCATTGCGGCACTGTTTCTACAGTTGTAGTATTTGTATATTCTATAATTCCTTCTAGTTTTATACCGTTGATAGAGTAGTCAATTCTTTCAATAGTCATTTTGCTTCCGGTTGTAATTATTGCTCCAGAAAGAGTTATTTTTAGTTTTCCTTTTCTTTTTAGATTATCGCTTTCGCATCCTGTTCCAAAATCAGCTAAAAACACCTTAGGGTATTCTGTTCCGTTTGGCGTTGTGACAGTAATTGAAGCACATGTTGTTCCTGCTGGAGGAGTTTCTGCGGTTTTTGCTGTCGATGGATTTGAGGTTATTAAGAGTCCGGTGTTAAGATCCATTTCGTTAGCAGCATCAATAGCAAGAGATGCGCCAACCGTTGTTACATCTGTTGAAGTTGTGGTTTCATTGCTGTCGTTTGAGCATGAAACACCAATAAGGACTGTTGTACAAATTGTTGTGATTAAAATAATGGTTTTTTTCATAGTGGTTTTGTTTTGTGTTAGATAAAAAAGGCATTCAAATGTAATAAAAAAAGTGAATCGCAATAAAAAATCCTGTAAGACTTGGTTACAGGATTTATAACGATTTTACAAAAGAAAAATTATGGATAATGATTTATTAATGAGTATTCTATGAGATTCTAAACTGATTTGTAATAGTCACTTTTTGCTTTTCTGATTTTTTTATATTCCTCCCAATTAAAACGGTTTAAAAAATCGGCGGCGTGCTGTGCACCGCGAATAAAAAGATCAATTTTAGCATCATCGGTCAGATTGAAATTTAGCCAATTATGACTTCCTGTATCAATATAGCCGATGAGGTTTTTGAAGTCTGGATTTTTTCTTAAAAATTCAGCATCATAACCGTATCGCGCTGTGTCAAACATTGAACTTATTAAATTAGGGAATTTTTCATTTTTATTGATTTCATTTTTGTCATAGCCTAGTTTAATTCCAAAAGTGGGAGAAGCGGGAACATTTAAATTTTCGTGGAAAATATCAATAGGAAAATTGGATATAATTCCTCCGTCCATAAACATCACTTCAGACGGTACAGAAGTGCGCAGACAAGTTGCTTCATTCCATTTGTTCCAAGCATCAGCTCCAGTTGGAATATTTTTTATTTTAAAAGGAGCAAAAAACAACGGAATCGACATGGAAGCCCGAACAAAATCGGCTGGATTTTGAACTTCCGGATTAGAATAAAAGAGATCAATCATTTTCGGGAAGATGATTTTGCTTTCAGTAGTAATGTCAGCGGCGATGATCGCCATTTCACTCCAATGATCTATACGTTTGTATTCCTCTTTATCGCCAGGATTAACCTTATTTATTCGATATAATTTATTCTTATCTGAAACTCCTTTTTCTCTTAACGCTTTTAGGTCGGCATAATTCTTTATTCCTTTTTGCGAAAGTAAATTAGTCATCCATTGATGGAAATTATTTCCTGGATTCAGACCCAAATCATCTTTAAAATTATCAACTACCTGATAACCTTTAATGATTAATTTTAAATTACCGGCATCACTTAAAAGAGCATCGATAAATTCACGGGCATCTCGGTCTCCATCAACAAAATCATATAAATTTTTATTACAAAGACAGTCTAGAATCCATTCCGATTTTTCTACGTCACAAGTTCCTGCGGCCGCCATAAGCATGGTGTTAATGCTTCCTGCAGAAGTTCCTGCTAAACTTAAAAATCGGATTCCCATTTTTTCCAGAACATACACATATCCGACTAAAGCAATTCCAAGAACGCCGCCGCCTTCCTGAACCAGATCAACATATTGGTAGTTGTTATTGTCTATTATATCAGAGAATTTTTTGCCTTTTATTTGTTCTTTTAAATCTTTAATAATTGCTAGAACTGCGCCATTTTCCGTAAATTTTCTTTTGTCCATAATTTCTAGAATTTATAAATTATTAGTAATTTATTGATTTTCAAATTTATACAAAGGTAGTCTTTTGAAAAAGGGGAGAATCACCCTTTTTTAGAGGTTAATTGTGAGCAAAAAAAATCCTGCAAAACTTAATTTGCAGGATTTTCAAAATATTCTTTTCGAATGATTATTTAATCATTTCAAAACTTCTTTTTACGAAAGCAGTCAGCGCTTCGCCTTTTAATAGGTTTTGCGATAATTTAGCTAAATCTAAAGCTTGTTTTACCAAATGCTCTTGATGCGTTTTATCTTCAGTATTTAAAATGCTTGAAGCTAAATCAGAATTTGTGTTAACAACCAAATTGTACATTTCTGGCATATTGCCCATTCCGAACATTCCGCCTCCGCCTGTCTGGCTCATTTCTTTCATTCTACGCATAAATTCTGGCTGCGTAATGATAAATGGAGCTGCCTGGCTGTCCATAGCTTCCAATTGTACGCTGTAAGCTTTTGGAATATAAGCTTCTAACGAAGTTTTTAAAGTTTCTTTTTCTTCGTCGGATAACTTAGAAATCGTGTTTTCGTCTTTTTTGATTAAATTATCAATATGGTCAGAATCCACACGAACAAAAGTTAAGCCGCTGTTATCGCCTTCAATTTTTTGAATTAAATGTGAAATAATTGGCGAATCTAAAAGTAATACTTCGTAACCTTTATCTTTTGCTGCCTGAATGTAAGAGTGCTGTGCATCTTTATTTCCTGCATAAAGAACTACTAATTTACCATCTTTATCAGTTTGGTTTTCTTTTAATTTTTCTTTTAATTCATCTAAAGTAAAGTAAGTGTCATCTACAGTTGGATATAAAACAAATGCACCGGCTTTTTCGTAGAATTTATCTTCAGACAACATTCCGTATTCTAAAACGATTTTAATGTCGTTCCATTTCGCTTCAAAATCAGCACGGTTTTCATTAAATAAAGCTTTTAATTTATCAGCTACTTTACGAGTAATGTAGTTCGAGATTTTCTTAACCGCTCCGTCAGCTTGTAAACCAGAACGAGAAACGTTTAATGGGATATCTGGAGAATCGATTACCCCTTTTAACATTGTCAAGAATTCAGGTACAATTCCTTCTACGTTATCGGTAACGTAAACTTGGTTTTGGTACAGCTGAATTTTATCTTTCTGGATCTGCATATCGTTTCCTAATTTCGGGAAATACAAAATACCAGTTAAATTAAACGGATAATCTACATTTAAGTGAATGTTGAACAATGGTTCTTCGAACTGCATTGGGTATAATTCTCTGTAGAAGTTTTTATAATCTTCTTCAGATAACTCAGAAGGTTGTTTTGTCCAAGCTGGATTAGGGTTGTTAATGATGTTGTCAGTTTCAACAGTTTCATTCACGTAATCTTCTGGAGCATCTTCTGGTTTTGGAAGCGTTTCTGTTCTTGTTCCAAATTTAATTGGAATAGGCATAAACTTGTTATACTTATTCAATAAACCACTGATTTTAGAATCATCTAAAAACTCAAGTGAATCTTCTGCGATGTGAAGAATGATTTCAGTTCCGCGTGAAGTTTTGTCAGCTGGTTCTAAAGTAAATTCAGGACTTCCGTCACATGTCCAATGCGCAGCTGGTTCATCTTTGTATGATTTTGTGATGATTTCAACTTTTTCAGCCACCATAAATGCTGAATAAAAACCAAGACCAAAATGTCCGATAATTCCAGAATCTTTAGCAGAATCTTTGTATTTGTCTAAGAATTCTTCAGCGCCCGAAAAAGCAACTTGATTGATGTATTTTTCTACTTCATCAGCAGTCATACCCAAACCTTGATCGATAATGTGGATTTTTTTACCTTCTTTGTCCACTTTAACCTCAATGATCGGATTGCCATATTCTACTTTAGCTTCGCCAATGCTGATAAGATGTTTTAATTTTAAAGTAGCATCGGTACCGTTAGAAACAAGCTCGCGTAAGAAGATTTCATGGTCGCTGTATAAGAACTTTTTAATTAAAGGAAAAATGTTTTCTACTGAAACATTAATTTTACCTGTTGCCATATTTTTAATTTTTATTTTAATGTGATGATTTTCACTTATTCAAATAGAATACCAATTGTTTTTGGGGTGACAAAATGTCGGAAATGTTAATTCTGAAAGAAAATAAATAGATTGTAAAAGATTTTTTTCTGGAATGAATCGTATATTTGTGGTACAATAATTGTTAAAAAGGCAAGTATTAATCTATAAAAAATTGTACAAAATGAAGAAAGGTATCTTAATATGCATGATTGCCGCATTGTTTTTTGCGTGTAAATCTGCTTCGTCGACAGCTTCAACAGAAACAGCTCTTTCAACTAAACTTGACAAGAAAACACAAGTAGCTTTAAAAGGTAATTGGGTTCTTACCAATGTATCTTATCCAGGTTCAGATTACATAAAAGTAAATTCATTTGATCTAGCAGATTCAAAATGTTTTATCGGAAGTACTTGGAGCTTTATCTCAAATAATAATAAAGGAACTATGGCTTTAACATCGCCAAGTTGTACTGCCTTTTCTTCTCCAATTGTATGGAGTATCAACAACCAAGGTTTATTAGTACTTAAAATTCTTGATGCTGGTGAAAAAGCTAAGAAAGTAAGAGATGGTTATTTACTAAAAGTTGGAGGTGTAACTGAAACTTCATTTCAGTTAATTGATAACATTAACGTAGGTGGTCAGGTTAAAGACGTGGTTTACCAATTTCAAAGAGCCAATTAATATTTAAAAATATAAAAGATGAGAAAGTTAACGGTTTTAGGTTTAAGTAGTTTACTAGTTCTAACTAGTTTTTTTACTAGTTGTGATTCAGTAAAAAATGCAAATAATACACAAAAAGGTGCTGGAATTGGAGTTGTGGCCGGAGGTGTGATTGGTGCTGTATTAGGAAATAATTTAGGAAAAGGCGGAAACGCTGCTTTAGGCGCTGCAATTGGAGCTGCTGTTGGTGGTGGAACTGGTGCACTTATTGGAAACAAAATGGATAAACAAGCTCGTGAAATCGATCAAGCTTTACCAGGTGCTTCTGTAGAAAGAGTTGGAGAAGGTATTCATTTAACTTTAAATGAAAATTCAGTTCGTTTTGATACTAATAAATCAACTCTAACAACTCAAGCGAAAGCAAACTTAGATAAATTAGTTCCAGTATTTAATGAATATGGAGATACAGATATTCAGATTTTTGGATATACTGATAATACTGGTAGACCAGAATATAACTTAACACTTTCTGGACAAAGAGCTGCATCTGTGCAGGCTTATTTAGTTGCAAAAGGCTTAAAATCGAACCGTTTCAAAACTTCAGGTTTAGGAATTGCAGATCCAATTGCAACAAATGATACTCCAGAAGGAAGAGCTCAAAACCGTCGTGTTGAATTCTCAATTACAGCAAATGACAAAATGGTTAACGACGCAAAAGCTGAAGCTGGAAAATAATACCAGAATAAAATAAAATATAAAAAAAGCTGTTTCTTAATTGAAGCAGCTTTTTTTTGATGATTGAATTAATAAATTCTAATTCTAATCAGAATTATTCTTCTCAGATCTTAAATAATTTTTCATATGCTTTTTTGGGCAATTAAATCCAGTTCCCTGCTTGCATAATAATTTAAACAAGTTACACAGATATAATTCTTTTTTAGAATCTCTTGATTCTCTTCTTCAGTACAATCATTACAATGTGGATAAAATAGGATTTTGAATATCTTTTATCATTTTAGATGTCAGCAAATCAATTTTATTGTATTCTCCATAAATTGGTTCATAAGGAACAAAAAGATCTTTTTTTGCTATTAAATCAAAAAACACTTTGGTCATTCTATCCCTTTTTAAGGCAGCTAAAAAAGACTTCTGTTTTATACATGTTTATCCATTGATTTTCATCTTTTCCAAGTTGATATTCAAATGCTGTTGACGAATAAAGTATTCCAAGAAGATTATATTTTTTATTTTTATTTTCATAATTATTAATCTAAAATCCATATAATCAACAGCTAATACATGAAACTAAAATTATTGACATTATCTTTTTAGTTTTTGTCCGGACATAGCATGTATAAACATAAATCTTTTTCATTGTCAATATAATGAAGAAAGTTTTTTTCTATAAACTCTCTATCTTCTATGACAGATAAATTATAAAAAGCTCTATACTTATTGATTTCAATTATATAATTTTCAATTATTTTTTTTTCATTTTCCATTAGTTGAGTCTTGTCAAAATTCTCTATACCTAAAACATAAATATCAGTGAAATCTTGTTTTGGTCTTCTTGAGAATGTTTTGGGTATACTCGATTTTATTTTTTCAAAATTTATCATATTAACGACAAATATCTGAAATGAGCGTATACTGTATTCGCTTTTTACAAAATGGTAAGTAGAGTAGTTTTTCTCTTGATTTGCTATATAATAAGTTTCTTCTCCTTTAATAATTTGAGATGAAAGCATATTGTAAAATAATACAAAAAAAAGTATAGTTATTGTTCTCATATTTTTTTAATTCATGTCCATATTCTTATTGATGATATGCCTCCTTTAGGTTGCGTATATGCGTTTGAAATACAAATACCATTTACAATTGCATCGACATGTCCTGAATAACCTGCACCACTTATGCCAGGATTTTTATTTATAATAACATATATTCCTGATTTTCCACGAAGTATATCAGCTATTTTGGCAGCATCATTTGCATCATCACCTTCAAGTTTATCTGTTGTGTCTCCAAATTTATCAATCATAATCTTATTAAAGCTATTTGCTGATAAAATGTAATTTAGATTATCTCCTCCTTTCTGTGTTGCCTGTAACGGTGGAGTACCATATTTTAATACAGGTATACTTATTCCAGAATATAATAATGCTCTGGATCCTCTTATAGCGCAGGCATTTGAATATTGATTTTTTGTCTGTTCGTTTGTAGAACTATTATAAAGAGAACCTCCTACTAATTTATAAACTTCAGAAGAACTCATAGGGTACCAAAATCCATTTTGTTCAATTTTGGGAAAATTAGTGCTGTTTTGTTTTGTAAATCTTAATTTTTACAAAACAAAGACAATGTAAGTAAAAAGTTACTAAACAAAAATATTTATTGTAAAAAATATTTTTGTTTTAATACTTTAACTATCTCTAATTAAGTAGTACTACATTAAAAAAAGCATTTCGGAAGAAATATTAGCCGAATTAAAGAGCTAAAATGAAGGAAACGCTTGAAATAGTATTGAAGCTAGCAAAGTTGTTGTTGAAGGAAGAAAAGAAAAATACTTTTGGTTATTTTTTCTTTATAAACAATTAAAATGAAAAGTCTTAATTGAAGCAGCTTTTTTTTGACATTAGAAATTAAACATTGTAAATTTGACCTCTCATATTACAACTCATGCTTGACATTCAAAATATATCCTTTTCGTATACAGACAAACCCGTTATAAAAGACATCTCATTTACTATTGAGAAAGGGCAGAATATTTCCATTATCGGCGAAAGCGGATGCGGAAAAAGTACGCTTCTTAAATTAATTTATGGTTTGTATGACTTGGATGAAGGAAAGATTTTTTATGGTGATAAACCTGTCTTAGGTCCAAAATTTAATTTGATTCCGGGAATGCCATATATGAAATACCTAGCTCAGGATTTCGATTTGTCTCCGTATGAAACAGTTGCAGAAAATGTTGGAAAATTCCTTTCTAATGGATTCGCCAATATGAAAAAACTACGTGTTCAGGAATTGTTGGAGATGGTAGAAATGGAACAATTTTCTAATGTAAAAACAAAGTTTTTGAGTGGAGGTCAACAGCAGCGAGTAGCTTTAGTTAGAGTTTTGGCTTTAGAACCAGAAGTAATTTTATTAGATGAACCTTTTAGCCAGATCGATGCTTTTAGAAAAAATGCACTTCGCCGTAATTTGTTTCGTTATTTGAAACAAAAAGGAATTACCTGTATTATTGCAACACACGATAGTACAGATGCTTTGTCATTTGCAGATCAGGCAATTGTAATGCGAAACGGAGAATTAATTGTAAAAGATGAGCCTGCAAAAATTTACGAAGATCCAAAAATTAAATATGTAGCTTCTTTATTTGGAGAAGTAAATGAGATTCCGACTCACTTATTATTATCATACGAAGACGAGACGCATAAAACTTTAGTGTATCCGCATCAATTTAAGATGGTTTCAGAATCTAAGTTGATGGTAAAAATTCGAAGAACTTACTTTCGAGGAAGTCATTATTTAATTGAAACTGTTTATAAAAGACAATTAATTTTCTTTGAAAGCGAAATAGATTTACCGCTTGAACAGGAAGTGTTTTTGGCTTTGAATTATTTGTAAATAAAACGAGAAAGTAGAAAATACAAAAAAACAAACCCGACAGATTTTAAAAATCTGTCGGGTTTGTTTTTTGAAATTAATGAGGTATTAATTCTTTAAATATTTCTCTAAAAACTGATCTTGTTCCCAAAGAAGGTGTAAAATATTTTCTTTAGCAGCATAACCATGAGATTCTTTTGGAAGAATTACCATTCTTGCAGGTGCTCCTAAACCTTTTAACGCTTGGAAATAACGTTCTGTCTGCAATGTGAAAGTTCCAGGATTATTATCGGCTTCGCCATGAACCAGTAATAGAGGAGTTTTCATTTTGTCTGCATTCATAAAAGGCGACATCGTGTTGTAAACTTCAGGAACTTCCCAGTAATTTCGCTGTTCAGTTTGAAAACCAAACGGAGTTAGAGTTCTGTTGTAAGCACCGCTTCTTGCAATTCCACAGGCAAACAAATTAGAATGTGTCAATAAATTTGCTGTCATAAATGCACCATACGAATGTCCGCCTACAGCCACTTTTTTGCGATTAATATATCCTAAAGCATCAACTGCATCAATTGCTGCGGCCGCATTGTCTACTAATTGTGAAACGAAATTATCATTTGGCTCTGTATTTCCTTCTCCAATAATTGGAAACGCTGCATCATCTAAAACAACATATCCTTTGGTTACCCAATAAACAAATGATCCATAATATGGGAAAGTAAATTCATTTGAGTTTTGTGTAGTTTGCGAAGCACTGTTTCTATCCTTGTATTCTGCTGGATAAGCCCAGATTAATAATGGAAGTTTTTCTTTTTTTACTTTATCATAACCAGCAGGAAGATACAAAGTACCTGAAAGTTCCAATCCATCTTTACGTTTGTATTTAATTACTTCTTTGCTTACATTTTTAATGCTTTCAAATGGATTTTTAAAAGCAGTAATTGGTGTTAAACTATTTTGTTTTTTAATATTTCTAAAATAGTAATTTGGATATTCTGTTTTTGACTGAATTTGAACTAAAACTTTTCCGGTTTTAAAATCTTCTATTTCTAAAATATCTTCTTTTTTATCTTTATATGGAGAGGTATAAATACGTTTTGTCTTTAAAGTTTTAAAGTCAAATTCATCAATAAAAGGGAATTGTCCTTCTTTAGTATAACCGTCGCCAATTCGGTAAAGGTTATCTTTTTCGAGCGCCAGAACATATTTATTGTATTCGTTTTTTCTAGTTTCAAAAATACCTGGATCTGAATATACATCTTGTGAATTTCGATCGGTAATTAATTTTGGCTGCTGACTTGGATTTGATGGGTTTATTAAATATGTTTTCGTATTACGAGTATCATACCATTCATCAGAAATAACTGCAAGATTGTCATTCCCCCATGTGATGGTGTTAAAACGCTGTGGTGTTTTTACTAACGAAGAAGGTTGTTTTTCAAAAGGAGCATCCCATAGAAAAACTTCATCTCTAAATTCAACTTTATTAGCAGGGTCTCCTTGGTCTAACGCAGTTACAAACATTAAAGTAGCTGGTTTGTCATTTCTCCAAGCCATTTCTCTTTTACCTTTTCTAACAGCCATAAAACCTTTTGGCATAATTTCGTTTAAAGGAACTTCGTTTACGACTTTAATCTCTTTTCCACTTATATCATAAACGGTAGTTGTTGAAGGGAATCTGTTTAAAGGCACAACATAAGAAAATGGTTTCTGAATTGTAGTCAGCATAATGTAATTACCGTCTGGCGAAATTCTTTCTCCTGCAAACATCGCAGCTTCTTTAAACAAGACAGCTTCTCCATTTAATTTTACCTTATATAATTCAGAAGTTACGCTGTTTTCAAAATTGAATTCATCATTTTTGTTTTTAAGCATATCAGGATAAGTTCTGTTTTGAGATTTTTCTCCCGAAGTATTAGATACAATTGGTCCTGTTGGCAGATCTTTTTTAGAATCTAACAGCGGCTGTCTGTTTTTGGGAAGCATTTTTACCAAAATCGTTTCATTGTCTGAAAACCAGCTGAAAGGATTTCCTAAATTAGCATTTACAGTTGCTGCTGTAAGTTTTTTAGCTTGCGCCGATGCTACATCTAAAACCCAAAGTTCTACGCCAGAATTTGTAGTGTGAGAGAATAAAATCTTTTTGTCATTTGGAGACCAAAGGATATTTGTAATTTTTGGATTTTCTGGCAGACCTGCAACCTGAACTTCCTCTTTACCGCTAATTTTTCGCAGCTTAAGATTATTGATATAAGTTACAGTGCTCGAAATATTAGTAATAGGATTGATTCTTAAACCGGCTAAACGAACTTCGTCCTGATTTAAATCATCAAGAGTTTTATAAGTGTTTCGATACATTAAGAGCATATTTTCTTTTTTGGTATCCATAGATACTGTTGGAGCTCTTTGGTAATCTGCTAAATCTAGAATAGATTTTGATGGTTTCTGGTATGTCAGGTTCTCTTGGGCAAAAGAGTAAAAACCAAAACTGAAAAGTAAGAACAAAGTAACCTTTAATTTCATAGTTTGAATTTTTTGGGTTTAAAAATAGTATTCGAAATGTTTGTCTAAGATATTTATATCTTGTTACATTTTGGATAGTATTTTTCATTTTATTCAAGAATTTGGTAGAAAGCTTATCTTTTTGAGAAGTAATTGATTTTATACAGTCTTATAATTCAAGTATATTAAATTGCTAATAACGAAAAAAAGAGTAATTTGTAGTCTTATATTTTAAAGTATGCTTAAATTTGCATTCTAAATTTTCAAACAAATAACAATACAATATGTATCATTCAAAAATAACAGGCTTAGGATACTACGTTCCTTCAAATGTTGTGACAAACGATGATTTGTCTAAAATCATGGATACCAATGATGAATGGATTCAGGAAAGAACAGGAATTCAAGAAAGAAGGCATATCATTCGTGGAGAAGATACTACAACCTCAATGGGAGTAAAAGCGGCTAAGATTGCAATCGAGCGTTCTGGAGTTGCTAAAGAAGATATTGATTTTGTGGTTTTTGCTACATTAAGTCCAGATTATTATTTTCCAGGACCAGGAGTTTTGGTGCAAAGAGATTTAGGTTTAAAAACAGTTGGTGCTTTAGATGTTAGAAACCAATGTTCAGGATTTGTTTATGCAATTTCTGTTGCAGATCAATATATTAAAACTGGAATGTATAAAAACATTTTGGTTATTGGTTCAGAAGTTCATTCTACAGGTTTAGATATGACAACTCGCGGACGCGGTGTTTCGGTAATTTTTGGAGATGGGGCAGGAGCAGCTGTTTTAAGCCGTGAAGAAGATTTGACAAAAGGAATTCTTTCTACTCATTTACATTCTGAAGGACAACATGCAGAAGAATTAGCTTTGCAGGCACCTGGAATGGGAGCGCGCTGGGTAACTGATATTATTGCAGATAATGATCCTAATGACGAAAGTTATTATCCGTATATGAACGGACAGTTTGTGTTTAAAAATGCTGTAGTTCGTTTTGCAGAAGTAATTAACGAAGGACTGGAAGCAAATGGACTTCAAGTTTCAGATATTGATATGTTGATTCCGCATCAGGCGAATTTGAGAATCTCGCAATTCATTCAAAACAAATTCAAATTGACAGACGATCAAGTTCATAATAATATTCAAAAATACGGAAACACAACTGCAGCCTCTATTCCGATTGCTTTAACCGAAGCTTGGGAAGAAGGTAAAATTAAATCCGGCGATACCGTAGTTTTAGCAGCTTTCGGAAGTGGCTTTACTTGGGCTAGCGCTATTATTAAATGGTAATTTAATTCATCTTGCATTATATTTTAAAACCTGCTCTTTTTGGAGCAGGTTTTTTTTTCTTCTTTAAGATTTCCTATTTGTCAGGCTGAGCGAAGTCGAAGCCCGCGTTCCAATAGGGGCGCCCTTCGACTTCGCTCAGGGTGATAACAGGGGAATATTTATGAGACGGTTTGACAAACTTTGTCAGGCTGAGCTGAGTCGAAACATACATTCTTATTGGTTTATTGGTAAAAATTTCAAGTAAAGTTAGTCTGTCAGGCTGAGCGAAGTCGAAGCCCTTTCCAATTTTCAAAGTCATAATTGTCAGCTTTTTTAGCTTCATTCAAAAATAAAATTTCGCGACTTAATTAAAATACGCACCGATAGGATTGAGGCTTCGACTTCGCTCAGCCTGAAACCGTTTACTAATATTCTAAAAGAAAAAAAATAGAGATATTTTCTTACTTTTGTGTTTGGAAATTTGATGCAGTTAACTTTAAATAAATGAAAAGATATTACGTCTATATATTAAAATGTTCTGATAATAGTTATTATACAGGATTTACAAATAACATTGAAAGAAGATTGAATGAACATAATTTTGGAGTAAATAGTGAATGTTACACTTTCAATAAAAGACCTTTGGAATTGGTTTTTTGTACAGATTTTAATGATGTGTTTCAAGCTATTGCATTTGAAAACAAGTAAAAGGCTGGAGCAGAAATAAGAAAGAAGCAATTATAAATGATAAATGGGAAGATTTGAAAAAACTTTCACAATGTTTAAATAAAACAAGTCATAAAAATTTTTATAAAAAGGACGTTTAGTAGTAAATTAGCCTTCGACTTCGCCCAGGATGACAGTCGAGTTAAAATTATGAAAACTCTCTGTTTAATTGAATGAAGTTGAAATCCTTTTTAATAAAGAAACCCAATGAAAAAAAATCAACTCGAAATAGCTTGTTTTAATTACGAATCTGCACTTATTGCTCAGGAAAATGGTGCGGACAGAATTGAGCTGTGCGAAAACATGAAACTTGGAGGAACTACGCCAAATTCTATATTGGTGGTAAAAGTCCGTGAGGATTTAAAAATCAAAATGCATGTGATTATCAGACCTAGAGGCGGCGATTTTGTTTATTCTGATGAAGAACTTACAGAAATGAAGCAAGATATTAAACAATTTAAAAAATTAGGAGTTGATGGTTTTGTGTTTGGGATTTTAAAAGAAAACGGAAAGGTAAATAAAAAACAAAACAAAGAATTAGTGCATTTGGCACATCCGCTTTCTTGTACATTTCACCGTGCTTTTGATGTGGTAAAAGATGTAGAAAATTCACTTGAAGATGTTATTGAATGCGGTTTTAAAACCATCTTAACATCGGGTCAGGGGATAAATGTAGCAGAAGGAATCTGGACTTTAGAAAAACTTCAAAAACTTGCCGGAGATCGAATCGAAATTATGCCTGGCGGCGGTTTAAGATCTTCAAACATAAAATTATTACAAGAAAAATTAGACCTGACTTTTTATCATTCGTCAGCAATTACAAATGACTCTGAGATTGCAAATCCTGAAGAAATAAAAGAACTTCGTAACTTTTTATAAAAAAAAGTCTGGAGTGGCATCTCCAGACTTTTCTACAAAAATTATTCAAAAATTATTCAAAAATTATTCAAAAAATATTAAAAATTAGTTTAAGAAAAGAGGTTAAAACATTCCGCCTCCACCTTTATTCGTATTGTCTTCTCTTTGTTTGCGCTGCAGGTTTTTGATTTTTGCACCACCAAAGTTATAGGTTAAACCCACATAAACTGTTTGGCTTTCCCATGTAAACTGCCCAGTTTGAGGATAAGGATACATTGTATCAAAAGCATATTTCATAGTGTTGAAAACGTCATTGAAACGTACACTAATATTCATTTTGTTATCTAACAATGTGTAACGAGAACCAATATCCATTTTGTACATTTCGTGACTGTTGTTTTGAAGCCCGTCTACAGCGCCTCTGTAAAATCCGAAAGCTAAGAAACTCAAACGTTTATTTACTTTAAAGTTAGAATTCATACGTCCGTTGAATGCTGCAACAGTAATTTTTCTTTCAACAGGATTACTTGTGTTTGCTGCAGGATCGTATTGAAACACAATTCCTTCTTGATTGATGCTTGAAAAGTCTATAGAAGGTTGAATATCCCACCATTTTGTGATTTTATAGTTAAATGAAACTTCAAAACCGTAAGCTGTATTATGATCGTAGTTTGTAAAAGTCATAATCTGCTTTTCTTTATTTGGATCTGCTGGGTCTGGATATAAAATTCTACTAATTTGATCATTGATGCTTCTTACAAAAACACCCGCCGTAAAACTTCCTTTTTCAAGTGTTTTAGTATAATTTACTTCAACAGAATTAGTAAACTGAGGTCTTAATTCAGGATTTCCTAATGATGTAACCAGCGGAGTAGCAAATTCACGAATTGGTTTAGTCTGCTCTAAACTTGGGCGGTCAACACGTCGGCTGTAACTGAATTGTAAAGTGTTTTTCTCATTTAAATTGTAGGTCAAATAAGCAGATGGATACAATGTAATATAATCATCATCAAATGTTGTCTCACCATAATTTAAGTTAGCCGCAGCTTTATAACTCTCAAAACGTGCGCCAACTTGGTAGCTGAATTTTTTGAATTTTTGTCCAAAAGTCACATATGCAGAATAAATATCTGTATCATAAGTATAATGAGAATTCTGACTTGCAGCTGGAATTAATGGATTTCCTGTAGTGTAGTCATTACCTGTTCTTGTGATCCTTGCTTCGGCTCCAGCTTCAAGAGTTGTTTTCTCGTTTAAAGGATTAACGTAGTCGATATTTAAAGTTGTTAATTTTCGAGTACCTTTCAGTAGATCATTATACAATAAATCTGAACTTGTATTGTCAATATTAGTTGTTTTTGTGTCAAAAGAAGCATTTTGAGTTTCTTTGTTATCGCTGTAGTTTCCTTCGAAATCTAACGTATGACCTTCTTTTTTGAAAATGTGTTTGTAGGCTAAATTGTAAGTTCCTACTTGGTCTGGTCCCCAATATCTTGATTTTTGAAAAATGTTTGAAATATCAGAATTAGTTACATTATTATAGTCAATATCAGTATTCACAAAACCTTTTCCGTTCGACTTGTTTTGGTTGGTGTAAATAGATAAAGTGT
This sequence comes from Flavobacterium fluviale, assembly GCF_003312915.1. Classification (NCBI taxonomy): domain Bacteria; kingdom Pseudomonadati; phylum Bacteroidota; class Flavobacteriia; order Flavobacteriales; family Flavobacteriaceae; genus Flavobacterium; species Flavobacterium fluviale. The sequence continues at coordinate 264,935 of NZ_CP030261.1, read as the reverse complement.
TATGTTCGTCAATTAAATAATCCATCCCAATTTTATACAAATAAGAGTCGTTATCATTTATTACGTCAATTCTTTGAACAATATCTTGGTCAAATCTTTTGATAAAACCATCATTGTAATACGTTCCAAAGTTTTGTCCCACATTCCCAAAGAAATTTACTTTTCCTGTTTTGTAGTTTAAATCTAAAGACTGATTGTATTTGGCAGTTTCTCCAAAAGTGATTCCACCGCTGTAACTTCCGTTAAAACCAGTATTCGCATTTTTGTGCAAAATAATATTAATAATTCCAGACATTCCTTCTGGATTATATTTTGCGCTTGGGTTTGTAATCAACTCAATTTTTTTGATAGAAGTTGAAGGAATTTGTTTCAATAACTGCGCTGGGTCAATATTAGAAGGGCGTCCGTCAATTAAGACACGAACATTATCATTGCCGCGAAGCGAAAGTTTTCCATCCTGATCGACATTCACAGAAGGAATATTATTCATAATGTCAGATGCAGAAGCTCCAGCCGTTGTTAAATCCTTACCAACGTTAACTACTTTTCTATCGATTTTTTGTTCGATTGTAGAGCGTTCGGCAACAATATTTACGCCTTGAAGCTGTGTTGCTTCTTCTTCAAGAGAAACATTTACAGTTGCAGCTTTTTTGTTTTCGCTTAAAATAACAGATCCAATATATTTTCTAAATCCGATGTATTGAATTTCGATTGTGTAGCTTTTTAAAGCAATATTTTTAAATGAAAAATTTCCATTGTCGTCTGTATTAACGCCAGAAACTACTTTTCCATTTTCTTTAAGTGAAACAGTTGCATAAGAAATAGGTGCACTATTTGACTTTTCCGTAATTTTTCCAGAAACACTTCCCGTATTCTGAGCTTGTGCTGTTGCGATTATCCCCAATAACGCGAACAGAAAGAATTTTAATTTCATGATTTCTTTGTTGATTATTTTGATTTGATTGATGATGATTCTGTTTTTGTTAGTTTTTTGTTTTTTTTCTTTTGCTGCCTCAAAATGAATTTGAAGTCTCTATTAAGACTCTTTTGTGATTGATATGTTACAAGAAATTGTGAAAAAAAACACAAAAAAAATGTCATGCCCTGTTTTGTAAGAGATTATGGTTTTGATTTTTTGATAATTTTAACAATTGAAAATGTGACTTTTTTATCAAATTCAAATTCTTTTCTTGAATTTTATATGTTTTTGATTTTCTGTAATTGATGAATAAGCAGTATCTTTGCTCACTTTAAAATAAGTTTACATGTCATTACCACAAATTCTTACACCTTCTATACAAAAAGCAATACAAGCATTATTTGATGTTACTGTTGATAAAATCGAGTTTCAAACTACTAGAAAAGAGTTTGAAGGCGATATCACGATGGTAATTTTTCCGCTGCTAAAATTGATTAAAAGTAATCCGGCAGAATTGGGAAATAAAATTGGAAATTATCTAGTTGAAAATGTTTCTGAAGTAGCGCGCTTTAACGTAGTTTCAGGTTTTCTGAATATTGTAATTTCAGATAGTTATTATCTAGATTTCTTTAACGGAATAAAAGATAATAAACAATTTGGGTATGTAACTCCAAATCCTGAGGAGAAAGCTGTAATGGTAGAATATTCTTCGCCAAACACCAATAAACCGCTGCACTTAGGACACGTTCGTAACAATTTGTTAGGATATTCTGTTGCTGAAATTTTAAAAGCATCTGGTAAAAAAGTATACAAAACTCAAATTATCAACGATAGAGGAATTCATATTTGTAAGTCAATGCTGGCTTGGGAAAAATTCGGAAACGGAGAAACTCCAGAATCTTCTGGTTTAAAAGGAGATAAATTGGTTGGTAAATATTATGTAGAATTTGACAAAGCATATAAGGCAGAAATTAACAGTTTAATTGAAACTGGTAAAACAGAAGAAGAAGCTAAAAAACAAGCGCCGATTATTATCGAAGCGCAAGATATGCTTAAGAAGTGGGAAGCTGGAGATGAAGAAGTTATTTCGCTTTGGAAAAAAATGAACGAGTGGGTTTATGAAGGCTTCGCAACTACTTATACAAATCTTGGAGTTAATTTTGATAAATATTACTACGAAAGCAACACATACTTATTAGGAAAAGATGTTGTTCAGGTTGGTTTAGATAAAGGTGTTTTCGAAAAAGATCCCGACGGTTCAGTTTGGATTGATTTGACTGACGAAGGTCTTGATCGTAAAATTGTTTTACGTTCTGACGGAACTGCTGTTTATATGACGCAGGATATTGGAACTGCAATTCAACGTGTAAAAGATATGCCAGATGTGGGAGGAATGGTTTATACTGTAGGAAACGAGCAGGATTACCATTTTAAAGTACTATTCTTAATCTTGAAAAAACTTGGTTTTGACTGGGCTTCAAGCTTATATCATTTATCATACGGAATGGTTGATTTACCTTCTGGAAAAATGAAAAGCCGTGAGGGAACTGTTGTAGATGCAGATGATTTAATGCAGGATATGACTGATACAGCCAAACAAATTTCAGAAGATTTAGGAAAACTTGATTACTATTCTGACGAAGAAAAAGCAAAATTGTACAAAACCATCGGTCTTGGAGCTTTGAAATATTATATTTTAAAAGTAGATCCTAAAAAACGCATTTTGTTTAATCCAGCAGAATCTGTGGATTTTGCAGGAAATACAGGGCCATTTATTCAATATACATACGCGAGAATTCAATCGATAATCCGTAAAGCAGATTTTGATTTTACTGCTAAAACTGAAATAGAAGAACTTCATGAAAAAGAAAAAGAATTGGTGAAACAAATCGAACTTTTCCCAGAAGTAATTCAGAATGCGGCTCAAAATCACAGCCCGGCTTTAATTGCGAATTACACTTACGATTTGGTCAAAGAATATAATTCGTTTTATCAATCAGTTCATATTTTAGGTGAAGTAGATTTGACAAAAAAAATATTTAGAGTGCAGTTGTCTCAAAAAGTAGCTGAGGTAATAAACTCTGCATTCCAGTTATTAGGAATAGAAGTTCCAGAGAGAATGTAAATTTTTAAAAATAGTGCAAAGAGCCGATTACTGAATAGTTATCGGCTCTTTTTTTTTGTGGTAAGGTTTAAGAATAACAAAAATTATTATTATCAAAACGTTATGAATTCTGCTGAGTGAATTTTCGTGTAAAAAAGAGTAAATATCATTTGGATATATGCTTTTTATAATTATGTTTACAGTAAGAAATTTAGTGATAATAACAGCTTGAAATGCTAGTGAATATAAGCGTTTTAACATTTACTAATGTTAAAAAAATAATCGAGGAAGCTGAAAATCGTAAGAGTAAGCAAAATTTTAAACCCAAAAACATGATTAAAAAACCTTTACTATTAATGATGCTGTTTTTTGCTTTTACAGCAATGAATGCACAAGATTTAATTTCTCCATCTTATGGATTTTCACACAGTAAAACAGCTTACATTACTTTAGCTGATGGAACTGAAATTAACGGAACTATCAAAGATATCGATAGAGACAAAGGATTAATTGAATTTATTAAATTACAAGACGGAGCTGGCAAAAAACACAAATTGAAACCAGAAGATATTAAGTTTATGTATTTACCACCAAGCGGGCTTGATAATTTAGGTAAAAAACTTAATTTCCTTGAAGACTTTAAAAAATGGAATGATGAAAAATTAAATCAAGATTTTTTAAACCAAGGTTATGCTTACTTTGAAACTGCTGATGTGAAGATTAAAAAGAAAAATTCAAAGTTATTAATGCAGCTTTTAAACCCTGGATTTAGTAAAGAATTTAAAGTATACTGTGATCCTTATGCTAAAGAAACTACATCATTAGGCGTTGGCGGTGTAAAATTTGTGGGAGGAGATGCTAAATCTTACTACGTTGCTAAAAAAGATTCACCAGCATTTTTATTAAAGAAAAAAGACTATAAAAAAGAATTTGTCCCTTTGTGGGGAAGCTGTGAGAAAATTATTTCTGCAAATCCAGAACCAAAATGGACAGATTTAACAAAACATGTTATCACATATTCTGAGTGCGCAGAAGCTAAATAATATAATATTATATTAAGGGTTTCTAACCTTTAGAAGACTGCTGAGCCGATAGTTTAACTATCGGCTTTTTTGTTTTATAACTGCCCCTAAAAAAATGAAAAGTATCAGAATAAGACATTTTTCAGCAAAATAAGAATTAAGTATATGAATTGATGATTTTTCGTGTTAATTTTGCACTTTGAAATAATGGTATTTTTTTGCCTCATTGAAATGATAACTTCTACCTTGTTTAAAAACAATGTTATAAGTTTTAAACACTCATCGCTTAAATTACAGATGTAAGAATACACAATACTTCCTTATATTCATTTTTTAACTATTTTGAATTAGTAACCCTTTTAGTGAGAAATAAATAAAATAAGGATAACCGTCTAATTAATTTTAGGCGGTTTTTTTTATTCTCTATTTTATTATTTGTAGGAATAATATTTGATTAATACTTGTTAAAAAGAAATAAATTCTTGTTAAAATTAAATTAATTTTATAAGTTGCGCCCCTAAATTCAAATAAACTATAATGAAAGGAAAAATTAAAGGATTACTTATTCTGGTTTTTGTTTTTACAACGCAATTATTTTTTGCGCAGGAAAAGACAATTTCAGGAATAGTGTCGGATGCAGCTGGACCAATTCCAGGAGTAAATGTTTTGGTGAAAGGCACAAATAATGGTGTGCAGTCAGATTTTGATGGAAAGTATAAGATAAAAGCAAAAACAGGTGATGTTTTAGTTTTTACTTACATGGGAATGAAAGATCAAAGTATCACTATAGGTAATTCGTCTACTGTAAATGTAAAGATGCAGGATGGAGGAGAACAACTAGAAGAGGTTGTGGTGACGGCTTTAGGGGTTAAAAAAGAAGAAAAAAAACTGGGATACGCTGTCTCAAAAATTACTTCGGATGAAATAACTAAATCTGGAGAACAAAATGTTTTGCAGGCGCTTGCAGGAAAAGCGGCTGGTGTTCAGGTTATAGGTACGGGTGGAACTCCAGGTGCTTCTAGTAAAATAATCATTAGAGGAGTAAACACAATTAAAGGAAATTCAGATCCTCTAATTGTAGTTGATGGTATTCCTATTGATAATGCAACAAGTCAGACAAGTGCAGGTGATAATCCATTTAATGCAAACTTGTCAGGTATTAACAACTCTAATCGTGCTTTGGATATTAATCCTGACGATATCGAAAGTGTATCAGTACTTAAAGGCCCTGCGGCTGCGGCATTATACGGTGAGAGAGCTGGTAACGGAGTTATTATCTATACAACAAAAAAAGGTAAAAACGGAAAAGGTTTAGGAATAGATTACTCAACTGCATTGGCAATTGATCATGTAAGTCAATTACCGGCTAGACAGAATAAATATGTTCAAGGTACTAGCGCTGCAGCAACTGCTGTAAACCCAAATACTCCTCAAAGCTGGGGGCCTTCGGCAGAGTCGCTAAATATTCCGATGTATAACAATGTTAAAAATTTCTTTCAGGAAGGATTAACTTTTACAAACAACATTTCTTTTTATGGAGGGAATGAAAAAGCTACTTATAGAGCCTCCTACGGTAATGTTACACAAACAGGTATGATCCCTGAAACAGGTTTAAAAAGAAATACTTTAAGAGTTGTTGGAGATCTGAAACTAAATGACAAATGGAAAACAGGGGGTAGCTTACAATATACTCACACTACCAATACATTGGCACAAAATGGAAGTAATTCTTCTGGCGTAATGTTAAGTTTGCTTCGTTCTCCTTCAAATTATGATCTAAGAAACTATAAGGATGAAGAGGGTAATAATATGAATTATTATAATTCGTATGATAATCCATATTTTACAGTCAATGAAAATCCTGCGACAAGTGATGTAAATCGTGTTTTTGGAAATATGTACCTTACTTATTCACCAGCAGATTGGTTGTCTTTTACTGCAAAAGGAGGGATAGATACTTATTCTGATTATAGAAAACAAGTTTACGCTATTTCATCTAATGGAGATAATCTTGCAGGTATGGGTGAAGTTGCTTTTAATAATATTAATAACAAACAATTCTATGGTGATTTTATAGCAACAGGATTATTGCCTTTAAAATCAGAATGGTTAAAAATAAATTATACTGCAGGACTTAACTTACGTTCTTCTCAGAACACAGATGTTTTTTCTCGAGGAAAAGATCTTGCTGTGAGAAACCTTTATAATTTGTCAAATGCGACACAATTGTATGCATCAAACGCAGAATCTAATATTATGTCCAGAGCTTTGTTTGGACAATTAGAATTTGATGTTAAGAATCAACTTTTTATTACAGGATCGCTTAGAAAAGAATGGTCTTCTACTTACGGAACAGACGCAAATAGCGCTTTATTTCCAGCAGCTTCCGCTTCATGGGTTTTGTCAAGCTCTTTCGATTTGCCAGAGTCAGTAAACTTTATGAAATTGACTTATGGATATGGAGAAGTTGGTATTGCTCCACAGCCATATTACACAATAAGTACATTTTCTCAGCCATTTATGACAGATGGTTTTACAGATGGACTAAGTTTTCCTTACAACGGGGTAAACGGTATGGGAGTTTCTGGAGTTTTAGGAAATCAACAGCTAAAACCTGAAAGAGTATTAGGACATGAACTTGGATTTAATAGTAAGTTTTTTGATAATCGTCTTTCATTCGATTTAAATCTATATTACAAAACATCTAAAGATTTATTAATAGAATTACCATTACCGCAATCAAGTGGCTATGCATTAGTTTATCAAAATGCAGCAGAATTAGTTAATAAAGGTATTGAAATAGAGCTTGGGTATGATATTTTTCAAAAAAATAAACCATTTCAATGGAACGTAAATTTGAATTGGTCTAAAAATGAAAATAAGGTAACTGATATTTACGGAAACTTAAATGAAATCTCTATTGAAACTGCTTTTGGTTCTATTGGATATTATGCTGTTAAAGGACAGCCATTAGGAAGTTTTTATGGTACAAAATGGCAGCGTGATGAAAATGGACAAAAAATAATTGGATCTAATGGTTTACCGTTAGTAGCAGAAGAAACAGGAAATTTAGGTAATTCTGCTCCAAAATGGACAGGAGGTTTAAGAAATACATTTACTTATAAAAGAGTTAGTTTGTCAGGGTTATTAGATTTTAGACATGGCGGTGCCGTGTATAATGGTACATTGGCAAGATTACACAATTTTGGTGTTTCTGAAGCTTCTGCAGATAGAGAGCATAGTTATGTTATTGATGGTGTGAAAGAAGATGGAACTCCAAATAATATTGCAATATCAGCTAAAAATTATTACCAAAAATACTTAGGTGACGGTGGAGGAGCTGCTGAAGAAGCCATAACAGATGTAAATTGGATAAGACTCCGTGATGTTACTTTGAGTTACGATTTTAATGTGAAAAAAATTACAGCGATTAATTCAGCGCAGTTGTCATTTACAGGTCGAAATTTATGGTTAAATACCAATTATAAAGGTGTTGATCCGGAAACTAGTTTAACAGGTGCAGGTTCAAAAATTAATGGATTAGATTACTTTAATAATCCTGGAAGCAAATCATTTATAATGACTCTTAAAGTTGGATTTTAAATTCTAAATTAATAAAAATGAAAAAATATATAAAAAGTGTAATACTGGCCACTGTAGGTTTTGGCCTTTTTACCAGCTGTCAGTCTGAATTAGACCACTTTAACGAGAATCCTAATTCATCTATTTCGACTACACCGAGTTTGTTGCTCTCTGCAATGGAAGTCTCTACCTTTTCAACACATACAACAGGACTGATTAGAACTTCAAATATTTTAGATCAGCATCTTGCTGGAACAAGTGTGGGACAATTAGGAGACATTCAGCGTTATTTTATTAGTGAGCAGGATGTAAATAACGAATGGAATACTTTGTATAGTACAACTTTAATGAATGGCTACCTCTTAAATCGTGATTTTGCTGCTCAGTATCCATATTACAATGGTATTGGTCAGGTTTTAACGGCTATAAATTTAGGTTATGCGACGGATCTGTGGGGTGACGTGCCTTATGATGAGGCATTTAAGGCTGAACAAGGTAATAGAGCTCCTAAGTATAATACACAGCAGGAAATTTATGAGAGATTGCAAAGTATTTTGGATGATGCTATTGTAAACTTGCAAAAAACAGAGTCAAGTAATCTGACCGTTCCTGGAGATGATGATTACATATTTAATGGAAATACAAAAAAATGGATTCAAGTTGCGTATGTGTTGAAAGCAAGATATGCATTACGATTAACGCAGGTTGATACGCAGGCGGCGCAAAAAGCACTAAATTATATTACTGCTTCAGGTATAAGTTCAAACAGTGATGACGCGAATACTTTTTTCCCTGGAACATCAAACGGTCTTAATCAATGGTATGCTTTTGAAAATAGTCGTGCAAATTACTTAAAAACGGGAGCTTATTTCGTTAACTCTTTAAAAGAAACCCAAGATCCGAGATTGTCATTTGCTATTGCTAAAGATAAGAACGGTAATTATACAGGAAACACGGCAGATGATTTAGATACCACTTCGTCTTCTTACATAGGTTCTGCATTTGCGAGTGCTACTTCGTCAATTGGAATAGTTACATATGCTGAAGCAAAATTCATAGAAGCTGAAGCTAAATTTAGATTGGGACAAGATGCAGCACAATCATTACAAGACGCGGTAAAGGCCTCGGTACTAAAAGTTACTGGTACCACACCAACAACCGAATTTTTATCTGCAGCAACTGCAACAGTAAGTTTAGAAACTATTATGCAGCAAAAATATCTTGCTCTTTTCTTAACTATGGAACCTTATAACGATTATAGAAGAACTGGTTTTCCTGCCTTAGAGCCAAATCAGTCATCAAATATAAAGTTTATTCCTCTGAGGCTTCCAACTCCATCTGATGAAAGACAATATAATCCAAATGCTACAGTAGTTAGTAATGTTACAACCAACGTTTGGTGGGATAAAAATTAGATAAATTTTTACAGCAAAAAAAAGCCGGAAGTCTCAAAACTTCCGGCTTTTTTAAGTACAACTAATTCTAATTACTTAACAAATTTGTCAATGATTTTATCTGTTTCTGCTTTAGCAGTATCTGGTTTTAAATCAAATAATAGAGAGTAAAGTGCTTTTCTGTCAACTTTAGCTTCTAAGTTCAAATCTTTATTTCTGTCAAAAAGAGTCTGCCATTTGTCACGAACATTTTTCCAAAGTGCATTGTTTTCTTTCCACCATTTTTGAGCAGCAATACATTTAACATCTAGAACTTTAGTGTAAACATCAAATCCTTTTTCTTGTGCTAACAAAACATCTTTTCCAGCATCGTCACGAACCAGTTTATCGTTGTCTTGCTGATGGTTCCATCCTGTAGCAGTGATTTCGTGAATGTTTCTTCTTTTTAAAACATTGTAATCGTTACGTTTTGTCTGCTCTCTTCTAGGAAGCGGAGCATCCGCTACATTTGCCCAATAGTCTTTTCCATCAACGTGTACCCAAGTTGAAGAGCCTTCATATCTCGGGCTGTCATCTACTTGATATACTTTTTGAGTCCATTGCCCTTTAACAGCTTTTTTGTCTAACTTTTTGTATTTCCAAGAAGTTCCTTTGTCGAAAGAATATAAGTCTGTGTTTTCGTATAGCCAATCTTGTCTCCAGTGTTTAATGATCATATCATCACTGACAATAAGTAAATGCTGCATAACAATTTTGTTAGGAGTATCTTGTAATAACTCTACCCATTCTAAAGCAGATTCGTGTTTCGTTTCAGATGGTTTATAGGTAAGAGTGTCTTTTGGGTATGAGAATGTTTCGGTGAAATTAAACTTTACTTCATAACAACCGCACATAGATTTAATCGATTTTATGTCTTGTTGTTTTTTGTCCTGACTAAAACCAAGACCACATGTTAAAGCCATAGCGGCTGACAAAAAAAGGCTTTTTGAAATCATAACTTATTGTTTTGTTTTTAAATTTTGGCAAATATATAAATTTTATTTAGAACAATTAAAAATAGTTATATATTTGCATTGATTATTAAGACTGAATAAAAATAATGAAAATAAATTTTACCCTTTTTGCTGGACTTCTTTTTTGTACTTGTTCTTTTGCTCAGCAAAAAGATACTATTAACTCACAGGAAAAATTATCGGAAGTTGTTGTTACAGGACAATTTGAGCCACAATCCATAAAAAAATCCGTATTTAATGTTCGAGTGATTTCAAGTAAGGACATTAAAAATTTAGTGGCAAATAACTTAGCTGATGTTTTAAATCAATACTTAAATATCACAGTTAGACCAAGTGGCACCAGTGGTCGTTCTACAGTGTCATTATTTGGATTAGATGCTCAATACTTTAAAATTCTAGTAGATAATGTTCCGTTAGTCAATGAAGCTGGTTTAGGGAATAATACAGATTTATCACAGATTAATTTAAACGATGTTGAACGAATAGAAATAGTTGAAGGTTCGATGGGAGTAATTTACGGAGCTAATGCTGTAAGTGGTGTTTTGAATATTATTACTAAAAAATCTTCTGAATATAAATGGAATATAACGGCTTCAGTTCAAGAAGAAACAGTAAAAGATGAATATGCTCTTTTTGATAAAGGACGTCATATACAATCTATTCGGGCAGCGCATACTTTTAATGAAAATTGGTTTGTAAGTATTGGTGCAAATCGCAATGATTTTCAAGGTTTTTTAGATGATAAAAACGGAAAAGACTATTTTGAGAATGATCAGACTAGAGGTTACAGATGGCTTCCGAAAGATCAGTTGAACGGAAATGCCCTAATTTCTTATTCTAAAAATAATTTTAGAATATTTTACAAATTTGAATATTTAGATGAAGACGTTGATTATTATAATTCAACAGTACAGTCAGGATACAACTCACAATTAGGTTCTTATCGCTATGCTAATGATAAAAGATACTTAAGTAATAGGTATTTCCATAACTTAAATGCTTCTGGAAAAATGTTTACCAGATTGAATTATAATGTCTCTCTTTCTCATCAAAAGCAAGAAAGAAATGTAGAAGATTTTTGGTACTATTTATATACTAAAAGTGAAGCAAATAATGTACGAGCTAAAGACCAATCGATGGAAGTTCTTTACTCTACAGGAACAGTAAATAATTTTTTCACGAATAAAAAAATAGATTTACAGATTGGTTATGAGTTTGTAAATAATCAAGGGTTTGCTTTAGTTCAAGAAGGGAATAATATTTATTCTCCCGTTCGTAAAACATTGGAAAACTACGATTTTTTTGCTTCTTCTGAAATCATGGCAACATCAAGATTTTCTGTTCGTCCAGGTCTTCGTTTTTCTGCTCAGTCTCAGTTTAAAGATCAATATGCATCTTCGCTTGGATTGAGATATTTGTTTGATAACGGATTTGAACTTCGGGGTTCTTATGGCACTTCATTTAGAACACCAACTTTTGATGAGTTATACACCAAACAAATTTTTGATGGTCACTTTTTTACAGGAAATGAAAATCTTATTCCAGAAACTAGTACTTCATACGAGGCAAGTTTAAAGAAATCTGGATCTTTTAATTCTGGTTTAAGGTACGCGAGCACATTTGCAGGAAGCTTTCTTGATGTAAATGATAGAATCGATATGGCTTTAGTGCGATTTAATCCAGATACAGGAAACCCGGAATATCAATATATTAATATAAGTAAATATAAGATGTGGAATTTTTCTACCATGAATCAATTCACAATTGATAATTTTAATTTTAACATTGGCGCATCTGTTATTGGGGTTTCAAGAAAAATTGAAAATGAAGTTTTTGCTTCAGATGACAAATTTTTATATTCTTTCAATATCAACAGTAGTGTTTCTTATCAGTTTCCAAAATGGAATACTATTATTTCTGCCTACTACAAATTCAATGGAAAAACTCAACAATTTATAGAAGGAACCTCTTCTTATATTTTGTCAGATATTGATCCAAGTCACTGGCTGGATGCTTCTATCCGCCAAGGCTTTTTCAAAAATCAGCTGGAAGCTACAATTGGAGCCAGAAATATTTGCAATATAACTAATGTTAGACAGACCAATACCAATCAAAGTGCGGGTCACGCTGGCTCATCTGAATTAATGCTCGCATATGGACGTTCCTACTTTATCAAATTGACTTATAATCTAAATCTTTAATAAATAATTTTAATACCATGAAAAAAACATTTTTACTTTTATCATTCGCTTTACTGACACTTGGAGCTTGTTCAAGTGATGACGATACAGCTCCTGAAGTTCCTTCTGTAGGTGCTACTATTCCTGCTTCTGTTGGAGGTGCAAATCAGCCTAATCAATTATATTTAGATTTGAGTACAGGAGAATCTAAATCTATAAACAGACAAAGTTGGGATTTCGGATTTTCAAGTGGTTCGGATTTTAGAGTAGTAATTAACGGATCTCTAAAAATGGCTGTAAAAAAATTATCGACTTCTGATATAACTTTAGCTCAAGAAATTGATGCGAATGTGACTGTAGGTGCAGGAACAACTGCTTCTTCAAATGGGTTTGTAGATAATCCTACAGGAGTTTTAGCAGGAGCTGGAGCAGGAATAGGAACGGCAATTGCTGAAATTTCTGCAACAGATGCTGATAACAAAGTTTATTTAGTAAACTTAGGATATGCTGTTTCAACAGCAAAGCCGGCGGCAGGTTCTGTTAGTGTTGATGGAGATGCTAGAGGATGGAAAAAAGTTAGAATTTTAAGAAATGGGAATGGCTACAAAATTCAGTACGCCGATTTAGCATCTACTACTTTTACTGAAAAAACAGTTGCTAAAGAAGCTGATTTTAATTTTGCTTTTTTCTCATTAACAACAGGAAATACAGTTTCTGTTGAGCCTCAAAAAACAAAATGGGATCTTAACTTTACTACATTTACAAATTATTTAAGTGGTGAAACAGAAGTAACTTACGGATATTCTGATTTCATTGTGACTAACATGAAAGGCGGTACTCAAGCTTATCAAGTGCTGACTGCGGATAAAACTTACGAAGCTTTTGTTAAGGCAGATGTTTTAGAAGCAAACTTTACTGTTTCTGCTACAGATCAAAGAATTATTGGGGCAAACTGGAGAAGCGGTGGAGGACCATTTACCTTACCAAGTATTAGAACAGATCGTTTTTATATAATTAAAGATGCTGCGGGTAACTACTACAAAGTAAAATTCCTTGCAATGACAAATGATGCAGGTGAAAGAGGTCATGCTACTTTAGAGTATGCTATCTTAAAATAATTTTAAAATGAAAATCTAAAAATTATAAAGAGTATTTCATTCTAAAACTATAATGCATCGCATTAAATTTAGTTAATCATTAGCTTTGTTTTTTTTATTTTTTTTTGATTTAGAGGTTAGATTTATCTAACCTCTTTTTTTTGCCTACTTTCTTGTTAAAATGAATTAGAAACAAAATGTTATTCTATCTTTGCACAAATTTTTTCTGCAATAAATTAACGATAACTTAATTGGTTTAATTTTTGATTTGCAGTTCTTCATATTTTATAATTATTAGGTGAATACAAAATCTTATTTTTTTCAGTCTTTTGCGATCGTAGCGTTAGCGCTGGTTGCCTTTATTGGATTTAAACAAATCCTTCCAGATAAAATATTTTCAGACAGTAAACTAGATTCTAAAAACATATTAATTGACAGTTTACTTTTAGAATCTGTTGCAGAAGATTCACTTTCTTTGGATGATGATAGTATTGCTGAAAGTGAAAGAAAATTAAACAGTCAAAAAATTGTTTTTGATGAAACTGAGGGAATTGAATTTCCCGCAGAAACTTTCGAGAATTACAAAGGATATCAATACCTGATTTCTTTTTACGAAAAATTATATCAGTTAGAGAAAAATCCGCAGAACAAAGTTAGAATTGCTTATTACGGAGATTCTATGACAGATGGAGATTTAATCGTTCAGGATGTGCGTGCCAATTATCAAGAACGTTTTGGAGGAAATGGAGTTGGATTTGTTCCAATTACTTCAGAATCGGCTGCATCGCGAGGTTCTGTAAAATCTACTTATTCGAAAAACTGGAAAACACAGTCATATTTAAATGTCAAAAAACCAACAAGCCCTTTTGGAATTAACGGTCACGTGTTTTTTGCAAACGATCCGTCAAATCCAACATGGGTTCAATACGAAGCGGGACTTAAAAAGTTTTCTACTTCTTTAGATAACGCAACCCTGTTTTACGGGCGATCCTCTAAAACAGGAAAAGTTAATTTTATCATTGGCAAAGACACTCTTAAAAAGAATCTTTCTCCAAACAATTTAGTCAACACAATAAAGGTATCTTCTGGAAGTTTAAAAGCTTTTAAAGCGAATTTTGTGCATGCAGATTCAATTCCGATTTACGGATTTAATTTTGATAACGGAATGGGAGTTCACGTTGATAATTTCTCGCAACGAGGAAATTCAGGACTTCCAATTTCAATGTTCAATGCAGATGTTATGAGAGCTTTTAATAATAATCTGAATTATGATTTAATTATTCTGCATTACGGAACAAATGTTTTGAATTACGGAACCAAAAATTATTCTTGGTACGAAAAAGGAATGACTAAAACTGTAAATAAAATAAAAGAATCTTTTCCAGGTGTTTCAATATTGATTGTTTCTACTGCCGATAAATCAACCAAATATGAATTGGAAATGAAAACAGATTCTGCTGTAGTTCCATTAATGAAAGCGCAAAAACATTACGCACTGGAAACCCAATCAGGGTTTGTAAACTTATACACCTTAATGGGAGGAGACGGTTCTATGATAAAATGGGTCGATGAAACACCGGCAAAAGCCAATAAAGATTATACGCACTTTAATCAGCGAGGTGCAAAGGCAATTGGTAATTTATTATATGAGCAATTAAACAAAGGATACGAAGAATATAAAGTACTCAGAGAAAAAAGGGATGCTGGCGGAACTAAGCCAAAACCAGTAAGAAGGGCCAGACCAGATTCCGTTTCCGTAACAAAAGACAGCGTATGATAAATAAACTTATTCTTTTCTTTTGTTGTCTTTTATTCTCTACGAATGAAAAGACTTCAAAAACAGATGTACCTCAAATTCCTAAAAGTATGATTCAAAAAGTAGATGCCGCAGCAATTGAAACTCCCGTAGAAGGTCAGATTTATAATGCCAAAGTATTAAAAGATTTTTTTCAGAAATTAGAAGAAAATGAAAATCAGAAAAACCAAAAAATTAATATTGTCCATATAGGAGATTCGCATATTCAAGGTGACTTGATGACGAATGAAATCAGAAAGAACTTGCAGCAAAAATTTGGTAATGCAGGACGTGGTTTAGTATTTCCGTATCAGCTCGCAAAAACAAACGGGTCTTATAACGAGCGTTTCAAATCGAATCGAGTTTGGGAAAGCTATAGAAATATTTATCCATTCAAAAATAATCCAGTTGGATTAAGCGGGATTGGACTTTGGAGAGATTCTGGCGGTTTTGTAATGGAAATGAATATAAAAGATCCCGCGTATAAATTTAATACGATAAAAATCATAACGCCAAAAAATCAGAATATGTTTGATTTGGCGGTTTCTTCTAAGATTAATTCAATTCAAACGACTGAGCGAAAAGTTATAACGCATAAAATTAAAAAAGGAGAAGTTCTTGGGACTATTGCAGATAAATACAATGTTTCGGTTACTGAAATAAAAAGAGACAATCGTTTAAAGTCAAATAATATTCGAGCAGGGAGAACTTTAAAAATTTCGACTAATGAAACAAGGGCAAAAACAATTTCTATGTCTGAGTTTGTTCCATTAGCCGTGGAGTCAGATTCTTACACTCATTATTATAATTCAGACAATGCGCTTAGTCGAATTTTCTTAATTCCGAATAAAGAAGCATCTAATTATGAATTAAACGGATTGGTTTTAGAAAAAGATGCTCCGGGAATTATCTACAGTGGTATAGGAGTAAATGGAGCCAAGTTTTCAGATTATAATAAATATCCATTATTTTTTGAACAGCTAAAAGCATTACATCCAGATCTTCTTGTTTTTTCACTAGGAACAAATGAAAGTTATGATCATTTGAATTCTGGAAGTTTCATTAAAGAATTGAGGGAGTTTATAAGTAATATTAAAGCGCAGAAAATTGATGCACCAATAATAATTATGACGCCGCCGCCCTCTTTGCTGAGAAGAAAGCCAAATACTTATATAGATGATTATACTAGACAAATTATTGAGATAGCCCAAAAAGATGGCTTTGCCGTTTGGGATTTGTACGATGAATTTGGCGGCATGAGCGGTATCAAACAACTGAAAGTGCAGGGATTAATTGGTCCAGACTGGGTTCATTACTCCAAAAAAGGATATGAGAAACAAGGAAATTTGTTTACGCAGGCGTTTTTAAAGACATACGATAATTTTAAATTAAAGAATTAAGTTGACAACAATAGATAGCATTAATAATTGGTTCATTCAAAATTTTGGTGCAATTACAACAGAACAAGTTAAAAGCTGGTTTATTTACAATCCAGAAGAAAAACTTTTATTCAATACTGGTTTATTTTTAGGCCTTTTTTTGGTTTTCTATTTTGTGTATGGTTTTTTACGCAAAACATTTTATTTGAGATTAACCTATGTTATTCTCTTCTCATTATTCTTTTATTATAAATCGAGTGGGATTTATTTTCTGTTATTATTACTTTCATCTGTTGTAGATTATGGTCTGAGCCAGATTATTTACAAAGAAAGCAGAGACAGCGTAAAGAAACTTTATTTGGTTATTAGTGTTATTTTGAATTTAGCACTTTTAGGCTATTTCAAATACATGAACTTTTTAATTGTGACTTACAATGATATGTTTCATGGTAATTTTGCACTTCATAATGTTTTTCTTCCTGTTGGAATTTCGTTCTATACTTTTCAATCGATGAGTTATATAATCGAGATTTACAGAGAAGAAATCAAACCGACGAAAAATTACATCGAGTATCTATTCTTCGTATCATTTTTCCCGCAGTTAGTTGCAGGACCAATTGTGCGCGCAAAAGATTTTCTTCCTCAGATTTATCAAAAACTAAATTTGACAAAAGAAGATGTAAACAACGCCTTGTTTTTGATTATTGGCGGACTTATCAAGAAAACAGTAATCTCAAATTATATTTCGGTAAACTTTGTCGATCGTGTTTTTGATACGCCGATGACTTATACTTCATTTGAAAATTTAATGGCTTCTTACGGATACGCCATTCAGATTTATTGTGATTTCTCTGGATATTCAGATATGGCAATTGGTATTGCATTATTATTAGGGTTTAAATTGCCCGCCAATTTTAGAACACCTTATAAATCAACTTCGATTACCGATTTCTGGAGAAGATGGCATATCTCACTATCCACTTGGTTAAAAGACTTTTTATACATTTCTATTGGAGGAAACAGACAAGGCTCTTTCGCAGGATATTTATTCCCAAGTTTATTTTTCTTTGGCTTATTGCTTTGGGGAATTTCAAACTATAATGAAAGCATAATGCCGCTGATAATCGCGGGAAGCAGTATTTTAGTTTTCTGTTTGTCATTTTTACTTTCAAGCAAAATAAAACAAACCTTAGTAACCAATTTTAATTTGTTTACTACAATGCTTTTGGGAGGTTTATGGCATGGAGCAGGAGCACAGTTTATAGTATGGGGAGCGCTTCACGGATTAGCTTTGGCAGTTCATAAAATATTTATGGAATTCTTTCCTTCGAAAAAAGATAAAAGTCCAAATTTCTTGTGGAGATTTTTCTCTATTCTAATTACCTTTCATTTTGTGGTTTTCTGCTGGATCTTCTTCCGCGCAAGAGATTTCGAAACAGCTTTACAGGTAATTAACAATATTGGTCAACTAACATTTGAACCAGAACTTTGGAAAACAATTGTATTAGGTTATAAAAATGTTTTCGGATTGATGTTATTCGGTTACGTTTGGCATTTCTTGCCAGAAGCTTTTACAAACGGAATGAAATCTGTTTTTGATAAAACACCATTATTAGTAAAAGCAATAATTCTGGGATTTGTTTACTGGATTGTTTACGCGACAGCAGTAGCAGGTTCACAGCCGTTTATTTACTTCCAATTTTAATTTTAAAGGTTCAAAGGTTCATAGCTACAAAGGCACAAAGGCGCAGAGATTTTATTCTTTGCGCCTTTTTTTTGTTTTGCCACGAAGACGCTACGGCACGAAGTCTTTTGTTTCACGGATATTTAGCAGATTTTTTTAATAGAAATCATTACAATCTGCTAAATCTGCGAGAGAAAAATAATTCGGGAAATTGGTGCAATTCGTGGCGAAAATAACTTTACGCCTTAGAGTATCTGCGAGATTTTTATCTTAATTAAATCTTTAAAAGAAAAACTTTGGGACTTTGTGTCTTTGCGGCTATGAACCTTAAAAATAAATTGCCTGAAATATCTAATTAGATTATCTTTGCACTTCAAATAAAGAAAATGATATGTTTGATAATTTAAGTGATAAGTTAGATAAAGCGTTCCATATATTAAAAGGACACGGTAAAATTACAGAAGTAAACGTTGCCGATACCTTAAAAGAAGTTCGTCGTGCTTTACTTGATGCCGATGTTAACTTTAAAATTGCTAAAGATTTTACGGCTAAAGTAAAAGAAAAAGCAATTGGTCAGGACGTACTTACAACCTTACAGCCAGGACAATTATTAGTTAAACTGGTAAAAGACGAGTTGACAGAATTAATGGGTGGAGATGTTGCTGGTATTAACTTATCTGGAACTCCAACTGTTATTTTGATGTCAGGACTTCAAGGTTCTGGTAAAACAACTTTCTCAGGAAAATTAGCCAACTTCTTAAAAACAAAGAAAAATAAAAAACCACTTCTTGTAGCGTGTGATATCTACCGTCCAGCGGCGATTAATCAGTTACATGTTGTTGGAGATCAGATAGGTGTTGAGGTTTACTCAGAACCAGAAAATAAAAATCCTGTAGAAATTGCACAAAACGCAATTAAGCATGCCAAAGCAAACGGATTCAATGTTGTAATTGTCGATACAGCAGGTCGTTTGGCAGTAGATCAGGAAATGATGGATGAAATTGCACGTGTTCACAAAGCAATTCAACCACAAGAAACATTGTTCGTTGTCGATTCTATGACAGGACAAGACGCTGTAAATACAGCAAAAGCTTTCAACGATATCTTAAACTTTGATGGAGTTATCTTAACGAAATTAGACGGTGATACTCGTGGTGGAGCAGCACTTTCAATCAAATCGATTGTAAACAAACCAATCAAATTTGTGGGTACTGGAGAAAAAATGGAAGCAATTGATGTTTTCTATCCAGAACGTATGGCTGAGCGTATCCTTGGTATGGGAGACGTTGTGTCTCTTGTAGAAAGAGCTCAGGAACAATTTGATGAAGAAGAAGCTAGAAAACTTCAAAAGAAAATCGCTAAAAACGAATTTGGTTTTGATGACTTCTTAACGCAGATCCAGCAGGTAAAGAAAATGGGTAATATGAAAGACTTGGTAGGAATGATACCAGGAGCTTCAAAAGCCATGAAAGATGTTGAAATTGAAGATGATGCTTTTAAACATATCGAAGCAATTATTCACTCGATGACACCAATCGAAAGAAGCAAACCAGCGATTATCGACGTAAAAAGAAAGGCCAGAATTGCAAAAGGTTCGGGAACAAAAGTCGAGCAGGTAAATCAGTTAATGAAGCAGTTTGACCAAATGAGCAAGATGATGAAGATGATGCAGGGGCCAGGCGGAAAAAATCTGATGAAAATGATGGGAGGCATGAAAGGAATGCCAGGAGGAATGCCGAAATAAAAAAAATAAAAGTTTCAAGTTTCAGGTTTCAAGTTATGGGACTGAAATTTGAAACTTTTTTCAATAAATAAACACAAGTTCTAAAACTTGAAACTTTAAACCTGAAACATTTAACTACAAGATAATGCAGCTACTAGACGGTAAAAAAACATCTAACGACATTAAAAACGAAATTGCAGCCGAAGTTCAATCTATAAAAGCAGCTGGAGGAAAAGTGCCTCATTTAGCAGCAGTTTTAGTTGGAAATAATGGAGCAAGTTTAACTTACGTAGGAAGTAAAGTAAAATCATGTCAGGAAATCGGATTTGATTCAACTTTAGTAAGTCTGCCAGAAACCATTACCGAAGAAGAATTGCTGGCAAAAATTAAAGAGTTAAACGAAGATGATAATCTAGACGGGTATATCGTTCAGTTACCATTGCCAAAGCATATCGACGAGCAAAAAATCTTATTAGCAATCGATCCTGATAAAGATGTAGACGGATTCCATCCAACTAACTTTGGAAGAATGGCGCTTGAAATGGAAAGTTTTATTCCAGCAACACCATTCGGAATTATGGAATTGTTAGAGCGTTACAAAGTCGAAACTGCAGGAAAACATACCGTAGTAATTGGAAGAAGCCATATTGTAGGACGTCCAATGAGTATTTTAATGAGCCGTAAAGGAAATCCAGGAGATTCTACAGTTACACTAACACACAGCCGAACTAAAAATTTAGAAGAATTTACTAAAAATGCAGATATCATTATTACAGCATTAGGAGTTCCAGAATTTTTAAAAGCTGACATGGTAAAAGAAGGAGTGACAGTTATTGATGTTGGAATTACGCGTGTTGATGATGCATCAAACTCAAAAGGATATGTTATTAAAGGAGATGTAGATTTTGACGGCGTAAGCAAAAAAGCATCATTTATTACACCAGTTCCAGGTGGAGTAGGACCAATGACAATTGCAATGTTGTTAAAAAATACACTATTAGCAAGAAAAATGAGAAGCGCAAAAAACAAGTAATTTTGTTTCAAAATAATATAGAGCCTGTTCAATTGAACAGGCTTTTTTTGTGCTAAACTTTCTAACACCATAGCTATGTGAATTAATGCAAATGAAATACCTTTTCTAAAACTAGCATTTCTATGATTCTATGTGTTTAAAAACCAATCAAACTAACACTTTAATATATTATTAATACTTTAAAGTTTCGGTTCTTAAAAATAAAGGATACTTTTGCACCACTTAAAAAACACTTCTCCAAATGGACGATTATTATTATTCGTTAGTATTAAATTAAGCAGCTTTTGAAAATTTCAAAATGCTGCGATAAAATCCTGTATTTTGAAATGAAAGCCTTTTACACAAACAACAACGGATTGATTGAAATCCCAAAATGGACTTCTAATTGCTGGATTCATATCGAATCTCCAACAGAAACAGAAAAAAACTACTTACTAGAAGAACTTCAAATTCCCGAAGCATTTTACAATGATATTGAGGACATCGACGAAAGACCTCGTATAGAAGTCGAAGATGGCTGGACGTTAATTATCATGAGAATCCCCATTAAAAGTGGAGATGTAAAAATACCCTTTCATACGGTTCCTCTCGGACTAATTTTTAAAGATGATATCTGTGTTACAATCAGTTTTTATAAAACAGAAATCATTGCCGACTTTGTTTCGTATTCACAGCGCAAAAATATCGAAATCGAAGATAATTTCAATTTAGTACTGAGACTGCTTTTGTCATCAAGCGTCTGGTACTTAAAATATCTGAAACAAATCAATCAAAAAATAAAACTGGCAGAAGATAATTTAGAGAAATCTATCAAAAATGAAGAATTACAAGCTCTGCTTCAAATCGAAAAATGTTTTGTATTCTTCATCACCTCTTTAAAAGCAAATGACGTTTTATTTCAAAGAATTAAAAATCTAAAAGCGCACAAAGCCAATTACGATCCCGAGTTACTGGAAGATGTCGAAATCGAATTAAATCAGGCGCAGGATACGGCCAATATTTACAACAACATCCTAACCGGAATGATGGATGCCTATGCTTCGGTTATTTCAAATAATATGAATAACATTATGAAACAGATGACCTCCATTTCGATCATCTTAATGATTCCAACCCTAATTGCCAGTTTGTACGGAATGAACGTCCCAAATGGTCTGGAAGAAAGCAGATACGGAATCTGGATTTTACTTTTAGTTTCTATAATCCTATCCAGTTTTGGGGTCTTTTTATTCAAAAGAAGAAGATGGTTTTAATTTAAAATCTCAAAACAGTAAAAAGGCCTGTTCGTTAAGAATAGGCTTTTTTCGTTTTTATAATTTGGGCGTGACCGTAACGAGATAAAAAGGCAAACATACTTTGCGCATATACGCCTTTTTATCTCGTTACGGTCGGGCTATCCGCGCTACTTCGGTAGCTTGCTCCTATCCCTCACGCAGCTATGCGAATAATAGACCTAACAGGTTTTTAAAACCTGTTAGGTCTTGTTGAAATAAAAAAAATCACTTTTTCATTTGTCAATTCAAAATAAATAATAACTTTGTACTGCAAAGTACTTTAATTATGAATCAAAAGCACCAAGAAGATTTAGCACATATTCGTTCCATGATGGAGCGTTCTTCCAGATTTATATCTTTAAGCGGACTATCAGGCGTTTTTGCAGGTCTCTCTGCGTTGATTGGTGGTATGTACGTTTATCAATTATTTAAAGCAAATGGAATCGAATATTTTACCGATGAGCACATTTTGCTTTCGGGTAGTTTAGTTTCAGAGGTAATTTATACAGCTTTTGTTATTCTATTTTTTGCTCTTGCTTTTGGAATATTTTTTACCATTAGAAAAAGTAAAAAATACAATCTGCCAATTTGGACATCGGCAACAAAAAAAATGTTATTTAATCTGGCAATTCCGTTAATTGCCGGAGGAATTTTTTGCTTGGCTTTACAGTATCATCAAGCCTATGGTTTAGTGGCACCTGCAACTTTGATATTTTATGGTTTAGCGCTTATTAATGCAGAAAAGTATACTTTTTCAGATGTGAAATATTTAGGTTTCTGTGAACTTTTTTTAGGATTAATTTCTCTTTTTCTTATTGGATATGGCTTACTATTTTGGATCATTGGTTTTGGAATTTTACATATTTTGTACGGATTAATCATGTTCAAAAAATATAAATAAACCAGCCAAATGGGAATCATTGATAAACTAAATAAAGATTTCGAAAGTCGTGTCAGATTAGGTATTATGTCTATTCTGATGGTCAATGATTGGGTAGATTTTACCGAAATGAAAACGCTATTAGATATCACCGACGGTAATTTAGCCAGTCATTCTTCTGCGCTAGAAAAAGCCGGTTATATTGAAGTAAAAAAAGAATTTGTAGGCAAAAAACCAAGAACGTCTTACCAAGTAACCGACTTAGGGCGCGTGGCTTTTAAGGAACATTTATCTTATCTCGAAAAATTGATGAGATCTTAGCAGCTCTATTTTTTTACCTAAAAACTTTGAAATACAAAGTACTTTTAAAAATAAATAACAAACTAAAAATGCTATTAAAATGAAAAAACATCAAATTATCTTTGCCTGTACAGCAGTTTTTATCCTGCTTTTTTACAACGAATCTGTTGGTATTAATCTCTCTATTTTTGGAGTAGTTCTCACTCTTTTAATTAGTTACTTCTTTCAGGAGAAATTTGTGGACCGATCACATTTGGTTTTAGTTATGACTTCTATTTTGTCTTGTTTTGCTTTTGCGTGGTACGGAGATGCCGCTTCGTTTTTTGCTTTAGCACTTTCAATTCTGTTTTTACAATTTAAAACTCAAGACGGCGAACTTAAAAGCGTACAAGTTTTTCCGTTAATTTTCTTAAACGGAATCACTTCTCTAGGACGTATTTTTCTTTTTCACCAATGGCTTCCAGAACGAAAAATTCATAATGATTTTGCAAAGAAATTTGTTGCCTTTGTAGTTATTCCCGTTATTTTTCTAGGATTGTTTTTCATCGCTTATTCTTTCGGAAGTAATCATTTTGCGTCATTATTTACCGATTATCAATTAGATATAAATCTGCCGCAATTAATATTGGTTACAATCTTGGGATTTTATATTTCTTTCAGTTTTTGGAATTATTGGGTTCCAGACGTTTGTTATCAATACAACTCAAAACTAAGCAATGATTTTACTAATATTTCTGAAGTAAAAAATCAAAGTACATTTTCATTTCTAGATCTTGATTTCGAGAGAAAAAGCGGTGAAATCACATTGGTTTTATTAAATATTATGCTTTTGGTTTTTATCGGTACTTATAATTATGAACAGTTTTTTGAAGTGGTAGAGAAAACAAATTTAAGCGCAGATACGCACGAACGAGTAAACTCAGTAATTTTTTCGATCTTGATGGCAGTAGGATTAATCATGTTCTACTTTAAAGGCGGATTTAATTTTGATGAAAAAGCAGCACGCTTAAAGAAACTTGCTAAAATTTGGATTGTTTTAAATGGTTTTTTAATCTTAAGCGCCATAATTAAAAACTCAGAATACATTTCTGTCTTTGGTTTAACTTATAAAAGATTGGGTGTATATGCCTTTTTGATTTTATCTATCGTAGGTTTGGTTTTTGTTTTTCTAAAAATTAAAAAGCAAAAAACAAATTCTTATCTGGTAAATAATATGATTTGGTATTTTTATGGAACATTGTTATTATGCAGTTTTGTGAACTGGGGGAATCTGATTACAAATTATAATATCTCTGTAAATAAATGTACCGAACCCAAATTTTTAAGTGGACTTAACTTTAATGATGACGCCCGACGCGAATATTTTTTAAAAAATAATTTAAATGGCGGCTATGATGAAAGCAGCAGGGAGGAAATGATTTTGAACTATCAGAATGAAAGTTTTTTATCTAAAGCTTTGTATTATGAATTTTTAAATGAAAAGAATAAGTAAATGAAGAGGATTTTTATTTTTTCGATGTTGTTTCTTATCTCATTTATTACAAATTCTCAGAATTTAAAATATCGAAGCGTAGACTATTATTTTTCTATTTTGAAGAAAGCTGAAATTAAAGAAAGTCAAGATAGGGGGCTTTTAGATGGAAATTTAAATATTGCAAAAAAGTATAAAAAGAAAGCTGAAAACGGATTGAACCAAGCTGGACAAGATCTCTACTTGAATATAAAAATGAACCTTTTAAAAACATATTTTAAAGATTATCTGTATCAGCAGCATATAAATTATAAAAATGAAACATATGTTTTATATTTTTCTATGGCTGGTTTCGATGATACGGAATGGTGTATTCTAAAATGGAAAAGGGGAAAATGGAAAAATCTAGAAAGAATTGACAAGCAGCTGGTAGAAAATGTCAGAAATAAAAAAGACGAAAGTGCTAATTTTAATTTTGTATGTTTCAATTATGATGAAGGCCCAAAAAATATAGATGGAATTAAGATTTTTGTAAAAAAGCATTATTTAATAATGCAAAGAGGAGGTCTTTATCATTCTTTGATTGATTTAGAGCGTGATAAGATTTTGATTAATGAAGAATCTCCTATGCACGCTAGTAATTCTAAAAATAAAACTGAAATGAATATTTGGATAAAGAAAAATCTTCATGATAAGATTGATAAAATTATCCAATAACCAAAAAGTCCCATTCTTTCAAAGAATGGGACTTTTGATATTTATTGATCTCCTCTTTTTTTAAATCGAGGATCATGTTTAGAAATAAACGTTGTTCTTCGACTCGAACTTTGGTTTGAATTTTTATTCAGGTTTTCCACTTTTGGAAAACTCGCTTCTTCAGTTTTGCTAGAAGGCTCAATCAACTGATTTAATTCTTTTATCTCATCATCAGTTAAATCACGGTAACGCCCAACAGGAACATCCAAAGAAATATTGATAATTCGGATACGTTTAAGCGCCGTAACTTCATAACCCAAGTATTCTGCCATTCTTCTAATTTGGCGGTTTAATCCCTGCGTTAAAATGATTTTAAAGGTGTATTTACTGATTTGTTCTACTTTACATTTTTTGGTAACCGTATCTAGAATCGGAACACCATTTCCCATACGCTGGATAAATCGATCTGTAATAGGTCTGTCAACAGTAACGGTATATTCTTTTTCGTGATTGTTTCTGGCGCGTAGAATTTTGTTGACGATGTCACCATCATTTGTCATGAAAATTAATCCTTCACTTGCTTTATCCAATCTTCCGATTGGAAAAATACGTTTCGGATAATTAATATAGTCTACGATATTATTTTTAACTTCAAGATTGGTTGTGCACTCAATTCCGACTGGTTTGTTAAATGCCAGATAAACCAATTTTTCATGTTTTTCAACAATTAGTTTTCCGTCAATACGCACTTCATCTTGTGGAGAAACTTTAGTCCCCATTTCTGGCACAGCGCCATTTATTGTTACGCGTCCTTCTTCGATCAATTTATCGGCTTCACGACGAGAACAATAGCCCGTTTCGCCAATAAATTTATTAAGACGTTTTAGATTTTCTTCCATACTGTAAAAGTAGCTAAAATTTAGGACTTCTTAGATTGTTAGGCTTCTTAGAATTTTAGATTTTGTTAAGCAAAACTTAGAATTAGCAACTCAGAATCTAAGAAAACTTTGTTCCTCTGAACCTTTGCACCTTTTCTCAGTCATGAAAAATGGAACTATCGTCAGGAGTTTCTTTTCTTTCAAACATTCCGTAATCGCGAACTACAGCTGCAATTCGTAAATGATAATCTTTAAAAATTCCATTTCTTCCTTTTGATTGCGCGTGACGATGCATTTCGAGATTTCGCCATTGCTGAATACTTTCTTCATCTTTCCAAAAAGATAAAGACAAAATTTTGCCAGGATCATTCAAACTTTGAAATCTTTCTATAGAAATAAAGCCATCAATACTATTTAATTCAGGGCGGAGACTAGCAGCAATATCCAGATATTCTTCTTTTTTTCCTTCATTGGGAATGACTTCGAAAATTACGGCGATCATTTTTTTTGAGTTATAAGTTATATATGAATTGTAAAGAAAACCTTTGCTCCTTTGTTACTTTGACCCTTCAGAAGCAAACAAAAACTCAATCACTTTCTCATACAATTCATCATCATGCATTCCGTGGCCTAAACCGCTAGTTTCGATGAACTGACTGTTTTTCCAATTACTGGCGATTTTTTTTCCTTCTTCAAAAGCAACAATTTTATCCGAAGTATCATGGGCAATGAAACCTGGGATAGTAAATTGGGATGCAAATTTTTGTCCTGAAAATTCTTCTAGTTTAAAGTTGAATCGATTTATGAATTTACCTTCTAAGAGTGATAACATTCTAGTGTTCAGGCTCAGCATTGAAATATAATTATCAATCAAAGTTTTGAGATCTGATGGAGCGCCAAGAATTACCATTTTATTGATACTCGTATTCGGAAATAAATACTGATGATACACGCAGGCAGCGCCGCCAATAGAATGCCCGATAATAATAGTCGGCTGATATTTTTCAACCGCTTTATTAATAAATTCCGCATAAAGCGGCACGTTAAATTCTTTTCCGCTGCTTTGTCCGTGTGCTGGTGCATCAATTGCAATAATAGTACTTCCAGATTTTTGTAAGTGTGGTAAAGTTTTTTTCCAGCGCGAGGCATTACTTTCCCAGCCGTGAACTAGTAAAATTTTGGTTTCATTTCCTTTCCAGATATAGGTTTGAAAATGATGTTCGTTATGATGAAAAATTTCTGTTTCTGTGTTTTGCAGCACTTTTGGAAGAGTTTCTTTTTTGAACCTGCCAATTCGCGGCTGGCTAAAAAGCGCATAAGAAAGTTCGGTGGCTCTTTGCGGACGAACATAACTCAAAAAGTTAATGTATGATCCAACAGATTTTAATGTAATAAAACGAATTCCTTTTTTAATTTTCAAAACTTAGATTTTTAGTAAAGGTAAAAAATATGACTTTACGCCTGCTAAAAAAAGTTTTGCCACAGATTAAAATGATTTTAAAGATTTTAATCTCAAAATCGCGAGATATTTTAAATCTGTGTAAATCATTTTAATCTGTGGCAAATAATATAAAAAAAAGTCCCGATTAAATCGGGACCGTTTATTTAGAATTTTGAGAACAATTGTTCCATTTTTTCTTTCTCTTCTTCAGCTAAAGCACTGTCAACTAAAATTCTTCCAGAGTGCTCATCAGTGATGATTTTCTTTCTTGAAGCAATTTCTACCTGAGTTTGAGGCGGAATTGTAAAGAAAGACCCAGCAGAAGCTCCTCTTTCAATAGAAACTACAGCCAAACCATTACGAACACTGCTTCTGATTCTGTTGTAAGCAGCCAATAATCTATCTTCGATTTGTCCAGCAAATTCAGCAGATTTCTCAGTTAAGAAGATTTCTTCTTTTTGAGTCTCAGCCATAATTGCATCCAATTCAGATTTTTTATGTTTTAAATGAGAGCTTTTAGCGTCAAGTTTTTCTTTTAAATTAGAAATAACTTCTTTTTTGTGCTCGATAGAAGCTTTCATTTCTTTTATTTGCTTTTCAGCCAATTGAATTTCTAATTCTTGAAATTCAACCTCTTTTGTCAAAGAATTAAATTCTCTGTTATTACGTACAGATTCCTGTTGTTTTGTGTATTTTTTGATAACCTCTTTATGCTCATCAATAGCGTTTTTCTTCGCTTTGATTTGCTCCTCAATCACTTCAAGTTCACCTTTCAGTTTCTCTGAACGAGTGCTCAAACCTGCAACTTCATCTTCTAAATCTTCAACTTCTAAAGGAAGCTCACCTCTAACGTTTCTGATTTCGTCAATTCTAGAGTCAATAAGCTGTAAATCATATATTGCTCTTAACTTGTCCTCAACACTTAATTCTTTCGTATTCGTCATATTCTATAAGTACTTAACTGGATTTGTATTTTCTTCCGATAAAATGATCGCAAAATTAAGAATTTTTTTTCGAAGATAATCAACAATATAGTTTTTTGTATAGCGTTCACTCTCAAAATGACCAATATCTGCTAAAAGAAGCTTATTTTCGGCTTCATAAAATTGATGATATTTTAAATCCGCAGTTAAAAAAGCCTGAGCTCCAGCTTGAATGGCATTTTTTATGGCGAAACTTCCAGAACCTCCAAGTACGGCAACTTTCTTAATTTTTCTTCCTAAAAACTCAGAATGGCGAATTCCATCGGCAGTCATTTTTTCTTTTACTAAAAGAAGAAAATCTTTTTCATCCATTTCATTTTCAAATTCACCAACCATTCCTAATCCAATATTTTGATGGGGATTTTGAAGATCATAAATTTCATAAGCAACTTCTTCATAAATATGGTTTGCAAAAAGAGCTTTTAAAACTCTTGATTGCATATGTTTTTCAAAAACAACTTCGATTTTAATTTCTTCCCCAGTATGCAGTTTCCCTTTTTCTCCAATTACAGGATTGCTTTCTTCATTTCCCTGAAAAGTAAAAAAACCTTGAGTATTAAAGCTGCAATTGTCATAATTTCCAATATTGCCGGCCCCAGCTTCAAATAATGCATTTCGAACTTTATCAGCATTATCAGGAACAGTGAAAGTGACTAATTTTTGAATGAAATTATTTTTAGGAATCAATATTTTGGTATTGGTTAATCCTAAAGCATCGCAGAAAATTTTATTTACACCTTGAGAATGATTGTCAAGGGCAGTATGAACGGCATAAATGGCAATATCATTTTTTATGGCTTTTAAGATTGCGCGCTCTACGTAATTTTTGCCTGTAATTTTTTTAATTCCAGAAAATAATATCGGGTGAAAACAAACGACTAGATTACAGTTTTTAGCAACAGCTTCGTCGATAACACTTTCTAAGGCATCATGACAGACTAAAACTCCTGTAGATTCGGTTTCAGAATCTCCGACTAAAAGTCCGACATTGTCAAAATCTTCGGCATAAGCCAAAGGAGCCATTTCTTCAAGAGACGATATAATATTTTTGATTTTCATTTTCAGTTTTTCCAAATTTTTGTTGATAACAACTATTTATACTAATGGTAATAATAGTTGATACTAAAAGTACAAATTTAGTACATTTGTAATATAAAATTTATAAGTGATGACAACTATAAAAATTAACGAACACACGAAGACAGGAAAAGCATTTATGGAAATGTTCGAAACTTTCTTTAAAGGTCTTGATGGTATTGAAATTGTTGAAACGGATAGTTATGGACAGGTTAATGAGGAGCAAAGTATTTATAGTGCTGAATTTATTGAAAAAGTTAAAAAAGCAGAAGAGAATATTAAACAAGGAAAAACGACAAGATTAAATCCAGATGATATATGGGGAAGTATTTTGTAGAATTTGACGATATTGCTCGTAAAGATTTGAAAAATCACTATAAATCAGGAAATAAAGCTACCATAAAAAAGATTGAAAAAATACTTTTAGAACTAACTGAAACCCCTTTTTTTGGAGAAGGACAACCAGAGGAGTTGAAGTATAGCCTTAATGGGTATTGGTCTAGAAGAATTAATCAAAAAGATAGAATGGTTTATCGCGTAGAAGAAGAGATTGTCACCGTTATTATAGTTTCTGCAATGGGTCATTACTCAGATAAATAATTCTATGAACTTACTTCGAAAAATACTTTTCCCTTTTGCCATTTTATATGGTTTTATTACCAGCATTCGTAATTTTCTCTTTAACAAAGGAATTTTAAAATCAACTTCATTTGACCTTCCAGTTATTGCTGTTGGAAATTTAAGTGTAGGTGGAACAGGTAAATCGCCTCAAATAGAATATTTAATTCGATTGTTGTCAGATAAATATAAAGTTGCCACTTTAAGCCGCGGTTATAAAAGAAAATCGGAAGGTTTTGTTTTGGCTGATGAAAATTCAAATGCTGAAATTTTGGGTGATGAACCTTTTCAGTTCTATCAAAAATTTCCAAATGTTCTGGTTGCTGTCGATGCTAATCGTACAAATGGAATTCAGCAATTACTTTCACAAAAGGAAAAACCAGAAATTATTCTGCTTGACGATGCTTATCAGCACAGAAAAGTAAAAGCAGGTTTTTATATCTTGCTGACTTCTTATGGGGATTTATATGCAGATGATTTTATGCTTCCAACAGGAAATCTGCGAGAAAGCAGGAGCGGAGCAGAAAGAGCCAGCATTGTTGTGGTTACAAAATGTCCTAAAAATTTATCTGAGGAACAACAAACTGCAATTAGATTAAAACTTAAATTAAGCAGTTCCCAACAAGTCTTTTTTACTTTTATAGATTATGATGAAGAAATCTACAGCAAGAAAGAAAAAATTTCAGTCAGCGAAATCAAATCTGAATCTAAATTGCTTTTGGCTGGAATTGCAAAACCAAAACCATTTTATGATTATTTAAAGAATGAAAATGATGAATGTCTTACTTTTCCTGACCACCATCATTTTTCCGATGCCGATTTAGAAGCAATTCAGGTTAAAGCAAATGGAAGAAAAATTATTACAACAGAAAAAGATTATGTTCGTTTAAAAGATTCTAAATTGGTTTCACAATTATATTATCTGCCAATAAGAAGTTCTTTTATTAATAGTCAAAAAGATTTTGATACTGCTATTTTGGAGTATGTAGAAATATGTGCCTAAATGCAAGATTTAAAACTTTAGTGTCTTAACTTCTTAGGAACTTAATTAATCGAAAAACTTCGCAATAATAGCATAAAACTCGTCTGGAACGAAAGGTTTTGTAATGACATCATCCATTCCGAAAGAAAGAAGCATATCTCGGTTTTCGTCAAGCGAAATAGCGGTTAATGCAATAATTGGAGTTGTTTTGTCAAATTCTCTAATTAATTTGGTAGCCGTTGTGCCATTAATTCCAGGCAGGTGAACATCCATTAAAACCATATCAAAACGTTTAATCTTTAAAAGCTCGACTGCATCTTCTCCATTATCTATGATTTCACAGTTAATGTTTTTGTTCTCAAGCATTTTACGAGTTATCATTTGATTGATTTTGTTGTCCTCGATCAATAAAATAGATTTGTTTTTCAATTGTTTGTCGTTATAAGATTTTATTTCTTCAATTACTTCCAATGGTTCGTTGTTAATTTTGAAATTTAGTTTGAAGGTAAAAGTAGAGCCTTTACCAACTTCACTTTTTAGTTTTATTTCGCCCCCCAGAAGTTCTATTAGTTTTTTTACAATTGTAAGACCAAGACCAGTGCCGCCGTATTTTCTATTCACTTCAATAGAACCCTGAGAAAAACTTTCAAAAACACTTTGAAGTTTGTCTTCTGGGATTCCAATTCCCGTATCAATAATTTCAAAATAAATGACAGCGTTTTCGTTTTCCTGCGAATACAATTTTGCAATTACGCTTACATGTCCGTTTTCTGTAAACTTTAAAGCGTTATTGATTAAATTAAGTATGATTTGAGATAATTTGGTTGGATCGCCAATGAGGCTGTCGGGAATAGATTTGTCTATTTCTAAATTGAAATAATTTTTATTGGCTGTTGCCAATTCCTTCAGTGAACTTTGAATGTTGAATAGCAGTTCTTTAAGATTAAAACTTATGTTTTCTACTTCCACTTTAGTGGAGTCAATTTTATTAATTTCTAAGATTTCATTAATAAAAGTGGTCAAATAGTTACCAGAAAATTTTAAAGACTCTAAATATTTTAATTGTCTTTTCTTCGGTTTGTCTTCTAGTAAGATATGGGTAATTCCGTTAATTGCGTTTAATGGTGTCCGGAGTTCGTGACTAACAGTTGATAAAAATTCAGATCTTGCTTTTGAAGCTTTTTCAGCTTTGTTTTTGGCTAAAATCAATTCTTTATTTTTTTCGCGGAGCAATAAATTATTCTGATTTCTAATGATATTGTTTTTGTACAATGCCAGACTTAGAAGAGATAAAATCGAAATCAGCGCAATCGCTAAAATACTGACTAACTTAGAATACCGATAGGTTTTTAGCTGAATTTTTTCTTCGCTTTCTCTTTGTATAGTATTGTTTAAAGATTGATTTTTTTTGAATTTTTCGAATTCATTTAAATCTACTTTAGCATTTTTTAAACGTAAAAGATAATTTTCCAGCTGATAGTGCTCATCCAAAAAAGAATAAGCCATATCATAATTTTTATTTTGCTTATAATATTGGCTTATTGCTAAAACGATCTTAGATTTTTTTTGAAAATCATTAATCTTAGAGTTGTAGTCTAATGCTTTGTCGAAATATATTATGGCAGAATCATTCCGTTTGAGTTGAGTTTCTATCAAACCAAGCTGATAATAGGAATCTGCTTTTGTTCTTATTATACTTGAATTATCTGGTTTTTTAATTATGCTTATAAAAGTTTTTGCTGCTAGAGGAAGGTCATTATTTTTCTTTTGTGCTAATGCTTTTTGATAGTGAAGAGATTCTGCTTGATCCGTGAGGTTAAGCTCTTTTAGTAAATTCTGCGCTTTTCCATAGTACACATCAGCTGTTTTATAATCACCTTTCGCAGTATTAGTTACGCCGATATAGTACAAAGCCAAAGCTTTAATACAGCTTGGCTGTAATGTATCGTAAAAAGAAACCGTTTTATGAAAGTTTTTTAAAGCATCTTCAAATTTTCCTTTATTGTAAAAAATTTTGCCAAGCTTTAAAGTCTGGTTGGCTAGATTTTCTTTTTTTCCGATGACTTCGCAAAAATTAATAGATTTTTGGCTTTGAAGCTGTACCTGACTGCGATTTTTATTGGTAAGGTTACTGGCTTCCAGTTTGTTATAATAGCTAATGCTATCTGTATTCTTTTTGGTTTGAGAATACAAAAACGGGGTAAGAAAACAAACAACAATAAAAAGACAGTATTTCATGTATGGCAATGCTTTTACAATGAACCTTATTTTTTTCTTATTAGTAAAATTAAATCTATTAATCTTGATGAATAGCCAATCTCGTTATCGTACCAGCCTACTACTTTTACCATTTTATCGATAACTGAAGTTAACTGCGCATCAAATAAACAAGAATGTGTATTGCCAATTACATCGACCGAAACAATAGGATCTTCGGTGTAATCTAATATTCCTTTTAAATTTGTTTTTGAGGCTTCTTTAAATGCTTTATTTATTTCTTCAATGCTTACTGCACGTTTTACATTAAAGGTTATATCTGTTAATGAACCATCTGGAACGGGTACTCTAATACCGCATCCTCCGATTTTATTGTGCAATTTAGGAAAAATTTTTGTTAATGCCTTAGCTGCACCTGTAGTTGTTGGAACAATTGACTGACTTGCACCTCTTGCACGGCGTAAATCCTTATGGGGCTGGTCATGAAGACTTTGATCTGTTGTGTAAGAATGTATAGTTGTAATGTAAGCTTGCTCAATGCCGCATAAATCTTCAATTATTTTAATCATCGGAGCAGCGTTATTTGTGGTGCAGCTTGCATTAGAAACTATATCTTCGTTTCCATCCAAAATAGATTCGTTAACACCCAAAACCACAGTTTTGATAGTATCTACTTCAGAAGGAGCAGAAAGAATTACTTTTTTTGCACCTGCTTCTAGATGCGCATTTAATTCTTCGTGCGTTTTGTATTTTCCTGTCGATTCAATTACAATGTCAATCGAATGTGATTTCCAGTCTATATTTGAAATGCTCTTTTCGTGAAAAAAGAAAAAATGCCTGCCATCTACAATAATGCTGTTTTCGTCATGACTTACTGCGTAAGGCAAAACACCATGGATACTGTCATATTTAATTAAATGTGACATGGTTTTGTTGTCTGCGATGTCATTTATAACAACGACTTCAATTTCAGGATGATTTAGAAGCAGGCGAAATAAGTTTCTACCAATTCTTCCAAATCCATTAATGGCAATTCTTGTTTTCAATTTTTAGTTTATTCGGTTAATGGATTAATCGTTTAATCGGTTTTACAATTAAACGATTAAACGATTAAACTTTTTTATAAAATATGTTTTTGCGCTTTGTAAGAAGAACGAACAAGTGGTCCGCTTTCTACATGTCGGAAACCTAAATCAAGTCCGAATTTTTCATATCTTGCAAACTGTTCGGGAGTAATAAATTCTTTTACAGGAAGATGTTTTTTACTAGGCTGTAAATACTGTCCAATTGTAACCACATCAACATTAGCGTTTCGTAAGTCAGTCATGGTTTGAAAAACTTCTTCTTCAGTTTCTCCAAGACCAAGCATAATTCCAGATTTAGTTCTGTTAATGCCTTTTTCTTTTAAATAGCGAAGTACTTCTAAACTTCTGTCATATTTTGCCTGAATACGAACTTCACGTGTCAAACGACGTACAGTTTCCATATTATGAGAAACCACTTCTGGATTTGCTTCTACAATACGATCGATGTTTCTTTCAATTCCTTGAAAATCTGGAATTAAAGTTTCTAGAGTTGTATTTGGATTCATTCTGCGAATTGCTCTAACAGTTTCCATCCAAATAATAGAACCTCCGTCTTTTAAATCATCTCTATCAACGCTTGTAATTACAGCGTGTTTGATATTCATTATTTTAATAGAACGGGCTACTTTTTCAGGTTCATCCCAATCTACCGTTTCTGGTCTTCCGGTTTTTACACCGCAAAAGCCGCAAGAACGGGTACAGACATTTCCTAAAATCATGAAAGTTGCTGTTCCTTCGCCCCAGCATTCTCCCATATTTGGGCAGCTTCCTGAGGTACAAATTGTGTTTAAGCTATATTTATCGACCAAACCTCTAAGTTCAGTATATTTTTGTCCAATTGGCAGTTTTACTTTTAACCACTTAGGTTTTGCAGTAGGGATATTTGCAGAGACTGTTTCCATATATCAATTTTCAAAGCACAAAGATACGGAATGTAGTTTATTTGGACATGCAAATTTAGTTTTCGTTTAGTTTTTGTCTTTACTGCAAATATCGAAGATTATGAAATTAAAATTGTAATAGTTTGTATTTAAATATATTTTAAAGGTTGTCTTTTAAATTCTTACCACGATTTTGGTATTTAAACTGAATTTTCTAAATTTTAAATTTTACCATAATCTGTTATAAATTTGGCTTTTTGGGGAATATCAAAAAAATGTTTCGTGGTAATTTGGTTGTTAATTTTAACAATTTAAAAACATGAAGAAGAGATTTATTTTATTGGGTATTTTATTTGCAGTTGTTGGTTTTACGAAAGTCAATGCGCAAATAATTTCAGATAAAACATTGGGTGCTTTAGGAAAAGGTGTTGCAGGATTTACGTTTAGTGATGCAGATGCAGCCGCTTTAGCAAAACAAGCGATTAATGAAATGGACGCTGAAAACCCTGTTGCGGGACCTACAAGCGGATACACTATTCGTTTAAATCGTTTGTTTGGAAAACATACTTCCAGCGAAGGCGTTACCTTAAACTATAAAGTTTATTTGGTAAAAGATATTAATGCTTTTGCTTGCGCAGATGGAAGCGTTCGTGTTTTTGCTGGTTTGATGGATATTATGGATGATAATGAACTGCTTGCAGTTATTGGGCACGAAATTGGTCACGTTGTAAATCATGATACAAGAGATGCAATTAAAGCGGCGTACAAAAAAGAAGCTTTGCTTGATGTCGCTTCATCGCAGTCAGGAACAATTGAGACTATTACAAAATCTCAATTAGGGAAATTGGGAAGCGCAATGATTGACAGCAAACATAGTAGAAAACAAGAATCTCAGGCTGATTTATTCTCATATGATTTCATGAAGAAAAATGGTTATGATGTTAATGCAGTAGAATCAGCTTTTAGAATCCTGCAAAATTTAAGTGAAGGGGCAGAGGCATCTTTTCTTACTAAGATGGTAAGCTCGCATCCTGATTCTGGAAAAAGAGCCGATGACGCTAAAAAAAGAGCTGAAAAGGATGGTTTGTATAAAGCGTATCTGCAGCAGAAAATTGTAAATACTGCTCCTGTAAAAGCTGCAGCTAAAACTCCCGCAAAAAAGACTACGGCAAAAAAGAAATAATTATCGAAACTTATACCGGCAAATTCTCCAAATTTGTCGGTTTTTTTTTGTTACAATGTTATAGATCTGCTCAAATTTTATATCTTTAATAGTTGAAAAAACAAACTATTTCTGAAATGAAATAGCGTTTTTGTTATTTACATTTGTTGTTGAATTATAATTGTAAAAAAACATGAAAAAGAAAACTATAATAGCAGGAATCTTATTTGCCGCATTTGGGCTGACTAAAATGAGTGCACAGATTAATTTTGGAGATAAAGCAATAGGAGCAGTTCAAAAAGGAGTGACAGGTTTTACTTTTAGTAATGCTGATGCTGCTAAACTGTCTAAAGAAGCCGTTGATAAATTGGATTCTGAACATGAAATCGCTGGGCCTTCAGATGGTTATGCTTTGAGATTAAACAGGGTTTTTGGTAAACATGTGTCTGGAGAAGGATTTTCTTTAAACTATAAAGTTTATAAATTAAAAGAAGTAAATGCTTTTGCTACGGCAGACGGAAGCGTTCGTGTCTATTCTGGATTGATGGATATTATGGATGATAATGAATTAATTGCTGTAATTGGGCATGAAATTGGACACGTAGCAAACAATGATTCGAGAGATGCTGTTCGCGCGGCTTATCAAAAAGAAGCATTGATGGATGGAGTTGCTTCACAATCAGCTACTGTGGCAACAGTTACAGACAGCCAGCTTGGAAAGATTGGAAGCGCGATTATTGACAGTAAGTACAGTCGTAAACAAGAATCGGAAGCAGATTTGTACGCCTATAATTTCATGAAAAAAAATGGTTACAATGTAAATGCTGAAGAATCTGCTTTTAGAATTTTGGCAAAAATGAGTGAAGGATCTCAGGCTTCATTTATCGATCAAATGATGAGTTCGCATCCAGACTCAAATAAAAGAGCAGATGAAGCTAAGAAAAGAGCAGAGAAAGATGGTTTATATAAACCGTATGTGCAGCAAAAGATTGTAAACACTGTTCCTGCTGCAACTACAACTAAAAAGGCTGCAAAAACAAAGAAAACTACAACTAAAAAGAAATAATATTCTTCTAAAAAATAATAAACCCGGCAGATTCCAAATTTGCCGGGTTTTGTTTTTTATCCTAATACATGAAATGCTAAGATCTTTTGCACTTCATAAACGTTAACCGATTTATTGAATTGTTTTACAATACTTGGCTGTTGTTCGCTTGAGATCCAGATTTTCAATTCGGCATCAAGGTCAAAAGTTCCCGCAGTTTCTACGCTGAATCTGGTGATGTTTTTGTAGGCAATAGATTTGTATTCTGTTTTGCTTCCAGTAATTCCTTGAACGTCAACTAAAATTAATCTTTTATTGGTAAAAATGAAAGTGTCACGAATAAGTTTAAAACCCATTTCGATTTCTTCATTTGTAGTTAACAGCTGTCCGTATTTTTTAATTAAATCTTCTTGACTTACAGAGCCTGCGTTGCCAAGAATTGCAGAAAATATTCCCATTACTTTATTTTTTTTAGTAGTTAAATGAATTGATTTAAGAAGTAGTAAAAGTAATTGATTTTGTTAATTTTTTATTCTTGATTTAAATTTAAATAATAGTGGGATTACAATTATTGCAATTAAGGATGAGGCAATAATAGATACTATGAGGTTTCCAATATGCAAAGCCTTTGGGTTGCTTAAGAATCTGACAAATAATACAGAAAAACTGAATAGAATAACAAAGCTCCAATATGTACGTCTGCCAGAATTAGAAGGAGTAAAGTGTTGTGGGAGTTGGATAAAAGTAACTATAATAATTATAGCTCCAGTAAGAGAACTTGCATGCTGTGCTATTTTCCAAAATGGGATTTCGCTTCCAAATAATGATATGGAATTTTTAAGAATGTCGATCTGATTTACAAAGTAACCGTGGTTATGAGTAAAACCATCCCAAAAGATATGAGAAATTATGCCGATCAGTGCAGAAAGTAAAACAATAAGCCAATTTGTTCTAAAGTATGTATTCCAGTTAAAATCTGTAAAATGCAATATTCTATCTTTTATAATTGCTGGAAGGTTATGAAATAATAAATCTCTTGTAATGTTATGAAATATGAAGATAAGTAAAATAGCCAATGGTAAATCAAACCAAAAAATTCCTGAAATAGTGTGGCTGTAAACGCTTTTGACTTTCATTCGCAGGAAATATTCAAAATCGGGTGTTAGACTGCCGATTATTAAAGCAGTGAGAGAAAACCACTTTTTTGGCAAATATCTTAAAGGAAGAATAATTGCAGGATGAGAAAAAGTAAAAGGCATTAAGGTTAATTTTGAAATGAGTTGTAAATTTAATAAACTTTAATTTCTCTCGGCACCTATAAAATAAAGTCCAATAAAAAAGCAGAACCTAAGTTCTGCTTTTTTAATTGTTATTCTGCATCCGTCTTGATTGTAATTGGAAGGTTGTACATAGTTCGTACAGCTTTTCCATCCAAAATTCCCGGATTCCATTTTGTTTTTAAAGATTTTAAAACTCTCACAGCTTCTTTTCCCATTCCATAGCCAGGATCATTTTTTACCATAATATCAGTAAGTGACCCGTCTTTTTCAACTACGAAAGAAACATATACTCTTAATGTTTTTTCCATTTCCAATTCTGGTCTGCGGAAATTGTTTCCCACATATTTGTAGAATTGGTTGATTCCTCCTGGGAATTCAGGTTGTTTGTCTAAAATTGCAGAAGAAACAGGCTCATTAGTAGTTGGCGCTGCTGAAGCAAC
The DNA here is from genome assembly GCF_003312915.1 of Flavobacterium fluviale. Taxonomy (NCBI): domain Bacteria; kingdom Pseudomonadati; phylum Bacteroidota; class Flavobacteriia; order Flavobacteriales; family Flavobacteriaceae; genus Flavobacterium; species Flavobacterium fluviale. Next base: position 225,300 of record NZ_CP030261.1, on the reverse strand, counting down.
ATCACCATTACCGTTACCTCCGCCTCCACTAACTGGAATTGGGTTAATAGAAGTTCCAGTTCCGTTAAGGTTTTCTACAACCGGTGCATTATCTGTATTAGGAGCAATTTCCTTTATAGCTTCTTCTGTTGTACTTACCACAGGATTGATTAACTGAGACGCATCTGTTGTGCTCGCTGCAGTTTGTTCTACAACAGGTGCAGGTGGAGCTGGCGGCGGAGGCGCAACACTCGGATCAATTTTCACAGGTGTGATTGGGTCGTAAATCACAGGTTCAGTTTCTGTGTCAATTACTTGTGGTTTAAACTTGCTAATAAGTACAGATGCACTTCCTAAAGCCGTTAATAACAGTAAACCCATAAATAGAGCTGTAACAGAATTTTTTGAATTCTCTTGACGTAATTGATATGCGCCGTACTCTTTGTTTTTGTTTTCGAAAACAAGATCAGTCCACTTGTTTTCATAAATACTTAATTTAGACATAATTTTTGGGTTTTAAGGTTAAGTAACTTTAAATCATACGCAGAAAAGGTTTAGGGTTGAGCTAACAACGTGATAGTTGTAGTTTTAGTATGTGATAATGTTTTTTTTAAGAATAAAAATACGAATAGTATATTTTTCTTTAGTTAAAGATAATAAATTATCTATTACGTTCGATAATTTCTGCTAATAATTTTTTAGCGCGTAAAAGCTTAACTTTAACACTGCTCAAAGGCTCATTAATTTTAACAGCGATTTCTTGATAAGACATTTCTTGGAAGTAACGAAGCTGAATTACCTCCTGATAGTGGGGTTTAAGTTCTTTGATGCATAAGAGCAGACGAGAAAGATTCTGTTCTTTAATTAAGGCATCTTCTGCAGATGGAGTAGGGTCGGCGATGTTGTAAGCCTGCTGGTCTTCGTTATCTGTTATTTCGATAAAAAGATTGGTTTTCTTTTTTCGTAATAAATCAATATAAACGTTTTTGGCAATGGCAATGAGCCAGGTATTGAATTGGAATTCAGAATTATAAGAAGCTATTTTGTCAAAAGCTTTAGAGAAAGTTTCAATTGTAATATCCTCTGCGATGGTTTCATTTTCGGTTCGTTTGAGCATAAAAGCATATACTTCATTCCAATAATGATCTAATAAAAAAGTAAAGGCGATCTGATCGCCTTTTTTTGCTTTTTCTATTTTAGAGTTTATTTCCAATATACCGGTTTTGAAAAGATATTAGTTATAAAGATATTAATTTGCGTTAATATAAGCGCTATCTCAACAACCGGAAACCAAATTTTAAGGTCATTTTCTTTCAGTTTACCCGCTGCACATCCAATTACGGTCCAGACAACGGTATAACGTGTTGCTAAAATTGCTAATACGGCAATCCATTGAAATTGAAAAGCCAGCAGAATTATAACTAATAAAAAGAAAAATAATTGTGAGATGAAAAATAATCCCAGCTGCATTTTATCAAAAAACTTATAGTGTTCTGCTGTAGAAATGTGTCTTCTTTTCTGAGTAAACCATTCTTTATATGTTTTTTTGGGCTCTGAATAAGTAAAACTCTCAGGTGTATAAGAAATAGTTGTGTTTGCTTTGTTTGCTGCCTGATTAATAAATAAATCATCATCGCCCGAACGAACTTGTATATGGTCGATAAATCCATTTACATTGAAAAATTCCTCTTTCTTATAAGCTAAGTTTCTGCCCACGCCCATGTACGGTAATCCTAATTTTGCCCATGAAAAATATTGAAGAGCGGTAAGGATAGTTTCAAAACGAATCATTTTGTTTAAAAACGAACGCTCCACTTTTTCGTAACCTCCATAACCTAAAACAATAGTTTTATTCATGGTAAATTGAGAAGTCATAGCTGTAATCCAATCTTTAGAAGTCGGGTAGCAATCAGCATCTGTAAATAACAAGTAATCTTTTTTTGCGGCTTTTATTCCAAGGGTTAAAGCGTATTTTTTATTTCCCCAAAAAGCTTCATTGTTTTCTACTTTTACCAAACGGATATTCGGAAACTGTTTTTCAAATTCTTCAAAGACTTCAAGTGTTTCATCGCTTGATGCATCATCGATTAAAACAATTTCAAAATCAGGATAATCCTGCTGTGCCAAAATCGGAACATATTTTTTTACATTCTCCTCTTCATTTTTAGCGCATACAATTACAGAAACTGGAAGTTTTTTTGGAGTGACATGCTGCGGTTTGGCAAAAGCAAATTTTCCAAAAATTCCTAAATAGTAGAAAAGTTGAATAAAAACAATAGCAATAAAAAAGTAAAATAAAGTTATAAGCATATGGTTTTAATGTCTGTTAATAGCTGAAATTTGCGAGAACAAATGTAGTTATGAATTAGTAATTTTCAATGTTTAAAGCCAATTTACTTTCGGCATTTCGACATTTCTTTTGCAACAGCAATAGACTGAGGGTTTTTAGTTTTTTCTAATTCAGTAATAATATTTTGGTAATTATGATCGTCGCGGTTTTGAGAAAGTTTTTTTGTCGCTTGAATTTCTTCAATTTCTATTTCAAAACCAAAAATTCCGCGTGCTTCGCGCATTGTTTTTGCTGATAAATCTTCAATGCGAACGGGATTAGCCGAATTCACTTCATATTTATCAACTAATTTTTTAAGCTGTTCTACAGCAGTATCATAATCTACAATTTTGATTTTTCCGTAAACATGTACGGCTATGTAATTCCAAGTTGGAACATTTTCGTGATCGTACCAAGAAGAGGAAATGTAACTGTGCGGCCCCGTAAAAATTGCTAAAACCTGATCGTTTTCTGCAAAACCTTCAGCCTGTGGATTCAGTTTTGAAATATGTCCCTGCAAAATTTCTTTTCCATCGGCGTTGATTTCAAGTTCTATCGGAATATGCGTTGCACATAATTTTCCGTGAGTCTGATTGATCAGAATGCCAAAACTATTTTCTTTCAAAAAAGTTCTGATTTCTTCTGGATTCTCATTTTTGTATAAATCTGGTGTATACATTTTTTGTGTTGTTTTGTCGTCACGAATTTCACGAATTAGCACAAATTAAATTAGTGTAAATTCGTGAAATTCGTGGCAAAAGAAAATTAAATCACATTTACTTCCGCTTCGATTTGAATGCCAAAAGTTTCGAAAACCGTTTTCTGAACTTCTTTTGAAACGGCTAAAATTTCTTGTCCTGTCGCATTGCCATAATTTACTAAAACCAACGCCTGATTTTTATGAACTCCAGCATCGCCAAAACGTTTTCCTTTAAAACCGGCTTGTTCAATAAGCCAGCCTGCTGGAACTTTTACTTCAGTTTCTGAAACTTCGTAAAACTTCATCTCTGGGAATTTCTGATGGATTTTCTCAAAATCAGATTTCAATAAAATCGGATTTTTAAAAAAACTGCCGCTGTTTCCTAGTTCTTTCGGATCGGGTAATTTACTTTGTCTAATAGCAATTACAGCATTACTGACATCTTTTAAAGTAGGTTCAGTAATATTGTTTTTTGCCAATTCTGCCAAAATATCTCCGTAAGAAGTATTGATTTTATGATTGCGTTTAGTCAATTTAAAAACAACCGAAGTAATAATATATTGATCTTTTACTTCATGTTTGAAAATGCTTTCGCGGTAGCCAAAATTACATTCGGCATTGTTGAATGTTTTTATTTCCTGATTTTCAATATTCATCGCTTCACAAGAAACAAAAGTGTCTTTAATCTCAGTTCCGTAAGCGCCAATATTCTGAACTGGCGTTGTGCCTACATTTCCTGGAATTAGAGACATATTTTCTAATCCGCCAAAATTATTATCGATAGTGTAAAGAACGAAATCGTGCCAAGTTTCTCCTGCCTGACTTTCGACCCAGACAAAATCTTCATCTTCTTTAATTATTTTTTTGCCTTTTAAGTCGATATGAATCACAAGAGCATCAATATCTTTGGTTAAAAGCATATTGCTGCCACCGCCCAAAATAAATTTTTTCTCGTTTTTGTTTGCTGCTAAAACTGTTTTTAACTCAGCAATAGAATGAACGGCAACGAATTTTTTAGCACTGGCTTCAATGCCAAAAGTATTGTAGTTTTTTAAAGAAAAATTGGATTGGATTTCCATAAATAAAAGGCTTTTTTTAACTGAGTTCAAAAGTAAGGATTAAAATTTATTTGAAGTGAGTTTTCAATAAATATCAAAATTCAAAAAACGAATTCATTTCTTTTGTAAGTTTGAAAGAATTATAATGTTATAGTTATGAAAGAATTTTTTCTTAATAATAAGATTTTACTCTTTTTAGGTTTGTTTTTATCAATGCCTAGTTTTGCTCAATCAGATATTCTAGGGAAATGGGAAACAAGGGATGTAATTGGTTATACAGATGTTTTTGAGTATTCTTTAATAAAAGAAAAGCAAGAAAATGCTGGACGTCATGTAACTTTTAATTTAGATGGTACATTTTCGTGCGGTGACACAATGCAATGTGCTACTGATTGTTTTGTTTTTACGTCAGGAACTTACGCAATGATAGGTAATAATCAGATACATCTTATTGTGGAAAACGTTCGTTTTGTTGGTTTAACGTGTGGAATGAAAAAAACACAAAGAGAAAATTTTAGTAAAGATTTAGGTGTTTTTTATATTCATAAAGAAGGAACTGCAATTCGATTAATTCCTAGTAGTGGTGATTTGCAAGATGATAAGGATAAAATGCTTTATACTCAAATGTTGGATTCTTTTACTAAGGAATGGAGGTCTTACGGTTATGTTTGGAGTAATACAGATGGGAATCAGTCAGGAGAGATTGTAAAAGATTGCAAAGACAAAAGAAATTTGATTAATCTATCTAATTACAAAATTGTGTTTTCTAGGGATGAAAGCTATGGTAATGTTTTTCTTTTGCGTGAAAATGAAAATTTTCATTATGTGGTGTATGATGCTTTGAATAAAAGAGTTTCGTTGGCTTATCCGAAATAAAAGCTAATTATTTCGAGAATCTATTAATTCATGATATTTCTCCGCAATAACCTTCATATTAATATCATAGTTAGCATTTTCTTCCACAAATTTTCTGTTTCGAATAATAGCTTGATTTCGAAATTCAGGATTTTCAAAAGACCAGATTAATTCTTCGGCCAGCATTTCGATGTTGTCAATTTCAATTAACTGTCCGTTTTCGCGATGTGTGATCCAGCTTTGATTTCCGGGAATGTCAGAAACCACGGGATAACAATTGCAAGCCATTGCTTCAAACAAAGATGCCGAAACGCCTTCGGTAATCGGCATGCTGATATAAATATTAGATTGCTGTAATAATTGTGGGAGTTCCGTATTCGGAATTCTTCCTGTAAAAATTACTTTATTTTCGATTTGTAAATCTTTGGCTAAATCTTTTAAAAATTGAAGTCTTGTTCCGTCGCCAACAATAGTAAGCGAAAAATCAATTCCTTTTTGATTCAAAATTCCGAATGCTTTTAAAATAGAATCGTGTCGATACTCAGGCATTAAAGAGCGTGTTACAATCGCTTCAATTTTGTTTGAATTATTGATGGAAGGAGTGAAAATCGACAAATCAATTCCTTTTGGGAGAACTAGAACTTTATTCATGTCAACCCCAGATGCTTTCATGTGAATTGCCATGACAGGTCCCCAAGCGTGAATTAAATGCGCTTTCTTAAAAGCATATTTCTGAATGAATTTTTTAAATGGATATAAAACAGATTCTTCCGGCCATAAATCGGTTCGACCTTGCTGCGCGATGGCAATAGTTTTAGATCCAGAGATCGCTGCAAGAAATCCATAACTGGTGGTTCTCTCGGCAATAACCATGTCTGGTTTTTCTTTTTTGATGATTTTCCGAATCGAAATAGGAGATAAGAAGTATTCTAAAATCCGTTTGAATCTATAACTGTTTGAGGTTTGAAGTTCCCACGTTATAATTTCAAAATCGCCAAATTGTTTCAAACCCTTCATCCAGGTTATAGCATCGGCGCGGTAAGATTCTCCAAGAAAAAGTATTCTCCTCTTCATTTGCAAAGTTTTTCCGCCACGAATTCACGAATTAATTTTAAATAATTCGTGAATTCGTGGCGATTTTTTCTAAAATTCTTCAGTCTCTAAAGCGCGATTGATAAATTCGTTTAAAGGTTTTAAAGCAATTAGTTTTTTGCTCATTTTAGAAACAAAATCTTTTTGAGTTACTTCAGAAATATCATAAACTTGAGTTGCTGTAAAACTTTTCAATTTCAAGAATTCTATTGCAGGATGATCTTTTTCGTAACCGCGAGGCATACTTTTAAGCGAATTATTTTCATTTATATCCAAACTTCCAAATTCTTTTTTGAAATCTTTATTGTTTAAAATTTCCTGTAAATCATCATAGAAAAAAGCAATTTCTTTTCGGACTTTCTTCAAATCTTCTGCGTCTGGAGAATAAAATCCGCCTGCAATAAAACTTGCACCTTTTTCGATGTGGACATAATATCCAGAGCGGTTTGCACCTTTTGCTCCAGCAGACATCCAAACGCCTAAATGTGACTTATAAGGAGATTTGTCCTTAGAAAAACGAATATCGCGATTGATTCTAAAAGTACAATTTTTAACTTCTAAAAATTCTAATGAAGGATCAAGCGGTTTCATAACATCAAGAAAATCACTTACCAATTGATGATAATCTTTCTTGAAAACTTCATATCGTTTTTTATTTTCCTGAAACCATTCTCTGTTATTGTTTCTTTTTAAATCGTCTAAAAATTGCAATGATTCTTTCGTTAGCATAATCCTATTATATTTATTGCAGTTGCATTTTGAGTTTTTTTGTTCAGGCTAATTTACTGATTTCTATTTGGGATTGATTCTAAAACTGATACAAATTACATCAAATTTCGCGCACTACAAATTGAAGATCTTATAAGTCTGATGCGTCGATTTAACAATCGCTTCGGTTCGTTCCGGATGTGTATCTGAAATAAAAAGCTGGCCAAATGTTTCGCTGTTTACCATTTCTACAATTTTCGCTACACGAGTTTCGTCTAGTTTGTCAAAAATATCATCAAACAGAAGAATAGGTTTTACACCGCTTTGCTTTTTTAGAAATTCAAATTGAGCCAGTTTCAAAGCAATCAAAAAAGATTTCTGCTGTCCCTGCGAACCGAATTTTTTTATCGGATGTAAATCAATTTCAAAAGACAAATCGTCTTTGTGAATTCCGACAGTCGTATAATGAAGCGCACGATCTTTATTGATGTTCTCTTGTAAAAGAGTCAATAAATCTTTTTCATACAAATGACTTTCGTAAACCAATTGTACACTTTCTTCAGATCCGGTGATAGCTTGGTGATGTATATTAAATATAGGTATAAATTGTTCTAAGAAATCTTTTCGTTTCTCAAAGATCGACTTTCCATATTCGTTCAGCTGCTCACTATATATAGATAAAGTATCATTATCAAAAGTATGATTTAAGGCGAAATACTTCAAAAGCGCATTTCGCTGTACTATTACTTTTTGATACTGAATAAGCTGATGCAGGTAAGTTGAGTCTAATTGCGAAATAACGCTGTCCATAAATTTACGACGCGTTTCGCTTCCTTCAATAATCAAATCTCGGTCGGCTGGCGAAATAATTACGAGCGGAACAAATCCAATATGATCTGAAAATTTATCGTAAGCTTTTCCGTTGCGTTTTAAAACTTTTTTCTGTCCCTTTTTTAAACTGCAGACAATCTGTTCTGTTCTTTCATTCTTCTCCAGTTCGGCATCAATCACAAAAAACTCCTCACCATGCTTGATGTTTTGAACGGCTAACGGATTAAAGTAGCTTTTTCCGTAAGCTAAATGATAAATAGCATCAAGCACATTGGTTTTTCCAATGCCGTTTTTACCCACGAAACAATTGATTTTGATATCGAAATCAAAACTGGCTTCTGAAAAGTTTTTATAATTAAATAAAGAGATTTTGTTTAAATGCATTTTTAGGGACTCAATCGATAAAAATTACTGTTTATGAGCAGTAAAAATTTGAGGGTGCAAATTACCGAAAATTATCAATATAATTGACTTTAGAGCTGTTTGAAACAGATTTATTTTATTACTGCCGCGAATAGGCAGCTGCATAACAAAAATATTTTTTTTAAAATAGTGATAAAATTGAAATTTTTTACGTCGGTTTCAATAAAAATTTTATTTTTGCCGTTCACTAAATAATTTTTAAATGGCAACTTACAATAAAAGAGGATATAAGACACCAAAAGAGAAGGAAGTTAAAGAAGTTAATGAAGAAGCACAGGTAGTTATTGACGAAAAAGACAGCACAACAGCTGGCGTTTTCTCAAAATTAGATGAGACAGCTTCAAAAACTGAGGATTGGGTGGCTAAAAATCAAAAAATCATTATTGGTTTAGTTGCAGGTATTGCTGTTGCTACAATTGGATATTTGGCTTACCAAAAATTTATTGCTACTCCTAAACAAGAAGAAGCAGCTAGTGAAATGTTTGTTGCACAGCAAAATTTTGAAAAAGCAGTAAATGGTGTTTCTAGCGATTCATTATACAAATTATCATTAAACGGTTCAGAAGGTAAATTCGGATTTATTAAAATCGCTGACGAATATTCTGGAACTGATGCTGGGAATTTAGCTAATTATTATGCTGGTATTGCTTATTTAAATACAGGTAAATTTGACGAAGCTATTAAATATTTAGGTGATTTCAAATCTGAAGATGTAATCTTAACTGCTTTAGCTAAAGGAGCAACTGGTGATGCTTATTCTCAAAAAAATCAGGCAAAAGAAGCTCTTGATTTTTATGTAAAAGCAGCTGAGTCAAACAAAAACGATTTTACAACACCTCGTTTCTTATTAAAAGCTGGAAAAACTGCTTTGGCTTTAGGTCAAAAAGAGGATGCTTTGAAATATTTTAATGATATTAAAGATAACTACGACAGTACTCCAGAAGCAGCATCTGTTGATGCTTTGATTGGATTAGCACAATAAAAATTTTAGACTTTAGATTTAAGATTGTAGATTTGTATTTAAGAATCTATCCCGAGGCTTCGGGACTAAATTAAAAAATCTAAAATATAACAGATGGCTACTGAAAATAAAAATCTATCAGAATACGATAAAAACACAATCCCAAATGCGAAAGACTTTCGATTTGGGATTGTTGTTTCTGAATGGAATGATACTATAACAGAAGGACTTTATAATGGTGCTTTTGATGCTTTGGTTGATTGCGATGTTCCTGCCCAGCAAATTATTCGTTGGAACGTTCCAGGAAGTTTTGAGTTAATCTACGGTGCAAAAAAAATGCTTCAAACCCAAAATGTAGATGCTGTTATCGTAATTGGATGTGTAATTCAAGGAGAAACAAAACATTTTGATTTTGTTTGCGAAGGCGTTACTCAAGGAATTAAAGATTTGAATGTTCAAACGGATATTCCTGTTATTTTCTGTGTTTTAACAGATAATAATATGCAGCAGTCAATTGACAGAAGCGGAGGAGTTCACGGTAATAAGGGAACAGAAGCTGCAATTGCAGCAATAAAAATGGCTTACATTCGTCAACAGGCTTCAATAGCTCATGCGTATAATCAGCCTTTACTGACTTCGGGCGCGCTTCAAATTGAAGATTCTCCACGAAAAATAGAGAACGAATAAAACACATTGTTTTAAAAAATATTAAAACCTATACTGTTAAAAAGTATAGGTTTTTTTTGTGCTTTTTTTGTGATTGTTTTAAGTTCCGTCGAATTCGGAATTATATTACATTTGAGTTGATCTTTAATTTAATTTCTATGAAAAAATATCTACTTTGCGCTTTTGTTTTATGCTTCAGTCTAACTTATGCTCAGAATAAAATCAATGAAAATTTAAAAAGAGAACTTGATTCAATTATGAAATCAGATCAAATTCTTAGGGAATATATCAATTTTGATACTTCTGAGGATCGAAAAAAAGAAATCGTGAAAGACCTTGGTCGTGAAAATGATCCGAATTTTAGAAAGGGCATTTGGCTAGAGATGAAAAAACGAGATTCTCTTAATTTGATTAAAGTTGAAGAAATTATAAAACTATACGGTTATCCAGGAAAAAGCTTAGTTGGCGAACCAACCAATATTGCTGCGTGGTATGTTATTCAGCACAGTTCTAAAATTGGAGAATATTTGTCATTGATTGAGAAAGAAGCGAAAAAGAAAGAGATACCTTTTACCTACTTCGCTAAAATGCAAGATCGTTTTTTAACGCAACAAGGAAAAGAACAGATTTATGGAACGCAAGGTCAGATGAAAGAAATAACGAACAAAGAAACAGGAAAAAAAGAGTTTTTTAATTACGTTTCTCCAATTGAAAATCCTAATAAAGTTAACGATCGAAGAAAGAAAGCGGGTTTTGTAACTACAGTTGAGGAAAATGCAAAAGAAATGGGGATGAAATACAAGGTTTATACCTTGGATGAAATAAAGAAAATGAACTAGTTTTTCTATGTATAACTTGGAATCATTCTGTTTTATAGACTGTTGTAGTTTTTGTTTTTTTTTATGATTGTTCTTATTCTAAAAGCCAATCAAAATTCACTAAATTTGTACTTCTTGGTTTTTACAAACTAATCTAAACTTTAAAACTATTTTTGCTTAATGTCGAGTATTATTCAATTGCTTCCTGATCACGTTGCTAACCAAATTGCTGCTGGAGAAGTGGTTCAAAGACCCGCTTCAGTTGTAAAAGAATTGTTAGAAAATGCTGTTGATGCCAAAGCAACTGATATTAAATTGATAATAAAAGATGCTGGTAAATCACTAGTACAAGTTATCGATAATGGTGTAGGAATGACAGTTACAGATGCGCGTTTGTGTTTTGCGCGTCATGCAACTTCAAAAATACGCCAGGCCGAAGATTTGTTTTCGCTTGGAACAAAAGGTTTTCGTGGAGAAGCTTTGGCTTCTATCGCTGCGATTGCACACATGGAAATGAAAACCAAACAAGATCAAGATGAACTTGGAACTCACATTGTAATCGAAGGAAGTAAATTTGTTTCGCAAGAAGTGGCAGTTCTACCAAAAGGAACTTCATTTGCGGTTAAAAACCTATTTTTTAATATTCCGGCTCGTCGTAATTTTTTAAAATCAGATACAGTTGAGTTTCGTCATGTAATGGATGAGTTTCAACGTGTGGCTTTAGCGCATCCAAATATTCATTTTAGTTTTTACCACAATGGAAGCGAGATGTACAATCTTCCTGCTGCAGGATATCGCCAGCGAATTGTAGGTATAATGTCTGGTAAAACCAACGAAAAACTGGTTCCAGTAAATGAAGATACCGAAATTATAAATGTGCAGGGTTTTGTTTGTAAACCCGAATTTGCTAAGAAAAATAGAGGAGAACAGTTCTTTTTTGTAAATGATCGTTTTATTAAAAGCGGTTATCTGCATCATGCAGTAATGTCTGCTTATGACGGATTGTTGAAAGATGGTTCGCAGCCAAGTTATTTCTTGTATCTGCAAGTACCGCCAAATACAATTGATATTAATATTCATCCCACTAAAACCGAAATTAAGTTTGACGACGAACAGGCATTGTATGCTATTTTAAGAGCTTCGATCAAGCATAGTTTAGGACAGTTTAATGTTGCACCAGTTCTAGATTTTGACAGGGATTCCAATTTAGATACGCCATATCATTACAAAGATGTTGAGGCAGAAGTGCCGACTATTCAAGTTGATGGAACTTTTAATCCGTTCACAGATGATAAAACCAATCAGCATTATAGCAAAGCAAGCTCAGGATCTAGTTACAGTTCAGGCTCTGGTTCATCTTCGTTTCCGTCTTCAGGTTCTTCTTATTCAGGATCTTCCTACTCGGGTTATTCTAAAAGAGTAGAACCAACTGCAAGCTGGGAAAGTCTATATGTTGGTTTAGATACAGAAAATCCTGAAACCATAGAAAGTTCGCCTTTTACATTTGAGAACGAAGAAGTAACCTCTTCTTTATTTAATGATGATGAGGTAGAGCAGGCAACTCAAAAAACATATCAAATTCATAAAAAATACATTGTTTCGCCAATTAAATCAGGAATGGTAATTGTTGATCAACAGCGCGCGCATCAGCGTATTTTATATGAACAATTTTTGTTGAATATGACAGTAAATCAAGCATCAAGCCAGCAATTGCTTTTTCCGCTCGATTTGTTTTATTCAGCCTCTGAAATGGAATTAATAGAAGAATTAAAACCTTCATTAGAAACAACAGGATTTGTTTTCGATGAGACAAAATCAGATCATATCGTAATTTCTGGAATTCCAGTAAATATTACCGAAAGCGAAGTTTCGCTTGTAATCGAGCAATTATTGAGCGATTTACAAGACGGAATTCCAGCAAATAGTTACAGTCAAAATGATACAATTGCCAAATCAATGGCAAAAAGTTTAGCGGTTAAAACTGGATCATATTTAACCGAAAAAGAACAAGATAATTTAGTAAATGGTTTGTTTGCTTGTAAAGATCCAAATATTTCACCTTTTCAAAAACCAACTTTCATCACCATGCGTGTTGAAGATATAGATAAAAAGTTTGCATTATGATGAATATGACACCAGTAGTTAAACAACTGCTAATTATTAATATTATATTTTTTATTGGATCTCAATTAGTGCCGGTTTCTTATGAATATTTGGCAATGTTTTTTCCAGAAAACTCAAATTTTAGAGCTTGGCAGCCAATAACGCACATGTTTATGCATGGTGGTATAATGCATATTGCATTTAATATGTTTGCCTTAGTTTCTTTTGGATCTGCATTGGAGCATTTTTGGGGAGGAAAAAAATTCATCTTCTTTTATATTTCTTGTGGCTTAGGCTCAGCTTTACTTCATACTCTCGTTAATTACTATTTTTTTCAGGATACAATGAGTACTTTGACAGCAAATGGGTTTAATAAAACTCAGATTTTGCAGCTTTTAAGTGAAGGAAAAATTGATACTAGATGGCAGAGTTTAGTAAGTGTTGCACAATTTCAAGGATTTACAGATGCTTACATTGGAACAGTGGTTGGGGCATCTGGTGCAATTTATGGATTATTGACTGCTTTTGCGTTTATGTTTCCTAATGCAGAATTGGCTTTATTATTTATTCCTGTTCCGATAAAAGCTAAATATTTTGTTCCAGGGCTTTTGTTAATTGACTTGTTTTTAGGAGTCAAAGGGACTTCTTTATTTGGCGGAGGAGGCACTGGTATAGCCCATTTTGCTCACGTTGGTGGTGCAATTACTGGTTTTTTAATGATGTGGTACTGGAAAAAAAATCAGTTTAACAACAACCGTTGGAATTAATTTTTAACTTTAAGTTTAAATTCTAAACCAAAAGAAGTTTTTATGAATATTCTAGACGATTTGAAATTACAATATAGATTGGGAGGCATAGCCATGCGCGTTATTTATTGGAATATCGCATGTTTTATAATCTCTTTAATATTTTTCTATCAATTTTCAATTGGTCAATTTGATTTTCCAAGCTGGATTGCTTTATCGTCCGATCCTCAGGTTTTCATGTTCAAACCATGGACTTTTTTAACTTATGCATTTTTTCACGATGGATTTTTCCATTTGTTGTTTAATATGATGGTTTTGAACTTTGCCAGTTCATTGTTCTTAACTTATTTTACTCAAAAACAATATTTAGGATTGTATATTCTGAGTGCTCTATTTGCTGGAGTTGCTTTTGCATTAAGTTTTTATTTGTCAAATATCAGCGGTTCTATTGTTGGTGCCTCTGCAGCTATAATGGCAATTTTAGTTGCAGCAACAACCTATTCTCCGTTAATGAATGTCCGCTTGTTTTTATTCGGAAATGTTAAGCTATGGCATATTACAGCTGTAATTTTAGTTTTAGATTTAATGCAGTTTCGTTTAGGGAATATGGGTGGGCACATATCGCATCTTGCTGGTGCTTTCTTCGGATTTGCTTATATTAAATTATTGCAAAACGGTACAGATTTAAGTATCATTGTTTCTAAAACACTAGACTTCTTTGTCAATCTTTTTAGAAAATCTCCTTCGACCCCATTTACAAAAGTTCATAAAAATTACAACAAACCTACGCCAAAACCTACTTCAAGAATTGTTACGAAAGATAAAACGCAGCAACAGATTGATGAAATTTTAGACAAAATCAGCCAGTCGGGTTATGACTGTCTGACAAAAGAAGAAAAAGAGTTTTTATTTAAAGCTGGAAAATAAACTTGTAGGAAAAAATTATGAAAAACCTTTCTTGGTTTAATAAAATAATGTTCTTTTTGAATATAGTACTGACTGTGCTTACATTTAGTGTCTATATTTTGCCATTTTTAGCGCCTAAGAGCTTTCCGCTTTTATCGGTGCTTACTTTGTTTATGCCGGCTTTTTTTGTTGCAAATGGGTTGTTCTTTGTCTATTGGGCAATTCAGTTTAAAAAGCGCCTTATTTTGTCTGGTTTGGTATTGCTTACAGGAATTACATTTATTAGTAAATTCTATAAGTTTTCTGCTAAAGAATATATTCAGGACGAAAAAGATTTTTCTGTAATGAGTTACAATGTCCGCCTTTTTAATGTTTTTAAATGGCTGGATAGAGATGATATTCCTGACAACATTAAAACCTTTATAGACGAGAAAGATCCAGATATTTTATGTATTCAGGAATACTCGAATTCTGCACATCTAGATTTAAAGGTCTATCCACACCGCTATATTTTTATCGATGGGAAAAAGATAAAAACAGGTCAGGCAATTTTTTCTAAATTTCCTATAATAAATGAGGGTAAGATTATTTTTCCAAAATCGGATAATAATGTAGTTTATGCCGATATAAAACGTGGCAAAGATGTTATTCGTGTATATAATATGCACTTACAGTCTATTAAAATATCTCCCGATGTAAGTGAGATTTCTGATGATATAGATAATGTAAACCAAAAAAAATCGCAGCGTATTTATGCCAGAATAAGTAAAGGTTTTACACAGCAGCAGGAGCAGGCAGAGATTTTTAAGGAAAATATCAAGCAGTGTAAAACTCCATTTATTATTTGCGGAGATATGAATAACAGCCCGTTTTCGTATGTCTACCGAAGCATTAAAGGAAAACAAAAAGACGCTTTTGAAGAAGCTGGTGAAGGCTTTGGAGCTACTTATAAATTCCGTTATTATCCTGCTAGAATCGACTATATTTTTACAGATAGTAAAATGAAAGTAAAACAATTCGAAAGTTTTTCTGATTTCGAAAATTCAGATCATTATCCTATAATGACTAGACTTTCAATGGAATAAAGAAGTGAAAATTCCAATCTTTTAAATTTTAAATTCCAAACTCTACATCCAAATTTCAAAACTGAAAACTGGATTTTCTATTTAATATCTAATTTCTGAGTTTTCAAATAATCCATTGCAAATTTACCTTCATTAAAAAGCAAATCTAAAACGCTTAAATTATTGATGAAACCATGTTTATCATCAAAGACCTGAGTGTATTTTTCGAAAGTATTACTGTCTTTTTTTCCGTTTGCTAAATATCTAAAATCAGCAAAATCGGGTGTTTCATGAAAATATTCTGTGGTTTTTCCGAATTCAAATTTCATTCTGAGACATTTTGTTATGATGTCTAAAACTTCAAAATTAAGATCCATTAAAAAAGTGTGCTTTTTTTCGAATATAGGAGCGATGTCGTCCTCAAAGTACTCGAAAAAAGGAGAACTTCTGTAAGCTGCTTCAAGTGATTTAAAATGCTGTTTCTGCCAGTCAAATTCATTTTCAATCAAAATTTCTTTTGTCTTTTGATGAGCTTCTTTTGAATGCTTAACAGGGATATTTAATAATTGAATTCCGTTTGGACTATAGATGTAAGTTCTATTTCTATTTGTCTGTTTCTGAAAATTATCCTCCATTTCAAATGTAATTTTTTCAGATTGCGCTATAACCGCAAAATGACTAATAGAAGGAAAATAGGTCGGAAGTATTAAGGAATTCATTTCGTTTTGTTTCAAGTTTAAAAGTTTCAGGTTTCAAGTTGACGTAAAAAACGTGAAACTTGAAACCTGACACAAAAATAACTTTTTTTTAATTATGCTTTATTCTCTCGTCTTTTTTTCCAAATAAAATCTCCTACAAAATAGATAGCTAAAAGAATTAAGAAGTATTTGAAGTAAGATTGCGGCTGGCCTTCACCATCTACAGTAGTGAAAACTCTGTCCCAGCGAATTTTATTAATGCCTTTTCCGTTAGTATCCCAGCTCATCCAGATGAATACTGGTTTACCAACGATATGGTTTTCTGGAACGTAACCCCAATAACGGCTGTCTTCAGAGTTATGGCGGTTATCTCCCATCATCCAGTAATAGTTCTGTTTGAAGGTGTATGTAGTTGCAGGTTTTCCATTAATTAAAAATTTCGAACCTTGTAATTCTAATGTGTTTCCTTCATAATTTGTAATGATCTCTTTGTAAAAAGGAAGTGATTCATTGTTTAATGCAACAGTTTTTCCTGCTTCAGGAATGTAAATTGGTCCCATGTTGTCTTGACTCCATTTGTTGATATGCGGGAATATTCTATTGTCATCATTTTTGTCGACCATTCTTGTTACAGAGGAAATTCCTGGAGTGTTTCTGAATCTTTCTGCACTTGCGTCTGTCAAAGCTCCTAAAACAAGAGTGTCTCTCTTTTCTTCATTTTTGAAATAGCCGCCATCTGTAATGTCTAATTCTTTTATTAAAGATTGCAAATCCACTGGAGTTTTTCCATCAAAAGCAATTGTATAAGAGTATTGAGGTTTAGCTCTTTCTGGTAAAACTAATTTTTTGCCATTAATAAAAACAAAACCATCCTTTATTGATAAACTGTCACCTGGAATACCAACACATCTTTTTACGTAATTTGATTTTTTATCAATAGGTTTGATAACGCCTGGTCTTCCTGGAGCTTCATGAAAATAATGAACCGTATCGACCGGCCAGTTGAAGACAACTATATCGCATCGTTTTATGTTTTGGATAGCTGGCAGCCTGAAATAAGGCAGTTGCGGCCAGCTTAAATAAGATTTGCTTTTTGTTAATGGTATAGAATCGTGAACCATTGGTAAGGCTACGGTTGTCATTGGAACGCGCGGACCATAGTTTAATTTGCTGACAAACAAGAAATCTCCCACTAATAGTGATTTTTCTAAAGATGATGTCGGAATTGTGTAGGGCTGTACTACATAAGTATGTACTAGAGTTGCAACTATGATAGCAAATAATAATGAGCTGACAGTGTCTGCTGTTTTGTTTTCTGGAGTTAAACTTCTGTCTTTACGGTACTCTAATTTCTGAGTGTAGTTTACGTAATAGATGTAAAAGCCTAATGTGAAAAGTCCTAGAAGAGTGTCTAAAGTAGATCTTTTATTAAAAGTTCTTAAGGTTTCTACCCATACAACAGGAAACATAATCAAGTTGATAATTGGAATAAAAAGCAGTAATGTCCACCAAGTAGGGCGACCTATAATCTTCATTAAGACAATAGAATTGTATACCGGAATTGCTGCTTCCCAGCTTTTTCTTCCCGCTGCCTGATACAATTTCCAAGTACCAAGAAAATGAATTATTTGCACAGCTAAGAAAAATACGAACCAAGAGTAAAGTGTCATAATATTGTATTTTTAAGTTTCAAATTCAGGATTGAATTTTTTTAGTTAATCCAAAACTTATTCGATTTATTGTAAGTTTAGTACATCTTTCATAGTGAAAATCCCCTGTTTGCCAGCAAGCCATTCTGCGGCAATTACAGCGCCAAGAGCAAAACCTTCACGATTGTGAGCGGTGTGTTTGATCTCAATACTATCTATTGCAGAATCGTAGTTTACAGTGTGGGTTCCAGGAACTTCTCCAATTCGTTTTGCTTCAATACGAATTTCGTTATTTTTAGCTTCTTCCAATGTCCAGTTATCGTAATTACTATTTTCAATAACACCTTGCGCTAAAGAAATAGCCGTCCCGCTGGGAGCATCAAGCTTGTGGATGTGGTGGATTTCTTCCATCGAAACTTTATAAGAGTCAAACTGATTCATGATCTTAGCTAAATATTCATTTAAGCCAAAGAAAATGTTTACACCCAGACTAAAGTTTGAACTCGAAATGAACCCGCATTTTTTCTCATTGCAAAGAGCAATCATTTCATCATAATGTTCCAGCCATCCGGTTGTTCCAGAAACTACGGGAACATCAGCATTAAAAGATGCTGAGATGTTATTAACTGCCGCTGATGGAACGCTGAAATCTATGGCAACATCTGCTGTTGAAAGTCCGTCATAGCTGTTAAATTCGTCTTTCTTTAAAACTATTTCATGACCTCTTTCTAAAGCAATTCTTTCGATTACTTTACCCATTTTTCCGTATCCTAAAAGCGCAATTTTCATTATGATTATTTTTTTTATTGATTTTTTAAATAGAGATTAATCTATTAAAACTTGTAATTAAAGGTTAGTCCAACGTTAGGTCTAAATGTTACATCGTTGGGATAAATTTCAGGACGCATTGACAGTCTTTCATTTACGTTAAACTGAATCAAAGCTGCATCGACATTGGCATCAATTATGTTTAGGACATAAAAACCAACTACAAATAAGGCAGATAAATCTCTGTTTCGCTGGTAAAATTTTTGGCCGGCAATTAGTCGGCTGTCGTCGAGAAATTGATAATTATCATCGTTGTAGCCTTCTAATCTTCGTTTGTAGGCATCGCGATAATCGTGGTATTTTCTATTGTTGTCTATATAGAAATATAAACTGGTTCCAATTGCTCCGTAAACCAATGGAATTTTCCAGTACTTCTTATTGTATGCTTGACCTAAACCAGGTAAAATTGCAGAGTAAAAAGCTGCCTTTGCTGGCGTAAGCGGATCTATTTCTTGTAATGCAGTGGTGTCTTTTACGACCAAAACCGTGTCTTTTTTTACCTGGGCAAAAAGAGAAACGGTTCCTGTTAGAAAGAACAATAGACCGATGGGGACAATTTTATTCACTATCCGTTTATTAATTTTATAATTCTGTTAAAGTCGGCTTCAGAATTGAATGGAATTGTGATTTTTCCTTTTCCGTTGCCAGCGACTTTAATATCAACTTTCGAACCAAAATAATCGTTGAAAGTGTTTTTTTGGGTTTCTCTTACCACAAATCCAGAATCTGTTTTAGGTTTTCCTTCTGCTTTTGGCTGCTGCCCTTCATGATAATTTTTTACCAAAGCTTCTGTTTCACGAACAGATAAATTTTGGCTTACAATTTTTTGGTAGATATCTGTTTGAACATCAAGGTCTTCAATATTGATAATTGCTCTACCATGTCCCATACTGATAAAACCGTCACGAATACCAGTTTGGATAATCGGATCTAATTTTAAAAGACGTAAATAGTTGGCAATTGTCGAACGTTTTTTTCCAACTCTTTCACTCATTTGTTCTTGAGTTAATTGAATTTCATCGATTAAACGCTGGTATGATAATGCAATCTCAATTGGATCTAAGTCATGACGCTGAATATTTTCAACCAAAGCCATAACCAGCGATTCGTTGTCGTTTGCAATACGTATATATGCTGGAACATGAGTTAAACCTATTAAGGTAGAAGCACGAAGACGGCGTTCTCCTGAGATTAACTGATATTTATTGAAATCTAATTTACGAACAGTAATAGGTTGAATTACACCAAGTTCTTTAATAGAAGTGGCTAATTCGCGTAAAGATTCTTCATTAAAATTGCTTCTAGGCTGAAACGGATTTATTTCGATAGCACTTATTTCAAGCTCAATAATATTTCCAACAACCTTGTCAGCATTTTTGTCTTCTACTGATGTAATGTCGTTTTCTGGATCTTTTAATAATGCTGATAATCCTCTTCCTAAGGCTTGTTTTTTAATTGCTTTTGTCATAAAAACTATTTGCTGTTTTTCTTTATAATTTCTTGAGCTAAATTAATGTAGTTTACGGCACCTTTACTGGTAGCGTCATAATTAATGATGCTTTCACCAAAACTCGGTGCTTCACTTAATTTTACATTTCGCTGAATTACGGTATCAAAAACCATATCGTTAAAGTGTTTTTGAACCTCTTCTACAACCTGATTAGATAAACGTAACCTTGAATCGTACATAGTTAGCAACAAGCCTTCAATGTCAAGATCTGGGTTGTGTATTTTTTGAATACTTTTAATAGTGTTCAATAATTTTCCTAATCCCTCAAGAGCAAAATACTCACATTGAATAGGAATAACTACAGAATCTGCAGCTGTTAAAGCATTCAAGGTTAACAAACCTAAAGAAGGCGCACAGTCGATAATGATATAATCATATTCATCTTTCACGCTTTCTAATGCTTTTTTAAGCATATATTCACGGTTTTCTTTGTCAACCAATTCAATTTCGATAGCAACAAGGTCAATATGAGCAGGGATCACATCTACGTTTGGGGCTGTACATTTTAAAACGGCTTCTTTCGGTGTTATACTGTGTTCTAGAATTTGATAAGTTCCAGCCTCAACTGTTTCTACGTCAATTCCAAGACCAGATGTAGCATTGGCTTGAGGATCAGCATCGATCAATAATACTTTTTTTTCTAAAACACCTAATGAGGCAGCAAGATTTACTGATGTAGTAGTCTTTCCAACGCCTCCTTTTTGATTAGCAATAGCAATGATTTTGCCCATTTATTTTCTGAATTTTGAACCGTAAAAATACAATTATTTATGGTTTTTGAAAATCTATTTTGTTAACATTTATGAAAGTTTGTTTAACCGTGGTTTGGTGGGTGTTTGCAGAAATTAATTTTAGTTTTTAAAAGAATTATTAAAGACGTTTCTTATTTATTTAATTCTCTTTTTTGTAATTAAAGCTTTAAAACCATTTAATTTTAACAAAAGTAGTTTTCAGGGATTTTGCTTTTTAGTTTTTTTTGAAATAATGTTCTATCTTTTTAAAATCTCGATTGTAACATAAACAACGCCACTTTTTTTATTCGAAGCAATATCCATAAAAGCCCTTTTGCTTAAGTCAATTTCTCTTCCTTTAACAAATGGTCCTCGATCAGTAATTTCAACTAAAACGAATTTTTTATTTATTTCGTTTGTGATTTTAAGTTTTGTTCCGAATGGGAATGTTTTGTGTGCGGCGGTTAAGTCATTATTATTGAATTTTTTCCCGCTCGCTGTTTTTCTGCCGTTAAATTTATCATGATAGTACGAAGCATGAGCGTTTTTCTTGTATAATACACTTTCTGTGGCCGGGGAACATGAATCGTTAGGAGTAATGTTTTTTTGTTGTGCGCTTGCACCGACAAAAAATAACAAGGCAATAAATAGTATAATTTTTTTCATTTCATTTTCTTTTCCATTGCCGGCAAAAAAAAGCTATTACAGAAAAACAGATATGTTCAAGAAGTTTTATTTATGTCAGAAAAAGACAAAATTTTAAGATTTTGTAGTGTTTTTGATGAGAAAAATGAGAATAGGAATGAACAGGAAGCTTAAGGATTATTGCTATTTTGGGCTTTCTAAAAACTATAACTATTACAATCTATCAAACCACAAAAATGAACATTCTTATGAGTAAAAAAATAATCTCATTCTTTACAGTATTTATACTTATGCTGGTACTATGCAGTTTTTCATCTTATGCAGATAATGACAAAATAGAAGGGAATAAAAAAATTGAGCGAAAAATTGTTTACAACAAAAAGAAGCATAATATTATTTTATTATGGTCGGCTTTTGGTTCTTCTGGAAA
Organism: Flavobacterium fluviale; assembly: GCF_003312915.1. Classification (NCBI taxonomy): domain Bacteria; kingdom Pseudomonadati; phylum Bacteroidota; class Flavobacteriia; order Flavobacteriales; family Flavobacteriaceae; genus Flavobacterium; species Flavobacterium fluviale. The sequence continues at coordinate 203,570 of NZ_CP030261.1, read as the reverse complement.
TTATGTAATTACAAGAGGAGGAAGTCGTTTAGCATCTGATTTTATCACTGTGGGTTCAACTTCTACGCTTTCCTTTACAGACAATAAACCAAATGCTGATAAATACGAGAACTATTATAAAGTTACTCGTAATTCGATAACAGTTATCATTTCGTTAGAAAACCAAATTTTTGGTGACAATATGTATTTCTATGATAGGAAATACGAAAAGGCAGCAACTGCACGTAATGAAATTAATTCACAGTTTGAATCTATTGGTTTAGGCGGCTCAAATGGTGAATGGACAACAAAACGTCAGGCATACTATTTTAAACCAAATATCAATGGACAAACATACGATTCTGGCGGATCGGGCTCTGCTTCATCGGCAGAAGCTAACTCAATAGAATTAGGATTTTACTCTCATATTGGCGGTTTAGGAAAAGTTCCGTCAGATGTGAAGTTAGGATCGATTTTCACGAAACCGCATCTTTCGGGTGGAGCAAATGCTACTTGTACTTTTTGGCGTTCTGTAGAAAATGTAGAAGTAATGCGAGATTTTGCATGGACGGTTTCTCAGTCAACCAGTGCACGAAGAATGCTGATTGAAAGTACCTCAAAATATATTTCAGATATTGGCGATACGAATTTTTGGGGCAGTGGTGGTTTTATTGCCGATATTCATTATGCTTCATCCCGACCAAATTGGGGCGGACAACAGCAATGGTATACTCGAAATACTGTTTTTCCTTCGGGTTCAGGAGCGATGGGTGGTTCATATAATATGGTTTGGCAAGGTTGTGTTAATGCTCCAAAGGAGGATGAAGCTAATTCTCCCATTTCTGCTACACCTATTATTAGAGAAAAACCTTTTCTATTTATAGATAAGGACGGCGAGTACAAAGTATTTGTTCCTGCATGGCAAAAAGATAGGGTTGGAATTTCTTGGTCGGCAGCAGATATGGGTAAAGGCGAAATTCAAGATTTGCTTACTAATTGGTATGTTGCCAAAGAAGGTGATACTGATCTGGAAATTAACAATGCGCTAAAAGCTGGTAAAAATATATTCTTCACTCCCGGCCATTATTCATTAAATGCTCCTATCCAAGTCAATAGAAAAGATGCCGTACTTCTGGGTGCTGGTATAGCTTCTGTAACATTAGAGCCTACAGAAAAAAATACTTGGGGATGTATTTATGCTGATGATAAAGACGGAATTATCATTGCGGGACTTCTTATGGATTCCCTTAATAGTACAACTTATCAAATTAGAATTGGAAACGAAGGCGCAAATAGCGACCATTCTGCAGATCCAATTCTGCTTACCGATATTACTTGCCGAGTAGGAGGTGTTCAATCAAAAAATATTCAGATTCAGGCTTCTATGCAGATCAATAGTAGTAATGTTGTGGGTGATCACTTCTGGCTTTGGCGAGCCGATCATGGTTCGCAGCGCGGTGGCGATGCACGCTGGTTAAGGGATCGTTGCAAGAACGGACTTATTGTTACTGGAAATGATGTTACACTTTACGGTTTGTTTACCGAACATTATCAGGAATATGAGGTATTATGGCTGGGAGAACGAGGTCGAACTTATTTCTTTCAAAACGAACCGCCATACGATGCTCCAAATCAAGCAAGCTGGAGTAGTCAAGAAGGCAGAGTTGCTGGTTATGCTGCTTTCAAAGTGGCAAATTCTGTAAAAGAACATCAAAGTATTGGAATGGGGTCTTATGCTGTTTTTACGGGAACGGACGGTAATGTGAATAAGAAAAATGGTTTTGAAGCACCTAATAGTCCAAATGTAAAACTCGAAAAAATGTGTATCACTCGTTTTGCCGGTCCAGGTAATATTCAAAATGTTATTAATGGAATTGGCGGCAGCACAGCAACTGGTACAAAACGCTTAACATTATATAATAATGGAGAAGGAACACAGTCTTATGATGAAGAATTTAATTTGCCTAATCGGGAATCTTATCCTGCTTATATAAATATGGAGAAATAAATGGAATTGATATATATTGGAATCTAGGATTAGAAGAAAACAAAAAAGCCGAACATTTCTGTTCGGCTTCCGTCGGGGTGGCAGGATTCGAACCTGCGGCCTCCTGCTCCCAAAGCAGGCGCGATAACCGGGCTACGCTACACCCCGATGATGTATTGTGGTACTGCCCGAAAGCGGATGCAAAGATATAAATAATTTTCGTTTACAAAAGGAAAAAATGAAAATAAATAAAACTTATTTGAACATAGTTATTTAGGATTTATTTTAGCTTTAATTTTTTATAATAAAGTTTACATTTGCATCACAAAAAAACTATACACATTATGTCAGATACAATAGAAAAAATTAAATGCCTTATTATAGGTTCTGGCCCTGCAGGTTATACTGCAGCTATTTATGCAGCTAGAGCAAACATGAATCCGGTTTTATATCAAGGAATGCAGCCTGGAGGCCAGTTGACTACAACTAATGAAGTAGAAAATTTTCCAGGGTATGTTGATGGAGTTACAGGACCAGAAATGATGGTTCAGTTACAAGAACAAGCTAAACGTTTTGGTGCAGATATCCGTGACGGCTGGGCAACAAAAGTTGATTTTTCTGGCGATATTCATAAAGTTTGGATTAACGATTCAATCGAATTACATTGTGAAACTGTTATTATTTCGACAGGTGCTTCTGCTAAATATTTAGGATTACCATCAGAGCAGCACTATTTAAATATGGGCGGCGGAGTTTCTGCGTGTGCTGTATGCGACGGTTTCTTTTACAGAAATCAAGAAGTGGTAATTGTTGGAGCAGGTGACTCAGCTTGTGAAGAAGCTCATTACTTATCTAAACTTTGTAAAAAAGTAACAATGCTGGTAAGAAGTGAAAAATTTAGAGCTTCTAAAATTATGGAAGAAAGAGTACGTAAAACAGAAAACATAGAGATTTTAATGAATCACGATACTGTTGAAGTTTTAGGTGACAGCAATGTAGTACACGCTATTAAAGCTTTAAATAAAACTACTGGCGAAGTTGTTGAAATTCCAGCAACTGGTTTCTTCGTAGCAATTGGACACAAACCAAATACAGATATTTTTGCAGATTACATTACACTTGACGAAACTGGATATATCGTAAATACTCCAGGAACATCTAGAACAAATGTAGAAGGTGTATTTGTAGCCGGTGATGCTGCAGACCACGTATACCGTCAGGCAATTACTGCTGCGGGAACAGGATGTATGGCAGCTTTGGATGCTGAAAGATATTTGGCTTCTAAAGAGTAAAGTTTCAAGTTTCAGGTTTCAAGTTTTCTTTTGTTTCAGATTATTGAGACTTTGAAATCTTTACAATAAAAAAATCCCAGTCTAAATTTTAGGCTGGGATTTTCTTCTTTTATTAATATCTTAATTTCAACTTGAAACAAGAAAAACTTGAAACAAAAGGTTATTTAACCTTTTTGAATAATTTCGCTTCTTCAGAAAAACGAGTTAATTCGATTTTCGGATTTCCAAAAAGAGAAAGTTCTGCTTTATCTCCAATAGCTAATGACAGTGTTGTTTCTGCAAAAATAGTTCCTACAGAATAATTTTCAGCTGTAACATTTGCTTCTTTCAATGTAAATTTTGTTCCTGTAAAAACAGAATTATTATCTAATCTAATAGTTGCTTTTTCGGCGATTCCCTCGATTGCTGCGGTTGCTTTTTGATATAAATCACATTTGAATTTTATAGCAGAAACCAATGTTTTAACAGAAGCATTTTTACTCAATTGCAAACTTCCATCATCAGATTTTAAATTCAATTCTGTTTTAGATTTGTCATCGGCAATCAATGTGAATTTTTTTGCATTAACATTTAAGAATAACTTAGAAAAATCAACGCAATTCATCGTTATATCGTCTAATTGAAGTTCTTGTATAGCATATACAACAGCTTCATTTTTAGCAATTACTTTATTCAGCGATTTTGTGTAAGTAACACGAACTGATAATTTTTTAAAAATAGACGATTCCTTGTTCGTATATAACCTTAGTGTTCTTTCTCTTAAATCCATTCCAACAATATCGTGTAAGTTATCGTCGGCTTCAATTTTAATTTCATTTTTCTCTCCTTGTTCCAAATAAACTTCCAGATTATCGTCGACTTCAATGGCGTCAAAACTACCAACTTCTTTTATAGAAGTCGTTACAACCTTAGAACCTTTAATTTTTTCTCTCTTTTGAGCGAACGTCAATGTTGTAACCAATAATAATAGGAGCAGCGCTGTACTTTTTTTCATTAATTCTAGATTTGATTTTGACAAATATAAAAAAATCATCCACTTATGATGAATGATTTCTTTTATATTTAACAGTTAATCTGTTTTAGCTTTTGCTGATGTTTCCGCCAGAGCTTGCTTCTTTTTCGACAGTTTTTGGAGTACCAGTATAGTTCACATTTCCGCCGCTTGAGGCTTTAGCTTTTAAAGTTACAATTGAATTTACATTAATTGTACCTCCACTAGAAGCCTGTGCTTCAACCTCATTTGCTGCCAATTTATCTGCTTCGATACTTCCTCCGCTAGAAGCTGAAGTGCTTAGGCTTAAAGCTTTACCTTCTAAAGTAACAGAGCTTCCGCTTCCAGAATCTACAGAGATCTTATCAGATTCGATAGCAACCTGCATAGATGCAGCGCTTGAACTCTCTAAAGTGATATTTTCTCCTTCAATAACGTTTTTGCTTTGAACAGATGAAGCACTTGAAGCTTCAATTTTATCAATAACAGGCATTTTTACCGTTACTTTTTTCATTGTAATGTTACGGAAAGAACTGTATTTACAGCTAATTACCAATGTTCCGTTTTCAACTTTTGTTACAATTTCTTTTTGCAGATTATCGTCAGCCTCAACTGTCACTTCTGTAACATCAGATTGCTCAATAACTAAATCAATAGCATTGCTGACTGAGACATTTTTAAAATCGCCTTGTACGGTTCTTTTTTCTGTTGTTACATTACCGCTTCCTTCTATTGAATTCATGTTAAAATTACAAGATGCAAATAATAGAGCAGTAACAGTGGCAATTACAAATTTCGTAATATGAATGATTATTTTTATCATGGCTTAGTTTATTTTGATTATAACTCCGTTTTTGTCAGTGGTTAGCTTTCCTTTAGTTTTTTTTCCGTTTATAACTTCTTTTCCGTTAATTTTAACCGAAACTTCATTGATAGTATCCGTGTCAGTAGTATCTACTTCTGAATCGTAATCATTAGTGTCGTTATCTTCTGCAGGACAATTTAAACATCTCACTTTTGATCCTTCAACTTTATAATTGTAATCTCCGTCATAATTTAGATTGAAGAAATCATCATCAGAATTGTAGTAATCTCTTATTGATGAATCTGGTTTAATTAATTGCCCTTCTGGTACATATAAGTAAACATCAACTTCTTGTCCTCTAAATTTGTTTTTAACATCTGTCAGAAAATAATTATCCAAAATTAATTGATTTCCGCTAATTTGAAACTTATAATTAATTTTTTCTGCTCTTTTTTTAGCATTTGTAAAAGAATTTCCTCTTGCACTTTTTTCTACCTGAATAAATGGAGCATTTTCATCAGTATGTAAGATATGTAAGCGAACATCATTTGAATAAATTAAATCATTGTTTGCTGAATCTTGCACAAATTCAAATTCTCTATAATGATTCAGACTCTTTGTGTAATAATCGTTGTATTTAAACTTGATATATAAAGTATCTGCTGGTTTGATTGCAAATACTTTTTTCTCTACAATTTTATTATCGTATGAAATTTCAGTTGCCTGTTTAATTCCGATACTTGTAAGAATTGCGATTGAGATAATCCAAACTGCTAAAAGTGTGTATTTTGTAATGTTTCCTATTGATTTCAAGTTTGGAGACAACAATTTAAATCCTAAAAGAGTTAGAAAGAAAAACGGGATTCCAACAGCAAAGAACATTAATAAACCGAATGACCAAAGAGGATATTCTGTAAAGTTTCCTGCTTCAACAAAATTCTGCCAAGGGAAGTCTATAAAAATATTAGTTCCCAAAGTAAAAACACCAATCAGCAGCATCACCAACGTCGAAATTCCTGATATGATTAGGACTACTCCTAAAAATTTAGCAAAAATTTTAAAAACCGTCATGACAAAGTCTCCAAATGAACTACTTATTCTCCCAGCTCCCGACTTTACCTGATTTCCCATTTTGTCATAATCTGCATTTTTGAATTTATCAGATAATGATTCAATTTCTTCGCGAACTTTTTTTTCGATGTTTGAAATTGTTACCGGTTCTCCTGTCATCTCTAATTTTTCTGTCGTTGTAACCGCTTCAGGCGTTACAATCCAAAGAACGAAATAAGCTAAAATTCCAGTTCCAAAACCTGCAAAAACAAAGATTAAGAAAATGATTTTGATCCACACAGCGTCAATTCCAAAATAATGACCTAAACCTGTAGCCACACCTCCAATCATACCTTTTTCTTTATCACGATATAATTTTTTGTGTTTTCTAGCTCCAAAATCATTATGAGATTGATTTCCATTTTCCTCGTCTTCAATTCGGTAATCTTCAGGTTGTCCCATCACCGTAATCACTTCATCAACGTCTTTCAGTCCAACAACATGTTTTTCGCTTTTTTGTTTTTCTGTTAATAATTCAGAAACACGCATTTCGATATCTTTAATAATTTCATCTTGTCCAGAAGAGTTGTTCAGTGATCGTTTTATTGCGTCAAAGTAGCGTGTCAATTTTAAGTATGCGTCTTCATCGATATGAAAAAACATTCCGCCTAAGTTAATATTTACTGTTTTGTTCATGACTTATTGATTTTGATTGGTGATTAAGTTTACAGCATCTGATAATTCTGTCCAAGTGCCGCTAAGTTCGTTTAAAAATGTTTGTCCTATTTCGGTTAATCCATAATATTTTCGTGGCGGCCCTGAGGTCGATTCTTCCCAGCGATAATTTAGTAAACCGTCATTTTTCAGTCTAGTTAACAACGGATAAACGGTTCCTTCTACAACTAGTAATTTTGCGTTTTTTAAAGTGTCTAATATTTCAGATGTATATGCGTCTTTTTCTTTTAATACAGATAAGATGCAAAACTCAAGAACACCTTTGCGCATCTGTGCTTTTGTGTTTTCAATGTTCATAATTTCATTTTGTTTTTTTTTGATTGAACAATTCGTTTTTTGATTGATGATGATGATTGATGATTGATCTCGAATTTATTCTATTAGAATGAGTTCGTATAACGTATAACTTTTAACCTTTTCGATGATTACTTTATAAAAGGAATCGTAAGCGGATATTTGTATAATTCTCCGTTTGAAGCTTTTATAGAAGCATAAATCACTAAAAAGAATTCAGCAAATTTTAGTAATCCAAAAAGCACTACAGCTGTAATTCCTACACTTAGCATTCCAATATTGGCTTGGAAATTAAAATTTCTGATGTGAATATCATGGTCATTAAAAACAGCCTCCATCGGAATATTCTGCAAGAAAACAGTCAGGAAAATTGGTATAGCGATAAGTGCTAAAATCAAAGTGTAAAGCAATAAGCTTAACTGAAAGTTCAAAGTCTGTTTTCCGTGATGATCTACAAATTCAGATTTGTCTTTATAGTTTGTCCAAATGATTAATGGAAAAATATAGTTTCCAAACGGAATGATGTATTGACTTAAAGTACTCAAATGAGTAAATGTTGCTGTATTCTTTTCTGATGTGTTTTCCATGATGAGTGGTGTTGTTGTTTCCATGATTAAAAGCATATAGTAATTTCTTATGCAAATATATGTCTAAAAAACAGTATCTTGTTTTACATAGTACTAAATATTAACAAAAAATTAACAATTTTAGTTAACGAGATTTATGTTTAAAATATTGAAAATCATTTGCAAGTATTGATTTTGTTAGGATTTCATTCCTATTTAAAGAATGTATTGTGCGTGCATAGTTTTTTTGTATTTTTACTAAAAAAATAAAACACATGGCACTTTCAGTTTCAAAACTCAATAAATTTGTACTATTCAAATTACCATCAGCATACATATGCGGCGTGCGTGTAAAAGCAATCGATGACGACAGATGTGTGGTTAGTGTAAAACACAGATGGATCAATCAGAATCCGTTTAACTCAATGTATTTTGCAGTTCAAGCTATGGCGGCGGAATTGACAACGGGAGCTTTGGTGATCTCACAGATTCAACAAAGCGGTAAAAAGATCTCTATGTTGGTTGCCAACAATAAAGGAAACTTCACTAAAAAAGCAACGGGAAGAATCACATTTGTCTGCAACGACGGACATTTAATTGCTGAAGCGATTCAAAGAACTATCGAGACTGGAGAAGGACAGACATTCTGGATGAAATCTACTGGAACAAATGAAGAAGGAGTTCAGGTTTCTGAAATGGATTTTGAATGGAGTGTAAGATTAAAATAGTTTATTAGTCACGAATTAAGATATAAAAAAAAGACCTCAGTTGAGGTCTTTTTTGTTGAAATACTAATTTCAATTATTTTTTAATACAACAAGATTTTTTGTCTTTTTTATCCGTTGACGTTTTTTTACAGCATGATTCTTTTTTTGCTTTTTCTTTTTTAACAGGCGCAGCATCTTGAGCATTTACGCCAATTGTAAATAAAGCAACGGTAACGATTGTAATAACTTTTGTCATTTTTAAATGTTTTTTAGTGTTAGAAATTATAATTGGTGATTCAAATATAAATTGTTTCTTATTTGTGAGAATAATTTGACTGTTAATGTTTTTGTAAAAGTCATTTTGAAATTAAAAACCATAAGCAATTTTGCGCTCTTTATACTGCCCTTTTTCTATAATCCAAACCAATTCATAGCTTCCAGCTCCATCACTATTAGCAGAAGAAATGTATAAAGTGTTAGAACTCTGGTCATAATTTATTTTTGTATTAAAAAGGCTTGGTTCAAATAAATCCTCGAAAGCATTTTTAGGAAGCTCAATCGCTTTGGTTCCTATTACTACAGTTATGGTTTTAAACGCTGTTTTAGGTATTCTGCCATCAGTTCCCCAAAATTGTCTTCCGTTGATTTTCTCTAGAAAAGATTTGTCTTTTGAAAAAGTGAGCTTTGCTGTATTTGATTCAAAATTTTTACTTTCGATACTAATCGTAAGGTCGTCTTTCTGGAAAACTACCTTAGTTTTAGTTTCTTTTACTAATGGAATTTTTGCGAATTCAGATAAATATTTAATTCTGTCTTTGTATAAATAACCACTTAAATCCTTATTGTTTTTAGAATAATCGATGTTGATCCAATTGTTTTTTGGTTCGAAACAATATACTACAAAACCGTTGTTCAATTTGTCTGAAATGTTATTTCCTTTTGAATCTTCAGTTCTAATATTTACAGACCCATTGTGATCTTTAATTATTGCAAATTGAGCATAGGCATTATTAAAATAGAAAACTAGTAGAATAGAAATTACTTTCATCTTTTAATTATTATTGCGATTATATGATCTCTTTATTAAAAATTGAATAAAAATTATGACCAATATGATTATGGATCTCAAGATTTCTAAACCTATCAATCCAACAAAAGGCATTCCGCAGTGAATTTGTCCGTTTGATTCCGATTGCAGTTTGTTTGAAAGTATTTTAAACGCAATGATGAAAAATATAAATTGAGAAAGAAAGGTAATTAAACAGACTTTAAAAAAAGTTAGTTTTATGCTTTCGCCAATCGCTTTTCTTCCAAATATAATTTGAAAAATCATTGGTAAAGCTAGTAATAAAAGGAAAAGAGTTTGGTTCATGAAGTTAAGAGTATAATATGCTTATTTCAAAAGTAATGCCATTATGCAATCCATGCTTTTTCTATTTTGTCAATTACCCATTTCTCTTCTACTTTTTTGATGAAAATTCGATATTTGTAAGTGCACATATCACCGCAATTGATTTCTGCAGTAAGTAAGCCGTATTTTTTTTCGTCATCAAATTGAATTCTACTTAAAATGAATACTCCTCGTACAGAATAACAACATTCGTTATAAAATCTTCTGTCAGTTCCACATGGTATTCTTGGAACGTAATGAAGCTTAAAAGCTTGATAAGAATTCAGTTTTTTTTTGTTAAATTTATAATTAAGAGTATCTAAAGTATTGTCTTCTGATGGTATAGCATCTTTGAAGTGTTTTTGAAGTTCTTTAGAATTGTCCCTTACAACTGTTTTATCCAAAAAAACAAGATCAACAGGAAATTTCTTTTTTTTAAATTCTGCTAATTCTTTATTGAATCTTTTGTTTGATTCATTTCGTCGATTCAGTGTATATTCTGAAGGATCTATTCCTGGTGGTGGAGGCGGGACGTAAGTTAGCATAGCATTTACCCAAACAGAATCAATTAATGCAGGATAAACTTCATACATTACATCTTTTTCAAATTGTAAATCATTTTTTTTGTTGCAACTAAGTAATAAAGTGATAAACAACAAGTAGATAAAATATTTGTAGAGATTTTTAAAATTTAAAAAAGACCATATAGATTTTTTAGTTTTTTTTACTTTTTCATCGTGATAATTATATATCCCTGTTCCATCGTCGTATAATTTTGGATAGGAATTGAAAGATTCTATAAATGTAATAAGTCCTTCTATTCCTCCATATGGATAAGAATATGGATCATATACAATAACACCTTTATTATCTATTTTTTTTAAGTCAATATATTCTATTTCATAATTAATAACCAATAAATCAATAAGCGAATAAAAATGCCAATTAGTATCCGTATCTTTTGATGTGTCAAATTTTGGTTTTAAGTCCGAATCAGAGAATGTAAATTTTTCTAAAGCATATTTAGGAAATGTCTCAATCCAAAATTGATCATCTCTTTCAACATGATTGTTTTTAGAATCTTTTATTATTTCGAATACACTTTTTAAGTCTTCAAAGTTCGTTTCATTTGTAAAATCGAATTCAATATAACAATATTGATCTTTCATGATGGCTTATTTAAGAGTAATAATAAAAGTTAAATTGATTCCTTTTTTTAAGCTAATATATGATTTATAGTGATTTTTCGTTCTTTAAATTTTATTTAATAATTCAAATTAACCCCAAAGCCAATTCCCATGTCGCTGTCATAATGTGTTGTAATTCCGAAGTTTCGGGCAACGATATATTTTAAGCCAGCCATGTATTCTTTATCTGTATTCCACATCAAATTCATTCGAAGTCTTTGCGAAAGCGGAATATCTTTTCGTTCAAACTGTAAACGAACATTTCCATCCGTATAAACCTCAACTTGTGCTTTTATGAGCATTGGTAAATTATATTCTACACCCGCACTAAAAACCGAACGATTGTCTTTGGTATTACTTTGTCCAAAAAGATTCTGTTCCTGTTCGTCCATTCCCATTTTGCGATAACGCCAGTCAAAACCTATAAAAGGCATTAACCATTGATTCTTTCCAATGTAACGTCCAATATGAGTTTCCGTTTCATAACCGTGTTTGTCGTTGTAACCCAATCTCCATTCCGTTCCAATGCTCCAACGGGTGTTACTGAACATCGCTTCACCATCATTTCCGTTACTGGCAAAATCATTTTCTGCCATAAAATGAAACATACGGTCGTCCATTTTCAACATTTTGAAAGCCATTTCAGGATGATGAATCAACGGATTTGGTGCTGAATTTTCGTAACTGAAAATTCTCCCCATTCCAGCCATCATATGATATAAAATATGACAGTGGAAAAACCAGTCACCATCAGCATTTGCCTGAAACTCGATTGTGTCGGTTTCCATCGGCATAATATCAATGACATTTTTTAGCGGTGAATAATCGCCATGTTCGTTTAATATTCTAAAATCATGTCCGTGTAAATGCATCGGGTGGCGCATCATCGAACCATTGTATAAAACAATACGAACGTTCTCTCCTTTTTTAATTAAAATCTTATCGGTTTCAGAAACTACTTTATTATCCAAACTCCACACATAACGATTCATATTTCCAGAGAGCGTAAAGCGCAATTCTTTTACAGGTGCATCTTTTGGAAGATTGGTTTTAAAAGGCGATTTCAGCATTCCGTAATTCAAAGTCACAATTTCGGAGGTTTCAGTGCTGTCACTTTTCATTTCCATCCCTTCCATATTATGACCAGAATGATCCATTGGTTTCGAATTTTCGTCTTCGCCCGAAATTTCGGGATACATTACGGCATTCATGTCCATTTTATTCAAGGACATATTCATACCCATATCGTTCATTTCGCCGTTCATTTTCATCATATCGTTCATCATTTTCATGCCTTCAAAATACTTAAGTTTTGAAAGATGATGGATGGGCTGTTTTTTCCCATTTCCTAAAAATAAAGAAGCAGATCCTGTTCGATCTTCGGCTGTAGCCAAAAAAGCAAAAGATTTATTATCTTCTGGAATTGTAACCACAACATCATAGGTTTCAGAAACGGCAATAATTAAACGATCGACTTCTACAGGTTCAACGTCATTTCCGTCACTAGCTACAACGGTGATTTTTCCTCCGCCGTAAGTCAGCCAGAAATAACTGGAAGCGCCTCCGTTTGCAATTCTTAAGCGGACTTTCGAACCGGGTTTAAAATCAGAAAGCTGTTGCTCGTTTTTACCATTAAGAAGAAACTTTTCGTAAAAAACATCGCTAACATCCATGGCATTCATTCTCTTCCATTCGTTGGTAACCTTGGTTGAAAAATGTCCTTGTTTTAACGCTTCGGCGTAACTTTGCGTTGTTCCTTTTTTGATAGCAAACCAATCGTTGGCATTGTGCAGCATTCGCTGAATATTTTCAGGTTTCAAATCCGACCACTCGCTTAAAATAACTGGAATTGTCGGTAAATCGTCGATTCCCTTTCTGATTGTTGAATCGTCTTTTTTCTTATTGATGATAAAAAGTCCGTACAAACCAATTTGTTCCTGAAGACCAGAATGGCTGTGATACCAATACGTTCCATTCTGAATAATCGGAAAAGAATATTTATGAGTTGTTCCAGGCTCAATCGGCATTTGAGTTAAATACGGAACACCATCTTCTTTATTGGGAAGAAATAATCCATGCCAGTGCATTGAAGTACTTTCTTTTTTGAGTTCGTTATGAACATAAATTTCGGCAATATCACCTTCCGTAAAAGTCAAAGTCGGCATCGGAATTTGTCCATTCACGGAAATCGCTCGTTTTTCTTTACCCGAAAAATTGACAATGGTATCACGAACGTGCAAATCGTAACGCACCACTTTTTGGGCTTTCAGCTGAAAAGCAATTAAGAAAAGTATAAAGAAGTATTTAATTTTCATGATAAATAATAATTTTAAATCGTTGGTCTAAATTGAACACAACTTATTTTTAACACATAGAGACATAGAGTTTTATGTCTAAAAAGAGAATAAAAGAAACAAGTTTCCACACATAGCTATGTGTATTGATGCAAGTGAAACGCCTTTACGCACAATGCAAAACTATGTTTCTATGCGTTGAAAATAATTACGTTCCAACCTACAATTTTAGATTTCGCAATCGCAGAGCATTTACAATTACCGAAACAGAACTCAAACTCATTGCAACCGCGGCCAACATCGGCGAAAGCAATATTCCTAAAAATGGATATAAAATTCCTGCTGCAATTGGTACGCCTAAAGTATTGTAGATAAAAGCAAAAAATAAATTCTGTTTGATATTTGACATTACAGCATGGCTGAGGTTTTTTGCTTTTACAATTCCGTTTAAATCGCCTTTTACTAAAGTAATTTTTGCACTTTCAATCGCAACATCAGTTCCTGTTCCCATCGCAATTCCGATATTGGATTGCGCTAAAGCAGGAGCATCATTGATTCCGTCACCTGCCATTGCCACAATTTTCCCTTGTGCTTGAAGGCGTTCGATTTCTTTCAATTTATCTTCCGGAAGGCAATCGGCTTTGAAGGAACTTAGATGCAAATGTTCAGCAACGGCTTTTGCGGTATTGTGATTATCGCCCGTCATCATGATAACTTCAACACCTTGATCTATTAATTCTTTAATGGCTTTTGCACTATTTTCTTTGATGGCATCGGTAATGGCAACAAAACCTAAAACTTCTTTTTCAATTGCGATATATGAAATGGTTTTTCCAAGATTTTGCTCAGCAGTTACCTTACTTTCTAAATCATCAGCAACAGAAGCGCCTATTTCTTCCATTAATTTTTTATTTCCTAAAGCGACTTTTTTGTTTTCTATCGTTCCTACAACACCTTTTCCCGCTATGGTTTCAAAACCTTGAACTTCTTTCAGAGAACTGTTTTTTGCTTTAGCGAAATTGACTACAGCTTGCGCCAAAGGATGTTCACTATGTTGATTCAAAGAAGCTATGTTTTCAAGCAGAAAATCTTCGTCACTATGAATTGCATAAATTTTTTCTACAGATGGTTTTCCTTCGGTAATTGTTCCTGTTTTATCGGTAATTAAAACATCAATTTTATTCATGTTTTCTAGGGCTTCGGCATTTTTGATCAGGATTCCGTTTTGGGCACCTTTACCCACGCCAACCATAACGGACATTGGAGTTGCTAACCCAAGTGCGCACGGACAGGCAATAATTAAAACGGCAATGGCATTGATTAATCCGTAAACGTAAGCGGGTTCTGGACCAAATTTTGCCCATGCAAAAAAGGTTACAATCGAAATAATAACAACTGTAGGAACAAAATATTTAGAAACACGATCGGCTAATTTCTGAATTGGAGCGCGAGATCTGCTGGCATCATTTACCATTTGAATAATTTGCGACAACATGGTTTCTGAACCAACTTTTTCTGCAATCATAACAAACGATTTTGTACCGTTTATAGTTCCAGAAATTACCGCATCGCCCGTTTTTTTATCTACTGGAATTGGTTCTCCCGTAATCATAGATTCGTCGATGCTGCTTTCGCCAGAAGTTATTTTTCCGTCAACCGGAATTTTTTCTCCAGGTTTTACACGAAGTAAATCGCCTTTTTTAATATTGTGAATAGAAATTACTTTATCATTTCCATTTTCGACCAAAGTGGCTTCTGTCGGCGCTAATTTTAATAATTCTTTTATGGCTCCATTAGTTTGTCCGTGTGCTTTGGCTTCTAATAATTGTCCTAATAAAACTAAAGTGATAATAACAGTCGCAGCTTCAAAATACAAATGAATCGTTCCGTGATGCGATTTGAACTCTGCTGGAAAAATATCTGGAAAAAACATTCCAACAATACTAAATAGAAAAGCAACGCTGGTTCCAATTCCAATTAAAGTAAACATATTTAAGTTCCAAGTCACAATAGATTTGTAAGCGCGAACGAAAAACATCCATCCTGCATAAAACAAAACAGGAATCGAAAATAAAAGCTGAACCCAATTCCACTTTTCGATAGACATTATAGTATAAAGTGGATTATTCGGAATCATTTCTGACATAGAGATAATGAAAATTGGAAGCGTAAACAAAATCGCAATTTTCATTTTTTTCAATAGATCAGAATAAGTTTTGTTTTCTTCACTTTCAGAAGCCTGCATCGGAACCAAATCCATTCCGCAGATCGGACAGTCACCTGGCTCGTTTGAAACAATTTCCGGATGCATCGGACAAGTAAATTGCGTTGCTGTTATGGCAACTTGTGGTACTAAATCCATTCCGCAGACTGGGCAGTCTCCGGGTTTGTTATACGTTTTGTCGCCTTCGCAATGCATTGGGCAGTAATAAACACCATTTGCGCTGTGCTGATGTACTTTTTTAGTTTCTGTTTTATGATGATCGTGATTGTCTTTTTTATGACCCGAACAGCAAGATTTAGCAGCTTCGCCATGATTTTTAGGAGAATCCATTTCAATAGTATAATTTCCCGCCGCAGTTAAAACTTCTTGGAATTTTTCGGTTGGAACATGTTTGTCCATTGTTATGGTTGCGGTTGGTGGATTCAGAGTTACTTCTGCCTGAACGCCTTCAACTTCATTTAAAGTTTTTTCGACTTTGGTTCGGCATCCGTTACAAGACATTCCTGAAATTATATATTGATGAGTCATTGTATTGGTTTTTAAGTATTACAATGCAAATTTCCGAAGTATCGGTGAGTTCGGTTTGTATAATTTTGGGAATGATTTGTAATATTTACTAAAGGGGTAAAAATGGTTTTTATTTCTCGCAGATTCCGCAGATTGAAAAGATTTAATTTTAATAATCTAAAGGATATCTGCTCAATCTGCGGAATCTGCGGGAGAATAATTTTTCGTATTGAGAATTATATATTCTCGATCTGAATACGTTTTTTATCTTTCGATTGTTTGAACGAAGTAGGAGTAAAGCCTGTAATTTTTTTGAATTGATTGCTCAAATGTGCCACATTACTGTAATTTAAAATATCAGCAATTTCACTAAGAGAAAGCTCATTGTAAATCAATAATTCTTTTACTTTTTCGATTTTCTGACTGATGAAATACTTTTCAATCGTCGTATTTTCAATTTCAGAAAAGAGATTGCTCAGCGAATTATAATCCTGATTTAGATTTTCGGCTAAATAATCGGACAAATTGATTTTTAAATCATTGTTTTTATGATGAACCAAATCGACAATTAAGTTCTTTATTCTTTCGACGGTTTTTGTTTTTTTATCGTCAATTAAATCAAAACCCAAAACTTGAAGGTTTTCTAATAGAACTTCTTTTTGCTCGTCGCTGATTTCTTTTACCAGTTCCACTTCACCCAATTCAACAGAAATAGTTTGAAGTCCGAGTTTTTCGAACTCAGACTTCACAACCATTTTGCATCGGCTGCACACCATATTTTTGATGTAAAGCTTCATATTATTTAATCGTTTCTACCACATTTCCGCAAGTCAGCATAGAAGAACCGTAATACGGATTTTTAACTGCTTTTTCTTTGCTCAACCAGTCAGCATCTGCCATTGGGCAATATTGCTTGTAGATTAGCTGTTCTGGATTAGAAACTTTTATAAGATCGTAAGTGCTTTTAGATAAAGATTTAAAAGTCTCGCGTTGTTTCTTAAGATCTGTTGTTGCTGAAATACTTTTAGCATCGGCAGTTAGTTTTTTAACCACTTTCATCCAAACCGTATGTTCGTTGCTTTTTAGTTTGTCCATTTTTACTGCAGTAATCGCTGTCAGTAAGTCTTTGGCTTTCGCCGAAGTCAATTTGCTGTCACTTTTAATAAGGGCATCTTTTACCGTAAAATAAGCATCATAAACAGATTGAAGCTGACTCGCATCAACGATTTCTGTTGTTCCCGATTCTAATTTTGCTGTATTTGCCTGAATGTTATTTGCACTACATAATACGGTAAGTACTGTTGCTAAAGCTATGATTGATTTTTTCATTGTATATAATATTTTGGTAAAGGATTTTATTTCCTTTAAAATTAATTAAAAATTTCGTTTTAAAAAAGACCCAATATGGGCTGTCATAAATACGATAATTATATTTTCGGCTTGAGCCAAATAGAAGTAAATCCAGAAGAAATTGTAGAATTACTGTAAGACGAAATAGTGTTTTTTAAAGAAAAATTGAAAACATCATTTTGTAAATCAAGATCATTTGAAGTCAAAATAACAAATTGCAGTGCAGAAGTTGTGCGGCCAGAATGACGGCATTTTCCGTCACAATTATGTTTTTCCTGTTTTGAAGTTTTCTTTTCACAGCATTTTCTAGAGCAGCTGTTTTCTTCTTTAGAAGCCATTTCTTTATGATGCACCATATTGCATGCGTAAGTATAACTCGGAGTCAAAAAGAAACTGAGTGTTATAAAAAGCAATATTATATGGATTTTCTTTTTCAAAGAAATTGGTTTTTAGAAGTACAAATTTAGTTAAAAATGCGTGGAGAAATTACTTTTTAAGATTTTGATAACTACAGTTTCTTAAAATCAGTCGGTTTCATGTTTTTTCGCTTTTTGAAATAATTCGTCAAATGACTTTCATCTGTAAAACCGAATTCGTAGGCAATCTGTTTTATGGGCAATTGATTGTTATGAAATCTTTTTTCGATTAAAGTCGTTCTCAAATTATGAATATATTCGCGGTAGCTTATGCTGAAAGTTCTTTTGAAATAAGCACTAAAATAGGTTTGAGCAATGTTAAAATGATCTGCAATTACTTTTATCTGAACCAATTTGGGCTGATAAATATTCTGGTGAATGTAATTTGCAATTTGTTCATTATCCAGATGTTTTGATGTCATTTGCAAATTCATGCATCGTATGGTTTCTTTTATAAGACCAAAAATGGAAAGAATCTGGTAAAAAACTATTGGAGAATTAGTAACATCTATATAATGATCATAAGTTATAATGTTTTCGACGGTGTTTTTTAAAATCGTTTTGCAAGGATCATCAAATTTAAGAACTGTTTCTTTTAAGATCTTATCACGCATGAAGCTCTCAGGAGTATGAACCAAGAATTCGTCGCAGGTAAGATTTTGTTTAGAGTTGAAATAATTGTCAGTGAACTTGATGAAAACAAATCGTGTACTTTTTTTGATGTCAAAATAATGCTTATCATCAGGAGAGATCACAAAAAGATCTCCCGCTTTATAATTCAATAAATTATTATTCAAATGATGAGTGCCGCTTCCTTTTTTGATATAAATAATTTCATAATAGGTGTGTGAATGCGGTGGAAGATGAAATTTTTCTTCTTCAAATTCATCAATCACAAGTGTTTTAAACTGATTTAATTTCGGCATGACTTAAATATACAATTTTATATCACAAATATACAATTTCTGTTGTGGCTTACAGTGTTAATTTTGCATCGTAGAAATTTAATCCTTTCTACTTGTAATGAAATGAAAAAAAGTCTTATTGCGCTCTCTTTAGGAGGGTTAACTATTGGAATTACAGAATTTGTAATGATGGGATTGCTCCCAGATATTGCTTCAGATATGAAAGTTTCCATCCCGGTTGCTGGATATTTAATTTCAGCTTACGCACTTGGAGTTGTTATTGGAGCTCCTTTATTAGTAATCGCAGGAAGAAATTATGCGCCTAAAAAAATGCTTTTAATATTAGCGTTAATGCTTGCGGTTTTTAATGCGTTGTCGATTATTGCGCCGGATTATAATGTTTTATTTGCGTCTCGATTTCTTTCAGGTTTACCGCATGGTGCCTTCTTCGGAGTTGGAGCGGTAGTCGCAAGCCGTTTGGCAGAGAAAGGAAAAGAAGCACAGGCAATTTCTATTATGTTCGCCGGTTTAACAATAGCCAACTTAATTGGTGTCCCGATTGGAACTTATATTGGACATCATTTTATCTGGCGCTATACTTTTGTTTTAATTGCCATTGTAGGACTTCTGACATTTTTAGCCATTTATTTATGGATGCCAAACCTCGAAAAAGGAGAAACTGTGAATATGAAAACACAGCTTCAGTTTTTTAAGAAAACAGAAGCGTGGTTAATTATCGGAATTACAGCGATTGGTTTCGGAGGTTTATTTGCCTGGATCAGCTACATCGCGCCGTTATTAATTAATGTATCGAAATTTTCGCCAGAAGATGTATCGTATATTTTGATTTTGGCGGGATTCGGAATGGTTGTCGGAAATTTTGCAGGAGGTAAATTGGCAGATCGGTTCTCGCCGGCTCCAACAACTTTAGCACTATTATTAGTAATGTCTATCGATTTGGTTTTGGTTTACTTTTTCTCCTTCAACCAATATGTTTCATTATTTCTAACTTTTCTAACGGGGGCGATATCTTTCTCAGTTATTGCGCCAATCCAGATGCTGATGATTCGTACTGCAAAAGGAGCAGAGATGATTGCTTCAGCATCATTGCAAGGGAGTTTTAATATTGGTAACGCCTTAGGAGCTTTTTTAGGCGGATTACCTTTAACGGCGGGTCTTAGTTATTCCTCTCCAAATTTAATTGGTGTCGGAATGTCGATTATCGGAATGATTATAACGTTCATTTTGATGAAATTACATCGTAAACAAGTATCTGTACAGCATATTTAAAGTAGCTCCACAAAATTATTTAAAGCCCTTTAACTTTTGTTTAAGGGCTTTTTTGTGCTTTAAACGCACTGGTCGCGCATTGAAATTTTATTCCTATCCTATTTTTAATGCTCTTACGTCAGAAAATACATTTTAAATTATCGAGGCTTTTTGATTTAAAAGTACTTTTTTTTTCAGCTTCTCTCGAATTTTAAGTGTAAAAATAACACCTAATAATTTCGTAATTAATATTCATGTAATCGATTGTTTTTTTTATAAAAATCGAATCAAATGAACGATTAATAATAATATATTTAATATTTTATATTGATTAAAATTATATATACCACATAAAAAATCAATAAAATTTTTGATATGTAATTTTTTTTAGGAATTTTTTATGACTTTTTATTTTTCGTTTAAAAAAAATATCTATGTTTGTGTAATCGATTACAACAATTTTTTTTGAGATACGAAATCGATTAAGTAATAAAGGCTGAAAAAAGATAAACAGGACACTATTATTGAATATTAAAAAATTCTCCTTCAAAAAAACATCTGTAATAAGTAAAATAGAATGAATTGAACGTAACCACAAAAAACCACTTAAACTAAAACGAAAAAAAATTTAATTAACTTAAACAATCAACCATGAACTTTAAAGAACTATTAAACAAAGGAGCAGATTTTTGCTTTAAACTTGTTTTCTTACTGTGCTTATTGATCGGCAGTCAACTACACGCGCAGGGCACAACGATAGAGGGAACCGTGAAAGACGCTGCAGGACTTTCGTTACCAGGCGTAAATGTCTTGGAGAAAGGAACTAAGAACGGGACTTCTACTGACTTTGACGGTCACTATAAAATAAAATTAACCAACCCGAAAGCTGTCTTAAGTTTTTCTTTTATAGGATTTAAAAGTGTTGACGTTTCGACAGAAGGAAAATCTAAGGTAAATGCTACTTTGACTGAAGATTCTAATAACTTAAATGAGGTTGTTGTAATTGGATACGGAACATCTAAAAAATCTGATTTAACTGGAGCTGTTGCAACATTCTCTGGAAATGAAATGCGAAAAATTCCGACTCCTAACGTCACTGAAGCTTTAACAGGTCGTATTGCAGGGGTTCAGGTAACTTCTTCTGAAGGTTCGCCAGATTCAAATGTTCAGATTAGAATTCGTGGAAATGGATCATTAACACAAGATGCTTCTCCATTATATATCGTGGATGGTTTTCCTGTAAACAATATCAATGATATTTCTTCTTCTGATATTGATACAATGACAATATTAAAAGATGCATCATCGACAGCAATCTATGGTTCTAGAGGAGCTTATGGTGTTGTTATTGTTACTACTAAAAAAGGTAAAGATGGTAAAATTGCTGTAAATTTTAACATGTTTTACGGTATGAAAAAAATGGCCAATACTATTGGTGTTACTGCTCCAGAAGATTATGTTAAATGGCAGTACGAATACGCTTTGCTTAAAGATAATACCGATTTAAGTTCTTACGAAAAATATTTTGGTTCATGGCAGGACTATGATATGTACAAAGGCATGAAGGGAAATAACTGGCAAAAACAAATTTTTGGACGTACAGGTGAGGTTCAAAGCCGTGATTTGTCTATTCGAGGCGGTTCTGATAAAATGAACTATAATTTCAACTATGCGCATTACGATGAAAAAGCAATTATGCTGGGATCAGATTTTAATAGAAATAACTTATCTCTTGCTTTAAACAGTAAGGCTTCTGATAAAATTGACTTAAGTTTTACAATGCGTTATTCTGATACTGAAATTAATGGTGGAGGTATGAACGAACAAAATGAAGTTTCTTCTGCAGATTCTCGTTTGAAAAACATTGTAGGATATGCTCCAATTCCAGTTCCGGGTTTAACAACTGATGATACTGACGAAGCAGTTGCTGATAATTTAACACATCCATTTGTTGCAATTTCGGATAGTGACCGCCAGCAATTCAGAAAAAACTTTAATATGCTGGGAAGTTTTTCTTGGAAACTTACTTCAGATTTAGTGTTTAAAACAGAATTAGGTTTGGATAATTACAATTTACAGGATTATCGTTATTTCGGACGTACAACTTATTACGTAAAAAACAGCCCTGCCGCAGAAAGACAAGGGATGCCGGCAATGATAATGGGAGACAGAAAAGACACTCGTTTTAGAAATGCCAATACGCTTAATTATGATTTCAAAAAATTAGTGGGAGAAAACCATAGTTTGAAATTACTTGTGGGAGAAGAATCAATTGATTACAAAAGAAATGACGTAAGCTCTGCAATTCAAGGATATCCATTGTCTTTTGACTTAGATCAGGCAAAAAAATTAACAACTCAGGGAACACCAATTTCAGTTGATAATTTCTACTTCCCAGACGATAAACTGCTTTCTTTCTTTGGTCGTGTAAATTATGATTATAAAGATCGTTACCTTTTTACAGCAACTTACCGTGCGGATGGTTCTAGTAAATTTTTAGGAGATAATAAATGGGGATTTTTCCCAGCAGCTGCGGCAGCTTGGAAGATCTCAGGAGAAGAATTTATGAAAAACGCTTCTTGGGTTAATTTGCTGAAATTAAGAGTAAGTTATGGTGAAGCCGGTAATAACAACATTCCGACAGGACAAATGGTTCAAAGTTTTATTTCTTCTACAACTACTTGGATCAATGGTGTTGATAATTTCTGGGCAGCTTCTAAAACAATGGCTAATCCAGATTTGAAATGGGAAACTACTGTTACACAAAACTTAGGTTTAGATTTCGACTTGTTTAAAAATAAAGTAACAGGATCTGTTGAGATATATAAAAATGTTACAAAAGATTTATTAATAAACTTCCCAATTGCTGGAGGAGGATATGATTTTCAGTACAGAAACATGGGTGAGGTTCAAAACACCGGAGTTGAGGCTACGTTAAATTTAAACCTTATTGAAAGAGCTAAATATGGAGTAAGTTTATCTTTTAATGCAGGATTTAATACTAATAGAATCAATTCTCTTGGTGTAATGAGTAATTACGGAGCAAGTTCTGGATGGGCTTCAACAGCTATCGGAAATGATTATTTAGTAAATGTCGGACAGCCAATTGGTATCATGTATGGATACAAAAGCGACGGACGTTATGAAGTATCTGATTTTGATTACAACGCAGGAGCTTATACTTTGAAAACAGGAGTAGCAGATGCTGCTACAATTGTAGGTCCAATGAAACCAGGTGCAATGAAATTAAAAGATATTGACGGTGACGGGAAAGTAAATGCAAATGATCTTTCTGTAATCGGAAATTCTAACCCAAAAAGTACAGGAGGTTTTGTATTAAATGCAAATGCTTATGGATTTGACCTTTCTGCTGCTTTTAACTACAGCATTGGAAATGATGTGTACAATGCTAACAAAATTGAATTTGGTACTTCTGTTCCAAATGGACAATATAGAAACTTAAATTCTGAAATGGCTGATGGAACAAGATGGACAAATTTTGATCCTTCAACTGGACAATTAGTTACAGATCCAGCGGCATTAACAGCTTTAAATGCAAATACAACAATGTGGTCGCCTTACATGCCTCGTGCTGTTTTTAGTGACTGGGCTGTTGAAGATGGATCATTCTTGAGACTTAATAATTTAACTGTAGGTTATACTTCACCAGAAGCTCTAACTTCTGCGCTGGGTGTTTCTAAATTGAGATTTTACCTTACAGCTAGTAATGTTTTTGTTTGGACTAAATACTCAGGACCAGATCCTGAATCTTCAACAAGAAGAAACACACCTCTTACTCCTGGAGTTGATTACTCAGCTTATCCGAGAAGCAGACAGTTGATCTTTGGTTTAAACCTTAATTTTTAATTCAGTAAAACTTTCACAAGATGAAACATAAAATATTAATAGCAGGAATGTTTGTAGCAAGTTTCTTTTCTTCTTGCTCAGATGATTACTTAGACGCTCCAGCGCAGTCAACACTAGATGAATCAGTTATTTTTTCCAGCCCGGGATTAGCTGAAGGAGCAATTGACGGAATTAAAGTTCCTTTTGCCGAAACTAACTCGTACAGAGGTCGTTTTCTTCCTTTCTACGGATTAAATACAGATACAGAATGGTATAACTCTTCGCAGACAGTAAGCGATGCTTCGGATTTATGCACTTACGATGCCAAACCAAACAACTCTCAAATGAATACCACAAACAATGCGTGGGCAATGATGTATTCAGGAATTGAGCGTGCGAATGTTTGTATTCGCGGTCTGCGTGAGTATGGTAATCCAACGCCAGGATCACAATTAGGTTATCTGTTAGGCGAGGCTTTAACTTTAAGAGCTATTTATTATGCAGATTTAATAAAAGCTTGGGGAGATGTTCCAGCTAGATTTGAACCAGTGAATAATGCAACTCTTTATATCGAGAAATCTAGCAGAGATGTAATTTATAAACAAATTATTGCTGACTTAGGAGAAGCAGCAACATTAGTACCTTGGCCGGGAGAAACTGCTGCAACAAGCAGTGTTGAGAGAATTAACAAGGCTTTTGTAAAAGGATTTCGTGCTCGTTTGGCAATGGCTGCCAGCGGTTTTCAGCAATATCCTGACGGTATAAGAAGAAGTACAGATCCAGAATTATCTGTTGGAAATATGTATGCATTGGCTTTAGCGGAATCTCGTGCCGTTATATCAAGCGGATCTGCACATTTAGAACCTTCATTTGAAACTTTCTGGAAAAAATACAATCAGGAATACATTACTGCAGGTGGAGAATCTCTTTGGGAACTTCCTTTTGCAGATGGTAGAGGGCGTATGCTGTTTACTTTCGCTGTCCGCCATGCTACAAATGACCAATTCCATGCAAATGGTGCTAATCGCGGCGGAACTGCCGGACCGCTTCCAACTGTATTCTACGATTACGATCAAACAGATACAAGAAGAGATGTAACGTGTGTTCCTTACAGATATGGTACTGCTGTAAACAATATTGCAAAACAAGAATTAGGAGCTTTAAATACTTGGTATTTTGGAAAATACCGTTACGAATGGATGACTCGTTTTGTTACTTCAACAAATGACGATGGTGTAAATAAAATTTATATGAGATATGCAGAAGTTCTTTTAATTGCAGCTGAAGCAGCAAATGAATTAGAAGGGCCGGCAGCAGCAGCTCCATATTTAAAAGAAATCAGAAGAAGAGCTTTCCCAGCGGCGGTTCAAGCGGTTAAAGTTGAAAATTATGTAGATGCACTGGCTTCTAAAGAAGCGATGTTTAATGCTATCGTTGATGAGAATAAATTTGAATTTACAGGAGAGATGGAGCGTAAACAAGCACTTATTCGCTGGAATTTATTAAAAACAAAATTAGACGAAGCAAAAGCAAAAATGTCTAGATTATCTCAAAGAACGGGTGAGTACGCAGATGTTCCAGCGACGTTATACTTTAAATACAAAAGCGACAATGTAAGTTTGGATATTTATGGACTTAATCGCGGAGAAACTACAGCTCCAGGTGCAGATTACACACAATTCCCATGGACTTGGACAGGTGCGACAGCCGATACTAAGATTAATACTTTGTATAAAGCAGGAGTTAATCCAGATAATAGACAATTCTGGCCAATCTGGCAGGTGTTTATTGATGGAAGCAATGGAAAATTAACAAACGATTATTCTTACTAACAACTCGCTGAAAATTAATAAAGTATAGTTATGAAAACAAAATATATAACAAAAGGATTAATTGCTTCATTACTGCTCATGCTTGCTTTTTCGGGCTGCGAGACTTTTAATGAGCCAGTAATAGAAAATTTAGAGGTAAGCAGAGAATTTTCTCCAATTGGACTTAAAGCAACAATTAGAAACCAGACAACAGTCGAATTAAACTGGACTGTAAAAGACGATGAAGATGCAGATCACTATGTAGTAGAATTTAGTGCAGATGACCCAGAATTTAAAACTATATATAAAACATTAAATGTTGCTCCAACAGAATTACCTGTACAAGTACCGCTTGAAGGAGAAACAGTTTATTCTATCAGAGTAAAAGCTGTAAGTGCTGCAGGTTTAGGTGATTCGAAATGGTCTGTAACTACTGCAACTACTTTATCTGAACAGTTATTGAGCGTTGTTCAAGATGCGGATATTGAAGCAAAACAGGTTACTTTAAGATGGACTCCAAATAGCAATGTAACGCAAATTGTAGTTAATCCAGGAAACGTAATTCATGCGATCACACCTGCAGAAAAAACGGCTGGAGTTGCTGTAGTTACAGGACTTGTAGGAGAAACAGATTACACTGCTTCCTTGTTTAACGGAACAAAGAAAAGAGGAGAAAGAACCTTTAAAACAGGAATAGACATTGGAACAGGAATTTTAGTTAAGCCTGAAGATGATTTAAATGCAAAAATTACTGAAGCGGCAGCTGGTTCAGTTTTAGTATTAATGCCGGGAGATTACCAAGTATTTAAAGGTGAAATTATTTTAAATAAACCAATTACATTAAGAGGATTACGTCCAGGTGATAAACCAAAATTACATGTGAAATTTACCGTAAATGCGGGAACAGCAAATCTTTCTTTAGTTGATTTAGATTTAGAAGGTTCTGGCGTAGGAGACAGTAATTTTATTACAATTTCTGGAGGAAGTACTTCTTATGGAGATATCTTAATTAGCGGCTGCTACGTTCATGATTATTTGCGAGCATTAATTTATGGAAATGCTAGTGCTGCAAAAGTAGCTTCGTTCACCGTAGACAATAGTATTGTTAAAAATGTCAATACTAATGCACAAGCAGACTTTATAGATTTTAGAAATACGTATGTTGCAAGTATAGTAGTTAAGAACAGTACTTTTGATACTTGTTCAGTTGGACGTGATTTTGTTAGAGCAGATGCTGTAGCGCCTGCAAACGGTTTCTCAGGAACTGGTTTAACTACAAATGTATTAATTGATAGCTGTACATTATATAAAGTATCAAATACAGCTGCGCCAAAAAGAATTTTATATCTTCGTTTTGCATCAAATTCGTCAACTGTAAAAAATACATTAATTGTTTCTACAACTGGAATTTATACAAATCAGCCAGCTACTACGATGCCGACATTTAGTAAAAACTATTACTACGATGCGACAAGTTTTATTGATGGTACAATTATAAATAATAAAATTGATGCATCTGCAACTACTGCAAATCCGCAGTTTACAAATGCTGCAACTGGAGATTTTACACTTGGTAACCAAACTTTAAAAGACAATAGAGTAGGAGATCCACGCTGGATAAAATAAAAATTCATGGTTAATAAATAGGAAAAGCGGTATACAAGTAAAATTGTATGCCGCTTTTTTGTTATTATTCTTATTTTCCAGTTTTACTGTAATTGAAAACTGTCACTGAACACTAAAATAATTATTCAATAACTAAATCAAACTTTTGCAATAAACCGGCAAGTGCGGCGTGCGAAACTTTTGTTCCCTTAATTTTATTTTCTGATGGATCAAAAGCATAATTTCTGGAAGTTCTAAAATCTGCCTTTTCCAAAATACATTCCACGAAAGTGGCATTAGAAAGATCGCAGTTTTTAAAAACAGCCAGAGATAAATCTGTATTAGAAAAATCAGCTTCTTTTAAAGAGCAGTCTGCAAAGTTGGTTTTTTTCAGCTTTTTATAAATGAAAGTAGAATAATCCAAAATGCAATCCTGAAAATTCATCGAAAATAAAAAACTGTTAGCAGCGCTGAAATCCAACCCCATTAACTTACAGCCAATAAATTTTATGTTTTTTAATCCAGTGTTTTTAAGAACTGCCAAAGAAAGATTACAGTTTTTAAAAGTACAATCCAAAAAGTCATTATGACTCAAATCACTTTTAGAAAAGCTGCAGTTAACGAATTCACAGTTTACAAATTCAGTGTTCGATAAACGCTGTTCTGAGTAATCAATCGTATCAAATATTCGGTTTTGATATAATTTAGTTTCCATATTATTTATTGAAGATGTTGGGGGATTTTACTTTTATTCCAATTCGATGCATTCAAAAATGCCATTGTTCAGAATTAAATGTGGAATATCAAGTTCACTGTCAACCCTTAAAATATTGTCGCAGTCTTCAAGATCAAAATTCCATAAAGTATTTGGCAATAATTCATGAAGCAGAACAGAAGCCGACTCAAATTTTGATGGACTGTCAACAGAAGTTTTAAATACATAAATCATAATTTGCGTTTTTGAACTGGCAAATTTCTGAAAAAAGTAAAGCTGTTTGTTAGGATTCTTTAATCAATAATTAGGACTTATCAATCATTTTTCGATAACGAATGGGTGAAATTCCTTCGGCCTTTTTGAAAAAACGGCTAAAGTACGACTGGTCTTCAAAACCTACTTGTACTGCGATTTCGCCTACAGAAAGTGAGGTTTGAAACAGTAAATATTTGGCTTCTAATAATATGTTGTCGTCAATCCATTTTACTGCCGATTTTCCAGTTACTGTTTTGACACATTTATTCAAATGGTTCGGCGTAACATTTAGCAATGACGCATAATAATTAACTTGATGCTGTGTTTTTATTTGATCATGAATAAGTTCCTTAAATTTTCCCGTAATCACCTCAGCAGCCGAAATACCTTTAGAAGTTTTTACAGCATTTTTATTCATTTCATAAAATAAAGTAATCAAATAAGACTGAACAATATTCAAATCTGTAAATGCAGTTTCTGAATATTCTTTTTTCAATCGATCCAAAATATTGGTAATAGGACTTATTTCTGGAGGAGTAAGTGTAATTTTAGGATTTCCTGATATTTTTAAAAAATCAAAATCATTCAGCAATTCACGGCTGCCGTATTTTCGAATTAAAATATCGGGATGGAATTGGCAGATATAGCCTTTGTGTATACTGTTTACATTGTCAAGCGAAAAAATCTGACCTGCAGGCACCATAATCATTTCATTATCCGTCGTGGTATATTCCTGATAACCCAGTTTCATGACATGCCTTCCTGATGAAATAAAAATTAAGGTATGGCAAGAATGTTTAGAAGGTGGAACAGGATGCCTCATCTGCATTACTTCTTCAATCTCCAGACAAAAGAAATGATCCGAATTTGATTTGAAAAGCAAATGCATCGGATTGTCTTCTCCTAAAAATTTCTCCCGAAATCCTTTTGCTTCGTAAGTCTTTATTTTTTCAGCTCCCTTTGTTTTCATGCTTAATAATATAGTCTAAAATCAAGCAGTTTACACAAATTATAATGTTTGGCATACAGATCTTCGACAACCTCAAAAAGATTATCGTTCTCCTGATACAAACTAAAAAATGCTTTATCAATTGTACTGCAGCTTGCAATTTTATTATAAGTAGATCCGTACCCAGAGATGGCTCTTGCACCCGTAATGTCTAAAAAATATTGAGCTTCTTCTTCGTTTAAATCTAAAACTTTAAGATTTGCAAAATGAATAATTTTGCCTTTCATTTTTCCTTCAAACAGTTCGGCAATTTCTTCTAAACTGTAGTAATAGTCATGAAGGCAGATGTTATTTTCCTGTCCCGGCATCGCCAGATAAATGATTTCATAATCCTTAAAATTATGATCTTCATAAAGTAAAATATTCAAACTTTCTTCTAAACCTTCAATCGTGTCGCAAGTTTTATGAATGCTCGAAATGCCTTGGTCAATCGCCAGTTCTTCCAGACATTTTACCACATGTGTGGGGCTGATGTCGTCTATATCTTTAACACCTTCAAGGCAGAAAATAAATTTTTCATTATCCATACAGTTGCGCTTTCTGATTTTTTAAGGATTGAAATTCTTTGTTTTTTGATTTTAACAAAAGTATTTTTTCTAACTTAAAATCTACCATAGAAAACAGAATTTAACGTGTTTTTTAGAAATTAACCAGAAGCTTTATTACGTAATCTTTTAACCGTATTTTTGTGGACTGAAAATTACTATTACGCATGATACAAATTAATCAAACGGCATCTTTTGCCATTGAAGACATATTATTCTCATTTGCCCTGGAATCTGAAGCAGCAGAAGTTTTTAAAGGCCATAATACTTTAATTACAGGAATCGGAAAAGTAAATGCGGCTTACGAATTGACAAAAGCAATTCAAAAGAAAAAGCCTTCGATAATTATAAATCTTGGATCGGCGGGAAGCAGTTGTTTTCAAAAAGGCGAAGTTATCTGTTGTGCCAAATTTGTACAGCGAGATATGGATGTTCGCGGATTAGGATTTGCACAATACGAAACGCCATTATCTGGTTTGCCTCCAGTTCTAGAATATGGTTTGTTAATGGATAATTTAAATGAAGGAATCTGCGGAACCGGTGACAACTTCGAAATGGGTCATTGTTCTGATGCTTACCAAGTGGTCGATATGGAAGCCTATGCTTTAGCCATGATCGCCATGAAAGAGGATATTCCGTTTTTATGCCTCAAATATATTTCTGATGGCGCCGATGATAATGCTGCAGAGGACTGGACGGTTCAGGTGCATAGAGCCGCTATTGCTTATGGTAAAATTTTAGGATTGATTGAAGAGACAGAGATTGTTTCTTAATTGAAGTGGCTTAGTTGATTTATGGATCTAAGCCTTTAAATATTAAATTAACTTTTGAAAATGATTGCCCTAGCCCAGATAGGAGCGGCATCCTTTTATGGCGGGGTTCGCCATAAAAGATATAGCAGATAGCTGGAACTAGCTTCAAATTATAAAAAACAACTTCAAACCTGCTCAAAAGTACATCTACACCCCTTAAAAAGAAAAAACTGCCACCTCTTTTTTTTGCATAAGCTCTATTTTGCAAAGCATTCGATTGATTTTTTTCATAGGTTTATTGCAATTAAATTACTCGAGCTTTTATTAAATTTCGTTTATGAAAAACATTAAAAACGGCATCTTAAGTTTTATTCTATTTTTTGCAATTGCTGTGAGTTCGTATGCTCAAAGTTCAGATTTGTATTTTGATCATATTAATTATGATACCCGTTTTTCGCAGAGCATGATTTCGAGTATTCATCAAACCAAAAAAGGATTTATATGGATCGGAACAGCGAATGGTTTGATTAGTTACGATGGCTATGATTTTCTGCGATATGTGTATAATAAAGACATTCTCAACAGCATCAGCAACAATCATGTTAATGTAATTTTAGAAGATAATAAAAGAGAAATTTGGGTAGGAACGAATAATGGCTTAAACCTTTTTAATAAAAACGAAAAGAGTTTTCTACGAGTTGATGTTCAGAAAATCAAAGGCGGACGAAACTATATTTCATCTATAATCCAAGACGATCAAAACAAAATCTGGGTTGGGACTTTTGGCGGTATCAAACGTCTGGACAGACAAAAATATTTGTTGGAAGAAATCTCAAACGATCATAATTCGCCATTTAGGAAAAGCAGGGTTTTGTCTTTGTTTTACGATCGTAATTACGGCGTTTTAGTCGGTACTTCTAAAGGTTTAGAATGTTTTGATCCTAAAAATGGTTCTAAGAAAGCTTTGCCAAAAATTTGGAGTGATAATACATCTTTGTTAAAATCTAAAATCTGGAAGATTCTAAAAGAAAAAAATGGCGATGTATGGTTTGCAACCGAAGCCAATGGCGTATTCCATTTTGATGCAAGTCAGAATTCAATAACCAATTTTCTGCTAAATACGAGTAAAAGAAAAAGTTTATCGTCAAATTGGGTGAATGATATTGTTGAGGTTGATGCCAATACAATCTGGTTTGCTACAAAAAACGGACTATGTGTTTACAAGAAAGACAGAAATGAATTTACGAAATACGGTCATAATGCGCTGGAGAGTTACAGTCTTTCAGACGATGATGTGAAATGTTTTCTTAAAGACCGACATAATGATATTTGGATTGGAACCAACGGCGGCGGTGTCAACTTTTTTCAAAAAACTAACACCAATTTTACCAATGTAAGAGAAGTTATAAAACCCAATTTCGGATTAAATACTGCTTTTGTAAATGCAGTGGCACGAGAAAATGACGGATCGGTTTGGGTGGGAACCAACGGCGGCGGTTTAAATTATCTTGATTTTAGAAACAATAAAAGTACTTCGTATGCTATTGAAAGTTATGATTTTGACAAAAGCGTAAATATGATAACTGCTTTGGTCAACCAAAACGAGCAGTATTTGTTTTGCGGAACTTTCAACGGATTATTTAAGTTCAATAAAAACAGTAAAACTTTTCAGTTTATATCGCTTTCGCGAAAAGATTCTAAAGAACGAGAACGTCCAATTACGTCTCTTTTAATGGATAATGGCGATCTGTGGGTGGGTACAAATGGCAACGGATTAAAAAAAGTAATGCCAGATGGAACGGTTGAAATTTACATGGCAGATGGAACTTCCAATTCACTGAGCGATAATTTCATTACGGATATTATCAACAGGAAAAACGGACTTTGGATTGCCACACAATATGGCTTAAACTATTTTGATAAAAAATTAAAACAAGTTACCAAAGTATTTAAAACAGGTTCCACAAACGGATTGTCGAACAACAGTTTAACCGTCATGTTTACTGATTCTAAAAATAGATTTTGGATTGGTACCGAAAGCGGAGGCGTAAATTTATTTGACGAACGGAAAGGCCGTTTTTTCGAAATCAACCGCTCAATGGGTTTTACGGATGAAACTATAAAAAGCATTTCAGAAGATTCTGAGGGAAATATCTGGATTAGCGACAATAACCTGCTTTATAAAATAAAAACCAAAAAGCTAAGTCCAGCTTTTAGAATTTCTGATTTTGAGATTACGTCGTATTCTTCCAAAGATGGTTTAAAAGTCAAACAGTTTTCGAACAACTGCAGTTTACAGCTCAATGCAAAAGAATTGGTTTTTGGATGTTCAAATGGTTTGGTGCTTTTTAATCCTTCGAAATTAATCAAAACAGAAGATAAAGCGCCAATTGTCCTGACGAAGCTTATCGTAAACAACGAAGAAATTAAACCAGGAAATAAAGAAGTTACACTGGAAAAACGAATTAGCGAAACTTCCGAAATCACTTTAAAACACGATCAGGGATACATCGGAATAGAATTTAGTGCGATGAATTTTATTTCACCAGAAAAAAGCGAATATGCTTATAAATTAGAAAGTTCATTTAATAAAGACGATTGGCATAATATCGGGTCGCAGCATTATATCAATTTGACAAATTTGAATTCTGGAACGTATCTGCTAAAAATAAAAACTTCAAATGGCGGCGGAGAATGGAATCCGACAATTAAAACCTTAAAAATTATTATGCTGCCGCCGTGGTGGAAAACGTGGTGGGCTTATGTTCTTTATCTTGGATTATTGGCCGGCGCCGCTGTTTTATTATTCCGTTTTTTACGAAACCGAGAATTATTAAAACAAACCTATTATTTGGATCAGGTCGAGAAAGAAAGACAAGAAGAATTGTATAAAATGAAACTCGATTTCTTTACGAATGTTTCGCACGAAATTAGAACGCCTCTTACGCTTATAAGCGGACCCGTTGAAGAACTTTTGAGCGGTGCCGAAAAGAATTCGAATCTGGAACATAAATTAAAAACCATTAAAAGTAATTCTGACCGCTTATTAAAATTGGTCAATGAACTAATGGATTTTAGAAAAGCCGAAAAAGGGAGTATGAAAATCTATTGCGAGCAGCAGGATATTGTTTCGTTCTGTTTTGATATTTATGAATCGTTCCGCGGAATTGCCGTTGAGAAAAAGATTGATTACAAATTTGTACTTAATATTAATACCGCGCTGCTTTATTTCGATAAAAACCAAATGGAAAAAGTGATTTACAATCTCCTTTCGAATGCATTTAAATTCACTAGTAAAAATGGAAAAATCACTTTGGCTGTAGAGCAAAAAGAAGATTCTGATTCTATCGAAATAAAAGTAAAAGACAATGGAATTGGTATTCCAGAAAATAGAAAAAAGAAAATCTTTAAAAACTTTTTTCAGTTAGACGAACGCGGCAGCGCCAATTTGGGAAGCGGTATTGGTCTGGCTTTGAGTAAAAGTATTGTAGAACTGCATCACGGAGAAATAAAAGTACAAACAGAAGCTGATGCCAATTTCAATACGATATTTACCATTACATTAAAGAAGGGGAAAGAGCATTTTAAAAAATCGCAGATTGTTGAAAATGCAATTAAAATAGAAGAAAACGCCAATCCTATTTCTGATGTTAAAACCGAAATTGATATTTATGAACCGGAATATCTGGACGAATCTGATAACAGTACAAAAAAGACGGTTCTCGTAATTGAGGACAACGAAGAAGTACTTTCGTTTATAAACGATATTTTATACAGCGATTATAAAGTGCTGCGATTTACAGATGCCATAAAAGCTTTAGAATATATGGAGAAAGAAATTCCAGATCTTATCCTGACAGATGTTATGATGCCCGAAATGGATGGTTTTGAATTGTGTAAAATTTTAAAAACGAGTCAAAATACCAATCATATTCCAGTGATACTTTTAACGGCAAAATCTTCGACTTTAAATAGAATTGAAGGACTTTCGACAGGCGCAGATGCTTATATTTCGAAACCTTTTAGTATTGAAGAATTAAAATTAACCATTGCCAATTTATTATCTGCCAAAGAAATAATGCGTCAAAAATACGGTGAAGGTTTTATTGCAGATGCTGAGCAGGAAAATGTAAACACGCCCGAAGGCCAATTTGTAAAAAAACTAACTCAGATCATCGAAGCCAATCTCGATAATACAGATTTTGATGTAAATGATTTAGTAAATGAAATAGGAATGAGCAGAACAGTTCTTTATAAAAAAGTACAAATGCTGACTAATCATTCTGTAGCAGGATTTATCAAAAACATGAGATTAAAGAAAGCGGCAAGTCTTTTGTCCAATACCAGTTATTCCGTTTCTGAAGTAACCTATATGGTTGGTTTTAATGATCGAAAACACTTTAGTAAAGAATTTAAAAAGTTCTACAATCTTTCTCCTACTGAATATAAAAGCGCTCAGGTTAAGAATTAACCGCATATTTCACCGCAAAGATCGCTATGGTTTACGCAAAGTCCGCACAGTTTAATTTTAAGCTTTGCGGACTTTGCGTTTTTTCTTTGCGGACTTTGCGGTTAAAATTTAATTATAAAACTTGAAATTAGTTACCCAATAATTTTTTAAGGTTTTTATTACGAATACCATTTTTTAAGGCTTTGTCACGTGTTAAATTCGCAAATAAACACATTGACGCCCCCAAATGCGAATGTTTTTCTCCCCTGAAACCGTCATTTATTAGTCACATTTGCAACATAAATCATGACTGATTTCTATCTAACTAACCAAAAAAATAACTTATGAAAAAAAACAAACATGTAAAGATGTTTTTTCTTGGAGGAAATTATCTAAAACTAGTTTTATTGCTTTTTATGTGTATTCTCTCAACCACAGTGAGTGCACAAGAAAGTTCGATTACAGGAAAAGTAGTCGACAATGCCGGACTCCCGCTTCCGGGGGTAAATGTACATGCCAAAGGAACCTCAAAAAGTACACAAACCGATTTCGACGGGAATTTTACAATCAGTGTCCCGGCAAAAAGTACGTTAGTTTTTTCTTTTATCGGAATGGATGAAGTTTCTGTTGATACCGAAAACAAGAAAAATTTAAAAGTAGTATTAAAAGAAAGTTCTCAAGCGCTTGACGAAATTATCGTTGTAGGTTACGGCACGAAAAAGAAAAGTGACGTAATTAGTTCTGTTGCATCGGTAAAACCAGAAGACATGACCAAAGTAGCAACTTCTGATGTTGGTGAAATGCTTAGAGGTAAAGCAGCCGGAGTTCAGGTAAGTTTGGCCGATGGCGGACCAGGAAGTTCTTCTTCAATCCAAATTAGAGGGAAAAAATCTATTAACGGAAGCAACGAACCAATCGTAATCGCCGATGGAATCGTAATCGGAAATATTAATGATATTAATGCGAATGATATTGCTTCTCTAGAAATCTTAAAAGATGCGGCTGCACAATCTATTTATGGAGCAAGAGCATCCAACGGAGTTATTCTGATTACTACCAAAAGAGGAAAAACAGGAAAAGCAAAAATCTCTTATAATGGTTTTTCTGGCGTTCAAACTGTCAATAGAAACTTTGATGTTTACAGCGGAGAAGAATTTGCACAGCTAAAAAGAGAAGCATACAGAACTAGTAATAATGGCGTTTACAGACCAGATAATCAGGTTTTCACTCCATTAGAATTAGAATCTGTTCAATCTGGAAAATATATTGATTGGGAAAAATTGGTTTTAAGAACAGGCGTGACTAATAACCATAGTTTGAGTATTTCATCTGGAACAGATAAAACAAGTATATTTTCGAGCATCAACTACATCAATACTTCAGGAGTAGTTCCAAATTCGGATTATGATAAAGTAGCAATGAGGGTAAATGTGGATCAGAGAGTTACAGATTGGTTAAAAGTAGGGATGAATGTTTCGCTTCAGTTCTCAGAATCAAATCGTCCTAATGTAGGTAACATTTTAAATAATGCTATAAATACATCACCGTTAGGGCAGGTTTATAATCCAGACGGCTCTTTCCGTTACCTTCCAGGAGGAATTCAGGAAACACCAAATCCGCTTATTGATGTTTATGAAACCAACACAAATGAATTGAATAGAAATGATATCATGAATGTCTTTCTAGATATTAATCTGGCAAAAGGTTTTACTTATAAATTAAATGCCAGCCGCAGATCTTGGAATTATAAAGCTTTGTCTTTTAATACTTCAAAATCGCTTTCTGGGATTGCTAACTCAGGACAGGGAAGCGGCAGCATTACTTATAAAGACAATGTAGAATATCAGTTAAGTAATATTTTGCATTACAACTTCAACTTAGCTGAAAAAAATCATTTTAATGCAACTGGGGTTTATGAAATTACCTCATCGGAGTATAGTGATTTTAGTAATTCAGCAAGCAGAATTCCAAGTGATATTTTGGGTATTTACGGTTTAGAAAGTGCTTTCTTAAATACACCTTTAATTGGAGGAAACGAAAGATCTCTTGTTTCGTTTGCAGGAAAATTAGAATATGATTTTGACAGTAAATATTATTTCACCGTTTCAGGAAGAGCCGACGGGTCTTCAGTATTTGGAGCAAATAATAAATGGGGATTTTTCCCAGCGGTAAATGCAGCATGGAATGTTTCGAATGAAGAGTTCATGAAAGAACACGTTCCAGTTATCAGCAATTTAAAATTAAGAGCAAGTTATGGTAAAGTAGGTAACCAGCCAAAAGATCCTTACCAAAGTATGGCAACTGCCGTGCAGAGAGATTATATTATTAATGGCGTAAAAGTTTCAGGATATGTGCCAGGCACGCAATTATCAAATCCCGATTTAAGATGGGAAACCTCAACACAGCTTAACCTTGCAGCCGACTTTGGTTTGTTCAAAAACAGATTAACGGGTACAGTTGAGGTTTATAATACCGATACTTCAGATTTGCTGATTTATGAAACATTAAATGCCAATACGGGATATACCTTGAAACTTTCAAATATTGGAAAGGTAAACAATAAAGGTCTGGAGGTTACTTTGAACGGTGATTTAATTAAAAAGAAAGATTTCAGATTGAATGTTGGAGCAACTTTCACTAAAAATAAAAACAGCATAGTAAGTATCTACGGAAAAGATGCAGATGGCGACGGAAGAGAAGATGATGCCGTTGGAAACTTATGGTTTATTGGAAAACCAATTGATGTTTATTACCGATACAAAGCAGTTGGAATTTATCAGGAAGGCGAAAATATTCCGCTAGTTACAGGAACAACTTTGTATCCTGGAGATATCAAATTATATGACGCAGATCCGTCAAATGGTGCCAATCCAAATCCGGATCAGGACAGAGTGATCACTTCCAAAATGCCGGATTGGTTTGGTACTTTCTCTTTGGCTTTAGAATACAAACAATTCGATTTCTCAGCAGATATTTATACGGTTCAGGGTGTTACCAGAGATAACTTGTTTTTATACGATTATGTGCGTGGAGGATCTTTAAGAGGCGTTAAAAACGGTATCAAACAAGATTATTGGACACCAGAAAATCCTGGAGGAAACTGGCCGAGACCAAGAGACGGAAATGATCCGCCTTACATCAATACTTTAGGATTACAAGACGCTTCCTATGTTCGTCTTCAAAACGTTTCGGTTGGATTTAAATTTCCAGAAAATACAATTAAATCGCTGGGGTTGAGCAATATGAGACTTTATGTAACAGGAAGCAACTTGGTTACCATTACAGATTACCAATCTTATAGTCCAGAAAAAGAAATAAACGATTATCCTGAGCCTGTTACTTGTGTTATTGGCTTACAGGTAGGTTTTTAACACAGCTTAAGACATTCAATAAAATAAAAAAATAACAAGATCATGAAAAATATAAATTTTCTATTTGTTTTGATATTCGGGCTTTCTTTGGGACTTACTTCGTGCGAAGATTTTCTAGAGGAAACGGTAAAAGATCAAGTTTCTGTAGATTATGTCTACAGTTCTCCAGCAGGATTAGAAGTTGGAGTTAATGCACTGTACAATCAAATGCGTTATTACAATCTGCCATCTGGTGACAACAGCGATTTGTGGGCCAATGTATTCTTTATGGTAGCAACAGATTTAGGATTGCACAGAACGTGGAATACACCATACGGAACTGGTCATAATCCGCAGTCGTTCACAGGTTCAAAATGGATTCAGGGCTATAAGATTATCGACAGGTGTTCGGCAATTATCACTGCTGCAAGATCAATTCAAATGGATGACGCAGCTAAGAAAAGATTAGTAGCGCAGGCAAGAGTAATTAGAGGTGAATTGTATTTGGATTTAAAACAAATGTATGGAGGTATTCTAATTGATACAATTCCAACAACTCCTCAAAATATTAACGATCCAGTAGAGTACAAAGTAGCAAGCGACGCAGATGTTTACAGATTAATCGATGCTGATTTAGACTATGCAATTGCCAATCTTCCTTTTAAAGTAGATCCAGGACGTTACGGGCAGGGTGTTGCCCGACATATTCGTGGCAAAAGTGCTTTATGGCAGCAAGACTGGGCAGGGGCAGCGGCGCAGTTTGATGCTATTATCAATGACGGAACTCATGGTTTAGTTGCACTTGCTGATGTTTGGGGACAAAACGGAAATCATAAAGAATCTCTTTTTACCTATCAAAAAGACTTTTTATTAGGTCCTGATGATAATTTAGCTGGAGGCGGCGGTTCTTGGCTGAGCAGTGTTTTTACTCACAGAACTTATGAATTAAATACCAGCGAATTGGTTCAGGACGTGGCATACGGAGGTCAGGCTCTAGGCTGGTTTTATCCAAATAACTATTTGAAATCACTTTACGATCAAACAAACGACTTGAGATTTAAAACCTATTATTATTCCGATAATTATCAGGATTATAAAATCAATGTTCCAGGGAATCCAAAATTCGGACAGCCAATTACCAATCCGGCAATCGCGGCTCCAAATGGAAATTACAGAGCTTGGCACTGGAGTTTGAAAAAATACCACGATACAGAAAAACTGCCAATGACTTCAAACAGTTACAAAGATTATATGTATTACAGATTGGCAGAAACGTATTTATTAGCGTCTGAAGCTCATCACAATTTAGGAAACGATACCAAAGCCCTTGCGTATTTAAATAAAGTAAGAAGAAGAGGTTATACCGGAAATCCTGAAAGCACCGTAACAACTTTTGATTTAACAGCTTGGACTTTAAATAATTATTT
This sequence comes from Flavobacterium fluviale, assembly GCF_003312915.1. Lineage (NCBI taxonomy): Bacteria > Pseudomonadati > Bacteroidota > Flavobacteriia > Flavobacteriales > Flavobacteriaceae > Flavobacterium > Flavobacterium fluviale. The sequence goes on along the minus strand of NZ_CP030261.1, from coordinate 163,857 downwards.
AGACGAATCGGCTAGAGAATTAGCATTTGAAAACAACAGATGGTTTCTTTTGAAAAGACTCGGACTTTTGGTAGAAAGACAGAATTTATATTTTCGCTCAAGTCCATCTGGAACTATTCCTGGAGAAGTGCCATTAAAAATGACTCCTGCAATGATCAATATGCCGATTCCGCAAAGTCAAATCGATTTGATGGGAAAACCAGAAGGATTTAATGTAGGCTATAATTAATATTTAATACATAGAAACATAGATTGAACACCTTTTTTGAGCTTATAAACTATGCTTCTATGTGTTTAAAAAAACTTCCAAAAAGTTAAGGTTAAAGTTAGTAATAACCCGATCCGGGAAACAAAGTAACATTTGATTTCCGGATCAAACTAAAAAAAAACACGATGATAAATAAACAATATATTTTAGGTCTATTAACTGTTTTGCTGTTTGCTTCCTGCAGCAACGACGAAAAAGTAGTTTTTATAAATGCAGATGAAGACGGCGGTACCGGCAGTCCAAATCCGATTACTCAAACCTTAAAAGAAAAAGCAAAATTTAAGGTTGGTGCAGCAGTTAAAATGAAAGATTTACAAGGAGAAGCCAATTATAAAAATGCAGTTATAAAACATTATAACCAGATTACGGCTGAGTTCGAAATGAAAATGGCTAGTATCTGGTCATCCTCAACAGCGTATAATTTTACAGCCGCCGATTATTTAGTTGGTTTTGCAAAAGACAATAATATGAAAGTGCACGGACATACTTTAGTCTGGTACGATTCCTTTCCAGAATGGTTTAAAAACGCAAAATACGATTCCATTGCATTCGAGTCAAAAGTCAAAATTTACATTACAGATGTTGTTGGTCGTTATAAAGGCAGAGTAAAAAGCTGGGATGTTGTAAATGAAGTTTTTGCCGATGGCGGAGCTTTACGAAATGAAACCGTAATCAAACCAATTTTTAATGACCCAATAGGCTTTTACGGCAGGTGTTTTAAATATGCAAAAGCTGCAGATCCAGAGGCTAAATTATTTTACAATGATTACAGCGTAGTTCTGGATGGTGGAAAAAGAGCTGCCATAAAAAAAATGGTAACCAGATTCAAAGCCAATGGAATTCCAATCGATGGTGTGGGAGACCAATTTCATTATGCAACAGACACCAACAGGCAAACCATGAAAACCGGTTTTACTGATATGGCTTCAACAGGATTGTTAATTCACATTTCAGAATTAGACATCAAAGTAAACACAGCTAAATCGGACTCGTATGTTTTTACAGATGCCGAAGCCCAAAAACAGGCTGAAACTTATAAATACATCACAACGATGTACGAAGAATTGCCTCAAACCCAAAAATTTGCCATTTCAACTTGGGGTGTAACCGACAAATATACTTGGTTAACCGGTTTTTGGCATTCAAAAGAGTATCCGTTGCTTCTAGATGCCGACTATAATAAGAAACCTGCATACCAAGGATTTTTAGATGGATTGAAATAGAGTTTTTAAGAGTGTAGAAAATAGAATATAGAGTATAGAGAATAGAGGCAAGAAGCGAGAAGCAAGATCTAAGATTCTTAGAAAAATCTTTTCTCTATGTTCTATCCTCTATATTCTAAATGACGCATCATTTCTGAAAAAAATTAACCCAAAAACACAAAACCATGACTATAAAACTAAATCATATCGCTAAACTGAAATATTTTCTTTTAGTACTTTTTGCAAGTTTGTTTTCCTGTGAAGATGATGTACGCGAAGTATATCTTTATAAAAAAGGAGAATTAAAAGCAGAATCCACCAATACCTCTGTTAAAGCAGGAGAAACCATTACATATACAGATTCGTCGACAAAAGTCCGTGCTGTAAAATGGACTTTTCAAGGCGGCTCTCCAGGTTCTTCTATTGAACCGAACGTTGAGGTGAAATATGCTAAAGGCGGTACTTTTACAACCACTTTAGAAATTACTTTTGTTGACAATACCACTCAAAAGAAAACTTTTACGGTTGAGGTTGAAGCGCCTGCAACTCCGCCAATCGTTATCCCGGCTGATGCCCTTAAAATTTATTCTGAAAATCCTGATTTCACGAAAACAGCTCCTGTCCTAAACTGGGTTTCAAGCAATCAATTTGTAATTAAAGAAGTCGCTGCTGATGGTTATGAAGGAGCCTTTAGAAATTTTTCTCTTCCAGCAGCACCGCCTGCAGCCGAAGCTAAATGGGCAATGGCAATTCTATCGTTTGTAAATTTCACGGATATTTCATCTTACACCCATATTAATATGGCGGTAAGAACGACCAGCACTGGAAAAATCAGATTTAGAATGAAAGATGCTTCCAATACCGGATATGTAGAATTTGATGCCACAAGTAATTTGTATGGATTAAAAAGAGACGGAAGCTGGAACATGGTTAAAATTCCAATTGCTGATTATAAAAAACAAAATCCGTCATTAGACTTGACTAAAATCAAAGATATTTTGGTTTTAAGAAGTGTTGATCCAGAAGATGTTAGAGCTTTAAATAACTACATTTTTGATATTGATCATATCTATTTATCTAAATAAAATTTTTAAACACATAGAGAAATAGGTTTTTTAGACTTGAGAGAGTTAAAAGTAAACTAGTTTCTCATATAGCAAAATCTATGTATATGTGAGCGCCTTTCTCAATTCAAAGAGAATCTATGTTTCTATGTGTTAAACATATTAAAAAACAAATTTAATGAAGCATTCCATTTATGTATTGTTCTGTTTTATAAGCCTCATTACTGCAAATGCACAGAATAACATTACGTACCAAAAAGTAGAAGCCAGACAAAATGCATTAGATCCAAAATGGGTGGCGTACGATGCAAAGACAGTTGACAAGCTGCCTGGATTTAAAATTAAAAAGCAAGAGCCGATTTCTATTTACGGCGGATCTAAAGTCTGGCAGAGAGAAGCGACGGGATTTTTTAGAACAGAAAAGGTAAACAACAGATGGTGGATTATTGATCCAGAAGGCTATCCGTTTATTTATAAAGGTGTTGCAGTTTTTAACGCAGGACGCTCTGTAAATCAGCAGAAAGCATTCGATAAAAAATACGGAAGTCCAGAAAATTGGCTGAAGCAGGAAACAAAATTACTTCGTGACAATGGTTTTAATGGAGTAGGAGCTTGGTCGAATATTGATTTGGTTCGAAAAGCTGAAAATCCATTGGTTTATACCATAATTATTTCGCCAATGGGTATGTATCATTCCGATCATATTAAGAAATACGGCGGAAAATACAAAGAAGCCAGCTGGCAGAATTACCGTTTTGATCTCGTAATGGTTTTCGATAAAGAATTTGATGCGTACGTAGAAAAATCCGTAAAAGACGTTTCTCAATATAAAAATGATAAGTATTTGATGGGTTATTTTACTGATAATGAACTGCCTTGGTATAACGACGCATTAGATAAACATTTAACTTTATTGGCCAAAGATGAACAAGGATATATTGCAGCAAAAGATTGGCTGGACAAAAGAAAAGGTTTTAATGCTTCTATTTCTGATGTAAATCAGGAAGATAGAATGGCATTTACCGCTTTTTATTTTGAAACTTATATGAAGAAAGTCACAGAAGCACTTCGAAAAGCAGATCCGAACCATCTTTATTTAGGATGCCGTTTCAATCAGGATAAGGAACAGGAATTGACAAATCCGGAGATTTTTAAAGTGGCTGGAAAATACATGGATATCATTTCAATAAATCATTATAGAAAATGGGAGCCAAGTCAGGAATTAATGAACAATTGGGGAGAATGGTCAGGAAAGCCTTTTTTAATTACAGAATGGTACACCAAAGGAGAAGATTCTGGACTGCCCAATAATACCGGCGCGGGCTGGCTGGTTCGAACGCAGAAAGAAAGAGGACTTTTCTATCAGAATTTCACTTTGGAATTACTTAAAAATAAAAATTCTGTCGGCTGGCATTGGTTCAAATATATGGATAACGATCCAGAAGATTTAACTACCGATTATTCCAACAGAGATTCCAACAAAGGAATTGTCAACAGCAAGTTCGAACCGTATCAGCCTTTGTTAAAAGAAATGAAAGTGATTAATGATAATGCTTACGAACTGACGCGTTATTTTGATAATAAAAAGAATTAAGAATTAAAAATTAAGAATTAAAAATTAAGAATTAAAAATTAAAAATTAAAAATTAAAAATTAAAAATTAAAAATTAAAAATTAAAAATTAAAAATTAAAAAATCCACTAATCTGCTAAATCTGCCGAATCTGCGAGCGAAAATTTTTTCCCGCAGATTTTACAGATCAACAGATAAAGGTGAGGATATAAAAGCAGCTATGTGTATTTAAAAAAGTGAAACGCCTTTAGACTCAAAGAAAATCTATGATTCTATGTGTTAAAAAATGTGCTAAATCTGCGAGCTAAAAAATTTTCCCGCAGATTTAGCAGATCAGCAGATTTAATCTAGTGATGTGTTTAAATTAATTAGACCAATATAATTAAAAATAAAAACTATGAAAAAAATTGTAATGCTGTGCTGTACTTTTCTGCTGATGGGGAAAGCAATGGCGCAGGAAATTCCGTTAGTTTCCAACATTTCATCGAGGAACAATATTACTTTAAACGGAAAATGGAGTTATATCGTAGACCCGCTCGAAAACGGATATTACGATTACCGTTTAATGCCGTTTAAAAACAACGGATTCTTCGAAAATAAAAAATGGAATACCACAGATTTAACCGAATATAATTTTGCGACTTCTGCCACGATGGATATTCCGTCTGACTGGAATAGTAAAGACGAAAGATTGTTTTTTTACGAAGGAACAGTTTGGTTTCAGAAAGACTTCAATTATCAAAAGAATTCTCAAAGCAAAGGTATTCTTCATTTTGGAGCAGTCAATTACGATGCAAAGGTTTATGTAAACGGAAAACTGGCAGGAACTCACGTTGGCGGTTATACACCATTCAATTTTGATGTGACCGATTTATTGTTGGACGGCAATAATTTTGTGGTAGTAAAAGTCGACAACAAACGCCATAAAGATAATGTCCCGACCGTAAATATGGATTGGTGGAATTACGGCGGTATTACAAGAGATGTGACTATAGCGCAAGTCCCGAATACCTATATCGAAGATTATTTGGTACAATTGGACAAAAAAGAAAAAGGAAAAATTTCGGGCTGGATAAAGTTGAATAGTGAAACAGCAAACCAATCTGTTTCGGTTTCGATTCCAGAGTTAAAAATCAAAAAGAACGTTACGACTGATGCCAAAGGAATGGCGTATTTTGAAATTAAAGCCAATCCTATTTTATGGACGCCGGAAAAACCAAAATTATATGAAGTAACGATTAGCAAAGCCGATGAAAATATTGCAGATCAAATTGGTTTCAGAACCATAGAAACCAAAGGAAAAGAGATTCTGTTAAACGGAAAAAAAGTCTTTTTACGCGGTATTAGTATTCACGAAGAAGCTCCTTTCAGATCAGGAAGAGCTTGGTCAGAAGAAGATGCTGTTACATTATTGACTTGGGCAAAAGAATTAGGCTGTAACTATGTTCGTCTGGCGCATTATCCGCATAACGAAAAAATGGTAAAAGAAGCTGAAAAAATGGGATTGATGATCTGGTCTGAAGTTCCAGTTTATTGGACCATATCATGGACGAATCCAGACACTTACGCGAATGCAGAACGTCAATTGCACGATATGATTTACAGAGATAAAAATCGCTGCGGCATTGTAATCTGGTCAATTGCAAATGAAACTCCGCATGGAGATGACAGAGATGTTTTCTTGAGTAAATTGGCCAAATATGCGCGTACACAAGATAATTCTCGTTTAATAAGTATGGCGATGGAAGTAACCAAAAGTCCGAACAATGTTAATACACTTCACGATAATATGAACGAATATGTAGACATTGTGAGTTTTAACCAATATTTAGGCTGGTACAGAGGAACAAACGAATCTTGCAAAGACATGCAATGGGTAATTCCGTATAACAAGCCGGTTATCATCAGCGAATTTGGAGGCGAAGCTTTGCAAGGTCGTCACGGCGATAAAAAAGAACGCTGGAACGAAGAATATCAGGAAGAATTATACATTCAAAACACACAGATGTTCAATCGCATCGAAGGTTTAGCAGGAGTTTCGCCTTGGATTTTAGTCGACTTCAGATCACCAAGAAGACAATTGCCAAACATTCAGGATTTCTTTAATCGTAAGGGTTTAATCTCCGATCAAGGAATTAAAAAGAAAGCTTTTTATGTAATGAAAGATTGGTATAAGCAGAAAGAAGCCGAATATAAATAAGAGCTTTAGATAAAGTGAAAAACCTTCAAAGTCAAGTTTGATTTTGGAGGTTTTTTGGTTTTTTGAAAGATGTTTTGATTATAATTCCTAAAATTTAAACAATTCAATGTATTCTATTTGTAATGCATCGCATACTTTTTCGAGAGTAGAAAGGGTCGCATTTGCATTTCCTTTCTCCAATCTAGACATATTACTTTTTTCAAAATTGCATTTGGATGCCAATTCTTGTTGGGAAATATTTTTTTGTGTTCTGATTTCTACGATTCTCTTTCCTACTTTCTGTTGTATGGTTTCGCTCATTTCGAATTATCTTTTATGATAATTCAAAATTTGTTATATATTTGCAATTATAGGTTATCGTATATGATAACTAATAAAAATGATTAAACTTGAACTCATGGAAACACAACAAAAAGCCGTAACACAATTATTAGAAATAATGAATAAAGGAAACTATTTTAATAAACTCAAACCTCATAATGATTCTTTTTCCGCAATTCTAAATGTATCTTGTTACAGTGAATTAAATATTATAGTTACCGCTTTATTGAAAGCAAGTATTACAATGCTCCAAAGCGAAAATTCTAACAAACCTTTCTCTGATGCTATGATTTTGGTTGAGATGGCGTTGCAGTTACTGCCGAATGATGAAATGGAGTTGTTGGATGAGGTTTTTAGAGTTGGTCTGGATATCAAAAAATAAGGCTTCGATATGATTATTTCTTTATTTTTGGAATTAACTATTTTAAAGAGAGATACTTATAGATAAAAAAAGCATCGCTGTTGAGTTCTTTTTGCGGATGAAGAGGTTCCGCTCTTAATTTTTAAGAACCCTAGTAAATCCAAGGCTTTAAATGTTAATTAAGAGAAAGCGCAGAAAAAAAGTGTACCTCGTGTTTAAACAATTTCTTTACACAGAATTTAGTTAGTTAATTTCTTTTTTTTAAAGACTGTTTTCAAGTGTTTGATTTGGCCGGTGAAAGGGAGATTGGTAGGGGAGTGTAATTTTTTTAGGATTAATTACAAATAAGATTTGTAGCGTGTTGGTTCGAGTCCTGTTCCCGCTACCCACAATTACTTTTAATAGCTCACTTTAGTAGCGGGAAGCATTCAATTTATCTAACCAATTTTTTGAAGATTTTTATGAAATTGTTAGTTAGTAATATTTCTTATACTTTTATATTTAGTTGAAATTTAAGTGAATAATAATTTATGGAACTAATTTTACTAATAGGAATATTTTTGCTGATTTTTATTTATGGTTTGTATAAGGTAAAAGTTAAAGGGATAATTGGAGAGAAAACAGTCACTTTAATATTAAATTTCTTAGATAAGTCAGATTATAAAGTCATCCATAATGTAGTTTTACAGATAGGAGGAGTAACCACTCAAATTGATCATGTAGTCATTTCTAGTTTTGGAATATTTGTTATCGAAACTAAAAATTATAAAGGATGTATTATTGGTTACGAAAAATCGGAGTACTGGACTCAAGTGATATATAAATATAGATCCAAGTTTTATAATCCTATTTTTCAAAATGCAGGACATATAAGAGCTTTGAAAACTTCTCTAAAAGAATACAGAAAGCTAGAATATATATCTATTATTGTTTTCTCAACAAATGCCAAAATAAGAATAGATACAAATGTAGATGTTGTTAATATGCATCGTCTCATAAGAACAATAAAAAAATACTCAACTGCAAATCTCTCACAAGAAATTAAGAAAAATATTTTCGAAAAAATTAATTCTGCTAATATAGTTGATTCGTTCAACAAAAAGGAACATATTAATTCTATTAAACAAAGAATCAACGACCGAGAGAAAACAATTCAAGAAAAGAAATGTCCAAGATGTGGTAATAGTTTGGTTGAAAGAAAAGGAGAATTTGGGCGTTTTTTTGGGTGTAAATCATATCCTAAATGTAAATTTACAAAAAAAATATTAAAATAAACTTTGACAGTGTTTGACTAGCGTGAGAGTCCCGCTCGTGACGCAAAAATATTTTTGTTAATTTAAAAATTAGAGAAAATAAAAAAGCTCTAGATTTCTCTGAAGCTTTATCTTGTAAAAGGTAGAGGTAATTGGTTTAATGATTTTGATATTTATTTGAATTATTCGCACTTATGATTATAACTTCTTGTCAGATGAAAAGAAATTATAATTCTAAATGCAAAATTGAATTTTCATAAGGACAAATAACTAAGTCTGTTTCAGTAGCTGTTATTTGTCTTACACTTCTTCAATCTGAAAATCTTCTTCTTTTGCTATTTCAATTAAATTATGGATGTTACCTATTCCCCATTCTGTTGAAACTGCGAATGAAATATTATCTCCGCTCACTAAAACATACTCATCTTCTATAAAATGTCGTTTTTTTGAAGCTTTTTCATATTTAGTTTTGATATGATCTAAAGTATTTATTACTCCTGTTGAACCCTGTAAATTTGGAGGGAACCTATTTTGAAGCTGTCCAAAAGTTGAATTTGGATTTTTATTCAAATATGATTTAACAATCTCAAGGACCAATCGTCCTTTTCCTAATTTCATGTTATTAAATAAGTACTTCGTATTATCTCTTGAGTTCTGAATAGCAATCTGCCTTTCAATTGTTTTCTCTTTGATTTTAATTAGATAACTTTCGGCTTCCGGAAGAGGAATAATTTGATTAATATCTAATAACAAATCATCTTTAAAATTATATGGAATTAATTTTATGCAAGTAATATCAATTCCCTTACTGATTAGCCACATAACTGAAGTAGTAAGTTCCTTCGAAAAGTCTCTTGACGCAAGAATTATTTTAACGTTTGATGCAAAATCATTTTCTAAAGGAATTTCCCATTCCAAAAAGTTCATCAATTCATCTTTTGCATTTGTTTGAAAACCTCTTTTGTCAATATAATTTTGAAATATAGAAACACATTTTTCAAAATTCAAAGTTGAAATCATTGAAGCATATCGTAGGGCTTGTAATTCCATATGGTCTCCAGTATCAGTCCGCTTTAGTTCAATTACCACAAGGTTTGCATCCTTATCAATTCCAAGTAAATCAATTCTTTTTTTACTTTCATCCCAATCGGAAAACTCTTCAGAAATAATTAAAGTTTTTGGACAAAGTATTTCTATTTTATCCCTCAAATAATTTTGCAAATGAGTTCTTTCTAGTATTCCATTTGCATGAAAACTAGTTTCACTAACTTCGTAAATGCCTTCTTTAGAAATATTGAATATGGCCATTATTTTTTTCTTATTTATATAATTAGTTTTATACTATAACATTCGAAGTACGATATTTTTCAACATTGTAAAAATTGAATCAGAATATTTTCTTCTTCATAAAATATGAATAACTAACAGTAATTCTATTAAAATCTCAATTCCTTAAATAATCGTGAGTATAACAATTTATTTGATAATTTGGTTAATGAAATTTTGTTTCTGCCTTCCAATATTCTTACCTGTGGAATAAAAATTCCCGCTACCTATTAGCCAAAATATTTTATCAATGGCATAAGGAGTTACATTATTTGCTTTTGCAATCCTATCAATTACTTTCAATGTAGTATAATCTTGTTTAATAACAGATTTTTCATTTATATCAATAACTTTTAATGCTTGAAAAATATCTTTTAAATGCACATCTGGCTTACCATATTCATCAAATCCTAATTCTTTCAAAAAATCGCAAGCCAAAGGAAAACCAATTCCTGCTATTTCGACACTTATCATTAAAGGAAGTGCAGGTTTTGCCCTAACATCTTTTGCAAAAAAGTTAGCCCATTCATAAAAATTGTCTGCTGTATCAAATGATTTTAAAAAATGTGCGGAATCAATAATTGATTTACAAAATTGCGGCCACAAACTCTTTGTTTCCGTCCGAAATTTTCCTTTCGGATTTAATTTCTGTTTGATATCTGCTAGCAAAATTTCTGTATCATCTTTTTTATAAGTTGTTGCCACTTGATGCGGATCAAAATCGTATAGAATTTTTTTAAGATTAGCTACCCCTCCAATTGAGTTTCCAATAACCCTTGTGCTCATTTGCCTGTTTTGGGCAGATTCACAAAGACATCTGTAAATTATTTTAAGGTCTTTAGGCTTTTCATGTTCAGACAAAAGATGCTTGTCCAAATCTTGTTTGGTTACATTTTTAAACGAAAGTAAAAAGGTTACTGCTGAATTATAAAGCTCTACGTCTGTCATTATTTTTTCTCATTATTATGAATGTTGATTCTCCCATTTCTTTAATAAATATTTATTACCAATGGGTAGTTTAATTTTATTTTTATGATATTTATAATAAGACGAGTTAACTAAAGTTTTATCTATTAAAATTTCAAAAGTTTGTGGATCTATTGTAATTAGATTTTTGTCAAATAATATGTGTAAATCACTTCTCAATAAAATTCCATTATCATTTTTATTAATCCCACTTTTAGAATGTGAAATAATGTGAGCAGCATCTAAAACCTCTATAATACCATTATTAGAAATTGCACATTTGTTTTCGTACAGTTTACAAATGTTTTCTCTAAATTTAGATTGATTCCTTCTCTTATTTATTTGAATTTGAATTTTTTCAATTTCATCATCTTTTGCTTGATTAATAAAACTCTCTATTTCTTTTATCTCCTTTTTTTTATCTTTCCAAATAATTTGTTTTGTTTGATTATCATAATAAATATTTGGATGCAATAATACTAATGTAGTTTGTCTTAAGACACTATTTATTAAATCAGTTTTTTTTATTTGTCTTTCTTGTTTTAATCTATTTATAGCATTCAAAGCTCCAAGTCTACCAATTAATGCGTAATTTCCTCCATTGATTCTGTCAACAACAATTTTTTCATCATCAACATGGTATAATCGATATTTCACTAAACCTCCAAGCGAGTGGAACTCACCTTTGGTTTTCAATAACTTCTCTGCTTGATTTTGAATTATTGACCAATCATCCATAAATATTATTTTAAATTAGACTGCCGTTTTAATCTGCTATTTACTATTCGATTATACAGCCCTTCTTTATCACACAATTCTAAGTGTAACCTCGTTGGGATTAAAAGATTTTCTCCTTTGTTATATTATACAATAAACTTCTTTTCAATTGAAAAGAACTTCTGCTACTTAAACAAATATAGAAAAATCACTTTTCAAACTACACAGGCAATGGAATTTCTTAATAAAATAGTGAATAACTTTTACAACAAACTAACTATATAATTTTACTTTTCTATACATTAGACAAAATTTGACAAGTCAAAATAAGTAATATGAAATTTGGAGAATACATAAAACACTTAAGAGAACAAAAACATCTATTGCAAAGACATTTAGCTAATGCTTTAGACATGGATACCGCAATGTTAAGTAAAATAGAACGAGGAGAAAGAAGAGCAAAAAGAGATCATCTTCCGATTCTAGCAGCAATTCTTCAGACAAAAGAAAAAGAATTGCTTACTATTTGGGTAGCTGACCAAGTCTGTGATTTAATAGAAAAGGAAGATAATGCCAATGAAATTTTGAAAGTTGCAAAAGAAAAAATGAGATTTATTACTCAAAATAAACAACTAGAAGAATTAGGATAACTATAAATGTAATTTGAAAACATTTTCAATAACAAAAAATAAAACAAGATTGATGAGTACGAATATTGAAGAGGGAAAAATTAAAGACATATTAGAAAAACCAATTGTCAACATTAAAAAGAATGTTAAAGATTGGACATTAAAAGAATTCGAAAACCCAAATGCTACTATAAGATTAGCAACTATGTTTAGTGGAATTGGCTCAATTGAACATGCTCTTAAAAGATTAAATTTAAAAGAAGAAATTGTTTTTGCTTGTGACAATGACAAACATGTAAAAGATAGTTATTTTGCTAATTATGAAATTTCTGAATCTAGTTGGTATGAAGATGTAAAAAATATAGATGGCTCAAAATATGTCAATAAAATTGATTTGTTAGTGGGGGGAAGTCCCTGCCAGTCATTTTCAATGGTTGGAAAACGACGAGGCTTTGATGATACACGAGGTACACTCTTTTATGAATTCGCTAGAGTGGTTAAAGAAAGCCAACCAAAAGTATTTATATTCGAAAATGTCAAAGGATTAGTAAGCCATGACAAAGGAAATACATTTGAAGTAATAAAAGAGACATTTAAAGAACTAGGATATAAATTCAAATATAAACTACTAAATTCTAAAGATTACGGTATTCCACAGCATAGAGAACGCATTTTTGTAGTAGGTTTTAAGGATAATTCAATTGATTTTGATTTTCCTGAAGCTATCCCTTTAGAATATAAAATGCAAGATTTTCTTGAGGATTACACCGATAGTAAATATTATCTTAAAGAAAAGGGGATTAAATTCGTTACAAGTACAAAAAATAGAAATAAAAGATATACGCAGATTAATGGAGAAATAGCTTTATGCCAAAAGGCTAACCAACAATTTAACTGGCACGGTGATTTTATCTTTGAAGAAACTTTAAATGATTTCAATGCTTTTGTTTTTGACGTTAACGAAGTTGAAGAAAAATACTATTTATCAGAAAAAACAAAGGCATATGTTTTATCTACAGGTACTAAAGCTTTTAAAACAACTGTAGGGACAGATTTAGAAATTGCCAGGCCTCTTTTACAATCAATGCATAAAATGCATCGCTCGGGAGTTGATAATTATGTTACACATAACAAAGGTAAAATTAGAAAATTAACTCCTAGAGAATGTTTACGTTTAATGGGATTTAGAGATGATTTTAAACAAGTAGTAAGTGACACGCAAATGTATAGACAAGCTGGTAATAGTATTGTAACAAATGTATTTATTGCTCTGATGAAAGAAATGGATATTACAAAATTTGCAAAGAATGAATAGTATTCAAATTCAAATAGAAAAACAAAATTTTAAATTAGTCGATGTAATTGAAAAAATTACTATTGCCGACTCATTTGTAGTACCTTCTAACAAAACTGGAGGAGGCAACGGAGAAGCAAAACTTTATGTAGGACAAAGTAACCATAATACTATCGATTTTTTTGGAAAGAGAGGTTTTGAAGCAAATTGCATCTTATCAAGACATAATTTGTTACACTATCTTAATAATGTTTACAATGAATACAAAGATCCTTTACAAACCTATCGTGATAACGATAAATTATCGCACCTATGGGATTTAAGAATTAATATAATCAACAATTCTGATCCGATTATAAAATTTCGCATAAAAGATCAAAATCAGATTGAAGGCCCAAGAGTTTATATTAATTCTGTTAATGAGCTATTAGATAAAAAAAATTATAACATCTTAAGAGAAATTCCTCTTCCAAATATTTCATATTTCAATATATATAAGATAAAAAATGACTCTAATGAAGAACTTTTTTATTTCACTCTAAATTTAACTGGAATCGAATATTCGATTTACGAATCAAATAACTTAAACTTAGACATTAATAAGTTTACTTCTGTTTCTGAGGACATTGAATATGTCGAAAGAGAAATATCAAACGAAATGGCTGATATTGAAACTCCTTTCGATCCTAATAAAATTAAAGTAAGAACTACTCCTTCACATATAGGACAAATAATTAATGATCTAGAAGATAATTTCATTGTTTTAAATACTGAATTTCAAAGATTACCAAATTTATGGAATGATACAAAAAAGAGTAGATTTATAGAATCACTTTTACTAAAACTACCTATTCCAGCATTTTATTTTAATGAATTAGATGAAAATGAATTAGAAGTAATAGATGGACTTCAGCGAATAAGCACAATAAAAAATTATGTATTACATGAAAATTTCAGATTAATAAATTTAGAGTTTTTGCAAGAATATAATGGATTATTCTTTCATCAACTCCCATCTAATTTTCAAAGACGTATTAAAACTTTTCAAATTACGACATATATAATTGAAAAAGGAACTCCAAATGCTGTTAAATATAACATCTTTAAAAGGGTTAACACTGGTGGTTTAGAATTAAAGGAACAAGAAATTAGACATGCCATTAATCAAGGAATTCCAGCGGAACTTGTTGCCGATTTATCAAGAGGGAAAGATGATGAAGACGAGACAAATAAAATTCGTACTAGAAAAAATCGAGATGGAAAAGAAATTAAACTTTATGCCACTAGAGAAGGAAAAGAATTTGTAAAAGCTACAGATAATAGAATTGATCCATATAGAATGGAAGATAGAGACTTTATAACCCGGTTTATTTCTTTTTATCTAATAAACTATACTAATTATGAACCAAATTTAGACACCTTCTTAAATAATGGTATGGCAGAGATAAGAGAATTAAGTAACGTCGAAATATCTAAATTAAAAGATGATTTTTACAATTCTATGAAGCTTGCTCATGACTTATTTGGCAATGATGCATTTAGAAAAAGGTTTAATGAATCAGATGGGCGAAAACCTATTAATAAAGCATTATTTGAAGTCTTAAGCGTATCATTCTCTAAATTAAACGAATCAGACAGAAATATATTAAAAAGAAAGAAAGAAAGGTTTAAACTTAAGTTTATTGAATTACATAAAAATTTAGCTTTTCTAAGATCTATCACACAAGGAACCGCTCTAAAAGATAGTGTAATGAGAAGATTTCAAGAAGTAGAAAAAATAATTAAAGAAACAATCGAAAATGATTACTAATCTTCGTTTATTAAATTTCAAATCTCACAAGGACACCGTCTTAAGTTTGGGAAATTTGACTGTATTATCTGGTCAAAATGGAGTGGGAAAATCTTCAATCATCCAATCAATGTTATTATTGAGACAAACAAATCAAAAAAACAGATTGGATTCTATTCTAGATTTAAACTCTCCTTTATGTTTTATTGGAAAATCAAATGATGCAATTTATAGATTTCCAAATGAAGAGTTTGAAAACTTAATAGGTATAGTTTTAGCAGATGAAAAATTAGAATATTCATGGATATTTGAGATACCAAGATATCAAAACAAAGCATACCTTAAAAGAAAAAATGATGTAATAGACAGCGATGGATATGAGAATATTTCCTTGTTTAATAATAACTTTCAATATTTAAGTGCACTTAGAGGTATTGAATACATTACCGATGATTATGCAGTAGAGTTTCAAAAACAAATTTCAGTAAATGAAGGTAAAGGGGAACTTGTTGCTCAATTTTTATTTGAGTATGGTAAAAAATTAAAAGTAATTGAAAGTCTAAGACATCCGTTGGAAAAGGATGACTTTTTACTAAGTCAGGTGTCGGCATGGGAACGAGAAATTAGTAATAATATTAATGTAGTTGCTATACCATTTGGAGACAGTTATGATATTAAGTACTCTTTTGACACAGTGCAATCAGAAGAAATGTTCGGTTCTGTTGATGAACTCTCTAAAAAAAATGTTGGTTTTGGACTATCATACGTTTTACCAATAATAGTAGCTATACTATCTGCTGAAAAAGATTCATTATTATTAATTGAAAACCCTGAAGCTCATATTCACCCATATGGAATTTCTAAATTATCGGAACTGATCTGTATAGCTGCACAGGCAGGAATACAAATAATTGTTGAAACTCATTCCGATCATATAATAAACGGCATACTTGTTCAAAGTAAAAAATTTGAAACATCAAAGGGAGAAAAAGGGATAAATAAAGAAAACCTAAAAATTTACTATTTTGAAAGAGATGAAATTGAGCATAAAACCAATGCAATACCAATTAATGTTTTAGATGGTGGGAGGACAGAAAATAGAGTTATTGGTTTTTTTGACCAAATTGGTAAAGATCTTCGTGAATTAATTTAAGTCAAAAATTCTAGTTATGCCGGCACAAACTATACATGCTTATATACATTTTCCTGAGAACTTAGATGACCATTTTGATTCTCGTGAACAAAGTCAAAAGATTATTGAAAATTTTCATATGGTCATTGATTTAGCAGATTGCGAATTCGGTTCTGTTTTGTATTACAGTACATCTAACAAGGATGTTTTTTTTGAAAATATAAATACCTATCAGGAATTATCTAAAATTAATATTGGAACTTATGATTTAGAAACGTACATAAATTATCTCTTTATTGAAAATAAAATTTTATCAGTTGATGAAAATAATACAACAAATTGCAAAATAAAAGTATATAATTCAATAAGTGACAGTTTGGATGATAATGTCCCTAATTTTTTCCCCTATCTAATTAAACAACATAAAACACTACTAGAAGCAGATTTACAAATCATTTTAAACTTATTTAATTATTTTTTTTCACAGAATCCAATAATGATTATAGAAAATTGTAATCAAAATGTTACGAACTACAACATACCATACGTCACTGATTTTAAAGAATTAGACGACTGGTTACAAAATAATAGACTTGAACGAAACTTTAACCATACGGATACTAGACATATTGAAAATTCCGGCAATCATGGTAAAGATAAACGGACGGGCAAACCCAAATCACCAATTCTAGGAGGAGTTGGAGGTAGAGAGAATGCTGAATCTTTTCTAAAAAAAGCTGTTGGAGATAAACGAAGTCATAGTAATCCTGAAGATGTAATAAATTACGATACAGTTAAACAAGAATTTATTTGGTACGAATATGAAAATGATAATCCGCAAAATCAATATCATGGTTACCATTTGGTAGAGGCTTTTACTTATAAAAGAGATTTTGAAGGTATAAGCCGGATTCCGAAAAGAGTTATAAAAATACTCGAATACAGAGAAAAAAATCAATAAAAACTAAAAATACTGAATAATATACTTAATATGGAAGATTATCAAAAAATGCGGATTAATGATATTGAATATTTTATAATTGATTCTATTCAGGATTTTCGCGCAGAAGATAGCTTTATACATAGATCAAACAAACTTGCTCAGTTTGACGGAAATGGCGAGTCTAAAAAACATGTCGGAACATACAAAGGCGAACTTGGACAAAAATTATCAAACTTTTTTGAATATTCGAATTGGGGATTAGAACACTTTGATTCTAAAAAAAAACGGAAAACAATAGAATCAGCGATCGAAAGAGGTGCTGTTATTCAAAATAATACTTGTTTCTTTAGTAAATCAAATTTATTAAAGTATTTAGATGATGCTAAAGCTGAATATTATTCACAAGAGCAAATTTATCATAATGACATAAGTGCATTTTATGATGAAAGATATAATGAAGTTCAAAATTTAGATACTGAATACATTTATTTTTCAATTTATGATGCCTCAGATAATATCTCACAAAAACAAAATAGAGGTTACATGAGGTCTGATGATAAAATATGGAAAATATGGAGAGAGTTAATATTACCAAAAATCAGCTATCTTTCAATACTAAAATTATTTCCAGTATCCCCAACGGAAGAGAATAACAAACCTATTTTTTACTTTAGAATCCTTTTGGATTACCAATTTAGAACTTTTGTACATCCAAGTTCCTTATTATTAATTGAAGAAGATTTACCAGTAGTTGAAGAAATTGAAGAAATTAAAAAATCATATAGAATCGGTCAAGAAAGATATCGTCGAGCTGTAATTGAATATATGCCACAATGTCCATTTTCTAAACTAACAGATGAAAGAATTTTAATCGCTAGTCATATTAAACCTTATAGTGTATGCATTAGAGAAAAAAGAGAAGATCAAGCTTTAGATTACTTGAATGGACTTTCACTTTCTCCAACTTATGATAGATTATTTGACCAAGGTTATATTACATTTTCAGACAGCGGAGAATTGATTTGTGGTACACAATTAAGTGCATACACATGGGATAAACTAAATATTAATCCTGCCGCAAAAAATAAGATGAGAATATTTCCGGAAAATAGAGAATACTATTTAGATTATCATCGAAAACATGTCTTTTTGGACGAGATAACCGACTTGATTTAATTGTTCATTTATTAAACAACTAATGCATTTTAATTGTCAGCATTTTTAATCATTTCGCACGGTTCTTTTTTAAATATTGTTCAAAATAAATTTTGGGAGGCAGAAAAGTATTAATAACTATTAATTTGTTGACTATAAGTTCAGATTGACTTATGGAAAGTAGTTTACTATTTGTTATGATGTCAACTCTTTACTTTAATCATCCATATGCAAGCTATCATTTTACAAAATGAATTACAGTAATTAGGCATTTTAAAAAATAACAATTAACCTTAAATAATGAGATGAGTATTAATTAAGGATATTTATGAAAATCGATTAAATTAAAAGATTGTATTACCAATCGAATTAATTTATTTTTTAAATTCGTATCATGCTTTAATTTACAGCATCTAAATTGTTTTCTATTAATTAAAAAGTAAAGTTATGTTAAACAAAATTCTAAATATTGAAGATGTTAAACAATTTGCAAAACAATTGACTGCGGAAGGCTTAAGTTTTCATCCTGATGATGACTTTAACGACTATGTAAATTCTAAAACGAACTTACCTTCATATAGTAAAGAGGATGCTGATCTAAGAAATGAACTCATGAATGAATGTTTCAATGTTTGCGAAACTGAAGGAGTAGACATATATGAAATTATGCTCGAAGAAATGTTATTAGAATCAGGCCTAGACAAAATTATACCACTACCATCAGAACGTTCATAATTAGATGGAAATTATTTTGTCATTTCTTTAAGTCTTAGTGCCTTCATGTGCAAAAGAATTATCTATAAGTTATTTCAAAGTATCTAGCAACGTGCTCTAAGTTTTGTTATAGAGGTTCGACTTTCTTGACTACTGTTCTCACACTTTATCTTTCTCATAGTTATTCAATAAGATTTTTTTATTGCCTTCAATGATAATTCTTTCTGAATCCTCAGTTTTTTTATTATATGATATGTAACCATAATTACGCTCGCGAACTATAATTTCTCAAGCTAAATCATAAGTACTCTATACGGATACAATGGTTCCGCTGAAAATTCTTCAAATATGCTATAAATACTGTGTATTTACATTGTTTAAAATAAAGGTTTTGAAAAAGTGTACTTCGAGTCAAGATTTCCATAAACTAACCGCAAGCTAAATGCAATTTCTTTAATGAAACATTACTACAAACAGAATAAACAACAATACAAACAAAACTTTTCTACAAACCTCATTTCCTAACCCAAGGCTTTTCCATTAATACACCAAACACAAAAGCCCTAAACATTCTCGTTTAAGGCTTTTGTGTTTTTATAGATAACCATTTTACTTCACCAAATAATCAACCTGATCAGCTTCGCAAAGTCTAAAATACCCCATTGCATAATTATTAGCATTGTTGCTATTGATTATATTCCCGCGAATGTTTCCAGGAGGAACAGAAAACGGATTTGAATTTGAAGCTTCTAAAATTAATTTCATATAATTGAAAAAGTTTTTAGAAACACCTCTATGTGTAATTTTTACCGTATTTCCTGACTTCATATCTTCATCAGAAAATCTTGTACTGATTTGATTTCCATTATAAAATTCATCATTTGTAATTTCGTATTCTGGAAAAATTAGAAACTCACTTTGATAATCGGTTAAATAAAAATTAACTTGATCTGCGGGATCAGTATAATAAAAAGTCAGTTCGATTACATCTTCCCCGCCAAAATCTGGAACAATGGCTTGTTCCACTTTCGTAATTGGCGTTACAGAAGTTAGTTTTTCGGTTGCTGTAAAACTTTGTCCTTCGGCTTCAACAAATAATTTATAATCCATATCGATTACTGGAACAAAATTATTGCATTTGTAAACCCCCGCTTCAGATTCAGTAAAAGTAAAAACGTCGCCATTACTATTTTCAACACGCACCTGCGCTCCCGAAACTTTTGGTGTTGTATCGTTGTAATAAGGAGCTGTTTTACTGATTTTTATAGTTTGCTCGTTTCCTGCAGTTCCTTTTTTCCAGATAATTTCAGCATCAATTACCAATCTTGTTTCGCCAGTTTCCAAATCAAGGTTTACAACATCTTCACAAGAAGTAAAAGACAAAGCCAGAAAAAGTGTTAGTAATGCCAGCGCTTTGTTTATTGCACTATATTTTTTTAATCTGTTCATCGCATTAAAATTTAAAATTATAAGAAATTCCAGGTACAATTCCGAAGATCGAAAGTCTTCTGGTTTCATTTGCTCCTGTATCGTCATTAGTTGTAAAACTCATAGAAGCAGCATTTTTTCTGTTGTAAATATTGTAAAGGCTGAATACCCAATAGCTTTGCCATCCTTTCTTTTTGTCTGGTTTTGGAGTGTAAGTTGCAGCAACATCCAAGTGGTGGAAAAGAGGTAATCTGTTTTCGTTTCTTAAAGAATAATTAGGAACATTGATGCCGCCAAATTCATAATATCCATTGGCATAAGTAACCGGCTGACCCGACTGTAAAGTGAAATTACCATTAAAAGACCATTTCGGATTCAGTTCGTAACTTCCTACAATGCTTAAATTATGAAGTTTGTCATATCCAGATAAATACCAATCACCATTTGCGATTCCTGGTTCTTCAGGCGTTCTTCCAACGGTTTTTTGTTCTGCTCTTGATAAAGTATAAGAAACCCATCCGGTGAAATTACCAGCGTTTTTTCTAAATAACAATTCCAGTCCGTAAGATCTGGCTTTACCGTTCAGGATTACTTGTTCGATATTATTGTTGGCTAAAACATCGGCTCCGTCTATATAATCGATACGGTTTTGAACTTTTTTATAGAATAATTCTCCTTCAAAAGAATAATCACCGTCTTTAAAATTTTGGAAATAACCCATTGCATACTGGTCCAAAAGCTGAGGTTTAGTAAAAGGGCCGCTTGGAGTCCAGATGCTCATAGGCAGGGGAGACTGTGTATTGGACAAAATATGAATGTACTGCGCCATTCTATTATAACTTGCCTTTACAGAAGTTTCATCATTAAAAGCATAAGACAAAGCAGCTCTTGGTTCAAAATTATTAAAAGTGCTTATGGCTTGTCCTTTTTTGTAACTTATGGTTCCCGTTGGAGTTCCTTCCTCATAAATTTTATAAAGCGGATTAAATACTACAGCCTGACCATTTTCATAAGTACTGATTTCTTCGCCGCCTAAACGATAAAATGAGCTGTAACGAAGTCCGTAACGGAAATTCAGCTTTTCTGTAATTTGATTTTCAAAATCGATATAAGCAGAAGTTTCTAATGCATATTTTTTATCCAGCTGTTTGTAATTGAACTGAGAATCTGAACTTGTTGGCTGTACAACTCCCGGATTGAAGTTATAGTACAAACCATCAATTCCGTAATTAATTTTAAATTTTTCTGATGTTTGGTAATTCCAAGCATATTTTAGTCCGTAACTGCTGATGCTGCTTTCCCATTCGAAATTTTCTGTAGAAAGTCCTAAGTTGAATTTATAGTCACTATAAAAACCAGAAAGATTACTGTTTAAACGATCAGAAAATTTATGTTTCCAGCTTAAAATACCCATTGTACTTCCGTAAGTACTAGAAAAACGTTCATTGATGTCGAATAAATCATTTCCTAAATAACCAGAAAAAGAAAGTGTATTATTTGGGTTAAAACGGTAATTGAATTTAGCATTCAAATCATAAAACATGGCAGAGTTTTTATTATCTGCCAGTTTCATGAACAAATGCGCATACGAAGCACGTCCGGAAAGGATGAACGAACTTTTCTCTTTTTGTATTGGTCCTTGAACCAAAAGTCGGCTGGAAATAATTCCAATTCCTCCGTTAACTTTATAATTTTCAAAATCGCCCGTTTGCTGTGTAACATCTAAAACAGAAGAAACACGTCCTCCAAATTTCGATGGAATTCCGCCTTTATATAAATCTAAGCCATTAACAATGTCAGCATTAAAAATCGAGAAGAATCCAAACATATGCGAATCAGCATAAACAGGAGCTCCATCTAAAAGTATCAAATTCTGATCGGCTGCACCACCGCGTACATTAAAACCCGAAGAAGCTTCTCCGGCATTCGTAACTCCAGGCAAAGTTAAGATCGACTTTAAAGGATCTGGTTCGCCCATTGCCACAGGAATTTTTTTGATTTCCTGCATCGAAAGTCTGTTCACACTCATTTGAGTGGTTTTAACATCAACAGCTTTATTATTCATTACAATTACTTCACCTAATTGCTGGCTGTCCGATTCTATATTGAAATTTAGCGTAGTATCATCATTAATATTTATCTGTCTTTCCTTATTCTGAAAACCAACATAACTAATCGAAACGGTGTAAGTTCCATTCGGAACTTCGATGCTGTATTTTCCATTGACATCTGTTACAGTGCCAGTCTGTAATTCTGTGATATAAACGTTGGCGCCAATAACAGGTTGTTTTTCATCATCAAGAATCTGACCTTTTAGCCTGCTTTTTTTTTTGGTCGTCGTTTTAGGACTTTGAGCTTTCTGTTTCACAAAAATATTATTGCCTGCTATAGAAAATTGTAAAGAGGCAGTTTTATTTAATTCTGAAATAAGTTTTTCAATAGTAGTCTGCTTAAAAGTATTTTTTTGAGTAAAATATTTTTTCCCAGTATCGATTTGATCTGTAAAAGCAAATTTGTAATCGGTTTGATTTTCAATTTGCTTGAAGAATTCTTTTAAAGTGACATTTTGATCTACAGTTATCGTAACGCTTTGAGCGGACATACATAAGCTGAATAAAAAAAAGCATGCTGAAATTATATGCTTCATGAAATTTCGTATTTTTGAATATTATTAAATGGAATAACTTCGTGTTATCCTGATTAAGAGGAGGATGTGTAGTTTCGCGGCTTACATCCTTTTTTGTTTATTATTGAAAAGTAATCTGTTTTAGATCTTCATTTATTTCAAAATTTAGGTTATACATTTCTGCTATTAATTGTACAATTGTATTTAAATCTTCTTTTTTGTTGATTCGAATGGTGATTTTTTGAGTAGAATATTCTTGAGGGATATTTACTTTGTAACCGTAATTTTCTTCGATATAAGTTCCTAAAGCGCTTAATTTAGCGTTGTCAAAATCTACAAATCGGCTGAAGGCGGTAACTGCCGCAGTTTGATTTCCGTAAATAAATTTCTCGCCAGCTTTTAGAATCCATTTTTGATCTTGACCGTTTACGTTCATTTGGACACTTCCCTCATACAATTCAACAGTAACTTCTTTTTGATTTGATTCTTTTACTATAAAAGAAGTTCCTAAAACAGTTGTTGTCGTTTCGTTACAAAAAACCTGAAAAGGATGCTGTTTGTCTTTTTTAACTTTAAAATAAGCTTCACCATCAATTTCAATTTTTCTGTTTAAAGCAAAATTGTCTCCATAAGAAATTTTAGAATTCGGACTTAATTCCACTTTTGAATTATCCGGCAGGACTACATATTTTATTTTCTGAGTAGTATTCTCAATTACATTTCCTGCCAGAACAGCTTTTTCTGTTATAGAGTTATTGTTAAAATAAATTCCAGTTCCGATAAGAACAAAAAGTAAAACAGATGCCGCTGCATAATAGCGCCAAAGTTTAATTTTTCGTTTTTTAGGAAAAGCTTTTGCTTGGAATTCTTCCCAAGAAGCTTCTTTTGTGCTTTCTGAATGAGAAGATGGAGTTTCATTCCATAACTTTTTAAACTCTTCGTCTAAATTTTCCTTGTTCATTTTTTTGGTGTTAGAGTTTCTGGCAATAAAATCCTTGTTTATTAAAAACACCATAAACCATTTCCTTAATGTCTCTGTTGGTTTCGATTCTTAGAATTCTCTCGCGATTTTTGAAATCAAAATATATAATACAATCGGAAATAATGAACTGCAAAAGCACCACAATTAAGCTGGCATCTTTTTTAGTTCTAACATTTGTTTTATACGCTTCAATGTGCATTTTTTGTTCTTGTTTTTATATATAACAAACGAGAACAGAAAAGTTCCTAATGGTTTTCGATTTTTTTTCGAATAAATTTACTGGCGAGATAAATATGATTGGCAATGGTCTTTTCAGAAAGATCCGTAATTGCTGCAATCTCCTTATAGCTAAGGTTTTCCAGTTTGTGTAAAGTAAATATTTTTTGCTGCTGCTCCGGAAGCTGATTGATGAAGTTTTGTAGTTTTTCTTGTCTTTCTTCAAAAATTCCAGAA
Organism: Flavobacterium fluviale; assembly: GCF_003312915.1. Lineage (NCBI taxonomy): Bacteria > Pseudomonadati > Bacteroidota > Flavobacteriia > Flavobacteriales > Flavobacteriaceae > Flavobacterium > Flavobacterium fluviale. The sequence goes on along the minus strand of NZ_CP030261.1, from coordinate 139,462 downwards.
TCGGAATCTTGCTCTTCCAAGATATCAGCTTGAAAAGGGTCCAGCTGCACTATTTTATTTTCTCTATTAATGTGATTGAGAATAATGTTTTTGCAGATAGTGTACAATTGCTTGTCCAATAGAACATCTTCGTTAAGTAATTCTCTTTTATTGTAGAGTCGTAAAAAACTTTCTTGAACAAAGTCCTCCGGCGTAAGAACTGTCAGATTAAAACGCTTGGCAATGTTTATCAGTTTATCGTAGTAAGTGAAGTAAACCTCTTTAAAAGCGGCTTCATTCCCTTTTTTCAAACTAAGAATAAACTTTTTATTGTCCATAACGAAAATATCGCGACTTGTTTAACTAATAAAAACTCATTGGTCTTACTATTATTGCATTCAAAATAGGATTGATTTCAAAACATGAATGTAATAAGTTACAAAGAACCGTAATTTAATTTTATATTTTGACGCTGTTATTGGAAAATGTTACAGTAAAATGTATGTTTTTTGTTTACATAGTATTTAAACTGGAAAAAAGTCTTTAAAATAATTTTAAAGACTTTTTGTAAAAGTAAAACAGGAATTTTTTAATAGTTTTTACCAAGGAATTTCTTCAGTTTCTGGATTACTTTCCTCGCTGAAAAATTTGCCAGTTGGTCCCTCATTATCAATTAAGGCATATTTTACAATACGTTTTCCAGCATCTTCGACTTCGCCTCCAATGTAATTGGTGAAATCCGTTTTGGTGTAGCCTGGACAAACTGCATTAATTTTGATGGCAGTATTTTGGAGTTCGTAAGCGAGATGAACAGTATACATATTCATAGCAGATTTTGAAGAAGCATAAACCACATATTTGCCATAATCATAAGCAGGCCATTTTGGATTGCTTTGAAGTGTTAATGATGCAAGACTTGTACTTACGTTAACAATTCTAGGTTCTGAAGATTTTTGCAATAAATCGATAAAAGTCTGTGTAGTTCTAATTACACCATGAAGATTGACCTCATAAACTTCTTGATAATTAGAAATGTTTGTTTCTAATGCCTTTTGAGGCACAATACCGCTTATACCAGCATTATTTATCAAAATATCTAATTTTCCATGTTCTTGAGAGATAGTGTTTTTTGCCGCTGTTATAGTATCCGCTTTAGTAACATCTAGTTCTATTGCTTTAACATTTTGGTAACCATTTTCATTTAGTAACTTTTCTGCAGCTTTTCCTCTTTCAATATCGCGGCAGCCTAAATAAACAAAAAGTCCTTTTTTGACTAGTTGTTTCGCTGTTTCAAAACCAATACCTTTATTGGCTCCAGTAATTAATACTATTCTATTTTCTATTTTATCTTTAGAAAAGTTTGTGCTTTGTGTATCCATTATAATTTTTTAATAATTCATGATGGAACAAAATTAAAGTCAATGTAAATAAATCAATTTACCATTTGGTAAAAAGTAAACTATCGAATATTTTTTCTTATTCTGCTAAGAGACTGTTGTGTAACGCCCAAATAAGAAGCTATGTAAACTAATGGAACACGATTGACAAGTGAAGGATAATTTTTCATAAACTCAAGATATCTGGTAGTTGCGTCTTGCGAAATTACCGGATTTTTTCTTGATTTTTGAAAAAGACATTTTTGGACCATTTTGTTTTTAATATTGTCCCAGCTCGTAATAGTATGTGAAAGTTCTTCCCAGTCTTGTTTTGAAAATACAATGAGTCTGCATGGAGTAAGGGCTTGAAGATACTCTGAAGAAATTGTATTGGTTTCAAAATTTATATAATCTACAACGAGACTATTTTCATTTATAAAACAACGCGTAATTTCTTCTCCTTTGTTGTTGTAATAACAACCTCGAATGACACCTTCTAAAACAAAACCAACTTGATTAGGAATTTTTCCTGCTTCAGAAAAATACTCGTCTTTTTGCAGTTCAATTTCCGAAGTCATTTTTTCAATGAAAGCTAGCTGTTGTTGATTCAGGCTTCCAAACTGTAAAATATAATTTATCAATTCTTTCATGACTGCAAATTAGTAAAATCTGCCTACGATTAATTTACCATTTGGTAAATATTTAGAGATAATTTATTGCTGTCATTATTCTTTATCCGAATCTTCAACCGCAGAGATTTGATCCAAAATATTGGTTTGGTTTGGCGAAATGTAATTTTTTACTTCGGCGTGATTTTCTTTCTTAAAAAGAAGATCTAATGCATTGTAGAGTTTTAATAAAACATCTTTGTCTTCTTTTGCAATGTCTAAGGCAGTATTAAAATTAAAAACATAATTATTCGAATTGCGTACTTCTACTTTAATCGTTTTTGATGTGATTTTAAATTTAACTATATCCATTTTCTGTTTTATTACTTCGTTGCAAAAATAGTATTTTTAATTGCGCTTGTACCAAATGTAAACTACAAATTTTCTTCTATTGCAAAGTATTATAACAAAAAAAAACACCACTTGAATAAGTGGTGTTTTTTATCTTGTAGCGAGGACGGGAGTTGAACCCGTGTCCGCCGTGGCGGATATAAATCCTGCTAAAGTTTGCTAATAAGATTTTTGATGAATTCTCTTCCCGCTCCCGTCTTTAGATATTTTTCTCTTTTCATTGCGTCAGATTTGGATGTAAAGAATTCTACATGAATTACTTTCCATGGTCTAAATTTCAAAGTGTATCCTTTTGTCCCAAGATCATTATGCGACTTAAATCTTTCGATTAGGTTAGAAGTAAATCCTGTATAGTTTTTATTAAATCTTTCAGAATAAAGAATATAGACAACAAATTCTTCCATAAAATAAATATTATAAGCAAAAAAAAACACCACTTGAATAAGTGGTGTTTTTTATCTTGTAGCGAGGACGGGAGTTGAACCCGTGTCCGCCGTGGCGGATATATATCCTGCTAAAGTTTACTAATAAGATCTTTGATGAATTCTCTTCCCGCTCCCGTCTTTAGATATTTTTCTCTTTTCATTGCGTCAGATTTAAATGTAAAGAATTCTACATGAATTACTTTCCATGGTCTAAATTTCAAAGTGTATCCTTTTGTCCCAAGATTATTATGCGACTTAAATCTTTCGATTAGGTTAGAAGTAAATCCTGTATAGTTTTTATTAAATCTTTCAGAATAAAGAATATAGACAACAAATTCTTCCATAAAATAAATATTATAAGCAAAAAAAAACACCACTTGAATAAGTGGTGTTTTTTATCTTGTAGCGAGGACGGGAGTTGAACCCGTGTCCGCCGTGGCGGATATATATCCTGCTAAAGTTTACTAATAAGATCTTTGATGAATTCTCTTCCCGCTCCCGTCTTTAGATATTTTTCTCTTTTCATTGCGTCAGATTTAAATGTAAAGAATTCTACATGAATTACTTTCCATGGTCTAAATTTCAAAGTGTATCCTTTTGTCCCAAGATCATTATGAGATTTAAATCTTTCGATTAGATTAGAAGTAAATCCTGTATAGTTTTTATTAAATCTTTCAGAATAAAGAATATAGACAACAAATTCTTCCATAAAATAAATATTATAAGCAAAAAAAAAACACCACTTGAAAAAGTGGTGTTTTTTATCTTGTAGCGAGGACGGGAGTTGAACCCGTGTCCGCCGTGGCGGATATAAATCCTGCTAAAGTTTGCTAATAAGATTTTTGATGAATTCTCTTCCCGCTCCCGTTTTTAGATATTTTTCTCTTTCCATTGCTTTAGATTTGGATGTGAAAAATTCTACATGAATTACTTTCCATGGTCTAAATTTCAAAGTGTATCCTTTTGTTCCAAGATTATTATGCGACTTAAATCTTTCGATTAGGTTAGAAGTAAATCCTGTATAGTTTTTATTAAATCTTTCAGAATAAAGAATATAGACAACAAATTCTTCCATAAAATAAATATTATAAGCAAAAAAAAACACCACTTGAATAAGTGGTGTTTTTTATCTTGTAGCGAGGACGGGAGTTGAACCCGTGTCCGCCGTGGCGGATATATATCCTGCTAAAGTTTACTAATAAGATCTTTGATGAATTCTCTTCCCGCTCCCGTCTTTAGATATTTTTCTCTTTTCATTGCGTCAGATTTAAATGTAAAGAATTCTACATGAATTACTTTCCATGGTCTAAATTTCAAAGTGTATCCTTTTGTCCCAAGATCATTATGAGATTTAAATCTTTCGATTAGATTAGAAGTAAATCCTGTATAGTTTTTATTAAATCTTTCAGAATAAAGAATATAGACAACAAATTCTTCCATAAAATAAATATTATAAGCAAAAAAAAAACACCACTTGAAAAAGTGGTGTTTTTTATCTTGTAGCGAGGACGGGAGTTGAACCCGTGACCTCAGGGTTATGAATCCTGCGCTCTAACCAACTGAGCTACCTCGCCTGGACTGCTATCATGAATTCTTGATTGCGGGTGCAAAGATAGAAATAATATTAAAGCGTACAAGAATATTTTGAAGAAAAAAAAATATTTTTAAAAACGCATTGTTTTTGGACATATATTCTTATATTTCGAAAAAATTAAAAGTAGCACATGGATTCAAAAATACGTTACGAAATCGAGTTTCCGATCAATTCTTCGCCGCAATTATTGTATCAATATATATCAACTCCGTCAGGTTTATCAGAATGGTTTGCTGACAATGTTAATTCAAGAGGTGAATTTTTTACTTTCATCTGGAATGATTCGCAGGAAAAAGCACGCTTGGCTTCAAAAAAAACAGGAGAAAAAGTTAAGTTTAAATGGGTAGATGAGAGCAGTAAGGATACTGAATACTTTTTCGAACTTCATATTTTAGTCGATGAATTGACTAAAGATGTTTCGCTTATGGTAGTTGATTTTGCTGATAAAGAAGAAATTGGCGAAGCTAAACAATTGTGGGAGAATCAAATCTCAGATCTAAAACATCTTATAGGATCTGTTTAGTAAAAGTCTATTTTATACCTTATATTTGCCCTGAACAAAATTCAGGGTTTTTTTATGATTAATTTTAACGGAAATATAGCGCAGGAAGATAGTAACATATTAACTCAAAACCGCGCTTTTCTATACGGTGACGGCATTTTTGAAACAGTAAAAATAATCAATGGGAAAATCTTGTTTCTTGAAGATCATTACTTTAGATTAATGGCTTCTATGCGCGTGGTTAGAATGATGATTCCGATGAATTTTACAATGGAATATTTCGAAGAGCAAATCCTTAATTTAGTAAAAGAGCAGGGTATTTCCTCTTCGGCTAGAGCTAGAATTACTGTTTTTAGAAATGACGGAGGTTTATATCTTCCAAAAACCAATGAAATTTCATTTTTAATCAAAGCAGCAGCACTTGAAAATACTTCCTACACAGTTAATACAAACGAATACGAAGTTGATTTATATAAAGATTTCTATGTAACGAAACAATTATTATCGTCTCTTAAAACGACTAATAAGATGATTCACATTACAGGAAGTATTTATGCCCACGAAAATGATCTTGCCAATTGCCTTTTACTAAATGACAGCAAAAATGTGGTAGAAGCACTTCAAGGGAATATTTTTATGGTAACAGGAAAAAAACTAATAACGCCGCCAGTTTCAGAAGGTGCTTTAAATGGAATAATGCGTAAACAAATTTTGGCATTAGCCAAGAAAGTAGAAGGCATAGAAATTTCGGAGGAAATAATTTCACCGTTTGATCTTCAAAAAGCGGATGAAATATTCCTGACAAATGTAATCATGGGAATACAGCCGATAACCAAATATCGAAAAAAGAAGTTTAAAACTAATCTGGCTCATTTATTAGTGCAGAAATTAAATGAATCCATTTCTGAAAATTAATTCAGATATGGATTTTCTGGTGCATTAGACCAAATAAGGTAGTCGCCTCCAAGTTCTATAATCTGCTCTTTCCAAAAGTGGGTAGTAGATTTACCGATAATTTTATTCTTATAATTATTATCAGCAATAATCCAAGAGTTTCCCTGCATCTCACTTTCAAGCTGATTTTCGTCCCAGCCGGTATAACCTAAGAAAAAACGAATATTATTTTTGCTAATAGATCCGTCATTAATTAAGTCTTTGGTTGATTCAAAATCGCCTCCCCAGTAAATTCCATTAGAAATCTCAACACTATTTGGGATTAATTCTGGAATATTATGGATGAAATAAAGGTTGTCTTGTTCTACAGGGCCTCCGTTATATATCTTAAAGTTGGCTTCAATCTCAGGAATTAAATCATTAATAGTGTATTTTAATGGTTTATTAATGATAAAACCTATTGATCCTTCTTTGTTATGGTCTGCTAATAAAATTACCGATCTGTTAAATGATAAATCTCCAATTATTGAAGGCTCGGCAATAAGCAGGTGTCCTTTTTTTAATTTTTCTGAAATCATACGGTTACAATTTTTATTAAATTTAATCATAAAAAAATTAAAATCACAAAAAAAATCGTTAAACCGCATAAAAAAACCTTCCACGAGGAAGGTTTTAATTATATTATAAGTTTAGAGAACTTTCTTACTTAGTTCACTGCACCTTCTAATTCAGCACCAGCTTTGAATTTTACAACATTTTTAGCTGCGATCTTGATAGTTTTTCCTGTTTGAGGGTTTCTACCGTCTCTAGCAGCTCTTGAAGATACTGACCATGATCCGAAACCTACTAATGAAACTCTTCCACCTTTTTTCAAAGTAGTTCCTACATTACCTAAAAAAGACTCTAAAGCTAATTTCGCCGCAGCTTTTGTGATTCCTGCATCAGCAGCGATAGCATCGATTAATTCTGATTTGTTCATAATAATTAGTTATTAATTGTTGGTTAAAAAAAATTGTTAATACACAAATTTAGTAGGAAATCCGTTGCGTGCAAGTGTTTTCTTTAATTTTAGCAAAAATTGTTGATAACTTGCTTTTTTTGTTCATAAAGAGTGTTGTTTATCGATCAAAAACAAGTGCAAACCCCTGTTTTACTGACCTTAATACACTTTTGCAACATCTGAAAAGCTGACTCCATTTAATATTTCTGAAGCTAGCATTCTCTTTTTTCCTGGAAATTGTAGACTTAATAACTGAATAAAGCCATCTTTTATTGCAATCTTGATTTCTTTTTTAGTACTAATTAATTTTCCAGCCTCGTAAGGATGCGGTTCTGAAATCAATTTTGCTTCATAAATTTTAATGTTCAGCTCTTCATTTTGGTCTTGCAAAAAACACCAAGAGGCAGGATACGGACTCAGCCCTCGAATTAAATTATTGATTTCTGCTCCAGATTTTGTCCAGTCTATTTTGCAGTTTTCTTTATTCAATTTATAAGCAGTTTTGATTTCTGCGTTATCTTCTTGAATAGTAGTAGTTACATTTCCGTTTTCAATAACTTTCAAAGTATCAATTACGGTAGAACTTCCTAAATGCATCAATCTGTCGTGTAATTGTCCGGCATTTTCTTCTGGATCAATTGCGATTTCAGAATTTAAAATCATGGCACCGGTATCGATTTTGTCATCGATAAAGAAAGTTGTAACACCAGTTTTAGTTTCTCCATTAATAATCGCCCAATTGATAGGAGCAGCACCGCGGTAATTTGGAAGTAAAGAAGCGTGAAGATTAAATGTTCCTAAGCTTGGCATTTCCCAAACTACTTTTGGCAGCATTCTAAACGCAACTACAATTTGTAAATTGGCATTCAAAGCTTTTAATTCTGCTAAGAAATTTTCGTCTTTTAAATTAGTTGGCTGTAATAAGTTCAAATTGTTGGCAAGAGCGTATTCTTTTACAGCCGAATATTTTATTTTTTGTCCGCGTCCTGCTGGTTTATCTGCAGCAGTAATTACGCCGACAACGTCATAGTTGTTTTTAATAATGGTATCCAAAATGCCTACAGCAAATTCTGGAGTTCCCATAAATATAATTCTCAATTTCTCCATTATAATTTTAAAGTGTATTTATTATTCGCTTGTATGATAATATGATTGTTTTCGAGTAATTCCTGAAGAACCGAAATAATATCTTTGGTGTCCATCTTTATTTGGTTTTCAATTTCTCTCGAAGTCAAAGAAGCAGTTTTGAGTAAAGATAGAATCTTGTCAGCAATCGAATCGGCTTCTGTTATTTTTCCTTTTTGGGTAATGCAGTACGAGCAAATACCGCAGTTTTCATTCGTTTCTTCACCAAAATAATCCAAAACCAATCTGTTTTTACAGGTTTTATTGTCTTTTATATAATGCAAAACGGACAGAAGCTGTTCTTTTTTAACTTGATTTTGCTTTTCTAAATATTTCGAAACTCTATTTATAGTATGATCGTCTTCGCGGACTTCATTAAATAATATAGTAGCGTCGTTGTTTTTAGATTTATATTCTATAATTTCTTTTTCCTTTAATTTTTCTAACAGTGCTGTAACCTGCTCTTCAGAGCGATTCGATTTTTTAGCAATTAATCCCAGATTCAGGTTTGATTTTACCTCATAAACTCCTGGATAAGTTCTCAAAATCGCCAGTATAATCTCTTCATCATTCGGATTCAAACTCATGTATCGAATTACTTCTTTGGATTCAATCAAAAACTGAATATTGATTTTTTCAGAGAATTCCTGCGACATCGTAATAATTCCCTGCTGATTCAAAAATTGTAAAGCATTGTATGTTTTAAGGGTAGGGAAGTCGTACTTGTTGCAAAAATGATTCAGTTTAAACGAAAAAGAATCATCTAAACCTTCTCCGTAAGCAATTTGAAAATAGTTGCAAAGTTTGACATACATTGTTTTCAGAAACTTCTTGTCGGGAAGAATACTTAAAAACTGCTGTTCCGTTTGTGTTGCATCAGAATTATTGTAGAGTAAAACCGAAAAAGCTTTTTCGCCATTTCTTCCTGCTCTTCCAGATTCTTGGTAATAATTTTCTAAATTTTCTGGAAGCTGGGTATGTATAACGGTTTTAACATTGTCTTTGTCAATTCCCATTCCAAAAGCATTCGTAGCCACGATAACCTGCGCTTGCTCCGACATCCACAACTGCATGTTTTTGTCTTTTTCTTTAGACGAAAGTCCGCCGTGATAATACGTCGCCGTAAAACCTAAAGATTGCAATTGCGAAGAAATATTCAAACAAGACTTGCGGTTTCGGACATATATTATAGAAGGCTGCGGATTTTTTTTCAGAATTTGTTCCGTACGGTATAATTTATCTTCAACTTCAAAAACCATGTAAGCAATATTTTTTCGCTCAAAAGATTGTTGAAAATGTCTCGGATTTTTTAATTCTAACTGCGTTCTAATATCTTCAATAACTCTCGGAGTTGCTGTCGCCGTTAAAGCTAAAAAAGGAATTTTAGGAAAGAATTTCTTCAATTCCGAAATTTTAAGATATGCCGGCCTAAAATCATGTCCCCATTGCGAAACACAATGTGCCTCGTCAATAGCGATTAAATTTATAGGAAGATTTTTGATTCGCTCCAAAATCCAATCCGATTGTAAACGCTCTGGCGAAAGATAAAGGAATTTATAATTACCAAACTGGCAGTTGTCCAAAAGGTCGATGATTTCTTCAGTATGAATACCTCCTGTAAGAGCAATTGCTTTAATTTCCCGCTTCTGCAAATTCATTACCTGATCTTTCATCAAGGCAATAAGAGGAGAAATTACCAAGCAGATTCCTTCCTGCATCATCGCGGGCACCTGAAAACAAATTGATTTTCCGCCCCCGGTCGGAAGCACAGCAAAAGTATCCTGTCCTTCAAGAACCGAATCGATAATTTCTTTTTGCAACGGTCTAAAACTGTCGTGTTTCCAGTATTTTAGAAGAATATCCTGTGCTCCGAGCATTGCTTTAGTTTTAAAGTTAAAAATTCAGAAAACAGGTTCTAGTTTTACAGCTAAAAACGCGTCGCTAAATTTTATCTAAGATATAAAGAATTCTGTTTTCAACCGTATCTTTTGGAACTTCAATCAATTCGTAACCATATTTTTTATAGGTTTCAATAAGATGTTCCTGAATTTTAACCGCTTGTTCAAAATTTTCGTAACGCTCTGTATCGCTTTGGTAAATTTCTTCCCAAGGTGGCAGAATAAAAGTTTTAGAATATTTATAATCCTCACAAGCCTTTGTAAAACGCTCTGGATATTCATCTCCAATATAATCCATGTAGGCTACAACATCGGGAATTCCTCTGTCTATAAAAACTACATTATCAGGTTCTTCAAGAGCATTTTGGTATTGTTCGATACGGCCTTCCAGAAGCATTTCGCTAAACAAAAGCGGTTGTTCTAAAAACAGTTGTTCGATACCTTCCTGCTGCGCTTTCATGGTTACCTGTCTAGAGATTTCAGGATAGCAGCAAAAGCCACGAGCTACCAATTCGTTAATAAGTGTTGATTTTCCAGTACCAGGACCGCCAAGTAAGACTATGATTTCTTTTTGCACTATTCTAAAAATAAAGCGCAAATTTACCTAAACTTATTCGTAATTAAAAAGAATATTTATCCGAAACGAAAGATTTGATATTTTGATAAATAAAAGTTCTTATTTTTAAAGTCCCTATAGGGACGATATATCTATAGAAAAAATATACACGATATATAAAGCTCCAGCGGAGTGACATAATTTAAATAGTTTGGATGTCGCTCCGCTGGAGCTTTGATTGGTGTGAAAATTGAATTTGCTATACATATTTTGCTCCGCTGGAGCATTTTTTAGAAAGGAGGCATAAAACTGCTTTATCCTCGTCCTGAGATGTTTAAATCTGAATAATTGTGTTTTGTTAAGTTGATTTTTAAACTAATATTGCAATTTCCACCGTCACTCATATCTATTAAATCATATTGGAATGTTTTATTCAAATTATAATCTTTACAATAACAGTTGATTCGAATTTCCTTTTCTTGTTTTTCGTTTAAAACAACAATGCATTGTTTTAGATATTGATCTATTTTTTTAAGTTTTGCACTGTTTTCTAAAAAGCATTTTTTTAAAATTTCATCCAATTCAATTAATTCCTTTTCATTTAAATCTGAAGGTTTTAGTCTTTTTGATTTTTCGAAGTATCTTTCATGAAATTTTTGTTCAAAACTAAAAAAAGAGTAATCACTGTACTTTTTGAGGTTTAAATTGCTTTTTGTTTGAAAGAGATTTTTTTTGATTTCAATTTTTAGAGGGAAATCACCATCAATAAATTCAATAAAATTGTTTTTTATAACTGCTTTTTTACTTCCATTATATCTAAAACGTGTATGGCTGAAATAAATGGTGTCATTTTTTGCATAACATAAGTCATCAAATTTTTCAAATTTTTGATGATTTAGGTCTTTTTCTTCTATAGTAAAAACATAAGAACTGTCAGAGAAGAATTGGAATTTAAAACTAGACTTTTTAATATGATCAAATTTGTTTACAGCAGAGATTTGTTCAATTTTGCTAGCGTCTTTTTTGGGATTGCCTACATTGTTTTTACATCCAAAATTTAATGCTAAAATAAACGACGCCAATATAATTTTTAAGCTCATAAATTTTTGTTATTACTCACAAAACAAATAACCACCAGAACCTTTTCCTTTTTTTGAAGGCACAATCAAATGCGATTCAAACTTTTTTCCTTTCAAAACATCATTCACAAAATCTAAAACATACTGCTGTCCTTCGTGGAAAAGATAACCAGAGAATTCATGTCCGCCACCGCAGAAAGTAATCAGTTCAATATCTTTATGTAAATCCTGCATATGATTGTAAACGGCATAAGAACCAAAAAGAATCAGCCAGCCCGAAGCATTTGTCGGGCACGAGCGATGCGAACCAGCATTATACGGAACCGTATCGTCATTACTTCCGTGCGCCAATAACATCGGAATTGCTTTTTCTTTTGTAATCAAATTGATGTCCTGAATTGCTCCTGAGCCTCCAATAAAACCTTTGTATTTAAAATTTTCAGGCAGGTTGCTTTTGTACAAATTCATTAATTTATAATCCCAGAACGAAGCATGGAAACCAATTTCTGCACCCGCGCTGATTCCAGAAATAAATATTTTAGAAGTATCCAGATTGTATTTATCAGCATTCTCAATTAAGAAAGCTGTAGCCTGCCACATATCGCTCACACCAATTTGGATTGCTTTTATTTTTTCGGTTAAAGTTCCTTTACATCCAAAATCTTTTCCTTTCATATATAAACTGTACGAAATGCTGGCAACGGCATAGCCATTTTGAGCCATAAATTTCCCGAACTCTTTTTCGCTTGTACGTTCTCCGCCAGAAAATCCACCGCCAAAAGCGAATAGGATCAAAGGAATTTTTTCAGTAGATTTTTTCTTCGGCAGATATAAATCTAAATCTAGTTTTAAAGTATCGTTCTGGAAATAAGTCAGCGTTTTGACTTCTTGCGCTTGGCTATTGTAAAAAGTACAGATTGTAAAAAGTAAAAAGATAATTTTTTTCATTGTAAGGTATTTTAATTTTGCAAAGTCGAAGAGCTGCGAAATATTTCAAATATAAAGTTTTGTCAAGAGTTTTGCGAATTTTTGCAAATTTAAATTTAAGAGTAATCAAGAACTAGTGCAATTTAATGAAGAGATTTGCAATAATATAATTAGTGTAAATTAGTGAATTTGGTGGCGAAAAAACAGTCATCCTTTCAATAGAAAAAATCTAAAATCTAAAATCTAATATCTGAAATCAAAAACGTATATTTGCGTTTATTTTTAATTACGAATGGAGAACGATAAAGAAAAAAATACCGCCGAATTTTACGAAAGATTAAAATTAGAGCTAGATAACGCAAACACTTGGCCAGCAGAATATTTGTATAAATTTATTGTGCCATCTGTTGCGGATAATGTGGAGCGAGTTGAAAAAGCTTTTGATAGAATGGGAGCGGTTATTAAAACAACAAAATCTAAAACGGGTAAATTTACCAGCGTTTCTGTAGATGTTACTATGAACAGTTCAGATGATGTGATTAGTAAATACAAAGAAGTTTCTACAATAGAAGGTATAGTTTCATTATAACTTATGGTCGAAAAATATAAAAAAGAAGTCGCAAATGACGTTGTTTTTAACTTAGAATATAATTCTGAAAGACAGCGTTTGATTATTCCGGAATATGGTCGTCATTTACAAAAATTGATCGATCAGGCTACCGCAATAGAAGATGATGAAACACGCAATAAAGCGGCGAAATATATCATTCAGGTTATGGGAAGTTTGAATCCGCATTTGCGCGATGTGCCAGATTTTCAACATAAACTTTGGGATCAGCTTTTTATAATGTCTGATTTTAAACTGAATGTAGAATCGCCATATCCAATTCCGTCAAGAGAAGTTTTGGAACTAAAACCAGATGTGCTGCAATATCCGCAGAACTTTCCAAAATACAGATTTTATGGTAACAATATCAAATACATGATCGATGTTGCCAATAAATGGGAAGATGGAGAAATGAAAAATGCATTGGTGATGGTAATTGCCAACCACATGAAAAAATCTTTCTTAAGCTGGAACAAAGACACAGTGAAAGATGATGTAATTTTTGAGCATTTATATGAATTGTCTGGTGGAAAAATAAACTTGCTTCACAGCACAGAAGAGTTGTTGAATACAACAGATTTAATGCGTACCAATAAACGCATGTCTAATAAAACAGCTTCTGTTGGACAGCCAAAAATTCAAAACAACAAAAACAATAAAGGAGGCCAAAAAAAAACATTTCAAAAAAACAATAATCAGAAATAAAAGAGGGGCTAAGATGCTAAGGAGCTAAGATGCTAAGATTTTTTTTTAGCTTAGAACCTCAGAATCTCAGAACCTAGAACCTAATCAAGATCTATGGGAATTTTTAAAATCGAAGGAGGAACTCCTTTAAAAGGAGAAATCACTCCGCAAGGAGCAAAAAACGAGGCATTACAAATTTTATGTGCCGTGCTTCTAACGGGGGATAAAGTAAAAATTAATAATATTCCCGATATTATTGACATCAATAAATTAATCACTTTATTGGGGAATTTAGGGGTTAAAATTCAACGTAACGAACCAGGTTCTATCACTTTTCAAGCCGATGAAGTTAATGTTGGATATTTAGAAACCGAAGCTTTCAAAAAAGAAGGAGGAGCGCTTCGTGGTTCTATTATGATTGTTGGACCTCTTTTGGCTCGTTTCGGAAAAGGATATATTCCAAAACCAGGAGGAGATAAAATTGGCCGTCGTAGACTAGATACACACTTTGAAGGTTTTATTAACCTTGGAGCAAAATTCAGATATAACAGAGAAGATCATTTTTACGGAGTAGAAACTCCAGAAGGAGGACTTCAGGGAACAGATATGCTTTTAGACGAGGCTTCTGTAACCGGAACGGCAAACATTGTAATGGCTGCTGTTTTAGCAAAAGGACAAACTACAGTTTACAATGCTGCCTGCGAACCGTACTTACAGCAGTTATGCAAAATGCTAAACTCTATGGGAGCTAAAATTACTGGAGTTGGTTCTAACTTATTGACTATTGAAGGTGTTGAAAGCCTTGGCGGATGCGAGCACACCATTCTTCCAGATATGATCGAAATTGGTTCTTGGATTGGTCTTGCGGCTATGACAAAAAGCGAAATCACGATCAAAAATGTAAGCTGGGAAAATTTAGGTTTGATTCCGAATACATTTAGAAAATTGGGAATTACAATTGAAAAACGTAACGATGATATTTACATTCCAGCTCACAAAGATGGCTATGAAGTAAAAACAGATATCGACGGTTCTATTTTAACAATTGCAGATGCACCTTGGCCAGGATTTACGCCTGACTTATTAAGTATCGTTTTGGTTGTGGCAACTCAGGCAAAAGGAGATGTTTTAATTCACCAAAAAATGTTCGAAAGCCGTTTGTTCTTTGTGGATAAATTAATCGATATGGGAGCAAAGATCATGTTATGTGACCCGCATAGAGCAGTGGTTATGGGACATAATTTTGAATCTCAATTGAAAGCAACCACAATGTCATCACCAGATATTCGTGCGGGAATTTCATTATTGATTGCGGCGCTTTCTGCAAAAGGAACAAGTACAATTCAAAATATCGAACAAATTGATCGTGGATACGAGCGTATCGACGAGCGTTTAAGAGCAATCGGTGCAAAAATCGTGAGAGCTTAAAAAGAAAGTTAGCCGCAAATTCACGAACTTAATCTTCAAAAGATCATCAAATATTCGTGAATTCGCAGCGAAAAAAATAGTCTAAATGACAAACGAACAAAAAGCTATAAAAGCTACTCTATTTAGTATAGCTGGAAATACCTGCCTGGCCCTAATAAAAGGTCTCGCAGGTTTTTTTGGCAATTCATATGCCCTGATTGCAGATGCGATCGAATCTACGACGGATATATTTTCGTCTTGTCTGGTTTTATTTGGAATCAAATATTCTAATAAACCGGCAGATGAAAATCATCCATACGGCCACGGTCGTGCAGAACCTCTAATTACATTTTTGGTTGTTGGATTTTTAATTACTTCAGCAACCATTATTGGGTATGAAAGTATTGCCAATATTGGAACTTCGCACAATTTGCCTAAATCTTGGACATTATATGTTCTAGGTGCTATTATTATCTGGAAAGAATATTCTTTTCGTTTGGTAATGAAACGCAGTAAACAAACAAATAGTTCGGCATTAGCTGCTGATGCGTGGCATCATAGAAGTGACGCCATAACTTCTGTTGCAGCGTTTATCGGAATTTCGATCGCCTTAATTATGGGAAAAGGCTACGAATCTGCAGATGACTGGGCTGCGCTTTTTGCGGCTTTTTTTATTCTGTATAACAGTTATAAAATTTTCAGACCTGCGCTTGGCGAAATCATGGATGAAAACCTAAATGATGATTTAGTAGAAGAGATTCGCGTAGTATCTTTGACAGTTCCTGGAATCTTGGGAACAGAAAAATGTTTCATTCGCAAAGCAGGAATGCGCTATCACGTAGATTTGCACGCAATAGTTTCAGCTGCAATTTCAGTAAAAGAGGGACACGATTTATCACACCAATTACAAGATACATTAAAAGAACAAATTCCACAGCTAGGAAATGTTCTAATTCATATTGAGCCAGATGATTATCATTGTTAAAAGGTTCAAAGGTGCATAGGCGCAAAGGTTCAAAGGTTTTGCTTCTAAGATAAAATTTAAAAAATCCATTTATTCTTTAAAAGAGTCAATGGATTTTTTTATGCGCGTTACCTTCGGCCGGGCTATCCGCTATATCTTTTTGTTTTTAAAGAAAAAACAAAAAGGATGTCGCTCCTATCCCTAACGCAATCTCTGGTAGTAAGAAAATTATTTTGTAATAAAATAGTTGTCGGTTCAAGCGTCCAGCGAAATTCTCAAAGCACATACCTTTGTACCTCTGAACCTTTGCAGCTTTGCACCTAATCTAAAACATTCAAAATCTTCAATCCAAACACAACACCATTTTGTTGAATGCCTCCTTGATAAGAATGTACGTAATCCACTCTAAACAATTTAAATTTACCGAAACCTAAATTATCCAAACCAACAGTGAATTCCGTATAAGGTTTTCGATCTGGAATTGCCAGCGAGTGAAATCCAATATTCATCGTAGATTTTAATAGATTTAGTAATGGAATTTTATTCATAATAAATCCTGTGTCATTGTGCTCTAGATGCATTTCAAAATAACTATCATTTGTGCTATTGGCGTAGTATGGCATTAAATTAAAAACATTTAAATAGCGGCCGCTTGTACCAATATGAGTTTGGTTTCCGTTGAAATGTCTGTAATCTATAAAAGAAATATTTTCTGCATTGAAGAATTTTCCGGCTCTAAAATTAGTTCCCAAAAGACCTTTATTTCCAAGTCGTAAATCATATTGCACAGAAGTGCCGATTCTTTCAAATTCGTATTTCTTTTCGCTTGCAGCAAAAGCTTTTTCGAAACCTAAAACTACTGTTGGATATTTGTCATCTCTAAAATTGTATCTTCCGTCTGGTCTTGAAATATATTTATTTCCAAAGTTAATTCTGGCATTTAGACCTGCTTTAAACAAATGATGCTGCTCAAATGGTGCCGTGGTAAAATCATTTGGAGCAAGAGGATTGTTTGAAGAATATAGATCATCTCTTTTAAAGAAAGAATAATCAGTGGTATTGAAAAGAGCTTTTCGCTGTTCGTAGGCCACTTTTCCAAACAAATTAACGCCATTTAAAACGTCTTGCGAATAGTTAACCTGCGCATATTCTAAATTGTACAACTTCATATAGTTGTCTTTAAAAAATAAAGAACTTATAGAATTGACCAATTTAGTAATAGGTTCAGCACCGTTAAACTGCGCAGTTTTTGTTCCTCCCGAAACTCCAACTGTAGCATAATTTATATTATTGAATTTATGGGAAAATTGTCCAACAACTCTAAATCGCTGATCTGAAAATCCATAATTAAAAGTCGTACCAATAGAAGTTGTTTTTCCTTCTTCTTCATTTTCTTTTTTGAATGAAAAACCAGAATCCAAATTAAATCCCTGAACGGTATTGAAACTTAAAGAAGCGATGTTTAGTAAACCTTGGTAATTAAAAGAATATTTTTTGAAAGTATTTTTGTAATCGTAGCCCATTAAAATATCCCAAACTTTAAATTTATTGTTTTTGGCATCTATAGAATCGGTATATTTTCTGGATGTTCGAATGACTAAAAGACTATCTTTTTTACTGTAATCAGTGCTTTCTTCAATAGTTAACGGAATTGGTCTGATTTGGTTCCAGAATGCATCATCTTTTTTATTGGCGTCTGCTTCAAAGGAAACAATTTCATTTCCAAAAGTTTTTTTCTCGAAAGAAGATGGAAATTCATAATTAGAATAAATATAATTGAAGTTCCCAGAGAATTTTATTCCAAAAACACCTGCATTAAAAGAGAGCGTCTGAGCATTTTTAGACCAAATTTTGTTTTTTGCATTATAGCTGAAACTCTGCTTTAAATTCATTACTTCGGTAAATTCATTTTTCATGCGATAGCCTTTAATCTCTAAGTCTATAGCATAAATGGCAAAACTGTCATCAACAATATAAATGTAACCTTCAAAAACAGGTTCTTTATCTCGCTTTGGAATAACTTTTATTTTATAAATCTGCTTTTTATTATCGTCGTAAAAAGTTCCTTCGAGCTTGTATTTGTAGTAAGTAAAAGCATTATCAGCAATAGGAGAAATCATTTTAACGTTGAAATCTACAGTATTGTCATAAAAATCATAAGTCGATAATGCTGCAGTGTTGTAGCTGTAACCGCGATTATTTCCTGAAATTTTAGAAGCTATAATTCTTTCCTTTAACTTCTCGGGTTTTTCAAAAGTAATTTTAGAAACGGTTTCTGATAAATATAGAATTCCTGTTCCAGTAGAATCTAAATTGGAAGCCATATCCTCGCCAAGATCAACTTTCTGTCCTAAGATTTTTTTAGGAAGATCTTTGACCTTAAACATTCCTTTAGAATAAAAGTCGGCTGTATATCTAGATGTTTTATCGGAGTTTTCTTTTTTATTAGCAATCGCGCTTTTTATAATGGCATTTGCTGGATTGTTTTTAGGATCAATAACAACTTCATTTAGAGAGAAACTTTCTTCCTCCATTTTGACATCTAAAGTTGTATTTGAATCTGGAGAAATTGTGATTTTCTGCGTTTTAAAACCTAAATACTGAAAGACAATTCGGTTTTTACCAATTTCTTTTACCTGCAGTTGGTATTTGCCTTGTTCATTCGAAGTGGTGCCGCGATAAGTCCCTTCTTCAAAAATAGAAACAAACGGCAGTGGATTTCCCTTTTCATCGGTTACAGTCCCTTTGATTTGGGCAAAATTGGAAATTGAAAATATTAAAAAGGCTAATAATGTAAAGTTTTTCATGTAAGTGGTTTCTCTTACAAAAATAAAAGAACTTGAAAATGAGCTTATTAATAATATGTTAAATTGTAATTTTGTTTATATGAGTTTCTTTCAAGCTTAATCTCGCAGATGTCAGGCTGAGCGGAGTCGAAGCCCCTTTCTCCTGCAAGACTTCGGTGATATGATATTTAGTTTAAATTATAAAAACGACTGAATCGCCAATTCATAACTTTTCAACCCAAAGCCTAAAATAACACCTTTAGCATTTCCAGATAAATACGATTGATGTCTAAAACTTTCGCGAGCATATGTATTAGAAATATGAACTTCAATTACAGGAGTTGTAACAGCTTTCATGGCATCGCCTAAACCAATTGAAGTGTGTGTGTAAGCGCCAGCATTCAAAATGATTCCATCAAATGAAAATCCAACTTCCTGGATTTTTCCAATTAGTTCACCTTCGATATTACTTTGATAATACGAAAGCTCGATGTTTGGGAATTTCTCTTTCAACGTTTCAAAGTAATCTTCAAAAGTCTGGCTTCCGTAAACTTCTGGTTCGCGTTTCCCTAAAAGATTCAAATTGGGTCCGTTGATAATGCAGATTCTCATATTTAATTTTTTGTGTAATTATGTATTGACATTGCCATTTATTCTGCCATTGTCATTGAACTTTGTAAAAATAAAAAAACCGCTCCAATTAATAGAGCGGTTTTTATAAAAGTATGTGATATATTTTAGAACATGTATCCAGCTGAAAGTTGGAATACAGAGTTTTTAAAGTCAGCTTCTTCTGAAATCTCAGTTAAACCTATTCCGTAACGAGCTTGAACAAAAAGACCTCCAACAACTTTTAATCCTAAACCTGCGTTAAGAGAAAAGTCAAATGTTTTTGGATCTGCAACGTCAAATTCTTTTTTATTAGATACAAGGAATGAAGCTTGTGGACCAAGTTCTAAACTAAGTGATTTAGTCATGTAGATTTTCGCCATTACAGGAATAGCGATATATCCCATTTCGTTTTTGAATTCTGAAATAGCATTTTTATAAGTTGCTCCTTGTGTAGTATACAAAAGCTCTGGCTGAATTGAGAATTTTTCTAATAATTTAAGTTCTGCTACAAGACCTGCGTGGTAACTTGTAATACCTTCTTTGTCAACAGAAATTCCGTCAAAGTCAGAACCTCCAGTTTGATTTGCAAAGTTAACCCCTGCTTTAACCCCGATTTGCACAAATTGAGCGTTGATTGTAGCTGATGTTGCAATGAACAAAACAGCTGCTAAAAGTATTTTTTTCATAAAAATGTTTTTAAAGTTTGGTATTTAAACGTTATTTAAAATTCAAAACTACATATTTAGCATTTTATTGCCTTATATTTTGGATTAAATAATTAATAAAATTCCCACCGAAATTCATTTTTTACGATAAAAAGGCAGTTAAAACTCTTTTAGATACTTGATAATCAGATTCGTATTTAGTCATTTTTTTCTGTCTTATTTTAATACTTTTTAAACTTATTGTGGATTCAATTTTGTAAGTCTAATCT
Source organism: Flavobacterium fluviale (assembly GCF_003312915.1). Lineage (NCBI taxonomy): Bacteria > Pseudomonadati > Bacteroidota > Flavobacteriia > Flavobacteriales > Flavobacteriaceae > Flavobacterium > Flavobacterium fluviale. The sequence continues at coordinate 119,094 of NZ_CP030261.1, read as the reverse complement.
TAGTTTTGTGTTTTGTAATTAAAAAATATAAAACATGAAAAAAGTAATTTTAGCTGCTATTGCAGTAATGGCGTTTGGTTTTGCTAATGCACAAGAACAAACAGCAAAAGGAAAATGGTTAATTGAGGCTAATACTGGCTTTGGTTCTAATGTTGGTTCAACATCTTTTGGTTTAACTTCTGTTGATGGTGAAACAGCTTGGAATATTGGTGCAGAAGGTGGTTATTTCGTGGCTGATAATTTAGCTTTAAAAGTTGGATTAGGCTACGGAGATGAGGGAGATGACAGCAGTGTTTTTGCTTACAAAATTGGGGCAAAATATTATGCAGCAAACAAATTTCCTTTAGAGGTTTCTTACAATGGAGTTAGCTACAAAGGTGCAGATGAAAACCCATCTTATTTAGGATTACAAGGTGGATATGCTTGGTTTATTGGAAAAAATGTTTCTGTTGAACCAGGAATCCGTTATAATGTATCTTTAAATGATGATTACTTCAAAAGTGCTTTCCAGTTTAACGTTGGATTTGCATTACACTTTTAAAAAAAACAAGTTTAGTTAGTTTTTTTATGCCTTCCTTCGGGAAGGTTTTTTTTTTGTTAGATTTTGCTTCATTCTTATATCATTTTAATTTAACAACTTATATACTTATTACTATTTTATTTGTTAAATTCCAAATTATTTTTTATGAAGAATATTTTTATATTTGATCATTAAAATTTAACCAAAACAAATAGTATGAAGAAAATTATTTTAACTGCTATAGCGGTAGCGGCATTTAGTTTTGCAAATGCACAACAAACAAGATTCGGAGTAAAAGGAGGTCTTAACCTTTCAACTGTAGTTGGAGGAGATGTTGATGATACAAAAACTTTAGTAGGTTTTCATGTTGGAGGATTTGCTGAGATCAATATTGTAGAGAAATTTTTTATACAGCCAGAGCTTTTATTTTCAGCTCAAGGAACAAAAGTTGATGGAGGCTTTGGAGGAGATGTTGATTTTAAATTAAATTATTTAAATATCCCTGTACTAGCGAAATACTATATTGTAGACAATAAGTTTAGTGTGGAAGCTGGCCCTCAGTTAGGTGTTTTGCTATCTGCTAAAGCTGAAGGTGAAGATATTAAAGATTTTACTAGATCAGTAGATTTTGGCTTTAACATTGGTGCTGGATATAACTTTACAGATAATCTTGCAGTAGGTCTTCGATATACTATTGGTTTATCTCCACTAACTGATGAAGATGTAGATAATACCGATGATTATTATGACAGTGCAAAAAACAGTAATCTTGCACTATCTTTATCTTATAAATTCTAATATTTCAGAATAAAAATATTTCAAAAACCTTCCTGATTCAGGGAGGTTTTTTTATGATTAAAAATGGTTTACTTTGTACATATGAATTGGAACAGATATATAAAAGATTACCAGTCGTATTTAAGGATAGAAAGAGGTTTGTCTAAAAATACGATTGAAAACTATGGCTTTGATATTGAGCGCCTGTGTCTTTTTTTAGAAACCAATCAAATTGATGTTTCACCCATAAAAATTTCTGAAGAAACCCTGCAGCAATTTATTTATGAAGTCGCAAAAGAATTAAATCCGAGGTCGCAGGCAAGGATTATTTCTGGATTGAAAAGTTTTTTTAATTATTTGGTATTCGAAGATTACAGAAACGATAATCCGTTGGAATTAATTGAGGCTCCAAAAACGGGACGTAAATTACCAGATACGCTCTCGCTTGAGGAAATAGATAATCTCATAGAAGCGATAGATTTAAGTACTAACGAGGGCGAACGGAATAGGGCGATGCTTGAAACTTTGTACGGATGTGGATTACGTGTTTCTGAATTAATTTCCCTTAAAATATCCGATTTGTTTTTTGATGAGGGATTTATAAAGATCACCGGAAAGGGAAATAAAGAACGATTTGTTCCGATTGGGCCATTAACTCAAAAATATATTGATATTTATAAAAATGCAGTGCGGCCTAATTTGAGTATTAAAAAAGGTGCCGAAGATACTTTGTTTTTAAATAGGAGAGGAAATTACTTAACCAGAGCAATGGTTTTTACTATTATAAAAGATCTGGCTCAAAAAGTTGGATTAAAAAAAAATATAAGTCCGCATACACTGCGCCATTCTTTTGCAACACATTTATTGGAAAATGGTGCCGATTTGAGATCAATTCAATTAATGCTAGGCCACGAATCGATTACAACAACTGAAATTTACGTTCATTTAGACCGCAGCTTTTTAAAAGAAGTAATGCATAGTTTCCATCCTAGAAAATAATTTTATCATTATTGCGTTTATTTTGTCGTAAAAATTAATATATTGTGTTAAATTTTTGTTTTAATAAAAACAATTTAGCACTATTTTGTGATTTTAATTTGTTTCTTTAAAAATAAAAAGTATGGATATTTATTTACATAAAAAGGGAGTATATGGTTTTTGATTTGTATGGAAATGACGATTGCTTAGAAGTAAATAATTTTTATAAAAAATTACTAGCAGAAATGCCTGACGTACTTTTTCAGTTTATTATTGATGCAGATAATAATTATTCGTTTCCACTTGTAAGTAAATCGGCAGATGAAATATTTGAGCTTTCTGCGGCAGATTTTACTAATGATATAAAGTTTATAATTTTCGACCGAATTGTAGCAAGCGATCGCGAGCGCTTTTTTCAGTCTCTAGTTCAGGCTAAAAGAGATGTTAAGCCTTGGGAAATTCAATTTAGGGCAGTTCTGCCTAAAAAAGGAATTCGCTGGTTTAAGATTACTTCAAAAACAGAATCTACTGTAGGTGGTAAGGTTGTTTTTTATGGACACGTTTCAGATATTACAGAATTAAAAGATAAAGAAGAAAAACTTCGCATATCCGAAGAACGTTTTCAATTTGCCCTTGATGCTTCAACTGCTGGAATTTGGGACTGGGATATGGTGACCAATAGTGTTTTTTATTCTTCTCTTTCACTTAAAATTTTAGAATTAGAATCAACCGATATTTTTGATGATCCAGAACGCTGGGATAAAATTGTGCACCCTGATGATCTTCCCAAATATTACTCGGATATTCAGGAACATTTTGACAATAAGATTCCCTATTATGAAAATTACCACCGAGTAATGACATCAAGCGGTAATTATAAATGGATTTTGGACCGCGGGAAAGTTATCAAACGTGATGAAAACGGAAAGCCTTTGCGTGTAATCGGTACGCATACGGATGTTTCTGCTCAAAAAGAAAAAGAACTGGAACTTATCAAAACAATGAAATTGTACAGTGATCAGAACAGTCGTTTATTGAACTTTTCGCATATCGTTTCGCATAATTTGAATACGCAGGCTGGTAATATTAAGTCGATTTTAGATTTTATCGATGCCGATGTAAACAGGCAGACGGTTGAAGAAATGCTGGAACATTTACGCACTGTTTCAAATGACCTGAATGAGACAATTTCAAATCTGACACAGATTGTAAAAACGCAGAGTAATATCAATATTGCGGTTGTGCCGTTGATGTTGTGTGAATATATCGAAAAAACTATTTCGACGATTAAAGGCTATGATAAACAACGAAATGTGACCATTATAAATAATGTTCCAAAATATTTGACAATTAATTTCAATCCGGCTTATATGGAAAGTGTGTTGTTGAATTTTACCACAAATGCCATAAAATATGCCCATCCAGATCGCGATCCTGTAATAATTTTCGATTTTGCGATAGAACCAGAAGGTTTCAAATCGCTTAAGATTACGGATAACGGTCTCGGAATAGATTTAAAAGTTTATGGAGATTTGTTGTTTGGAATGTATAAAACTTTTCACAAGCATGAGGAAGCACGTGGAATTGGACTTTATATTACAAGAAATCAAATAGAGGCGATGAAAGGGACGGTTTTGGTAGAAAGTGAAGTCGGGGTAGGAACGAGCTTTAAAATTGTTTTTAATGATATGTAAATATGAAATAAAGGATAAAAAGAAAGGCTGTCATAATTGACAGCCTTTCTTGTATGTTTATGAATCCTATTACTTTGCAATATTTACAGCTCTAGTTTCTCTAATAACTGTAACTTTTACTTGTCCAGGATAAGTCATTTCTGTTTGAATTTTTTGTGAAATTTCGAAGGATAAGTTCGCAGCGTTATCGTCTGAAACTTTTTCACTTTCAACAATTACACGAAGTTCTCTACCAGCTTGAATTGCATAAGCGTTTTTAACACCGCTGAATCCGTAAGCAACATCTTCAAGATCTTTCAAACGTTGGATGTAAGAATCCAATACCTGGCGTCTTGCTCCTGGTCTTGCTCCAGAAATAGCATCACAAACCTGAATAATCGGCGACAATAAAGATTTCATTTCGATCTCGTCGTGGTGCGCTCCAATCGCGTTGCAAACTTCTTCTTTTTCACCATATTTTTCAGCCCACTGCATTCCTAAAAGTGCGTGTGGTAAATCACTTTCTGTGTCTGGCACTTTTCCAATATCGTGAAGTAAACCTGCTCTTTTAGCTAGTTTAACATTCAATCCTAATTCTGCAGCCATGATACCGCAAAGTTTAGAAACCTCTCTTGAGTGCTGTAATAAATTTTGTCCGTAAGAAGAACGGTATTTCATTCTGCCGACAACTTTTATTAATTCTGGGTGTAAACCATGAATTCCTAAGTCGATTACCGTACGTTTTCCAACCTCGATAATTTCGTCGTCGATTTGTTTTGCGGTTTTAGCAACCACTTCTTCGATTCTCGCTGGGTGAATACGTCCATCAGTTACTAATTTGTGTAATGACAAACGCGCAATTTCTCTACGAACTGGATCAAAACAAGAAAGAATGATAGCTTCTGGTGTATCATCAACAATGATTTCAACTCCAGTTGCAGCTTCAAGAGCTCTAATGTTACGTCCTTCACGACCAATAATTCTACCTTTTACATCATCAGATTCAATGTTGAAAACAGAAACGCAATTTTCAACTGCTTCTTCAGTTCCAACTCTTTGAATAGTGTTGATAATAATTTTCTTAGCTTCTTGCTGCGCAGTAAGCTTAGCCTCTTCAATTGTTTCTTGAATATGAGACATCGCTTTTGTTTTAGCTTCAGCTTTTAAACCTTCTACTAATTGTTCTTTTGCTTCTTCAGCAGAAAGACCAGAAATTACTTCAAGCTGCTGTAATTGACTTTTGTGAAGTTTATCAACTTCAGCTTGTTTTTTGTCTAAAACTTCAATTTTATTATTGTATTCAGCAGTTTTAGCTTCAAAGTCGTCGTTAACTTTTTTAGCTTTAGAAAGTTCATTTGAAACCTGAGATTCTTTATCACGCACGCGTTTTTCTACTTCAGCAACTTTTTTGTCTCTTGCTAAAATAACTTGTTCGTGCTCAGATTTTAATTCAATGAATTTTTCTTTTGCTTGAAGAATTTTGTCTTTTTTAATATTTTCAGCTTCTAAATTAGCATCTTTTAAAATTGAAGCTGCTTCTTTTTTGGCGTTTTTAATTAGGTTTGAAATATTACTTTTCTCGATAATTTTAGCTATTGCAAATCCTGCTGCAATACCCACAATACCAATAATGATCGTTATGATGTCCATGTTTATTAGGGTTTATATATAAAAAAAGCCTACATTAATTGCTTGAATAAACTCGTAAAGACAAGTTTTGAGCTAACTCACTGTTCAAGTTTCCCGGTCAAAGCTGGGCATACTATAGTAGCGACGATTTGCTCATTCTAAATTGTTAGTGTTGAGTTTACCAATTGTGAACTAATGTAGGCAGTATCTTAGTTTCTTGTAAAGAACGTTTAATTTTCGAGATATTGATCTAAAAGCAGATTTAATTTCTTAATTCGCTCAATGGTTTCTTCTCCATCGATTGCGTTATCAATTTGTTTTTGTTCGACTTGTGATGCAAACTGCAATGCGCACATTGCTAGAACATCTTGTTTGTCACGAACCGCGTAATTTTCTTCGAACTGCTTAATCATAGCATCAATTTTTTTAGAAGCGCTTCTAAGGCCTTCTTCCTGAGCTGGTTCAACCGTTAAAGGGTAAACGCGGTCGGCAATTGATATTTTAATTTTAAGCTTTCCGTCCATATTACTAATCTGATAATTGCGCTATACAGTAATCGATTTCGCGAATTAATGAATTTATTTTAAGCTTTGTCTCTCTCTTGTTATTGTCGCTGCCAAGCAACGAATTGGCTATCTTAAGTGTTTCATTTTGCTTCTTCAAAGCTTCAATTTCTTCAGATTGTTTCTGGATAATTTGCGCAGCTTTGGCTAGTTCTAATCGTAGTGCTTGATTATTTTTCTCCAAACCTTTTGATTTTTCAAAAAGCTTTTCGACTTTATATTCAAGAGTATCAATTATTTCTGCAATTACACTCATTATGCATCCTATTCATTACTTAATCCTACAAAGTTAGTATTCCTTTTTATTAATGCAATTTTTTATCGAATTTTTTACATTAAAAAGAGACAAATAAATGAAATTCAGTATCTTGTGTTATTAAGTTTGTTTTTTAGGTTTTTACCTGTTAATTTTTTATTTTAGCAAAAATATTTTTTTTATGAGATTATCTATACTTGCCCTTTTATCCTGTCATTTTCTATTTGCCCAAACACAATATCCTAAAGATTATTTCCGCGCCCCGCTAGATATTCCAATGCAGCTTTCTGGGAATTTTGGAGAGTTAAGACCTAATCATTTTCATGCGGGTTTTGATTTAAAAACAAATCAAAGAGAAGGATTGAGTGTGCATGCAATTGCAGATGGTTACGTATCGAGAATTAAAATTTCGACGTTCGGAAATGGTAAATGTATTTACATTACGCATCCAAACGGTTACACTTCTGTTTATGGTCATTTACAGTCTCCAGTTGGTGCAATCCTGGATTATGTAAAAAATACTCATTACAAAGAAAAAGGATATGAAATTGAAATGTTTCCAAAACCAGATGAGCTTCCTGTAACAAAAGGACAAATAATTGGGCTCTCTGGTAATACTGGATCCTCAGAAGGACCGCATCTTCATTTTGAAATTCGCGATACTAAAACCGAATTCGTAATCAACCCGATTTTCTTTGGCTTTGACCAAAATATAAAAGATTCTAAAAAGCCCACTTTATCAAGTTTGTATGTTTATCCGCTCGATAATTCAACTGTAAATCAGTCCAAACAGCCTTTACTGCTTAGCATGGCGCTGCAAAAAGACGGAACTTATCTGGCTTCAAAAGTAAAAGCAAACGGAAAAATTGGTTTTGGAATCAATGCAACAGATACGGATGATGTTTCTTATAACAAAAATGGAGTTTACAATGTTTCTACTTTTTTAAACGGAAATCCGAATTATAATTATCAGTTTAATACGTATTCGTTTGATGAAATGCGCTATATCAATGCTTTTATAGATTATGCGAGGTATAAAAAAACAAGTCAGAGAGTTCAAAAGCTTTTTATGAAAACGCCTTTTGCTCTAAGCATAATTAAAACAGATTCTCAATACGGAGTTATCACGCCAGAACCAAACTTGGCCTCGAATTACAGAATTGAAGTTTCGGATTATTTCGGAAATTTAAATTCGATAACAGTGCCAATTGAATATGATACAGCAACACCGCTCGTGCAGGCAGAACCTGTTACAGGACCTTATTTTGTGCGATACAATAAAGATTCTAATTTCGAAAAAGGTAATATGTCTGTATTTTTTCCTGCAGGAACTTTTTATGAAGATTTCAACATGAATTTTGACGTTAGAAATAATAAAATCTATATTCACGACGATACGGTTCCGGTGCATGCCAATTTTACCATTACGATAAAAGACGATTCATATCCTGAAAATTTACGCGACAAGCTTTACATTGGAAAAGGTAATAGTTTTAATGGAACTATCAGAAAAGGGGATGTTTTCACTGCTAAAGCAAAAATTTTAGGTCAGTATGGCTTAGTTCTAGATACAATTGCTCCAGTTATAAAAATTGCCAAACCTGTTGAAGGAAAATGGATTACCGGCCAGAAAAAAATTGAATTTACAATTGGCGATTCTGCTTCTGGAATTAAATCTTATAATGGCTACTTAAACGGAAGCTGGGTTTTGTTTGAATATGAAAATAAAACTCGAAAAATCACGCACACTTTTGATGATCAATATTTAACGGAAGGCGAGAATTTTTTAAAATTAGAAGTTGTTGACAATGTAGGAAATACTACTATCTTTGAAACTCATTTTTTTAGAAGTCAAAAATAAAACCGCAATCTTTGAATTACAATAGGTTTATATTCGCTTTTCTTTTTTTATTTTTCAGCTGTATTTCATTAGCTCAAAATGCTTTTGTTAAAGGTGTAATTTTAGATACGGAAAAACATCCTGTTCCAAGTGTAAATATTTCTTCGCAGGGAAATTCAGTGCAAACAGATTCAAATGGCTTTTTTGAAATTGTAATTCCATCAAACAAAAAGGTCTCGCTGATATTTACTCACGTTTCGTTAAAAACAATGAGTTTAACGGTTAGTTTGAAAACAAATGAAGTTTTTGTTTTTAATCCGATTATGAATAATTCTCAGGAACAAATGGGAGAAGTTTTTGTTTCTTCGGGAAATAGAAAACGTGTACAGGGAATTGCGACAATTGACACCGAAACCATAAAAAAGATTCCAGGTGCCAATGCGGGAATTGAAAATGTTTTGAAAACGCTTCCAGGTGTCAATTCAAATAATGAATTAAGTACACAATATATGGTTCGCGGCGGGAATTATGACGAAAATCTGGTTTATGTAAACGAGGTCGAGGTCTATCGTCCGTTTTTAATTCGTTCGGGCCAGCAGGAAGGCTTAAGTTTTACGAATACTGATTTGGTCCAGAATGTTGATTTTTCAGCTGGTGGATTTCAGGCTAAATTCGGAGATAAATTATCTTCTGTTTTAGATATTACGTATAGAAAACCAACGCAGTTTGGTGCTTCTTTTGAAGCGAGTTTTCTTGGCGGAAGTGCTTCTGTTGATTTGGTTTCTAAAAACAAAAAATGGTCTGCAGTGACTGGAGTTCGTTATCGAAACAATAGTCTGCTCGTAAATAGTCAAGATACGCAGACGAATTATACACCGACTTTTGCAGACGTTCAGACAAATATTAATTATGATATTTCTGAAAAATGGCAGATGAGTTTTTTAGGGAATATTTCGCAGAATAAATATTTGTATCAGCCTCTGACTCGAGAAACAAAATTTGGTACGATAGATCAGCCAATGGCGCTTGCTGTTTATTATCAAGGTCAGGAAAAAGACCAATATGATACTTATTTTGGTGCTTTAAAAACAACTTACAAAGTTTCGCCTTCGCTGACTTTAAAATTAATCGGATCATTATTTCATACAACTGAAAAAGAACATTTTGATATTCTGGCACAATACCGTTTAGGTAATGTGAATGCTGAAGATCCCGAAAATCCTTCCGCTATTGATTTTACACGCGGAATTGGTTCGCAGTTAAATCATGCCCGTAACGATCTGGATGCGTTAATTGCCAACATTGAATTGAAAGGAACAAAAGAGTGGAAAGAGAGCCAGTTGGAATTTGGTTTAAAGTATACTCGAGAATCGATACGAGATAGAGTGGTAGAGTGGGAGATGATCGATTCGGCTGGTTTTTCTTTAAATCCGCCATTGGTAATTCTGCCAGAAAATAATCAGCCTTATACGCCTTACACAGGTCCTCTTTTGCCGTATCAAGATATTCGTGCGGCAAATTTTAATACAATCAACCGCTTTTCTGGATATGCGCAATGGAATCAACAATCTGAAATTGGTTCCAGTAGAATTTGGTATCATTTAGGAGCGCGTTTTCAAAGCTGGAGTGTTTCGGGAGCTTTAGAAGAAGGAAAAAATCAGACCGTTGTAAGTCCGCGTGCACAATTTGCCATAAAACCAGACTGGGATCGGGATATGGTTTTTAGAATTTCGGGTGGATTGTATCATCAGCCGCCATTTTATAGAGAACTTCGCGATTTGGATGGAGTTGTGAATCCGAATGTAAAAGCTCAGGAAGCTGTTCATGTGGTTTTAGGAAATGACTACAATTTTAAAATGTGGAATCGCCCTTTTAAATGGGTTACAGAAGTTTATTATAAATCACTTTCAGATGTGAATGTGTATTCAATTGATAATGTTAGAATTCGTTATGTCGCCAATAATAATGCGAAAGCTTACGCACAAGGTCTTGATTTTAGATTGAACGGAGAATTTGTGCCTGGAACAGAATCTTGGGTAAGTTTCGGATACATGAAGACCGAAGAAAATTATGAAAACAAAGGTTATATTGCCCGCCCGACAGACCAGCGTTTAAAGTTTGCGATGTTGTTTCAGGATTATATGCCGAATATTCCAAGTGTGAAAGTGTATCTGAATTTGGTTTACAATACGGGTCTGCCAGGTGGCGCGCCATCATATACCGATCCTTATTTGTATCAAAATAGATTAAACGATTACAGAAGAGCAGATATTGGTTTTGCAAAAGTTTTTGTAGACAGCAGTACGCAGAATACTAAAACAAGCTGGTTGAAAAATTTTAAAGAATTGGCTGTCGGGCTAGAAGTTTTCAATCTCTTTAATAATCAAAACGCTATTACAAACACTTGGGTTCGTGATGTGTATTCTAAAAATCAATATGCGATTCCAAATTATATGACTTCGAGGGTTTTTAACGTTAAGATTAATGCGAGACTGTAAAGTCTTTTCTAATTTTTTAGTAAAATTCAATAAAAACCAAAATTACAATCAAAAATAGTATATTTGATAATCGAATATAATCCGCGTAGATGAAAAAGTATTTTAAATATATAGCCTTGGTAATCGTTGGAACAGTAATAAGCTGCCGCGAAGAAGTTAAAAAACCAAAAGTAAGTTACGACGTATCAAATAAGGTAAGTGTCACTAAAGCCGATTCTACGCAGGTAGAGGTGGCGGATCTTCCTATTCAAATGCAAGGGACAGACTATCTAATTCACCCAGTTGGAGATTTAAGAGTTTATGAAAAAGGCTCTAAAGCAAGATATGGTTCATCAAGCGTAAATGATGTGAGTTTTACTATTTCTAATTTAGGAGAATATGAAATCACAGGTTATTTACAGAATTTAAAATTTCAAAAAGTTGATTCAGATTCTATTCGTCCATTATCAGAAAAACCAATTTTAATTTTAACTGCCACTTACTTAAAAACAATTGCAGATAAAACTCATAATAATGTTATGGTTTACACTCTTACTGATTCTGATACTAACAAAGATGGAAAGATAGATACCAGCGATATTAAAACTTTGTATTTAAGCGATATCAGCGGAGAAAACTTTACAAAAGTTTCTGCTGATCTTCAAGAGTTGATTGATTGGAATTTAGTAGAATCTAAAAATCGTTTATATTTTAGAACAATTGAAGACACCAACCAAAACGGACAATTCGATAAAAATGATGTGCTGCATTATAATTATATAGATTTAGCTTCTAAAAAATGGGAAGTTAAAAGTTATAAGCCTATCTAAGGTACTAAGGGACTAAGGTTCTAAGTTTTATAGAAAGCTGTTTAAGAATTATTTAAATAATTTTTAAACAGCTTTCTTTGTTTATAAAAGAAACACATCTCCTTAGTATCTCAGTACCTCAGTACCTCAGAACCTTTAAATTAATATATCACTTTCTAAATCAGATTTTTCAATTTCGAAACCAAAATCTAAGCGTTCTACCAATTCTATTACCAGTTTTTTGTACCAGTTTTCAGATTTTGGATGAATGTAAATTTTTTCAATTAGCTGATTGATGTCTACATTGATTTTTAATCCATCATTTAGTTTTAAAGTACTTTTTGAAGTATCGGTGATAATGCGGACTTCGCGTTCGTACTGAAAACTTTTTCTTTTAAATAAAAAAGGAAAGAATAAGTCGTCAAACGGAATGTATTCTTTTTTATAATCGATATAATTTACTTCACCAATATATTGATCAAAATTATTTTCTGGTTTTAAAGCTTTTTGTAACCTCCCAATTGTTGACTGAATCGCTAAACCTTCACTATTTTGAGTAAAAATCTGCCACATAGCAAACGATTCATATTCGTTAATATGCCAGCTGCTTATGGCTACTTTTTCGCGGTGGGTTTTATAATAATTTAAAAAGTCAGGATTATCGACTGCTAGCTTTTTGATTTCTTCATAAGTGGGTTCGCTGAAAGTACCTTCGTATTGATCTTCGAATTTATCAGATCGTGACATGAATAGTTTCTTTGAAAGTAAGAGATCTAAAAATTTGGATAAATCAAGATATTTCCAAACTATAGTGTCGGGATCTTCAGGAAGTATGATGTTTGGGTTGTTAAGATACATTCTATTGAGGTTAAATGATTTATTCTTAAACTCACCTAAAGTTATAAAATAAAACACAGATTAAAGAAATTAAATTGAGTTTTAATATTTCCTTAATCTGTGTAGATTTTGATTTTATATAAAGTCTTAAGATTCGAAAGACTGCATTGTGACCAATTTGTTATAAGTTCCGTTTTGCGCTATTAATTGGTCATGTGTTCCCTGTTCTACAATTTTTCCTTTTTGCATCACTACTATCAAATCTGCTTTTTGAATAGTTGAAAGCCTGTGGGCAATTACAATTGAAGTTCTGTTCTGCATCATTTTATCAAGTGCAACCTGAACAAATTTTTCGCTTTCTGTGTCTAATGCAGATGTTGCTTCATCCAAAATCATAATTGGTGGATTTTTCAAAACCGCCCTCGCAATAGATAAACGTTGTTTTTGTCCCCCAGAAAGTTTGTTTCCGCTGTCGCCAATATTAGTGTAAATTCCACCAGGCAGATCTTTTACAAATTCGTATGCGTTTGCGATTTTTAAAGCTTCCATGATTTCATCATCCGTAGCGTCAAGTTTTCCTAGTGCAATATTTGCTTTAATGGTGTCATTAAATAAAATGCTGTCCTGAGTTACAAGCCCCATTAAGCTGCGAAGCGACTGCAGGTTGATATGCTTAATGTTGATTCCATCAATAGAAATTGAACCTTCATTTACATCGTAAAAACGAGTTAATAAATTAGCAATAGTACTTTTTCCACTTCCAGATTGACCAACAAGAGCAACTGTCTGTCCTTTTTTGATTTGTAGAGAAAAGTCTTTTAAAACAGTTTCGTCTTCGTATTTAAAATTGATGTTTTGAATATCAATATCATTATCAAAAGTCGTTTTTTCTGTTGCTTTTTCTGAAGAAACAATTGTGTTTTCCTGATCCAAAATTTCTAACACACGTTCTGCAGCGGCATTTCCTCTTTTAACTCCGTATGAAGCTTTTGAAATTGCTTTCGCAGGAGTAAGAATGTTATAAGCTAGTCCCATGTAAGCAATGAAAGATGCTCCGTCTAGTGTTTTATCAATTAAAACCATTTGACCACCATACCAAAGCAATACTGCAATTACCGTAATTCCCATAAATTCACTCGCAGGCGAAGCTAAGTTCTGACGGTTTCCAATGGTGTTTGATAAATCAAAAAAACGTTTTGTAGAACTTTGAAAAACAGAATTGAAATAGTTCTCAGAATTATATCCTTTAACGACTTTTAATCCGCCCATGGTTTCTTCAATAGTCGATAGGAAAGTACCTTGTTCCTGCTGCGCTTTTGTAGATTGCTTTTTAAGCTGTTTTCCAATTAATGAAATAATATATCCTGAAACCGGAATGAAGATAAAAACAAACAGGGTTAGTTTTGCACTAATAATAAGCATTGCAATTATGGTAAAAATAATCGTTAGAGGCTCTTTTACGATAAGCTCTAAAATAGCCAAAAATGAAGTTTGAACCTCGTTTACATCACCGGAAATTCTCGAAATTACATCTCCTTTTCTTTTTTCAGAATAAAAAGCCAATGGCAGTTCCAGTGATTTTTTATACATCGCATTACGCATATCTCTTAAAACACCATTACGCAAAAAAGTAATAAAAAACATTGCAGCATAATCAGCTAAGTTTTTTAATAAAAAGATCGAAATGATGATGGCAACCATTACTGAAAGTACAAAACCAGGATTGTTTGGGTCTGTGTTTGTTGTAATGTAATAGCTTAAATAGTTTTCTCCGTACTCTTTAATGTGCGCAATTCCTTCGTACACCGGCATAACAGTGTTGCTTTTGGTTTTGTCAAATAAAACCTGAATCATAGGAATTAAAGCCATAAACGAAAGCGTGCTGAAAAGCGCATACAGAATATTAAAGAAGATGTTTAAGAAAGCGTATCTTTTATAGGGAAGTATAAAAGGGAATATTTTTTTGAAATTATCCATTTATTATTGATGTTATTTTTGCAAGGCAGGAGACTCTTTCGAGTTTTTTGGTTCTGTTTTATTTTGGTAATGAGTTAAATACTGAAATTTTGGTTATGAATGAATGTCCAGCATTGAATAATTGATTTTGTACTGGATGTTTTTCACAGCACAAAAATAATCCAATTGGTTTGGTTTTAACTTTTTTTAGCTTTTTTTTATTAAAAAAAACTCCGATTTGCATTTGTTTAAATGTAAATCAGAGTTCTAAATATTAACCTTTATCAATTTTGTGTACAAAATTAAAGCAGGTAAAGAGTTTTTATTCTATTATTTCAATTGCATATCTGCAATGATATTCTGTATTTTTTGGTCTAAGAATTTTTCTGCTTCATCAAAATCTTGAACAGATTCTAATTCGGCATTAACGCTGATATAGAATTTGATTTTTGGTTCTGTTCCGCTTGGTCTTGCACAGATTTTTGATCCATCTTCTGTGTAGTAAATCAATACATTTGATTTCGGAATGTCCATTGGAGATTCTTCATTCGTCAATAAATTCAATGCGGTAGACGATTGGTAATCTTCAACCATAATCACACGCTGGCCATTAATTTCTTTCAAAGGATTTTGACGTAGATCAATCATCATTTGATTGATTTCCTGTAAACCTTCCATTCCTTTTTTAGTCAATGAAACTAAATATTCTTTGTAGAATCCATTTTCAACATAAAGTTGTAAAAGCTCTTTGTAAACAGAACTTCCTGCGGCTTTAGCCTGCGCCGCAACTTCGCATATTAATAATGTAGCCGCAACAGCATCTTTATCTCGAACAGCGTCTCCAACCATAAAACCAAAACTTTCTTCACCGCCACCGATAAATTCAAGTTCAGGAAAATCTACGATCATTTTTGCGATCCACTTAAATCCTGTTAAACCAACTTTGCATTCAACGCCATAACTTGTTGCCAATTCCATCATCATTGGAGTAGAAACAATAGTTGAACCTACAAATTGTTTACCGTTGATTTTACCTGCTTTTTTCCATTGTTTTAAAAGGAAAGAAGTCATTAAAACCATAGTTTGGTTTCCGTTAAGTAAAATCATTTTGCCATCATTATTTCTAACAGCAACACCTAAACGGTCACAATCTGGGTCTGTACCTACAACAATATCCGAATTTGTTTTATCTGCCAAAGCCAAAGCCATTGTTAAAGCTTCGGGTTCTTCGGGATTTGGAGATTTTACCGTTGGGAAATCTCCGTCTGGAACAGCCTGTTCAGGAACAATGTGAACATTTTTGTAACCAGCCTGAGATAATGTATCAGGAATAGATTTTATAGAAGTTCCGTGCAATGAAGTAAATACGATATGAAGATTGTCTTTAGCTTCTGCGGGAGTGTTGAAACTCGCGTTTTCTATAGATGATTTTACAAATGCTTTGTCAATTTCTGTATCGATGTACTGAATTAAGCTTTCGTTAGCATTAAATTTAATTTTGTCGTAGTCTAAGCTTTCAATTACTTGAATAATTTCGCCGTCTTGAGGAGGGACAATTTGTCCGCCGTCCTGCCAGTACACTTTATATCCGTTATATTCTGGCGGATTATGAGAAGCTGTAAGAACAATTCCGCATTGACAGCCTAAGTGTTTAAGCGCAAAAGATAATTCAGGAGTTGGTCTTAGGTCAGAAAACAGATAAACCTGAATTCCGTTTGCAGAAAAAACATCTGCAACTACTTTTGCTAAAGTGTTACTATTATGACGACAGTCGTAAGCGATAACCACTTTTAATGGCTCGTTTGGAAAAACTTTATGTAAATAATCAGATAATCCCTGAGTATTTTTTCCAAGTGTATATTTGTTGATTCGGTTGTTTCCAACGCCCATAACACCTCTCATTCCTCCAGTTCCAAATTCAAGATTCTTGTAGAAGCTTTCTTCAAGATCTTTTGGTGAGGTAGTCATTAATTCTTTTACAGCAGCTTGTGTTTCTTGATCGAATGTTGGTGTCAGCCATTCATTTACAGCATTTAAAATATTAGGTGCTATATTCATGTAAGTTTTATTTTATGTTTTAATAAAGGTAGTTTTTCTTCAAAAATTATTTTGACTCAAAAAGATTTTTTTTTCCTGATTTGTATCAAAAATTCACTTCACGTGATACCTTATATCTTTCCTCATTGTTTTTGGTTCTTAAGATAATTTCACCTAAAAATCCAGCTAAGAAAAGCTGAGTTCCCAAAATCATTGTTGTTAATGCAATGTAAAACCAAGGATTATTGGTAACAAGGGTATATCTCATTCCATTATACATATGGTATAGTTTTGAAACACCAATATATCCTGCAGATAAAAATCCGATGATAAACATTATCGAGCCCATTGCGCCAAATAAGTGCATAGGTCTTTTTCCAAAACGTGACAAAAACCAAATAGTGATTAAATCGAGAAAACCGTTTATAAAACGTTCCATTCCAAATTTAGTTTCACCATATTTTCTAGCTTGATGGATAACTACTTTTTCGCCAATTTTTCCGAAACCGGCATTTTTTGCCAATACAGGAATATAACGGTGCATTTCGCCAGAAACTTCTATGTTTTTGACAACAACGTTTTTATAAGCTTTTAATCCGCAGTTAAAATCGTTTAACTCAACACCAGATGTTTTTCTGGCTGCCCAGTTAAACAATTTCGAAGGAAGATTTTTTGCCACAACAGAATCGTAGCGCTTCTTTTTCCAGCCAGAAACCAAATCATATTTCTGAGCTGTAATCATTTCGTACAATTCAGGAATTTCATCTGGACTGTCTTGCAGGTCGGCATCCATTGTAATAATAACGTCGCCTTTTGCTTTAGCAAAACCAGCATGTAAAGCCTGCGATTTTCCAAAGTTTTTCATGAAACGAATGCCTTTTACATTCGGATTTTCATTGGAAAAACCTTCTATAATCTGCCAAGAATTATCTGTACTTCCATCATCTACAAAAATGATTTCATAAGAGTAATTGTTAGATTGCATCACTTTAATGATCCAAGTATAGAGTTCTTTAAGTGATTCCTCCTCGTTTAGAAGCGGTATAAGTATAGATAAATTCATTTATAATTTTTATTCTTGTGTAGATTTGCTTTTAAAAAATGCAGCGAAAATTAATCCGAAAATTGCACTGATCACAATTGCAAAAACAGATCCTTTTAATAGTTCAATAGTAGAGTATGGGCTGCTTTCTTTCATTTTAGCAACTGCTTCATTAATGGCAGATGCAGGTGTACCAAATTTCTGCATCATATTTACAGTATATTTGATCATAATTTCGCTCAAAGTATCTTTGGCTCCTGGGTCAATAACATTGAATAAAATAATGTTGAAAGTAGTAGAAATTAAAATACCGATTACTGCAGCTATAAAATAAGTGGTAAAAGCATCTTTGAAACTAAAAACACCTTTTAATTCTTTCTTAGTTTTAGAAAGTAAAATAATGCTTATTGTAAGACTTATTACTATTCCTATTATACCCATCCACCAAGCTGTAAACAGGTTTAAATCAACAGCATATATTGTAGCAGTAACCAAAGCTGATGCAATACCAATCATTACACCGTACGTAATACCATTCTTTTTTATAACTTCATTAATCATAATGTATATGTTTTAAAATTAATCCACAAATATAGTAATTCCGACTATAATCGGAGATAAAAAAAGCTTTTCGAAATAAACTAAAAAAAAGTGAGTTAAGTATTTGTTTATTAAAAAAGAATTGTAAATTTGCACACTCAAAAATAATTAAAAGTTTTTAAACAAAAAGAGTATCATTTGTTTACACCTTTTTCTAACCATGAAAAAGCTTCAAAATAAAAATACTCCAAACAATAAATAAAAAGATAAAGATGAAAAAAGGAATTCACCCAGAAAATTACAGATTAGTTGCATTTAAAGACATGTCAAATGATGACGTTTTTATCACTAAATCTACTGCAGATACAAAAGAAACAATTGAAGTTGACGGAGTTGAGTATCCAGTTGTAAAAATGGAGATTTCTAGAACATCTCACCCTTTTTATACTGGTAAATCTAAACTTATCGATACTGCAGGACGTATTGATAAATTCAAAACTAAATACGCTAAACACGCTAAAAAATAATAGCTGTTTAAAATTATACAAAAGCCTTCCAGATCTGGAAGGCTTTTTTTATGCGTTAAATATCACTTTTCGTTAAAGTTGTTTTTTAGTAAACCAGTAAAATATTTGTAACTTTGTGTAAGGTAACCAAATCAATATTTTAACAAACACTCAATTATTTATGAACTACATTCTTTTCGACGGACCCGTTCGGAATGCTTTATTACCTTTTACCTTTACGAGGCCTGTGGCTGATATTTTGGTCGGAATAATGACCATTCGTCAAAAATGGGAAAAACGTCTCGGTTCAACAATTACCACTATTACCGAAGAATACTTGTCAGAGAAATTTCCAATGGTTGAAATGGAAGAAAATGTAATGATCAATGCAGCGTATTTGCCAAATGATACACTTGTAGAGATGATTTCTGACTTAACCGAAAATCAGGCAATTTTTAAAGGAGAAGATGTAATTGCATTCTTCGCAACCGAAAACCAAGAAGAAGTTGATTTTGATTCGTACGAAATTATCCAGTACAATGATGATTGTATTACTATAGAGCATACTTGGGATATTTTTTCTAAAAATGATGTAGCTATCCGTCAAGATTTTGATTATTTGACAGAAGATCGAAAATCGCAGCCAATTCCAAAAAGCGTTAATGTAATTGCTCCTGAAAATATATTTATAGAAGAAGGCGCTAAATTAGAGTTCGTAACTTTAAATGCTTCAAATGGTCCTATATATATAGGTGCGAATTCGGAGATTATGGAAGGGACTGTAATTCGCGGACCTTTTGCTTTGTGCGAAAATGCAATGGTAAAAATGTCTGCCAAAGTTTACGGGGCGACAACTGTAGGGCCAGGATCTAGAATTGGAGGAGAGGTTAAGAACTCTGTTCTTTTTGCAAATTCAAATAAAGGACATGAAGGATTTTTAGGAGATTCTGTCTTAGGCGAATGGTGTAATATCGGAGCCGATTCTAATAATTCAAACCTGAAAAATAACTACGAAGAAGTAAAACTTTGGAGTTATGAAACAGAAGGTTTTGCAAAAACCGGACTTCAGTTTTGCGGTTTAATGATGGGAGATCACAGTAAATGCGGTATCAATACAATGTTTAATACTGGAACTGTTGTTGGAGTAAGCGCCAATATTTTTGGATCTGGTTTCCCGCGTAATTTTGTTCCGAGTTTCTCTTGGGGCGGTGCAGCAGGTTTTACAACTTATGTAACGAAAAAAGCTTTTGAAACGGCAAGATTGGTTCTTTCAAGACGAAATATTGATTTTGATGAAACGGAACAAGCAATTTTAGAACACGTTTTTGAGGAAACAAAAAAATGGAGAAAGGACTAATTAGATAATTAGAAAATGTGACAATTTGAGAATTAGATAATTTTTTTAACCCGACAGGTTTTTAAAACCAGTCGGGTTTTGTTTTGTTGTGGAATTTTAAAAATGATACATTTTCAAATTAAACAAATGATCTAATTATCAAATCGTCACATTTTCTAATTCCCTAATTGGTACATTATCCAATTAAAATCTATCTTTGCGCTTTCAAAAAAATACTTGCGTAGAAATCTAAAAATCTAAGCAGTCTAAAATCTAAAAATCTAAATGATTACAGTTAACGATATTTCGGTTCAGTTTGGTGGAACTACACTTTTTAGCGATGTTTCTTTTGCTATAAATGAAAATGATAAAATTGCCCTTATGGGTAAAAATGGTGCGGGAAAATCAACACTTTTAAAAATAATTGCTGGTGTAAACAAACCTTCTACCGGAAGTGTTTCTGCTCCTAAAGAGGCTGTAGTTGCTTATTTACCGCAGCACTTGCTTACGCAAGACGGCGCGACTGTTATGGAAGAAGCGTCAAAAGCATTCAGCGAGATTTTTAAAATGAAATCGGAAATTGACGAAATCAATGAGCAGTTAACGGTTCGTACGGATTATGAAAGTGACGAATACATGAAATTGATCGAACGAGTTTCTGACTTAAGCGAAAAATTTTATGCTATTGAAGAGGTAAACTACGAAGCTGAAGTTGAAAAAATATTAGTAGGTTTAGGTTTCGAACGTGAAGATTTTACAAGACAAACTTCTGAGTTTTCTGGAGGATGGAGAATGCGTATCGAACTGGCTAAGATCTTATTGAGAAAACCAGATTTGATTTTATTGGATGAGCCAACGAACCACATGGATATCGAAAGTATTCAATGGTTAGAAGATTTCCTATTGAATCAAGCTAAAGCCGTTGTGGTAATCTCGCACGATAGAGCGTTTGTAGATAATATTACAAATCGTACTATTGAGGTTACAATGGGAAGAATCTACGATTACAAAGCAAAATATACCCATTATTTAGAATTGAGAAAAGACCGTCGTATTCATCAGCAGAAAGCTTACGACGAACAACAAAAAATGATTGCAGATAACAGAGCTTTTATTGATCGTTTTAAAGGAACTTTTTCTAAAACAGATGCTGTGCAGTCTCGTGTTAAAATGTTAGAAAAACTCGTTATCGTTCAGGTAGATGAAGTAGATACATCAGCATTAAAATTAAAATTCCCGCCGGCAGCACGTTCTGGACAATATCCTGTTGTGGTAAAAGATTTGTCTAAATCTTACGGTGACCATGTTGTTTTTAAAGATGCTAATATTGTGATTGAAAGAGGGCAAAAAGTGGCATTTGTTGGAAAAAATGGAGAAGGAAAGTCGACCATGATCAAGGCAATTATGAAAGAAATTGGTATTGATGAAGGAAGCGTTGAAATTGGTCATAATTCTCAAATTGGTTATTTTGCACAAAATCAAGCGGCTTTATTAGATGAAAATGCTACCATTTTTGAAACTATTGACAATATTGCTGTTGGTGATATTAGGACACAAATTAAAAATATTTTAGGTGCTTTTATGTTCCAAGGTGATGATATTACCAAAAAAGTAAAAGTTCTTTCTGGAGGAGAAAAAACACGTTTGGCAATGATAAAATTATTGTTAGAACCAGTAAACTTATTGATTCTGGATGAGCCTTCGAATCACTTGGATATGAAAACAAAAGACATTATTAAAGATGCACTTCGTGATTTCGACGGAACTTTAATCTTGGTGTCACACGACCGTGATTTCCTTGACGGTTTAGCAACTAAAGTTTTTGAGTTCGGAAACAAAAGAGTTAAAGAGCACTTTGAGGATGTTGCAGGTTTCCTTGCTCATAAGAAAATGGACTCTATGAGAGAGATTGAAAAATAAAAAAAAATATATTATATGAAAAAGCACAAGATTTATCTTGTGCTTTTTTTGTTTTTGGTGTAATTGAATTTTTTTAAAGTTTCCTTAGAAAATTGTTTGTGCTATCTGAGTAATCTACGTCGATTTTGGGAACTTTAATCCATTATGCTTACTAGCTGTCAGCTGTTTTTTTAGGAATGGCTACGTTAATTTTAAGAAATGGCGGGGCAGAGGGCTTATAACTGGTTAAGTTATGCTCTTTATTTAATGGAGGATTGCGGCTCCGAATTATTGGATGTTTTTAGATTCTAATTCCAGGAGGAAGTAATTCTTTATATCTAGGGTTTTTTTTGAAAAAAGAAACAATCTTTGGGTGAATTGGAACAACTCTATAATTTTTTTCAGAGCTTAATTCTAAAATGTTTTTAAGTAAAGCATTGATAGCTTCTTCGTTTTGATAAGAATCTGGGGTGTTAATTTTGGTTAAGAAGATTTTTTTTTCTTGAAATGAATATTCAACTGCCAGCATTCCTTCAGGTACGACAGTTTCAAATTGGCGCGCAAAAGTGTTGTCTTTTATTTCCATAGTTACAAAAGTTTCCATAGTAATTTTCTTTTAGGTTATGTTTATAAATTGAATTTGGGACTTGAAATACTATTGAAAGAAAATTCTTTATAAGATTTTAAGATCAAAAAATATTTCAAATACAAAGGTAATCATTTGATTTTCAATATTAAATTATTTTTTGAACAGCTCAAGATTAAGCAATTGTTTCTGTGTTTATTTTTTTGGATTGAAGTAATAATATGGAGCGAAATTTGATTAAGATGATATTAAAAAAAGTAACTTTATTTTTTTTTAAAATAAATGTCTTAATGATAATTTCATTTTAATAGCATGAGTAAAATTCCAGTTTATTTTATGCCGGGTCTGGCAGCGAGTTCGTCTATTTTTGAAAGAGTAAAATTAGATGAAGATGTTTTTGAAATGTTTCTTTTAGAATGGGAGATTCCCAAACCTAAAGAATCACTTTCGGATTATGCGCTTCGCATTAGTGAAAAGATAAAACATGCAAATCCTGTTTTAATTGGAGTTTCCTTTGGCGGGATTTTAGTTCAGGAGATTTCGAAACATATAAAAACGCGAAAAGTTATTATTATATCGAGTGTGAGAAGCAATGTTGAATTTCCTAGAAGAATGAAAATAGGGAAAACCACGAAAGCCTATAAACTAATTCCGATGCAGTTGATTTTAAACATAGAGAAACTGGCTAAATTTTCTTTTGGCGAAAAAGTCAATAAGAGAATTAAACTCTATGAGAAGTTTTTATCTGTACGTGATTTGGGTTATCTGCAATGGGCTGTAGAAAGTGTGATTCGCTGGGATAGAAATCAAATTGATGAAAATGTAGTTCACATTCACGGAGATCAAGACGAGGTTTTTCCAATAAAATATATCAATAAGTGTATTATTGTAAAAGGCGGAACCCATATTATGATTCTTAATAAATATAAATGGTTGAATGAGAATTTGCCTTCTATTATATTGGAGGAGTAAAGTTTTAAAATTCCAATTTTTAAAATTCCAAATTCCAAATTCAAAGTTTGATGTTTCGAGTTTTTAGGCTTTGTCAAAGTTTAAAACTTTGAGAAAGATAAATTATAAGCTATTTGCGGTATATTGTCATTTCGACCGAAGGGAGAAATCTCCGCAAGTAGCTCCTCAAAGAGAATCGATAATCTTTGTCGAGTTTCTTGCGGAGATTTCTGTCCCGAAGCCTCGGGATCGAAATGACAAACTATATGTTTTAAGCAATAAAAAAATCCCAAACACCACTAAATTGGAATTTGGGATTTAAAATATTGAAATTTAAAGAAATTTAGATTTTCTTCATTTGTTCTTTCATCATAGAAATTTGCTCTTTCAGCATTCCTTGTTTGTCTAATTTTTTAGCTTCGTTTAATAAATTAGTCGCTTCAAGTTTTCTTCTGCGTGACATTGCAACTCCTGCAAGGTTCAATTTAGCTACAGCTAAATCCATATCCATTGATAGTCCAAGTTCGATAGCTTTTTTGAAATGTTTCTCTGCTTGGTTGATATTGGTTTGAGACAACATGATTCCTTGTAAATAATTTAAGTATCCTTGCTGCTTTCTTACTAATGCCCCTTCTGGATTTTTAATATATGATAACCATTTTTTAGCACCTTCAAAGTCTTGTTTTCTTAATTTTAGGAAAGCTAAAAGGATAAATTCGTTTTTAAAATAAAGAAAAATTGGAATCGCAGTTAGTAAAATAAGGAAAATACCATTTCCGATATTACTTTCTGTAAATTGCCAAATGCCAGCTACAACAAGAAGTCCGGCCAAAATAAGTTTAATATTTTTGTGAAACATAATTAATGTAAATTTGTGATTGCAAAGATAGTAAAAGGAATTAAAAATATTTTTATAAAACTACTTGCCAGAAAAAAAAGTCTTTGTATATTTGCACTCGGTTTTTGAGCAACGATATCGAAAACTAGAAAAAGAGATATTAGATACCATTTTAAAGATACAAAACAATGAGCAAAAGAACATTTCAACCATCGAAAAGAAAAAGAAGAAATAAGCACGGATTTATGGACAGAATGGCTTCTGCGAATGGAAGAAAAGTTCTAGCGCGTAGAAGAGCAAAAGGAAGACATAAATTAACTGTTTCTAGCGAACCTAGACACAAAAAATAATGTTTGTATAAACATACATAAGGCGATTACTTTTTTAGTATCGCCTTTTTTTATACCTTGTCGGTAAAAATTTTTGCAACATTCTAGTTTAGAATCGACTACGAATGTTTTTTAGAAGTACTTTATATAACTACACAATACATACAAAATGCCTAAAGACACATCAATTAAATCCGTTTTAATAATAGGTTCGGGACCTATTGTTATTGGTCAAGCTTGCGAATTCGACTATGCAGGTTCTCAATCTGCACGTTCTATTCGTGAAGAAGGAATTGAAGTTATCTTGATTAACTCAAATCCAGCGACGATTATGACCGACCCATCTATGGCCGATCATATTTATTTGAAACCATTAACGACAAAATCGATTATTGAAATTCTTAAGGAACATCCACAAATTGATGCTGTTTTACCTACAATGGGAGGACAAACGGCTTTGAACTTGTGTTTGGAAGCTGAAGAAAAAGGAATCTGGCAGGATTTCGGAGTAAGATTAATTGGAGTTGATGTAAACGCAATTAATATTACAGAAGACAGAGAGCAGTTTAAACAGCTTTTAGAAAAAATCAATGTACCAACTGCACCTGCAAAAACAGCTACTTCATATTTAGAAGGAAAAGAAATTGCTCAAGAATTTGGTTTTCCGCTTGTAATTCGTCCTTCGTTTACACTTGGAGGAACAGGAGCTGCAGTAGTTTACAAAAAAGAAGATTTTGATGAGCTTTTAACAAGAGGTCTTGAAGCTTCTCCAATTCACGAAGTTTTAATTGATAAAGCTTTAATGGGATGGAAAGAATACGAATTAGAACTTTTAAGAGATAAAAACGATAATGTTGTAATTATCTGTTCAATCGAAAATATGGACCCAATGGGAATCCATACTGGAGATTCGATTACAGTTGCGCCTGCAATGACTTTATCGGATACAACTTTCCAAAAACTGAGAGATTACGCAATCTTGATGATGAGAAGTATTGGAAACTTTGCTGGAGGATGTAACGTACAATTCGCAGTTTCGCCAGACGAAAAAGAAGATATCGTAGCGATCGAAATTAACCCTCGTGTGTCTCGTTCTTCTGCATTAGCATCAAAAGCAACGGGTTACCCAATTGCTAAAATTGCTTCTAAACTCGCTTTAGGATACAACTTAGATGAATTACAAAATCAAATTACAAAATCGACTTCGGCTCTTTTTGAACCAACTTTAGATTATGTAATCGTGAAAATACCACGTTGGAACTTTGATAAATTTGAAGGATCTGACAGAACTTTAGGTCTTCAGATGAAATCTGTAGGTGAGGTTATGGGAATCGGGCGTTCTTTCCAAGAAGCACTTCACAAAGCGACTCAATCTTTAGAAATTAAAAGAAATGGGTTAGGAGCTGACGGAAAAGGTTATAAAGATTACGAGCAGATTATCGAAAAACTTACTTACGCAAGCTGGGACAGAGTTTTTGTAATTTATGATGCAATCGCAATGGGAATTCCGTTGAGTCGTATTCACGAAATTACAAGAATCGATATGTGGTTCTTAAAACAATACGAAGAGCTTTATGTTTTAGAGAAAGAAATTTCAAATTATAAAGTTTCTAATCTTCCTAAAGAATTATTGCTTGAAGCGAAACAAAAGGGTTTTGCTGATAGACAAATTGCTCACATGATGAACTGTCTGGAAAGTGAGGTACATTCTTTACGTATGGAGCAAAATATTAACCGTGTGTTTAAACTGGTTGATACTTGTGCCGCTGAGTTTAAAGCGCTTACTCCTTATTACTATTCAACTTTTGAAGCTGAAATAGAAAAGGCAAACGGAGAACGCTATGTAGATAACGAAAGTATTGTTACAGATAAAAAGAAAGTTATCGTTCTAGGTTCTGGACCAAATAGAATTGGTCAGGGAATTGAGTTTGATTATTCTTGTGTACACGGAGTTTTAGCAGCAAAAGAATGCGGTTACGAAACAATCATGATTAACTGTAATCCTGAAACGGTTTCTACAGATTTTGATACAGCTGATAAATTATACTTCGAGCCAGTTTTTTGGGAACATATTTATGATATTATCCAGCACGAAAAACCAGAAGGTGTAATTGTGCAGCTTGGTGGACAAACAGCTTTAAAATTAGCAGACAAATTATCTAAATATGGTGTGAAAATCATCGGAACTAGTTTTGATGCGCTTGATTTAGCTGAAGATAGAGGTCGTTTCTCAGATTTACTGACTGAATTAAATATTCCTTTCCCAAGATTTGGAATAGCTGAAACTGCAGACGAAGCTTCGACTTTAGCTGATAGTTTAGATTTCCCACTTTTAATTCGTCCTTCTTATGTACTAGGAGGTCAGGGAATGAAAATTGTAATCAACAAAAAAGAACTTGAAGAACACGTTATCGATTTGTTGAAAACAATTCCAGGAAACAAATTACTTTTGGATCACTATTTAGCTGGAGCGATTGAAGCTGAAGCTGATGCCATTTGTGATGCTGATGGAAATGTCTACATCATTGGTATTATGGAGCACATTGAGCCTTGTGGAGTTCACTCTGGAGATAGTAACGCAACATTACCTCCTTTTAACTTAGGAGAATTTGTAATGCAGCAGATTAAAGATCATACTCATAAAATTGCAAGAGCTTTAAAAACAGTTGGTTTAATCAATATTCAATTTGCGATTAAAGATGATACGGTTTACATTATCGAAGCAAATCCAAGAGCTTCTAGAACTGTTCCGTTTATTGCAAAAGCTTACGGAGAACCTTATGTAAACTACGCTACAAAAGTGATGTTAGGTCACAATAAAGTAACTGACTTTGATTTTAACCCGCAATTAAAAGGATATGCAATCAAACAGCCGGTTTTCTCTTTCAGCAAGTTCCCGAACGTAAACAAAGCGCTAGGACCAGAAATGAAATCAACAGGAGAAAGCATCTTGTTTATTGATGACTTAAAAGACGATCAATTCTACGAATTGTACTCTAGAAGAAAAATGTATTTGAGCAAATAATCTCAGATTCTGATATAAAAAAGAAAGCTCCAATGAAAATTGGAGCTTTTTTGCTTATATTGAATTCTAAATTTATTCACTTTGACCAAAAGTCATATTGTCTCTTGTATTTTTTTGCACAGAAATAGCACCAAATAAAGCTAATAAAAAGGCAAATGCATAGAAACCTTTTTCGCTTGGTAAAATAGTTGCATTCCACAATCCTACAACTAAAAGTACAATAGACAAAAGAGTTCCAAACCAGCAGATTCCGTAATACATATCGGTTACAGGAAGTTTTTCAAGTCTATCTCTAACACTTTTTTGAAGAGAAACTACCGCAAAAAGTCCGAACATTAAAACGGTAAAGTAATAACCTTTTTCGTTTAACAGCATTTCTGCTCTGGCAAGTCCAACTATAAATCCAATTGTTCCAGCTCCCAGAGCAACCCATGATGCCGCTATAAAGGCATTTGATGTTTTTTGTATCATATTAATTAGGTTTGTTTATTTTGAAATTTTGTTTTTTGGTGAATCATAATCTCATTTTGTAAATGTAATTAATTTTAGTTATCAGCAAAATTAATTTAAGACGTATAATCTGTCTATTCCGAATCATTAATCTTTCTAGAATAAATTTCTCATTTACTACGAGCTGCTTTTTTTTAACATTGCAAATTAATACATTTAATATGTAAGAAAAAAGTTATTTTTATAGAGTTTATTGATGCTTTTCTAATATATTTGTAGGATTAATACTAATTATAGATATAAAAGAATGGAAATTGGAAAAAAAATGTTTTTGATTATTTTTTTATTATCACAACTTTTTATTCGATGCAGCAATGATGATAATTGCGTAAAGGTTGCAGAAAGGGAAATGACAGAAGAAGAAGTTTTAGAAATTAATCAATTAAGTAATTTTCTTTCAGAAGATTTGGGCATAACCTTAAAAAAGATTATTTACAGCCCAAGTAAAAGTGCTTTTGTAATTGATGGCGACATACTAATGCCTTTGGAGGATGCGAGGCAGCGCCTTAAAAAAACAGATTTAAAAATTAAAGATAAGGCTAATCAAAGAGTAAGTAAAAAATTGATAGCCCCGCAATTTGCATCTTCTATACAAGTTTACATATATCCCGAAGTTCCTTTAGAGTGGAGAAACGCCATTAACGAATCAATAAAGAACTGGAACAATGCAAATACAAATCTAAATTTAACTGTAGTAAAAGATCAACCGCTATACGGTATAAAAATAACGATGTTTGATGGTGGAAATATACCAGCAATTGCTTACGGCAGTCTTCCTTCTGGTTTACCTGGAGACAGCATAACTATAAATACTTATTATAATAATTTAGAAGAATCAAAAAAAATAAATGCACTGACACATGAATTTGGTCATTGTTTTGGATTGCTGCATACTAATGATACAGATGCTGCTTTAATACCATGCACTCCAGTTTCAGAAATGAATTCTGTGATGTTTTCATTGAATCAAACATGGAACGGTTTTACCTATTATGATAAAGTTGCAATTAGTACATTATATCCCGTAGGACTAGGAACAAAAAAAATGTACACATTTAGAAAAAACAAATCGTTTTTATATAGTTCAGATCCTTGTGAAATTAACCCCGAAAAAAATGACTGCATTTTACAAGAAGAGGCTTGTTATTTATATTCGACACAAGTTGAAGGAACTGTACCGTTATATAGATCTTATGATGCAGATTCTCAAGGTCATCAGTTGAGCAGAGTACAAACTTCTACGGATGATGTTATTCAAGGTTATTTATATTCAACGCAACAGCTGGGAACTACTCCTCTTTATCGTGTTACACATTACGAATTTAGGCCGCAAGGAAATATTTACCATTACTTATATACTACGGAAGATTGGGGTGCACCTTTTCAAATAATTACAGGTTATGTTATAAAAAGATAGTGCGTTAATAGTAGGTATTAACGTAAAATAAAAAAAGGGAATTAATTTTTGAACTGCCTCCAAATAGTGTAACTTTTTGGGGGCAGTTCATTTTTTTAGAATTCCCTTTTTTTTATTTTTTGATCAATTGTTCTAATGGTTTTAATTGAGCCATGTCAATTTTGGATTTTTGCAAGACAGACATAAGAGTCATAATATTATTAGGATTCATATCTTCACCTAAAACACGAACTACTGCAAAGCCAGTTTCTTTTCGGTTTACAAATACAACAAATTCTTTAATATTGTCTTCAGATCCAACGTAGCTTACAGATGCACCGTCTTTACCAGATCCAAATTTCATAAGTTGTTCGTACTTGGGATTTTTTAAAATGGCATTGACTTTTGTTCTTTCTGTTTCAAACTGCGCTTGATTTTTGTCATTTGCTTTGAAAGCCAAAATATTCATTTTTTCGAAAGAATTTACCGCCTCAGTTTGTTCTGCTGAAAGTTTCGTTTTTTCAAGATTTAGAATATTGGGCGAAATATCCAATGCTATAAAATCTTTGTTTTCTGTGTTTTCAACAAAATACTTTTGTAATGTTGGTTCAGAGTTACAGCTTCCTAAAGTTAGTAAAGCGATAAGTGCTATGGTGAAAATAGTTGTCTTCATTTTATTTTTTACCTTTAGAAGCTTTCTTTAAGTCGGTCCCGCCAGGAAGCTGCATTTTATCTGTTAAGACAGAGATTTCGTTTAGATCAAAGTTACCAGTTAAAGATAATAAAACAGTTTCATCATTCTTTGCTCCATCAACAAACATTAATAATTCTTTGATTTTTGTGTCTGCTGCGCCAGATTTTACCATTATTCTAACATTTTTACCGCTGTCATTTACACGCATTAATTCTTCTAATCCAGCTGTTTTTATGTATTTATCAGCTGTTGATTTCATATCTGCTTCGATTTTTGGATTTTTTGTGGTAAACACTTTTAGATAATCCAATTTTTTGATTAGAGCAATATATTGTTGTGTTTCTTTGTCAGAAGCATCAACTTTTACTTTACTCATTAAATCGAACATTTTTTTGTTTACAATTACAGATGTTACATCGTCTTGACCATCAAATTTGTCAAAAGCATTTTGTGCATAAAAAGTCGTTGTTACAAATGCGAAAACTAGTGTTATGATTAAATTTTTCATTTTTTAGATTGATTTTAATTATTGCTTAAAAATTTTGTTTTTTGATTGTTCATATTCGTTAATGTATTGTACACTTTCAATACCTACATTAACATTGTTTGATAATAGAGCCAAAGCTTTTTGTGTAGCTTTAAGCGCTTCTTCCGGACTATCATAGGTTCCTAATTCTGTCTTCGAAGCCACTTTATTAGTAGTGGTATTTTGTTCGCCGGCAAAATAATAGGCACCAATTCCGAGCATAATAACAGCTGAGGCTGCAATCGATAACCACGCTACGTTTCGTTTTTTAGTTTGTAGTGGAATTTCATACGTCGACTTCTGTTCTTTTGCTAGAGAGAAATAGCCAAACATAGGTTTGTACTGCTCCAAATGCTGCGCAACATTTGGTGAAGAAAAATATTCTTTTAATTGTTTTTCTTCGGCAATAGTTGTTTCTCCCTGAAAGTATTTTTCAATTATTTCTTCTATTTTATTTAGTTCCATAAAGGTGTGTATTTGTCATTGATTCTCTAATTTTTTTTCTCGCTCTCGAAAGTGCCACCCGAATTGCGGTTTCGTTCATATTCACAATTTTCGCAATTTCCTCAAATTCATACTCCTCAACATCCCGAAGCTGAATTAACAGCTGCATTTGTTCTGGAAGCTGATTTATAATTTTTTCAACCCATTCGAGACTATTTTCGTCTTCTAGTTTTTTGTCTAATTGAGGTTGACGATCTGTAAAATTATTATGAACAATCTGCAGGTTGCCGGCTCTTTTAGATTTTAATTGGTCGAGACAATAATTTTTAGTCATTGTCATGGCCAAAGCTTCGACGCTGTTATAGTTTTCTAGATTTTCTTTCTTGTTCCATAATTTCACCATTACTTCCTGAGTAGCATCTTCGGCTTCTTCAGTACTTGTAAGCAATCTTTTTGCCAGACGAAAAACTTTGTCTTTGAAAGGATTTATTAATTCTATAAATACAACTTGGTTCATTAAACTGATGGTTAATCGTTAGCTTATATATTCAAGACGAGGTACATTTAGATTTGTTACAAAAAAAAATAATTTTTTTTACGTAAAAAAAATACTGCTTTTTTGACGAAGCTAAAACTAAAGATACTACTTTTACATATATACCACTAAGAAACCCAAATGATATGAAAACAACTTTAAAGAGTATCCTTTTATTATTTTTACTTGCTTTTTCTTTGCATTCTTGCGAAGATAATGATGATGTTGCAGCGCCATCAGATTTACAAATCAATACTTTTATCTGGAAAGGATTGAATGAAGTTTATTTATGGCAGGCTGATGTTCCTAATTTAGCCGATAACCGTTTTGCTAACGAAAATGATTTCAATAATTTTTTACGAGGATATACTAAGCCGGAAGACTTGTTTGAAGATTTATTGAATAAACCCGAAAGTAAATATCCTAATGGAGGGGCCGTTGACCGCTTCAGCTGGATTGTTGATGACTATACTGTCTTGGAACAAGAATTAGGCGGTATTACAAAAAATAATGGTGTCGATTTTAGACTGAGCCTTATTTCTTCTGGTTCAAATGATGTTGTTGGTTTTGTTCGTTATATTATACCAAATTCTGATGCTTCTACAAAAGCCATTAAACGCGGTGACTTGTTTACAAGCGTAAACGGTACTAAATTGACGGTTTCGAATTACCAGCAATTATTATTAAGTCAAGACAGCTATACGCTAAATCTAGCGGAATATAACGGTAGTACTTTTGTTTTGAATGGAAAATCGGTTGCTTTAACGAAAACAGTTTTAGAAGAAAATCCTATTTTGATCAATAAAGTGATTAATTCGGGCAGTCATAAAATTGGTTATTTAATGTATAACGGTTTTTATGCTGCATACGATGATAAGCTTAACCAAGCTTTTGGCGAATTGAAAGCACAAGGAGCAACAGATTTAATTTTAGACCTTAGATACAATGGAGGTGGATCTATTACATCTTCAACTAGACTTGCAAGTATGATAACTGGACAGTTCGAAGGTCAGATTTTTTCTAAAATGGAATTTAATGCAAAGCAAATGAAAGGCTTAACCAGTGATGACTTAGAAAGTCTAAATGAAAGATTTGTTAATAATATTGATGGAAAAGCATTAAACAGTTTAAATTTAAATACAGTTTACATCATTACAACAGAAAGTACAGCCTCTGCCAGCGAATTAATTATTAACGGTTTGAAACCTTATATTAATGTAGTTCAGATTGGAGAAACTACTACAGGAAAAAATGTGGGATCGTTTACAGTTTATGATTCAGAAACTTTAACTACGAAAAAAGGAATCAACCCGAATCATAAATATGCTATGCAGCCTTTGGTTTTAAGAATCACCAATTCGGCAAATTTTGGAGATTACACTCAAGGTTTACAGCCAACATATCAGCAATATGAGCAGGTTAGTACTTTTGGAGTTTTAGGAGAAACATCAGAACCATACCTTAATCTTGCGATCTCAAAAATTACAGGAACAGCTGCTAAAAGAATTTTCAATGATTCAGAGCCAGAGCGTCCATACTTAACAGATTCTAAAATTATAAATGGATTGAAACATGGAATGTATCTTAAAACTGGACCAAAACTATTTTAATTACAATTCAAAATAATAAAAAAGGCTTTCAGAAATGAAAGCCTTTTTTCGTTAAAAAAACAAAAACTAATTCTAAATAGTTTAATCGTTAAAGTAAAAACCGTTTGATCCCGCTCCGGTTGCTAGTTCTTTTTGTAAATTTCCAGCTAAGTCGTAAATGAACGCTCTACTGTCTTTATCGAATTTTCCATCTGCAACGTAAATACGATTGTTTTCTACTGCAAATCCATATATATAACTTTCAGGGATTGTAATAATTGCTGTAGTTGAAGGTGCTGTAGCGTTAATGCCCATAACATAAACAGAAGTTCCTGCTGTATAGTAAATTTTATTGTCTTCAATATCCATAAGACCAACTCCAGCTAAACTGTCAGGGAATCCAATTTTAGAAACCGATTTGTCTGATAATTTTACTTTTACTAATTCCCCATTACCAGAAAAAGGTGCTCTAAGAATATATAAATTACCATTTTCTTCTTCAATACAATCTGCACTGTATCCAATTTCTACAGTTTCAACTGCTTTTGTAGCAATATTTACAATTAAAAGTTTACTGCTGCTGTTTGGTTCAGTGATGTATAATTTGCCATCTTCTAGAACTAATCTGTTTGCAGTTGCGTTTAATTCAATTTTTGATTCTACTTTATTAGTAGCTAAGTTAATGACAGCAACAAAATCATCAGTATCTCCTGTTGCAGGATTGATGTACGAATAAGTATTTGCGTTGGTAACATAAGCTTTTCCATCTTTCACCACACCATATCTTGGAGTTGCAAGACCTGAATCAATTTTTGCAATCAATTTAAAAGTGTATCTATTTACAACATTGATTACATTAGAACCACCTGCAATGATATAAGCTTTATCTCCGTCAAAAAAGATATTCTGTAAATATCCGCCAACCAAATCATTTCCGTTTTCTGCTTTATAAATGTCTTTTGTAAAAATACTAAAATCATTGCTAGAGAATGAAATACTTCCTACATCTGAACTTCCTTCATTCAAAATAAAAAAACCATTGTCATAAGCACCTTTTGGAGTGTCGTCATCATCGCTGGAACAAGAAACGAATAAAGAAATGCTTAACGCTATTAAAAGTAATTTACTGAACTTCATATATTAAAATTTTAAGGTTAAATACACATTGAAATTGCGACCTGGCATTGGTCTGTTTTCTAGGCTTTCGTAGTCTTTATTTAAAAGATTTAAAACCTGAAAACCTATTTTAAAAGAATCTAAAAATTTAAGATCATAATCGATTCCGATATTTGAAATTAAATAATCGTTTATAATTTCATCCTTACTATTATTAGCGGTTGTATAAACAAAACCGTTATAAAGAATTTGGTAGTAAGTGCTGATTCTATTTCTGGAATAGGAAACTGCTCCAGTTGCTTTATTAAAAGGAACAAAAAAGAGCTGGTTTTTGGTTTCTTCATCCTGAGATACGGTATAAGCATAAGTTGCGTTTATTGCAAAATTGTTTTTACCATAATTCTTTCTCCAGCTTACTAAAGTTTCAGTTCCATAACTGTTGACTTTATCTTGGTTTTGCGGTGTCCATATGCCGCCAGTTCCAGGCACCCATTGCAGCATGTCTTTTATTTTCATGTAATAAAAATTCTGCGTCCAAGTGAAATTTTTAAACGTAAATACATTTCCAATTTCTCCTTGATAAGAGCTTTCTGGTTTCAAGTTTGGATTTCCCCCAGTTTCCCAATACAAATCGTTATATGTTGGGATTCTGAAATTTCTGGAAATGTTGAGTTTTAAATTGTACCAATCGTTAAATTTATAGGTAGAACCAAAATTGAATAAAAGCGGCGATTTGTAGTTATTCGTAAATTCTTTTCTAACACCAATTTCATTTTTCCAATTACTGCCAATATCTTGTTTTAGCAATAAAGAAGCCGAACTAATTTCGCGCACGTGACTTCCAAAACTACTTCCATATCCATTTGTTCTGCTATAATCTACAATTCCATTGATTTGCGTTGATTTAGACAAACTATAATCCAAATCTAACTTTGTAATCAAGTTTTCGGTTTTTCCGTACGTAAAATTTTTAGAGCTGTTGTCGGCAAAATATTGATAGTTTTCGAAAATATAAGCTGTCTTGAAATTGGTTTTCAACTTTCCAAAATTTCCATCGTATTCAAGCAGGTTTCTGTTGAAACCATTTACGTACTTGCTTTTGGTTTCTGTTTCTACAATTAAAGATGTATTTCTGTCTGTATTTGAAGTCTGACTATACAGCTTTACAATATGGTTTTCGTTTACTTTGTAACCAACATTTGCATTCAAAGTAATAATGTCATACTGTCCGTTTTGGTTCCAGCGCTGTTCGCCTCTCCAAGTGTAGCGATTCAAATACTTATAATCGTTTGTGGAGCTGTTTTTACAAAAACCAATCTGAGTGCTCCATTTTTTATTGGAAATAGAAGTTTTATAATTGATCCCAATGGTATTAAAACTGCCGTAATCTAATCTTAAGTTATTTTCAAAACGATTTAAAAATGCTAAATCATTATTTAAGTGTACCGTACCTCCAATGGCACCGCTTCCGTAAATTACACTTCCGCCGCCGGCTTTAACACTAATAGAATTATAATCGGAACCCGAAATTGTATTAAAATCGGTGCTTCCGTTCATTTGAGAATTAATGTTTATTCCATTCCAAATTACTGCTGTCTGAGAAGAAGTCGTTCCTCTAAAAGAAACAGTCGAAAGCATTCCACGGCCGTATTCCTTAAAATATAAGGTAGAATTGAAATTTAATAAATCGGTTAAAAGTGATTCATTTTTATTGATAATGGAATCATTGAGTTTTAAAACAGATTGTGAAGCCGAGTATTTCTTTAAGTTTTTGTCTGAAACAAAAACTTCCTTTAAACTGGTAATAGAATCGCTCTGCGCCAAAACAATCTGGCACAACAACAATAGACAAAAAGCAAAACCTAATTTTTTAGTCATAATTTCTACACTCTTTTTCCCGAGAGCTCGATAATAGTTACAAAGGCAGGTCTCCTGGCTTGCGTCTTGTTGTTTACCTTCCCATCACGCAAGGCGTAACAGTGGCTTTGTAGTTAACAACAAGCATTCGTTTAAGAACTCAGCTTACAGTTGCGGGTACAGCTCAAGAATTTACTTGATTCCCTTTTAATGTGTTTATAAAAACACAACCTTAATTTGCTGCAAAGATAAAGTTAAAAATATTGAATATTCAAAATTTGTTTAGCTTTTCGGAGCAAAATGTAAAACTATATCGAAAATTAGAGTTTTATTTTAATAACTTGTCCGAAATTTACTTTGTTTTCAAAAGCCTTTTTCAAAGGTGTTTTGGTCTGGTGGCATAAAATACTTCTAATAACTCCTGCGTGAGAAACAATAATTACAGGGTTTTCGAGCGCTTCAATATCATTTAAAAAATCAGCAACTCTTAGGTGTAACTCTGTAAACGACTCACCATTTGAAACTTTGATATTTACAAAATCTTCCATCCACGGATTGAGTTGTTCGGGCGGAATTTCATCCCAGCTTTTTAATTCCCAATCTCCAAAATTCATTTCCTTTAGTCGCTCATCTTCCTGATACGAAATTGTATTTATCTTCTCTTGAATATGTCTAGCGAGAATTGAACAACGCTTTAAAGGACTGGAAAAAATCACTGCTTTTGAAGGTAATTCTGAGATAATTTGACTAAATATTTCATCAAAAGGCTCGGCAATCTCCACATCAGATTGCCCGTAACAGATTCCTTTTTCGCAGATGGTTTCGGTATGACGGACTAAATAAATTTCCATAAAAATAAAATACTTAGATAAAATACAACTTCGCAGACTTGCTGGGTTGCGCCCAAACAATCACCTGTGTAACCGCCAATCCATTTTTGGAAATAACGAGTCAAAAAGTATCTGGTAATAAATACAGGAATTACGGCTAAAATTAATTTGTAATCAAAATAAGAAAGTACAATAAAAGGAATTAAACCAAAAAAGAATGAGCCAAAAACTTCTTTCCAAGTATATTGTTTCGCAATGGGTTTACTTTTGCTTGAAGCATCTTCGCGAGCATATTCATGTGTAAAAATGATACTGATCGCTGCTAAACGACTTATAGAATGAGCAGAGATAAATAAGAGAAAAATTTTAAAAACGGCCATTGAATCATAAACTTGAAATAACAAAATAGATTCTGAAAGCAATCTGAATTTTAATAAAAAAAGCAAAACCAGTCCAATTGCTCCGTAAGCGCCAATGGCACTATCTTTCATAATCAGCAGGATTTTTTCTTTGGTCCAGCCGCCGCCAAATCCGTCGCATACATCTGCAAATCCGTCTTCATGGAAAGCTCCAGTTGTTAAAACGGAAATCACGATCGAACAAATCACAGCCGTTTCTGTATAAAGAAATTGAGCAAAGAGAGAATAAGCTAGGAAGGAGATACTTCCAACAATCCAGCCAATAAAAGGGAAATATCGTGTCGCTTTATTTAAATAATCAGGATGATGAGTTATGTTTTTTGGACATGGAATTCGAGTGTAGAACATTAAACAGGTGAAGAAAATATGTAGTTCTTTTTTCATTTATATTTGGATTTCATTTAGTATGTCATTTCGACGAAGGAGAAATCTCCGCAAGTAATTCCGCTCTAAAAGAGGCTCAACTTTGTGGAGCTTCTAACGGAGATTTCTCCTTCGTCGAAAAGACAAAAATGAGAATAAATCATAATGAAACATAATTATTTTTAGTAATTAGAATAATTACTATTTCCTAGTTATTCCAGCGCTTTCAAAACTAGCCATTTCATTCAAAAATGCCTCAGCCGATTTTAAAATAGGAAAAGCAATTGCACAGCCCGTTCCTTCGCCCAAGCGTAAATCAAGATTTAAAATGGGCTTGACATCTAAATATTCTAGAAGTTTGAAATGTGCTTTTTCTGCAGAACAATGACAGAAAACAGCATTTTGCTTTATGTTCGGGTTGATTCTAGAAGCGATTAAAAAAGCGGTCGTGCAGATAAAACCATCAACCAAAATCAGCATTTTATTTTCAAAGGCAGCCAGCATTCCGCCAGCCATTTGTATGATTTCAAAACCGCCAAAATAGGAAAGCTGTGAAATTAAATCGGCTTGACCGGAATAATTTTCGAGTGCTTTTTTTAGAATATTTTGTTTTAGAATTAATTTTTCATTTTCAACTCCAGTTCCTCTTCCAACACATTCCTCAATAGGATAATCAGTTAAGAGGCTCATTAAAACAGAAGCCGTAGAAGTATTTCCAATTCCCATTTCACCAAATCCAATACAGTTCGAACCTGTTTTTGCAATTCTTTGAACAATATCTTTTCCTTTATCAAAACACAATTGAACTTCGGTTTCGCTCATCGCAGGAACGTGTAAAAAAGACTGAGTTCCTTTTGCAATTTTGGCATCAATCAAATCTGCATTTGTTGGAAAATCATAATTTACACCAGCATCGACAATCGATAATTTAATATTATTTTGTTTGCAGAAAACATTAATTGCGGCACCGCCTTCGAGAAAATTTGTTACCATTTGTCGTGTAACATCTTGCGGATAATCGCTTACGCCATGATTAGCGATTCCGTGATCTGCAGCAAAAACGACAATATTGGGTTTTGCAATTTTAGGATTTAATGTTTCAAAAACACTTGCTATTTGAAAAGCCAAGGTTTCTAAAGTTCCTAAAGAACCAACCGGTTTGGTTTTTGAATCTATTTTTTCCTGCAGCAGTTTGTTGAAATCGGGTTTAGTTTCGATTTCATTTTTAGAATTTACTTCAAAATCAGAAATGTTTATTTGATGAATTTCTGTGATTTCAGCGCAGATCGGAGCTTCTGATTTTTGTTTCCAATGCAATTGCTGCAGCATTGGCTGATTATTATAATTTGTTGCTGGCTTTCCGATACAGAAATAACCAAGCGGTTCTATATTTTCAGGTAAATCAAGGATTTTTTTAAACTGATAATAATTCAGAATCGAAACCCAGCCCATTCCGTAACCTTGTTCAGTCAGCGAAAGCCAGATATTCTGAGCCGCACAAACCGAACTAAATTTCACAGCTTCATTACTGCCAATAGTCCCAATAGTAAATTGGTTTAAAACCGAACGATCATAACCAATAATAAGTCCGATTGGCGCTTCTTCAATTGCTTCTAATTTGAGCGATCGGTAAAGTTCTTTCTGCTCTGGATTATCGGTAAGTTCCTCGGCTTTTTTGTTGTAATCTAAAAATAGCTTTTTAATTGAAGTCTTTACTTCATCCGATTTAATAATGTAATATCTCGTAGCATCAGTTAAACCAACAGACGGCGCCCAATGTCCAGCTTGTAAAGCTTTTTGAATTACTTCATCAGGAACTTCATCAGTTGTAAAATGTCGGGTGTCGCGGCGTGATTTTAATATGTCTTCTAGATTGCTCATTTTAAATTCCAATTTTTTAAATTCCAAATTCCAAATTCGAAAATGGATAACATTCTAGTAAAGATAAAGCATAGCTTTGTAATTTTGATTTTAAAATTTTGAATTATCTTTCTAAGTTTTGGAATTTGGAATTTAAATTTTGGAATTTTCCCCTTTTATCTTAACCGGAATTCCCGAAACCATTAAAACTACCTCATCTGCATTTGAAGCCAGAAATTGATTCATCCAGCCTTGTAATTCGGTAAATTTCCTTCCGATTTCTGTACTAGCGTGAACACCCATCCCGATTTCGTTGGTCACAATAATTAGATTTGTATCTTTTTGACTTGCAATTGAGAGGAATTCTTTTTTAGCTTCTTCTAAGCTCAAATCGACATTATTTTTATGGTCGACAAAAAAGTTAGTCAGCCAAAGCGTTACGCAGTCAATTAAAGCTGTTTTACCAGAAAAATCAATTTCACTTAAAAATTTTTCTTTTTCAATATTATTCCAGCGTTCGTCTCTTTCCTGCTGATGGCGGTCTATGCGATTTTGAAAATCATCGTCCCATTTTCGAGCAGTTGCTACATATATGGGAGAATTAGAAAGTTTCAAAGCAATTTTCTGAGCATAACTGCTTTTTCCAGAACGCTCGCCGCCGGTAATTAGGTAAATCATTATAATGGTTGATTGTTAATTATTAATTATTAATTATTAATGGTTAATTGTTACTGGTTAATTGGGAAGAAGTCTACTTTTACTTAATTGGCTTTTTGATGTTTTAATGATGCTGGTTATTAATTTTAAAATTGAAACAGCATCATTGTTGATGTTTTCAAATTCTTTTTGATTTAAATAATCAGTTGCTTTTAACAATTCCAGCCAATAAATAACCTCATTAGCCTCTTTTTGCGCAACAGCAAATTTATGAATAAAATCACTTTTACTTTCAGCATGTTCTGCTTCTCGGATCATTGCGCCAATACTTGTTCCTGATCTAAGAAGTTGTTTGGAAAGTATAAATTCTTTTTTCTCACTGCTGAGATATTGATACAGTTTGACAATTCTGATTGCAAAATCAAAACTTTTATTTTTTACAATGTTGTTTTTCATAATTAACAACAAACAATTTATAATTAACAATTAATACGGGCAATGTCT
Source organism: Flavobacterium fluviale (assembly GCF_003312915.1). Classification (NCBI taxonomy): domain Bacteria; kingdom Pseudomonadati; phylum Bacteroidota; class Flavobacteriia; order Flavobacteriales; family Flavobacteriaceae; genus Flavobacterium; species Flavobacterium fluviale. Next base: position 78,390 of record NZ_CP030261.1, on the reverse strand, counting down.
GCAGTCATTTCCGCAGCAAGTTCCTCGTTTTAAGTGAAACCAAGTTTTGAAAACCATATTGCCATCTTCGGTGTAGTAATCAATGCCCTCGATTAATTTTTCTGTTTTGGGTAAAGATATGGCTTTATTTTTTAGAGCATTGTGAGGAGTAATAGTTTCAACGTAAGCCTCTATTTTGTCTTCGCAGGCTTCTTTGAAGCAGACTGGACAAAGACAGTCTCCGCCTTCAGAGAGATTGAAGATTGGCGGATAATCATTACACCAGCATTTATTTTCTATAGATATATCTCCACAGCTGAATTCAGATTCACAGCTTGAGCAAATTTTCATTTTTGTGGTATTCATGTTGTAAAGATACAATTGTTTGAATTTGTAAGAATAAAGGTAAACAAAAAAAATATAAAATACTTTACCTTTGTTTCATCCAAAACATAAAACATGAGACATTTATTACTTAAAATGATTTTTACAGCTTCTTTTTTTATTCTTATCGGATGTAAGAAGAATGAGAATGCAGCAATAGTAAAAGCGGAAAATGCAACCAACAGTATTGAATATGCGACAGGACTTTCTATAGTGAAATATGAGGACTATTCGGTTGTAACTGTCTCAAATCCATGGCCAAATGCTAATAAAGATTTCAAATATATTTTAAAAGAAAAAGATGCAAAGGTTCCAGACAGCCTTCAAACTTATACTACAGTTCAGGTTCCGTTATCTTCTGTCGTTGTGACTTCAACAACTAATATTCCCTTTTTAGAAATGCTTGAAGTGGAAAATAAATTAGTAGGATTTCCACATACCGATTATATTTCTTCAGAAAAAACAAGAGCTTTAATTGACAAAGGTTCTGTAAAAAACGTTGGACAAAATGAAAAACTGAACATTGAGCAGTTAATAGAATTATCTCCAGATTTGATTGTGACTTTTGGAGTTGACAATAATAATCCGATGCTGGATAATCTGAAAAAAAGTGGTTTAAAAGTTTTGATTCAAGGCGATTGGATGGAGCAGTCTCCACTTGGAAAAGCTGAATGGATCAAACTTTACGGTGCTTTATTTGGTAAAGAAGAGCAGGCAAAAGAGCTTTTTGATAAAATCGTTCAAAGTTACAATCAGGCTAAAAAATTAGTAGCAGATAAACCAGCTACGTCAAAAGTTTTGTACGGTTCGATGTATGAAGATGTTTGGTATGTTGCCAAAGGAAACAGCTGGGTTGCGCAATTTATGAGCGATGCTAAATCCAATTATTTGTGGGCAGATTTAAAAGGAACTGGAAGTGAAGGTTTATCTTTTGAAAAAGTTTTAGACAAAGCCAAAACTGCCAACATTTGGATTGCTTCTGGCTCATTTAAAAGTTTAGATGAACTGCAAAAAGCAAATCCGCACTACGGAGAATTCGACGCTTTTAAAAATAAAAGCGTTTATAATTTTGAAGGAAAATTGGGAGCAACAGGGGGTACCGTTTATTACGAATTGGCACCAAGCCGTCCAGATTTAGTTTTAAAAGATTATATCAAAATTTTCCATCCAGATTTATTGGCTAGCTACGAATTTACTTTTGCATCAAAACTGAATTAAATTGGCGAATAAAAAACGAAATACCATTTTATTTGTCATTTTGGCTTTGGGTCTTTTACTGATGTTTTTTGCAAGCATTAGTTTAGGATCTGTCCTTATTCCTGTAAAAGATGTTTTTGCAAGTTTAACCGGCGGTCATGTAGAAAAATCAACTTGGGAATATATTATTATCAATTATCGTCTGCCAAAAGCGATTACAGCAGTTTTAGTTGGAAGCGGACTTTCAATAAGCGGACTCTTAATGCAGACTTTATTTCGAAATCCGCTTGCTGGACCTTATGTTTTAGGATTAAGCTCTGGCGCGAGTTTAGGCGTTGCCTTTGTAATTCTTGGCGCAGGATTTCTGCCGTCTTTTTTAAGTGTAATTGCCTTGTCCTCATACGGAATTGTTTTGGCATCTACTTTAGGAAGTACATTAGTTTTGCTTTTAGTTTTGGTAGTTTCACAAAGATTACGAGATACCATGGCGATTTTAATTGTAGGTTTAATGTTTGGAAGTTTTACAACGGCTATTGTCAGTGTTTTAACGTATTTCAGCACAGCAGAACAATTACAGAAATTTACTTTCTGGTCAATGGGAAGTCTTGGGAATCTTTCGTGGTCAACAATTGGAATTTTAACCTTTTGTGTCGCAATTGGATTGCTATTAAGCGCCAATAGCATCAAACCGTTAAACGCATTACTTTTAGGTGAAAACTATGCTAAAAGCATGGGATTGAATTTTAAACGAGCAAGACTGATTATTATATTCGCCACCAGCATTTTGGCAGGAAGTATAACTGCTTTTGCCGGCCCAATTGCGTTTGTTGGCTTAGCGGTTCCTCATATTGCAAAACTGACTTTTCAAACTAGTAATCATACAATTCTATTTTGGAGTACTTTGTTTTTTGGTTCGATTATAATGTTGTTTTGTGATATTGTTTCGCAGATGCCAGGCTTCAATGTCACTCTTCCAATAAATGCAATAACATCTATAATTGGTGCTCCAGTTGTAATATGGCTTTTGGTAAGAAAAAGGAATTTTCAATAATTTTTTTAGCCACAGATTAAACAGATTGGCACAGATTTTTTTAATCATTTTAATCTCTTAATCTGCGACCAAAAAACTTAGAACCTTAGAACCTCAGTAACTTAGAATCTTAAAAAAAATGATAAGTATATTAAAGACATCAGATTTAAATATTGGATATAAATCCAAGAAAGGTCTTACGCTTATTGCTGAAAATCTAAATCTAAATTTAGCATCTGGCAAACTCATCACTTTAATAGGAGCCAACGGAATTGGAAAATCAACCTTACTGAGAACAATTACAGGAATTCAGCAGCCTTTATCTGGAAATGTCTATTTAAACGAAAAAAATATTTCCGACTATAAACCTTTAGAATTAGCGCAAAATTTGAGCTTGGTTTTAACGGAGAAATTACCTCCAAGTAATCTTTCTGTTTTTGAATTGGTTGCGCTTGGCCGTCAGCCTTATACGAATTGGGTTGATACTTTATCAAATGAAGATATTCTGAAAGTTCAAGAAGCTATGAAACTAACACAAATTGAACATTTAGCCTCAAAGAAGCATTTCGAAATCAGCGATGGTCAATTGCAGAAGGTTTTAATCGCCAGGGCTTTGGCACAGGATACACCATTAATTATTTTGGATGAACCTACAACTCATTTGGATTTACTGCACAAAGTTTCTTTATTCAAATTATTAAAGAAACTGACTCAGGAAACTCAAAAATGTATTTTGTTTTCTACACACGATATTGATTTGGCAATTCAATTAAGCGATGAAATGATTATCATGACGCCAGAAAATATTACTCAGGATCAGCCTTGTAATTTAATTTCAAATGGAAGTTTCAGCAATTTATTCAAAGACGAACATATTGTTTTCGATGCCGAAAAAGGGAAATTTATTGTAACATAAAAAGTACGTCTTCCTGCAAGGTTTTTCAAGACCTTGCATGAGATGCCATAGGTACTATTTCTTCAATCCAATTTGTCTCTTAGCTTCACCAACCACAAAAGCAACAGAATTCGCAATATTAAAACTGCGAATAAGCGGAGACATCGGAATCGTTAAATGATTTTCAAATCTCTCCATAAACTGCTTACTCAATCCAACGCTTTCTTTTCCGAAAACTAACCAGTCGCCATCTTGAAATTCATTCTCTAGATATGACTTATTAGAATGAGAACTCATTAAAAATACACGAGAATGATCTGGAATCTGTGCAATCCATTCTTCTACGTTTTGATATTCTGTAACATCAAGATGAACCCAGTAATCCAATCCAGAACGTTTTAGATTTTTGTCGTTAATTACAAATCCGAAAGGGTGAATTAAATGAAGACGACTTTCTGTACCAACACATAATCTTCCTATGTTTCCAGTATTATTTGGTATCTCAGGTTCTACAAGAACAACGTTTAACATCTTTTTGAGTTATGAATTATGAGTTATAAATTATGAGTTTTTCTAAAATTATCTAATTATCAAATTGCCACATTATCTAATTGTCAAATTGATCAACCTCAAGAACTTCTCCAGCTTTTAGGTTTTGCAAATATACGTTTCCTATTCTAACGCGAACCAGACGAAGAGTGGGAAAACCAACTGCAGCAGTCATTTTTCTAACCTGACGAAATTTTCCTTCGTTTACGGTGATTGAAGCCCAAGAAGTAGGGCCATGGCGCTCATCTCTGATTTTTTTGGCTCTTGGTCCAAAATCAGGAATTTCATTTACGATAAAAGCAGAACAAGGTTTTGTTTTGTATTTACCGCCTTCAAAACCAATTTCGACACCTTTTTGCAGTTCTTCAATTGCTTCTTGAGTAATTATGCCGTCAACTTGAACGTAATATTCTTTGTCAACTTTTTTGCTTCTAATTTGTTCACTTACTTTTCCGTCGGTAGTGAGTAAAAGCAAGCCTTCAGAGTCTTCATCTAATCTTCCAATTGCCATTGTTCCTTCAGGAAAATTATGCAATTCTCCCAAAAGCTTCTTCTTTCTTTTTAATTCATAAATAAATTGGCTTAAGTAACCGTAAGGTTTAAAAAGAATGAAGTGTCTGTGCATTTTTAATTTTTTGCAAAGATAGTTTCTTTCTTAAAATTAGAGCGGCAGTTAAGCATTATAATACTAATCTGCAAAATTGAATAAAAACAGTATAATCTTAAAATGTTGTAAATTAAGATAATAAATTATAAAGAACTTGCCTTAGAAACCAAAAGCAATGTTAAACCATTTAATTTTCCGACTTAGAATTCGTAATATTATAATAGAAACCAAAAAATATAACGATTATGGGAACAGATAATTTAGGAACAAAAAAAATAAACGGAACGCAGAAAGACATTGACGAATCTAAAGGAAAAAACGTTTCGCACGATAAAGATTTAAAAGATGCCAAACTGAAAAAAGAAATCGTAACCGATGCAGACGGCGATAAAAAAATAGTTGACCGAGCTCGAAATGAGAACGAAGATATTCAACAAAAAAAGCCAAAAGTATCGTCTGACAATCCAAATTCAAATCGCGGCGTAACATCTGAAGAAGAAGCAAAAAAGACAGTTGAGAATAAAGACCGAAATTCTGATATCACAGCCAACCGATATCCAAATTCTGATCCTGAAAGTCGGAAAGACCGCGGGAATATGAAATTAGATGAGGATGAATAATACAAAATTTTTTAGATTCAGATCATTTAAATATCAAATAACATAAGATTAGCGGTAAGAGTTAATGTTATTGTAAACTATTACGAAACCTTGAGTATCGTCGGAGATCTTCGTAAATTAGAACTACAAATTTAAATCTTAAGATTATGTCACTTTTAGAAAATAAAGTTGCATTTGTATCTGGCGGCGGTTCAGGAATTGGACGCGCAGTTGCAGAAGCATACGCTCGCGAGGGAGCAAAGGTAGTAGTATCTGATATTAATGTAGATCACGGTGAAGAAACCGTTAAAATTATAAAGGAAAATGGCGGAGAAGCTTTTTTTGTAAAAGGAGACTCGTCAAGCGCCAGCGATAATAAGCATATGGTTGAGGTGACAGTTTCAAAATACGGACGCCTTGACATTGCCTGTAATAATGCTGGAATGGGCGGACCTGCAAAGCCAACTGGAGAATATGAGCCAGAAGCTTGGGATAAAGTTATCGCATTAAATCTAAACGGTGTTTTTTATGCCTGCCGTTATCAATTGGAACAAATGGAGAAAAATGGCGGTGGAAGTATTGTAAACATTGCCTCAATACATGGGCAGGTTGCAGCTCCGCTTAGTCCAGCCTATACAGCTTCTAAACATGGAGTTGTTGGTTTGACAAAAAACATTGCCGTCGAGTATGCACAGAAAAATATTCGTTGTAATGCTGTTGGACCTGGTTATATTGAAACAGCACTTTTGAAAGATAATTTGAATAAAGATATGATGGACGCTGTCGCAGCAAAATCTGCAATGAACCGCTTAGGAACTGCAGAGGAAATTGCCGAATTGGTAGTTTTCTTGAATTCTGACAAATCATCATTTACAACGGGAAGTTATTTTATTGCCGATGGAGGTTATACCGCAGTATAGTCCTTTATAAATTCACTTTATGATAACAAAAAAAGGCTTCCAAAAATCTGGAAGCCTTTCTTATTGAAAATCTATTGAAATGATTTTCTCAATTGATCGAAATCAATTGTAATTGAATTAGTAAGCGTAAAAAAATAAGTTAGCTGCCATTTTTGTGTTTTTTGGGCTTGTTTACTTGTAGTTTCATCCCAAGGCGGGTAAACTCGTGTTGCTCTAATGCCTTCTTTGTTTTGGGTTGAAAAAACGCCCTTTTCTAATAATATATTTTTCGGAAAAATAAACATTCCCCAATTTTGTTCTTTACGGACACTTACTATCACAAAATCTATAGAATCTGAATAATCAAAAGGTTCAATTGTTCCAGATTTATTGCGTTTCCATAAAGTAACAAACTGACCTGTTTTTGTCGGTGTTATTTTTGCTTCTCTGTAACATATGTTTTTATCATTTAAAAGAAAACGGTAAGCGCTGTATTCTTCGCTTTCATCTTCTTTTTCAAGCTTTGTCAATGTCAGATCTGCTTTGTCAAAAACTTTTTCTTTTGCAGAAAATAAATCATTTGCAATTGATTTTGAATGTATTGGTGAGGAAGTGATTTTCATAAAAAATAAGAATTGATTTTTCCGAAAATTACTACAAATAAATTTTAGAAAGAAACATTTAATCCAAAATTTAATCCCCACTGAAACTGATTAAAAGATTGATTGTTTAAAGGATTGATATAGTAGTTCATAGCCGGTTCTACAAATACATTTGTCTTTTTGTAAACACGGTATTGAATTGTACTGCTCAAAGTAGAACCATAAACATAATCGTTTGCACTTACATTTTGACCAATAGAATTTCCGTCTAAAGCTACATTGTTAGAGATCAATTTACCAACAAAACCACCCGTATTCAAATTGATACTTGCCTTATTTCTATTGAAAACAGCATACGAGACCTCAAGCGGCATTTCTATATACCTTAAATTCTGATCCAATTTTCCTGTTTGGATATTATCGCTTTTTAAAGCTTCTTTAGTACTGTTTGATATAAAAAGATAGTCTGGATTACTGCCCACCATTGCAGCAGGACTATCAGAGGAAGACTGACTTGGAGCAAATAAAGCATTATTTTTAGCGCTTACATAAGAAACGTTTGCCACACTTTGTCCGAGCTCATTTATTTTTAAACCAGATCCAACAGCCCATTTTTTATTAATACTGTATTTCGTTTTAACTCCATAAGAATTGGATTGTTTAGAATCGTTTACATTTCCTAAAGTTTTCTCATTTCTTGTGTTCTCAGAGCTTGCAACTCCCGCAAAAACAGCAACAGCCCATTTTTCTTTTTTATCAATTAAATTGTTTTTTTTGTCTTTTTCTTCTTTTTTGGTTTCTGGAGATAAAATGCCTTTTTCTAAGTTTTGAAGTTCCGCAAGTTGTACAGAATCTTTTTTGCTCAAAACATTGTTGAATTTTAGGTTTTCCTTTCCAGTAGTACTTTTATCAGTTATTATTTTTCCGTTATTACTATTAATGCCATTTTGTTTTGAGGTATTACTGTTTACAGCGAAATTTTCATTTTTGTTTACAGCGAAATTTTCGCTGCTGGTAGTATTATTTAGTTTGGTATCAAAAATAGAATTCGAAAGCTGTTTTTTAGCTGTTGCATTAAATTTGCTTTCTTTTCCAAAAGCAATTCGTTCTTCAGCAATTCCTTTAACTCCAGTTTGTTTTCCATTTTCTAAAATAGATTTTTTTGAAGGTCTTCCGTTTGATTTATCTCTTATAGAACTAAAATCTTGAACTGCAAAAGATTGATTCGGAGCATTGCTTTGGAACTGTAAATTAGATTCAGAATACTTTTTATTGTTTTTGTTTTTTGAATTTGTATGAGCTACAGATGTTTCCTCTGGTTGATTGAATTGATTTTTTGCAGCAGCACCAATTACAGAATCATTAGTTTTTGTATGATTTTCTTCCTGTTGAATTGTTTTGTTTTTATCAGGATTATTTGTCTTTTCTTCAAGAACTACACGATTGTTCTCGAAACCTCCATTACCATTGTCAAAGTTTTTATTTTGTGGAGAAGAACTAAAATGTAAAATTGAGGGAAGAAGCAGCCCTAATAATAAGCATGCAGCAGCCGACCACCAAAGAATAACGCGTTTCTTCTTTTTAGGTTTGTCTAATTTTTCTTCAATTTGCCCCCACAATTCAGGAGGCGGAACACTCGAAAAGTCTTCCATTGATGAAAAAATATCTTCTATTTTATGCTTCTTCATGCTGTCTTAAAATTTTTTATACTCAAAATTCGCTTCTGTAAAATATGTTTGGCGCGATTTAAATTTGATTTTGATGTTCCTTCGGAGATCTTTAATAATTCGGCTATTTCTTTGTGTTTCATTTTTTCAAAAACATATAAGTTAAAAACCGTTCGATATTGATCTGGTAAATCCCGAATATATTCTAGAAGTTTTTCCTGTTCGATGGGAATTGCTTCTAGTTCTTCCTCTTCGATAAAATCAGTATCAGGATCAAAAACATCTAAAAAGAAACTCTCCTTTTTCTTTTTATTTAAAGTTTCGATGAGCTTATTAATGAAAATCCGTTTGAGCCATCCTTCAAAACTTCCTTCAAATTTGTACTGGTTTATTTTCTGAAAGACAATCACAAAGGCTTCTTGAAAGACATCTTTTGCATCATCTTCGTTTTTCATATATTTCAAACAGATACCATACAAAACAGGAGAGAACAACTGATAAATTTTCAGTTGTCCCTCTCTGTCATTTTTCATGCACAGTTTAATATATTTTTCTAACTCGTCTTTCAAAAAAGTGGTATTATTTGGTTTTGCAAAAATAGTTCTAAAAAGCTTATAAAACTATCTTTTAAAAATAGTACGAGCTGCGTCTTGGTTATTGCTTACAATTGTTAAGTTTTGATTGTCAAGGTTTTCTATTACGTAAGTTTTGCCTTCAAACGTAATTAGATCATGTTCTGACTGATCAATATATCCTATGCCTTTTTCTATCTTATAAGGGCTGATTCTAATTTCAACATTGTTTTTATAAGTGATCACTCTTCCATCTGGAGTAAAAATTATTTTCTTGGTAAAACCAATAGTTTTTGGTGTCGCCACATAAGGGTTTTTACCGCCGCATACAGATTTTTCCCAAATCCAAGTGTTTAAAATTGTACTGTTATTTACTTTAGTTGTATCTAATGAATAAAAACTAGTTAAAAGAAATAAAGCAGTAAAAGATAAAAAGAGTTTTCTCATGATTAAATTATTTTAAGCTTGTAATTTTTTCTTGAATCGCTTTTTTGAATGTTTTTATTTCTGCACTTTGATCCTCAGTATCATTGTTGTCAATATAAACTTTAGTAACATTTATTCCTTGACGTAATTCAAAGTAAACACCTGCCGCATTTGGCGTACCATAAGTTTTAGTTTGTCCTTTTAAAGCTAAAATCTCAGCAGGTACACTTTTTAAAAATAAAGTATAATCTCCTCTTTTTATAGTTGGAGTATATTTATATTGACCAAAGTCGTACTGTCCAGCAGCAACGTTTAAGAATTTTAAAATATTGAAATCGTTAATTTGGAAGAATTTTTGACAATCTGCACCAGTACAGTCATTGCTGAACGATCCAATTACCATATTATCGCTGCTTTCATTTGTTTTGATAAAAATGAAACCTTTTGTTGTTCTTGGAATTAAGACAAAATCCGATGGGTAAGTTGGGGTTTGTGATACGTTTTCGCCGGCTGCAGGAGTTTTTTCGTAATAGTTAACAATGATCTCGCAATTATTTTCTACGATCGAAGTAATTTTAATTGCATAACCGCTGGTAGGTTTAACACCAGCAAAAATTCCAACTAAAAATTGTTTTGTAAAGTCTATATTAGGGTCGCTGGCAACTGGGCAGCTATTTTCATGCTTAGTAAATAAATCATTCATTTTTTCCTGAGATGCTACTACTGCAACAGCCGGAGAGGTTTGTGGAGTTTTTATACTGTAATTACATAAAAAAGGAAATCCAGTAAATTCTACAAGTGCATTAACCCCGCACTCAACGTATTTGGTGTCATCGTTAAGGGAGCATGCAGTAATTCCAAAAGCTATAAATAAGCTCAACATTAATTTTTTCATAATTTATTTTAATAGGTTTATATTTTGTAGATAACACTTTTAAAAAAAGGTTGCGTTGAACATTTATTTTTTTTAAATTAAAATGTTGGTTTAGTTTGAATTGATAATGAATTCGTGAAATTTCTATTTTAAAAACTAAGTACTACGTATTATTGCGTACTTTTACGTAAAATAAACTTAGTTATGTCTGATTATCTACCATTTTTATTGGGTTTTGTTGTAGCGCTTTTTGTTGGAATATACTTAGGTAAAATGCTTTCTGGATCAAAATTTCAGTCTGAAAAAGCAATTGCTGAAGAGAGATTGAATGCTCTAAACAGTCAGATGCAAATGCAGAAAGAGCAATTTGACAACGAAAAAAATTATTTTCAAAAGCAAATACAGCTGCTCAATTTTGAGAAAGAAAACATTCGTACAGAGAAAGACAGTCTGGCCATTCAGCTTTCTAAAAAAGAAGTCGATTTCGAAAATTTATGGGAACGTCATAAAGAACAAAAAAATGAGATCAACGAACTTCAGGAAAAATTCACCAAAGAATTTGAAAACTTAGCCAATAAAATCCTCGAAGAAAAATCGGCTAAATTTACCGAACAGAACAGCGAGAACATGAAAAATATTCTTTTGCCGCTTCAGGATAAAATTCATGTTTTTGAGCAAAAAGTAGACCAGACCCATAAAGAAAGTATCGATTACCACGCCGCACTCCGCCAGCAAATTTTAGGTTTAAGTGAAATGAATGCTCAAATGAGTAAAGAAACTTTAAATCTGACCAAAGCACTAAAAGGCGACAGTAAAATGCAGGGAAATTGGGGCGAATTGGTTTTAGAACGCGTTTTAGAAAAATCGGGATTAGAAAAAGGACGAGAATATGAAGTACAGCAGAGTTTTACGAACAGTGAAGGAAATCGTGTTTTTCCAGATGTTGTAATCAATCTTCCTGACGGTAAAAAAATGATTGTCGATTCTAAAGTTTCACTGGCGGCTTATGAAAAATGGATTAACGAAGAATCGGAGCTTTTAAAAATAGAGTATCTAAAAGAGCATGTCAATTCTATTAGAAGACACGTCGAACAGCTTGGCAGTAAAAATTATCACGATTTATATCAAATAGAAAGTCCAGACTTTGTGCTGTTATTTATTCCGATGGAACCCGCTTTTGCGATTGCTTTAAACGAAGATCCGGCTTTATATACCAAAGCATTCGATCGAAATATTGTAATTGTTACGCCAAGTACACTGCTCGCTACTTTAAGAACAATAGACAGCATGTGGAGCAATCAAAAACAGCAGGAAAATGCTTTTGAGATTGCGAGACAAGCCGGCGCATTATACGATAAATTTGAAGGTTTTGTTTCTGATTTAGTCCGAATTGGAAATAAAATAAAAGACACCAAAACAGAATACGAAAGCGCAATGAACAAATTAGTCGATGGAAAAGGAAACTTGATTACAAGCGTAGAAAGATTAAAAAAAATGGGAGCAAAAGCCAAGAAATCCCTTCCGGAGAATATAATTGCAAGAGCATTAAATTCAGATGAAAATGAATTGTTGAATTAAGAGAAATAATTAAACAAATAGAGATATAAGCTTTGTTTTTGTATCAGAAAGGCTAAAAAAACGAAACGCCTTTTCTAACTATAAAAAAAACTACGACTCTATGTGTTTAAAAAGATAATAACACAATTTCCAAAAAACAAAAACATGACTACAGATTTTAAACCAGTTTCTTCCTCCAAAATCAGCATATCAGAATTAATGCTGCCATCGCATACCAATTTCAGCGGTAAAATTCACGGAGGATATATTTTACAATTATTAGATCAAATTGCTTTTGCTTCGGCATCAAAATTCAGCGGTAATTATTGCGTAACGGCTTCTGTCGATACGGTAAACTTTCTAAAACCGATTGAAGTTGGAGAATTAGTAACCATGAAAGCTTCTGTAAATTATGTGGGAAGAAGTTCGATGATTGTTGGGATTCGTGTAGAAGCAGAAAATATTCAGACAGGAGTTGTAAAACATTGTAACTCCTCTTATTTTACAATGGTTGCCAAAGATAAAGAAGGAAAAAGTGTTCAGGTTCCCGGGTTAATTTTGTCAAATCTGCAAGAAGTCCGCCGTTTTAGAAAAGCGATTAAACATATCGAAGTTAGAAGAGAAGTCGAAGAGCATGAAAAACTTACCAATATAAACTCTATCGAAGATTTAGCCAGTTTAGAAAAATACAATGTCCTTCTAGAAATCAGCTAATTTTTCTTATATTTATATAATACATTAAATAAAGAAAACATGATAAAGTTTGGATATACAATTTTGTACGTTGAAGATGTCGAAGAGGCATTGGCATTTTATGAAAATGCATTTGGATTCTCAAGGAAATTTATAAGTACTGATAACGATTACGGCGAATTAATTACTGGCGAAACAACACTTTCGTTTGCGTCAAAAAAGCTGGCATCGCAAAATCTAAAAGAAGGTTTTATAGAAAGCAGTTTAGAAGATAAGCCTTTTGCAATAGAAATAGGTTTTATTGTCGAAAATGTTCCAGAAGTTTTACAAAAAGCAACTTCTTTTGGAGCTTTAATGGTTGCAGAACCTGTAGAGAAACCTTGGGGGCAAGTTGTGGCGTATGTAAGAGACTTAAATGGATTTTTGATTGAAATCTGTACGGAAGTAAAAATGTAGTTTTCAGGACATTTTGCATCCCATGAGGACATTTTACTTTTAAAAACATTCACAAATATTTAGCATTAGTTCTAGAACTTTGCTTATCGAAATTTCGTAACTTTAAATGTGATCATTTGGTTACGAAATTTTTTTTTCACTGAATAACTGCCGTTCGATTTTTCTAGTTAATCAGATTTTTTTTCACTTTCTATTAACCGCAATTATTGAATGACATAATTGTTTAAACGTAGACGATTATGAAAACAACTACCTTATTATTTTTATTTTTTACTGCCTTTTCTGTTCTCGCTCAAGACAAATTTTTTACCAGTACAGGTACGGTAAATTTTGAAGCCTCTGTTCCTTTTTTCGAGGAAATAAAAGCAGTTAATAGACAAGTTGCAATTTTGCTGGAACCTAAAACAAGTACTTTTATTTGTACTGTAATGATCAAAGATTTTCGTTTTAAGCTGGATATGATGCAAGATCATTTTAACGAAAATTATATGGAAAGCCGACGTTATCCTAAAGCTGTATTTAAAGGCAAAATTGAGAAATTTGATTTAAAAGATATTACCGACATCGAAAAGCAATACCAAATAAAAGGAAAACTGTATTTAAGAGGAAAATATAAAGAAATTGTGGTAAATGCTATGATTAAAAAAGTTGCAGACGGGATTCAGGTAATTTCAGATTTTCCAATATCTGTTTCAGATTTCAATATTCAAATTCCGAGTTCGGTTGCTTCTAAAATTGCTAAAACTGCCAATACAGGATTGACCGGTGTTGTTCGCAGTGACGAAATCATGTATGCAACTTTGAAATAATATTATTTGATACAATTTATGAGTGTCTTTTCTAAATCTGTAAACCGAAATTCAAAACCAGTCTGCTGAATTTTTTCCGAAGAAACGCGCTGCCCAGTTAGTACCGCTTGGCTCATTTCGCCCAAGAAAAGTTTAAGTAAAAAAGGCGGAACTTTAGGAAGCCAAATAGAATAACCAAACAAATTGGCAAGCGTTTTAGAAAATCTTGAGTTTGTCGTGTTATCTGTTATACAGGCATTATATGGACCTTCCAGCTTTTCATCTTCGATGCTTTTTAAATAAATCCTGCATAAATCATCAATATGAATCCATGGGAGATATTGTTTTCCAGATCCAAGAACTGCACCAAATCCAGATTTAAAAGTCGGAATCATTTTTTTTAGAAAACCTTCGTCTTTTCCTAAAACTATTCCAGTTCGTATTTTTACAGTTCTAATTCCCAATGAACCAATTTTGTCCACAGCGCTTTCCCATTTTTGACACGTAGTGCCTAAAAAGTCATTTGCCGGCGGCGTATTTTCAGTACATATTTTATGACTGGTCACAGCGCCGTAAATTCCAACTGCCGAAGCAGAAACAAAAGCATTCAGTTTTTTATTGTTTTTTTCTAAGACCGAAAAAATGAGATCAATTGGTTTGATACGGCTATCTAGAATATCTTTTTTTCTTTTTGCTGTCCATCGTTTTTCAACAATTCCTTCGCCAGCAAGATGAATAATATAATCTGCATTAAGAACAGCATTTTCGTCAATATAATTTTTATTTAAATCCCATTTATAATAGGTAATTGCTTCGGAGCTTTCTCTTTCAGACCGACTCAAAATTGACACGGAATATCCAGCTTCCAGAAGCATATCTGTTAAGTGTTTTCCAATGAATCCGCTTCCGCCGGTTAAGAGAACATTTTGAGCCATAATAGTTTATAATATATTTAACAGTGTATATTGTTTAAGGATTAGTAAAGGTACTTAAACAATGTTTACCTTTATGGCAAATTCTAAATTTTAATAAAATGGAGACTAATAAACAGAGAATAACCAAAGATGATATCGTTTCAAAATATATGGATGAGGTTTTGGAAAAAGGTCAAAAACCAAAATCCGTTTATCATTTTGCGAAAGAAAATGATTTTACCGAAGCTGAGTTTTATTCCTTTTTTGGAACATTAGAAGGTTTAGAAAAAGAAATTTTCAGGATGTTTTTTGAAAATACGGTTAATCTGCTTCATAAAAATGAAGAGTATCAGCAGTATGATATGAAGAACAAAATGCTGAGTTTCTACTTTACATTTTTCGAAATTTTAACCGCAAATCGAAGTTACGTTTTACAGACGCTTAAAATTGATAGAAATCCGCTTAAAAATTTAGTACAGCTGACTGCTCTTAGAGAAAATTTTAAAAATTATGTTTCGGAAATTCTAACGGATGATTATAGATTAGAACAAGAAAAATTTCAAAAATTTCAAGAAAAAGCTATTCAGGAATCGGCTTGGCTGCAATTAATGCTGACGATTAAATTTTGGATGGAAGATGAATCTGCTGCTTTTGAAAAAACAGACATTTTTATCGAAAAATCAGTTAATGCATCATTTGAATTAATGAATGTTGCCCCAATGAATCATTTAATAGATTTTGGAAAATTTCTATTTAAAGAAAAAATACACAGCAGATAATGAAAACAATCGATTATATTCCAACTTCAAAAATAGAAAGAGCTGGAAAGCTGGTTCAAACTGGAGCCAAAATTGGGGTAAACTATGTAAAGCATTATGCTGAAAAAATAGTCAACCCAGATTTAACCCGAGATAAACTAAACGAAAATAACGCCGAAGATATTTACGACGGCCTTAAAAGCTTAAAAGGAAGCGCGCTTAAAGTCGCGCAAATGTTAAGTATGGACAAGAATTTTCTGCCTCAGGCTTATGTGGAGAAATTCTCATTGTCTCAATTTTCAGTACCGCCGCTTTCTGCACCTTTGGTTTTAAAAACGTTCAAGAATAATTTTGGTAAAACACCTTATGAAATCTTCGACGAATTCAATCCAAATTCTGTAAACGCGGCAAGTATTGGCCAAGTGCATTTGGCTAAGAAAAATGAAAAGAAACTGGCAGTTAAAATTCAATATCCTGGAGTTGCCGACAGTATTTCATCAGATTTAGCTTTGGTAAAACCTATTGCAATTAGAATGTTTAATCTGCAAGGAAAAGACTCTGATAAATATTTCAAGGAAGTTGAAGATAAACTTATTGAAGAAACCAATTATTTATTAGAATTGAAACAAAGTCAGGAAGTTGTTGATGCATGTAATAAAATCGAAAACATCATTTTTCCGAATTACTATCCAGAGTTTTCATCAGAGAAAATTATCACAATGGATTGGATGACAGGAATTCATCTTTCTGAATTTACGGCTAAAAATACAGATCAGGAAGTTGGCGACAAAATAGGGCAGGCGCTTTGGGACTTTTACATGTACCAAGTTCACGTTTTACGAAAAGTTCACGCAGATCCGCATCCAGGTAATTTTTTAGTAAATGATCAAAATCAGCTAATTGCTTTAGATTTTGGCTGTATGAAACAAATTCCCGAGGAGTTTTACTCACCATATTTTGAATTGATTAATAAAGCAGTTTTAAATGATTTGGAAATTTTTAATAAAAAATTATTTGAGTTAGAAGTTCTTAGATCCGATGATTCTAAAGAGGAGATCGAATATTTTTCAAATATGTTTTTTGATTTGTTATCGCTTTTTACCAAGCCTTTTCAAAATGAAACCTTCGATTTTGCCGACGAAACTTTTTTTAATGCAATCGCCGAATTAGGAAAACGTTTCTCTGAAGATACAAATCTTAGAAAAATGAATGGAAACCGCGGTTCTAAGCACTTTATTTATATGAACCGTACTTTCTTTGGTTTGTATAATTTAATGTTTGATTTGAAGGCGAAGATTGTGGTTGATAATTATTTGAAGTACTAGATTGGAAAATTCCAAATTTTTAAATTCCAAATTCCAATTTAAAAAAAACCTTTATCAAAGTTTTAAACTTTGACAAAGGTTTTTTTGTCTTGTTTGTCATCTTGACGGAGGAAGGATCACAAGATTATAAACAATTGAAATTCTGAATTTAAAAAGCTTGGAATTTATTTAATTATTCCAGCCTTATAAGTCGCAATAGCGCGATCTCTCGCAAAAGCATGATCGACCATTGGTTCATTATAACCAAAATCAAATTCAGGAATCCATTTGCGGATGTATTCGCCTTTTTCGTCAAATTTCTTTTGTTGGATTTCGGGATTAAAAACCCTGAAGTAAGGTGCGGCATCACAACCTGTTCCCGCGGCCCACTGCCAGTTTCCAACGTTCGAGGCCAGTTCGAAATCTAAAAGTTTTTCGGCGAAATAAGCTTCTCCCCACTGCCAGTTGATTAATAGGTGTTTGCATAAAAAACTCGCTACAACCATGCGAACGCGATTGTGCATGTAACCCGTTTCGTTAAGCTGGCGCATTCCCGCGTCGACCATTGGGTAACCGGTAGTTCCAGAACACCATCTTTTAAAATCTTCTTCATTATTACGCCATTGAATTCCATCGTAGGCAGGTTTGAAATTATGATTGACACAATTCGGAAAGCTGAAAAGAATTTCAATAAAAAATTCTCTCCAAATCAATTCACTTAGAAAAGTCTGATTCTTTCGATTTGCCCAGTTTACCAATTTCCGAATGCTTACCGTTCCAAATCTTAGGTGTGGAGAAAGATAGGAGGTGCTGTCTAAAGCAGGGAAATCTCTAGTCTCTTTATAACTGCCAATTTGTGTTAAGTTGTGCGGCTGTACTTTTATCGCGCTTTTTTCAAAACCTATTGCTGATAAATCGGGAAAAGGAAATTGATTTTTAGCAAAATTGGATTGAAATGGAGTTGAATCATATTCTGGAGACGATCCTAAAATATGATATTTCTCAAGCCATTTATTTTTGTAAGGAGTGTAAACCGTATACGGAAGTCCGTCGGCTTTTGTGATTTCTTTTTCTTCAAAAATAACGTGGTCTTTAAATGAAAGGCATGCGACGTCATTCTCTTTCAATACAGTGCAAATGGCTGTATCGCGTTTGATAGCAAAAGGTTCGTAATCTTTATTGAAAAATACGTTTTGAATATCGAATTCTTCTAAAAGCGATTTCCATACTTCTTTTGTTTTTCCTTTTTTGATTAAAATTGAAGATTGAAAAGCGGTTAATTCTGAATTTATTTTTTCAAGTGATTCATAAATAAAAGAAACTCTCGCGTCGTTTTTTGGAAGATTATCCAAAATATCATCATCAAAAATAAATAAAGGAATTATTGGGAATTCAGATTGTAAAGCGTGGAATAGTCCGTGGTTGTCCTCTAAACGTAAATCCCGTCTGAACCAGAAAAAGGAGACTTTTTGTTTTGTCATTTGTTGAGTTCCGTTTTGTTTTTTTGCCACAGATTAAAAGGATTAAATCTGTGGCTGTATTCTAAAATTCTCGCAAGGAGTTAATAGCAAATCGTTTATTTTTAAATATATAGTTTTATAATTTAAACTTTAAATATGTTTCTATGTTTAAAATAAAATCTTTAAATACTTTTTTGCTCTGCGTGTATTTGTATAATCTTTGCCTGTGGTTTTGAATTAAACAATTCTTCGATTTTGTTGTAACGGAAATCGAAAATTGTTTTTAATTTATTTTTTACAACTAGTAAATTCATTAAACGTCCTAAGATTCCGAGAGGCAAGGCATAATGAACAATATCTGTCATTTTTGTTCCGCCGTCTGGTGTTCGCTCAAAAAAATGTTTATGATGCCATAATTTATAAGGACCAAAACGCTGCACATCTATAAAATACTCATTTTCCTTACAAGCAGTAATTTCGGTAACCCAAGAAATTTTGATTCCTAAAAGCGGTCTTAAAGTGTAAGTGATAATTTGACCGTCGTACATCCGTTTGTCGTCGAAATCCTTAATTTGAAAATTCATGTTGTCCAAAGTAATGGTCTGGAGGTTTTTGGGACTGGAGAAGAAATCCCAGCAGTCTTCGACGCTGGCATTTACATATTGTACGGTTGCTACTTTGTATAATTTCATTTCTTATAAATCAATTGTTTACAAATGTTTCTTCTATTACTTGAGCGTTAGAGGTTGCAGTGGAGCTCTTTTTATGAATGGCTTTTTAGCCGGACATAAAAAAGCTGGAACGAAAGACCCGCCCGCTTTTTCAGCGGGAACGCCCAAATAATAATTACATTTTATAATATTTTAATGGTACAAACAACATTCCGAAACATTCCCCTTTTTCTTTATTAAGGTGTTTATGGTGTATTTTATGAGCTTTTCTCAGTCCGATGAGGTATTTGTTTTTGGTATTTTTGAACCATTTAAAACGTTGATGTATCAAGACATCGTGAATTAAAAAATAACAAATTCCGTAAAGTGTAACGCCGCAGGCAATAAAAAATAAATAGTTAAAGCCGCCTTGCACACCAAAGTAAAATAGAAGAATACTCGGAATTGCAAAAATGACAAAGAAAATGTCGTTTCGCTCAAAAGTATGTTCGTATTTCGGCTGGTGATGATCTTCGTGAAAATACCACATAAAACCGTGCATAACGTATTTGTGCGTAAGCCAGGTCACACATTCCATAAACAGAAAAACGCCTAAAAAGATTAAAAAAGAAATCATTTTGTAAATGTTGTAATTAAAATTATGATTTAAAATCTTCTGAGTTTAGCTTTAAATTACAAAAGATTGACTCTAAAGAATATTTTTTGTTTTGTTTCTATCTCATTTTTATCATTTCGACGAAGGAGAAATCTCTGCAAGTAACGCTGCAATCTTTGGTGGCCATCTTTTTTGGAAATGACAAACTGCACAAATTTATACCAGTTTGAGCTTGTAGGTTACAAATGACTGCGCCAAAAGTCCTGCCTTTGTATAGTTGGAAACGCGGATTCTTGCGCTGCCAATTTCATGAGAAGGAGTGTTTTTTAGTTTTTTGAGCAGTTTTCTGTAATACACATATGCTGTATAAACGCCGAATTTTGCTTCAATTGGCAGTTTTACAATTCCTTGATATGCAATACGGAAATCTTCTTCAATTTCTTTTATAATCTGCTCTTTTGAATCGTCGTTGAAATTGTTAAGATTAACACCTGGGAAATAGGTTCGGTTTAAAAGTGTATTGTCATCTTTTAAATCTCTTAAGAAATTTACTTTCTGAAATGCCGATCCTAAACGCATGGCTTCGTCTTTTAACTGCTCGTATTTATGTTCTTTTCCAGAGACAAAAACCTTTAAGCACATTAAGCCCACAACATCGGCAGAACCATAAATGTAATCTGCGTATTCTGCTTGTGTATTATAGGTTGATTTTATAAGATCTAGTTTCATGCTTTTTAAAAACGCCTGAACTAAATCGTCTGTAATATTGTACTCTTTAACGGTGTGCTGAAAAGAATTTAGAATTGGATTCAGGCTGATTCCTAATTCCATTGCTTTGTAATATTCCTTTTCGAAATCGTCAATAAGATATTCTTTTTCGTAATCGTGAAATGAATCTACAATTTCGTCAGCAAAACGAACAAATCCGTAAATGCTGTAAATAGCGTCGCGAATGCTTGGTGAAAGCATTTTCACGGCAATTGAAAATGAGGAGCTGTAGTTTTTTGTAACCAGCTTACTGCACTTGAAAGAAACGGCGTCGAATAGTGATTTCATTTTTTTAAGATCTTAGAGATTTTTGAATTAATTCAGCTGCTAGTTTTCCTGAAATTAAGGCAGGAGGAACACCGGGTCCAGGAACGGTTAACTGTCCTGTAAAGTATAAATTCCTGACTTTCTTGCTTTTTAATTTGGGCCTTAAAAATGCAGTTTGCAATAATGTATTTGCCATTCCGTAGGCATTTCCTTTGTAGGCATTATAGTCTGCTACAAAGTCATTTTTACAGAATGACATCTTAAAGATAATATTATTTCTGATTTGTTGTTGCGTAATCTGCTCAAAACGAGTGATTATCTTTTCGAAATACTCTTCTCGGAGTTTCTCGTTATCTTCAATTCCGGGCGCAAGCGGAATTAGGAAAAAACCACTTTCCATTCCGTCTGGTGCAGCTGTAAGATCAGTTTTGGATGGGAAATTGGCATAGAATAAAGGAGAATCCGGCCATTTCGGATGATCGTAAATATCAACAGCATGCTGATTAAAATCGGTATCAAAAAATAATGCGTGATGTGAAATATTTTCTATTTTTTTATTGAACCCAATAAAAAATAGGAGAGAGGAAGGAGCAAAAATTCTGCTTTCCCAATATTTTTCAGAATAAGCGCGATGTTCTTTTTCTAATAAAGTTTCGGTATGCTGATAATCGGCGCCGCTTAAAATAATATCAGTTTCTATTTTTTCTCCATTTATAATAATCGCTGTCGCTGTTTTATTTTCGACGATTATTTTTTCGATTGAAGAATTGGTTTTAATAGTAACGCCAAGTTCTAAAGCTAACTTTTCGATACCGCGTATAACATCAAACATTCCAGTTTTCGGGTGCCAGGTTCCCAATCCGAAATCGGCATAATTCATGAAATTGTAAAATGACGGCGTTTTGCTTGGTTTTGCACCAAGAAATAAAACAGGAAACTCCAATATTTGGACGAGTCTTTCGTTTTTGAATTTCTTGCGAATATCAGCGCTTACATTACCCAAAAACTGATTGAGTTTTAAAGCCGTTTCCTTTGTAATTAGTTCTAACGGAGAAACGCCGGGACGATATACTAAGTCTTTTATGGCAATGTCATAATTACTTTTAGCCTTGTCGATAAATTTTTGAAGTTCTTGAGCACTTCCTTTTTCAATTTCTTCAAATGAAGCTTTGATGTCTTCTAAATTGTCATAAATGCTGATAAAATCATTTATTCCAAAATAAACCCGATAAGCAGGATTAAGTTTTACAAGTTCGTAGTAATCAGATGGTTTTTTACTGAAGTCTTGAAAAAAACGTTCAAATACATCAGGCATCCAGTACCAGCTTGGTCCCATGTCAAATGTAAAACCTTCTTTTTGAAACTGTCTGGCACGACCTCCAATTGTTGCGTTTTTTTCATAAATAGTTACATCGTTTCCTTGCTGTGCAAGGTAACAAGCGGCGGCTAGGGAGGAGAAGCCAGATCCTATTATTGCTATTGTTTTTCTCATTTGTTTAACAAATATAAGAAAAACTTAAACAAAATAAAATTAGATCATGTTAATAGTTTCTTCCATCGAATCAAAAATTCGAATTCGATCTGTTAAAACTTTCTGATCGATATGTTCAACCATTTTTCCCATAAGCCAGATTTCGTTGTTTTTTTGCAGCAATTTCTGTCCCATGGTCTTAACATACTGATTAATTACATTTCTGTCAGGCTGAACGGTCATGAAAGAAACAAATGTAATGTTTTCAAAATGTCGGGTTAAATCCTGTAGGTTTTCAATTGGCATACTTTCTCCTAAATAAATGGTCTTGTAGCCTTTGTCGAGAATTTCATATTGCAGATATAATAATCCGATTTGGTGAATTTCATTCAGCGGAAGCGATAAGACAAATATTCTATCCGTTTTGGTTGGTTTTCTTATCTGAAGTGCTTCTGTGTAAATTAATATTTTCTGCTTAATCAAATGACTCATGAAGTGTTCGTTGGCAGGCGTAATGGTTTCGGACTGCCATAACAATCCAAGCTCTTTTAAAAGAGGTAAAAAATGTTCTTTAAAAACTTCTTTAAAAGTCTTTTCAGAAATAAGCCAATCGAAAGTATTAAAGAATAATTCTTGGTCAAAGTTCATCATTGCCATTTTGAAAGAAGTAATGGCGTAGTTTTGAGAGTTTTTCTTTGAAATTATTTCACGCACCAACTGTGGGATTTTCTCTTCTGGATAAGTTGCAATTTTTGAAATTTTATAACCGTATTCGTGTAATAAGGTGATGTTTAAAAGTTTCTGCAGATTATGAAGGTTGTAAAATCTAATATTAGTATCGGTTCGCATTGGTTCAAGGATGTTGTATCTCTTTTCCCAGATGCGTATGGTATGCGCTTTTATTCCAGATAAGTTCTCAAGATCTTTAATACTGAAAACAGTTTTAATGTTGTTTATCATTTTTCGCGATTAGGTCAACAAATGTAAAACAAAATCTCATATGCAACCTTAAAACTACATTAAAAAGATAGAAGATTAGAGGTTTAGGTATTAAAAATATATTTTTTGTATAATATATGCTGTTATTTTCTTAAGAAATGTATTACTTTGACAAAAAGTAAAAACAGTCTGACAGATAATGTGCAGACTGTTTTTGTTTGATTTTATTATTTACAGAAAGCAGCTTTGTTTTTTATGGCACTTTGGCTTCCTAATTCAATTGCTTTTGTAAAATCTTTACAAGCATTTTTACTATCGCCAACTTTATAATAAGCCAAAGCTCTTAAGTTGTAGGCAATATAATCTTTTGGATTTAGACCTAGAGAAGATGTACAGTCCTCTATTGCTCCTTGGTAGTTTTGCAATTTGTAATTTACGTTAGCTCGGCCTGTAAATGCATCTGAATTCATGCTGTCTAGATCAATTGTTTTGCTAAAATCTGCCTGCGCACCTTTAAGATCGTTTAGTTTGAACTTAGCAACACCGCGATTCTGATAAGCTTCTACAAATTTCGAATTCATACTGATGGCTTTCGTGTAATCGGCGATTGCACCTTTTGTGTTTCCAGCTTCTGCTTTTTTCATGGCTTTGTCAAAATAACCAGTTGCAGATTGTGCCCAGATGGAGCATGTAATCATCATAAATGATGCTAATAGTAGGTTTTTCATAAAACTAATTTGGGATTAGTGATTAATTATTTCCAACGAAAATAAGAAAGTTTTTATGTTGTGAGAAAATTTCTTTTTTAAATATTGGTTAGAAAAAAATGTACTTTGAGATTTCGGGTATTAAAGGTTGTTTAGCGATAGTATTTTTTACTGACTACTTTGTTTTCATGATTTTCAATTTCTATAAAAACATATTTTTGAGTGGCTTTTTTTATTTTTACAACTTGATTTAGTTCGCTAACCATGCAGTCAATTACTTTTGATTGATTTAGATTCTCTATTAAATTGTCTTTCTTCTTTTCTAGATCATATAGCATCAAAGAATCGTAGCCTTTTGCGTATAAAAGAAGCTCTGGGTTTTTAAAACTGTCTACAATAAATCCTGATTTTATTATTTTGCCACTTTGTTTTTCGATTAGTTTAAAGTCATGTGGATTTCCGCTTCCAAATGAATTTACAAAAGCGAAATATTTATTGTAGTCTGCGCCAATGTATCCTAGATTTTTATGAGGCGCTCCATATCCCATAATGTTTAATGTGTCGATAGTTTTGTCTCCTTTTTTTAAATTTAAACACATTTCAGTGGGGCTGTTTTTATCTTTCTGAAAATATTTAAATTCTATACTGTATCCATTGCTTAGTTTGGTTTCGTAATCATATGGATTGTATTTGTTAAGATATTCAATAGTTATTGTATCTCTTTCTTGGATAGCCCTTTCCTTGTCTGGTTGAGAATTGCTTTTATCAGTAATAATATTTATTACTTTTTTTTTGTGGCTTTTTGTCTTTTCTTGGCAGTAGAAAAAAAGAAGGCAAAATGTAGAAATTAGTATTGCTTTGTTTTTCATAGATGCTTAATTAATGCAATTAAGCTAATGTAGTTTATTTTATCATTGATTATGTAGATATAAATTCTAATAAGAATAATTCTAAAATAAAAAAGGCCAAGTAAATTAATACTTGACCTTTTGTGACCCGACTGGGGCTCGAACCCAGGACCCCATCATTAAAAGTGATGTGCTCTACCGACTGAGCTATCGAGTCTTCATTTCTTCAATGAGGGTGCAAATATAAGTACTTTATTTAGCTATTCGCACCTTTTTTTTGAATGTTTTTAAGAATAATTTATAAAAGCCTATTCTACAATTAAATAGGTTTCTATTTTTTTTCTAGTGACCACGGTGGGATTTGAACCCACACGCCCTTACGAGCACCACCCCCTCAAGATGGCAAGTCTACCGTTTCTCCACGTGGCCTAAAATAAAAAAGGTCAAGTAAAATAAATTACTCGACCTTTTGTGACCCGACTGGGGCTCGAACCCAGGACCCCATCATTAAAAGTGATGTGCTCTACCGACTGAGCTATCGAGTCATTGCTTTCAAGAAATTTAATGTGTTAATCACAAAATCTGTGACCCGACTGGGGCTCGAACCCAGGACCCCATCATTAAAAGTGATGTGCTCTACCGACTGAGCTATCGAGTCATTTAATTTCTTGAATGCGGGTGCAAATATAAGGAGTTTATTTTGAAGTTTCCAAGCAAATTTATTATAAATTTGTCTTTTTTTTGGAAAAATTTCCAATTGCTTAGTTTATAAGGTTTTATTAGTATGAAGAAAATTGTATTGTTAGGTTATATGGGTTGCGGAAAGTCGACAATCGCCCAAAATTTGTCAAAAATCACGAATATTCCGTTCTTAGATTTGGATAAAATTATCGAGGAGAGAGCAAAAATGTCAATAAATGAGATTTTTGAGAAGCACGGAGAGATCTATTTCCGAAAATTAGAGCACCAAATTTTTGTCGAATTACTGCAATCTGCCGAAAATAACATTATCGGTTTAGGAGGAGGAACTCCGTGTTATGCTAATAATCATGAATTGTTAAAAGGAGATGATGTAGTTTCTATATATTTGAAAGCATCAATAGACACTTTGTATAATAGATTAGTCTATAATAAGAGCAAACGCCCTTTAATAGCGAATATGAATGAAGAAGAGATGAAAGAATTCATCGCGAAACATTTATTCGACAGAAGTTTTTACTACAACCATGCGCAGCATAAAGTTTCGGTAGATGATAAGTCTGTCGAAGAAACGGTTCAGGATATTTTAGATATTCTAGCTTAAAGAAGCATAGTCGCCGTTTTCTGAGTCGAAAACAACTTGAACGTGCTCTAATAATGAAGTTGAAAGTGAAATGCCCTTAAAGTCTGCCTTTACAGGGTATTTTTTATGGTTTCTGTCTACAAGTACAGCTGTCTTGAATTTTTTAAGCGGCACGTCTAAGAAATGACGGACAGCATAAATTAATGTTGTTCCTGAATTTAGAACATCATCAACAAGAACTAATCCTTTATTTTTATACTCATCAGGACTTAAAGAAGTTTGAATGGCTTCCTGCGGATTTTGTTTGTTCACTTTAACTTCGCAGATAGAAACCTTTAATGTAGAAATACTGCTTAATGCTGTGGCAATTTTTTCGGCAAAAACATATCCATTAGAAGCGATTCCAGCAATAACAACTTCTTCTTCGTTTACAAATGTTTCGTAGATTTGATAAGCGATACGTTTTATTTTATGCTCGACTTCTTGGTTGGTTAAGATAATGTTACTGCTCATAATGTATTTTTTTTTGCTAATATAATTAATTTAAATTCCAATTTAGAAAATCAAAATTTCAAATTTTTTTGAAAAGAATTCTAAATTGGAATTTGGTATTTAGTTTTTTGGATTTTTCAAAGTTTAAAATTTATTCCGTTTCTTCTTCTTCGTCAAATATTTCATTTCCGTACTCGTCAATATCTCTTCGGTCTTTTTTAGTTGGACGTCCTGTGCCGCTCTTTCTGTAATGTTCTTTAGAAAGTTTTAGTAACTCTAAATGTGCGTAAGCTTCGGGAGGTGTTTCGTTTTTGCGGTAAATATCAACCAATTTTGCTCCGACACGACTTTCTGGTATGTCTAGAACAGTTATAATTTGTGTAATTTGATCCTTTCTAAAAGTAATTCGGTCTGTAGGAAAAACTTCTTTTGAAGGTTTTGCAACCTGCCCATTTACAGTGATATGATTCTTTTTACAAGCTTCAGTAACCATGTTTCTAGTCTTGTAATATCGCACGCACCACAAGTATTTATCTATTCTCATAATTTTTCTAAAATCCAAGTTAAATTCTTTACAAAAATAAATCAATATTGTATCTTGCGCACCTAAAAAAATCATAATAATGAATAAATTTAAATATTATTTTGTTTTATTACTAGCTGGTATTGCCATCGTTTCTTGTAATAAAAAAGATGATGATGATGATGTGGTAGTTACTCCTGTAAGAGATTATGCTGAACAATACAAAGCGGATAATGATTCGATTGTAAAATATTTAAAAAACAATTATATTAAGGAGGTCTCTGTAAATTTTGACATCACGTTTGAGAAAATTACAGATCCAACAACACAAACTTCTATTTGGGATCAGACAGTTTATCCTTTAGAACATAGAGATGTTTACAATCGTGATGTTACTTATAGAGTTTATTACTTAACAGTGAGGAAGGGTACTGGCGAATCGCCTTGCAATTTTGATAGTGTTACTGTTTCTTACAGAGGAACTCTTTTAAATGGCACCCAATTTGACAGCTCTTATGGTTTAGCACGTAATTTTGATTTGGATGTCTATGCAGTAAACGGTGGTGTGATAGATGGATGGGGAGAGATTATGCCTAAGTTTAATGTGGGTACACCAAACACTCCAGGCTCGGATGGTGCTATAACTTATGATAATTATGGTGTAGGAGCTATGTTTTTGCCTTCAGGATTGGCTTATTATGCTAGTTCTCCGTCAGGTATCCCGTCTTATTCTCCTTTAGTTTTTACTTTTAAATTGTTCGCATTGAGTCGAACTGACAGTGAGTATATTGTTTCAGGTGGAGCTAAAGTGGTTTTAGGAGATGGCGTTCCAACGTATTTAGAAGATATTAATGGTGATGGTTATTTATATGATCAAAGAGATACGGTTAGGTTTCCTAATCTTCCAAAAGAGCTGATTGATGATACAGATGGAGATGGAATTCCTGATTTTTACGATTTTGATGATGATGGAGATGGTTACACAACTAGATTCGAAATTACAAAACCAGCTGGTGCACCAGTAACTGGAATTAGTTTGTATTATCCTTATGATCCTATTCCTGATAATCCTGCTACGCCAAATGTAGATGAAAGTGAATTATGGGGAATCCCAGCTTTCTCGGCAACAGGTGAGCCAGATTACACTTCGCCTGGCAGATTAAGAATACATGTTGATAAAGATCATCATTCTGCTAAATAAGAATTGAAGATTAAGATATTAAAAAACCTCGAAATTTAGATTTCGAGGTTTTTTTGTAAATATTATTTGTTGATTTAGTTTGAAGTTTTAATTAGGTTGTACAAATAAACAAAAAACCTCGAAATCTAAATTTCGAGGTTTTTTTATAAGTAAGAAAATCTAAAATTATTTTCTTTTGATTACTCTTTCTACAGCTTCAACAATTGCTTGATTGTTTAGTTTGTATTTGTTCATTAACTGCTCTGGAGTTCCAGACTCGCCAAAACTATCTTGTACGGCAACAAATTCTTGTGGAGTTGGATTGTTTAAAGCTAATACTCCTGAAACGCTTTCTCCAAGACCTCCAAGGTAATTGTGCTCTTCTGCAGTTACAATACATCTCGTTTTTGCAACTGATTTTAAAATTGCCTCTTCATCAAGTGGTTTGATCGTGTGGATGTTGATTACTTCAGCAGAAATTCCTTTTGCTTCAAGAGCTTCAGCAGCGATAAGCGCCTCCCAAACTAAATGTCCTGTAGCAACAATTGTCACGTCAGTACCTTCGTTTAATAAAATTGCTTTTCCAATTACGAATGGCTCATCAACAGGAGTAAAGTTAGGAACAACTGGACGTCCGAAACGTAAATAAGCTGGGCCATGGTGATCTGCCAATGCAATTGTAGCTGCTTTAGTCTGATTGTAATCGCAAGTATTGATTACAGTCATCCCTGGTAACATTTTCATTAAACCAATATCTTCTAAGATTTGGTGTGTTGCTCCGTCTTCTCCTAGAGTTAAACCAGCGTGCGAAGCACAAATTTTTACATTTTTATCTGAATAAGCAACAGATTGACGAATTTGATCGTAAACTCTTCCTGTAGAGAAGTTAGCGAAAGTTCCTGTAAAAGGAATTTTTCCTCCAATAGTTAAACCTGCAGCAATTCCAATCATGTTTGCTTCTGCAATTCCGATTTGGAAAAAACGTTCTGGGTGGTTTTTCTTAAAATCATCAAATTTTAATGATCCAATTAAATCAGCACATAATGCTACTACATTTTCATTTTTTTGACCTAGTTCTGTCATTCCCGCTCCAAAACCTGAACGAGTATCTTTGCTTCCTGTATTTTCGTATTTTTTCATTTTTGTTTTTTTTGCTTAGGGCAATAGGCTCAGGCAATAGGCTTATGGCTTACTGCATGCAGCTTAAAGCTTTTTAATAATCGATTTGATCTGCAGAATAGTTTTGAGCTAAAGCATTTTTCAATTGCTCATCGTTTGGAGCTTTACCATGCCAAGCGTGTGTGTGCATCATAAAGTCAACTCCATTACCCATTTCTGTATGTAATAAAATACAAACAGGTTTTCCTTTTCCTGTTCTTGATTTTGCATCATTTAATCCTGCAAGGATTGCGTCGATATTATTTCCTTCTGCAATTTCTAAAACGTCCCAGTCAAAAGCTTCGAATTTAGCGCGAAGACTTCCCATTGGTAAAACTTCGTCAGTAGTTCCGTCAATTTGTTTTCCGTTAAGGTCTACAGTTGCGATTATGTTGTCTACTTTTTTAGCAGATGCGTACATAATTGCTTCCCAGTTTTGACCTTCCTGCAACTCTCCGTCTCCGTGTAAAGTATAAATTAAGTGATTGTCTCCGTTTAATTTTTTAGCCTGCGCTGCTCCAAGAGCTACAGATAAACCTTGTCCTAATGAACCAGATGCAATACGAACTCCAGGTAAACCTTCGTGAGTTGTTGGATGCCCTTGCAAACGAGAATCTAATAATCTGAAAGTAGCAAGTTCTGAAATTGGAAAATAACCGCTGCGAGCTAAAACGCTGTAAAACACTGGAGAGATATGTCCGTTTGAAAGGAAAAAGATGTCTTCTCCAATTCCGTTCATATCAAAACCTTCTTTACGCTCCATAATGTTTTGGTAAAGAGTTACCAAAAATTCAGTACAACCTAAAGAACCACCTGGGTGACCTGAGTTGACAGCATGTACCATTCTAAGAATGTCTCTTCTTACTTGGATCGTTAAATCGCTTAATTGTTGTGTGTTAGGCTTCATTTATATGTAAAATTTTAAACTGTAGCAAAAGTAATTGTTATTTTGCGGGGAGACAAATGATTTTCTGCTTTAGTTTGTTTCAATTGTTAAATTTTTGTAGTCTTTTTTTATAGATTTTAGAAAAAAAGTATCAAATATAGTTTGTGCATAAAAAATTTGCCACAAATTTCACGAATTAACTTGATTAAAAATCTGTGCTAATTTGTGTAATTTACGGCAAAAAATAAGTTTGCAGATATTTTTAAGTTTTGACAGAATCTAAAATATTCTGCAGTCAAAAGGTAAAGCAATTTAATTGGTATCGCTTTCGCTGTAAAAATTATTTTCTTCGTCTTCTGAACCTATATCTTCTTGTTCGTCATCTAATTCAGAACCCGGAACATCTAAATCATTTCCTATTTTATCACTGTTTTGTTTCCATTCGTGATTGTCTTGATTGATGATTCTTTCGCCAGAGATTTCTTCAGGGTCAATATCTTCTAATTTATTTTCTTGATTGTAAATATCTTCATTTGCTGGATAATCTAAATTTTCCAAGTTTCTTTCAATTTGCTCATCCCTAATTTGGTCTAAACGTTCTGCTGGATCTCTTTCTTCTGAATTTATCATGATTTCTATAATTTAAAATTGATAGTAATTTCCTTTTTTGTAGAAACTTAAAATTACTAAATGAAGCTTTAGTTTTTGTTACACATTAGTAATGCGATTGTTGTAATTTTTACATTAAATTATTTTGAAAATCTGCATCTTTTGAAAAAATGTCAGGTCTTTGCGTTAGGGGTAGAAGCGGCATCCTTTTGTGACAAAACTTAGGTCTTGATTAAAAACGATTCCTTATGGAGCAAAAGATACAGCGGATGACCCGGCCGAAGGAAACGCCCAAATTATTGAGAAGTTTAAGGCTTGAGGTTTTCAATTTATTTACGTGATTCTCAAATTTTCTAATTGACAAATTATGTAATTAATTTTCTCTGAAATTAAACTATCTTTGCCGTCCCGAAAGGTCGGGAGAAAAAAGAAACAGATGAAGTTTGATTTATTACAAAAAGATCCGCAGTCTAAAGCTAGAGCGGGAAGTATTACTACAGATCACGGAGTTATAGAAACTCCTATTTTTATGCCTGTTGGAACGGTTGCTTCTGTAAAAGGAGTGCATCAGCGTGAACTAAAAGACGATATAAATCCTGATATTATTCTTGGAAATACATACCACTTGTATTTGCGTCCGCAGACTGAAATTCTTGAAAAAGCTGGAGGACTGCATAAGTTTATGAATTGGGATCGTAATATTTTAACTGATTCTGGAGGTTATCAAGTGTATTCTCTTTCTTCAAACAGAAAAATTAAGGAAGAAGGGGTGAAGTTTAAATCGCATATTGATGGATCTTACCACTTTTTTACACCAGAAAATGTAATGGAAATTCAGCGCACCATTGGGGCTGATATTATTATGGCATTTGATGAGTGTACGCCATATCCTTGCGATTACAGATATGCACAAAGATCTATGCATATGACACACAGATGGCTGGACCGTTGTATCAATCATTTGGAGAAAGTGCCTTATAAATATGGCTATGAACAAACATTTTTTCCAATAGTTCAAGGAAGTACTTATAAAGATTTACGTCGCCAGTCGGCTGAATATATTGCTAATGCAGGTCAGCAGGGAAATGCAATCGGCGGACTTTCTGTTGGTGAACCGGCGGAAGAAATGTATGCTATGACCGAAGTTGTCTGCGAAATTCTTCCAGAAGATAAACCTCGTTATTTAATGGGAGTTGGAACTCCGATAAATATTTTAGAAAATATTGCGTTAGGAATTGATATGTTCGACTGTGTAATGCCAACGCGTAATGCCAGAAATGGAATGTTGTTTACGGCAAACGGAACGATCAATATTAAAAACAAAAAGTGGGAAGCAGATTTTTCTCCAATTGATGAAATGGGGCACACTTTTGTAGATACAGAATATACAAAAGCATATTTACGTCATTTGTTTGCAGCAAACGAATATTTAGGAAAACAAATCGCAACAATTCATAATCTTGGATTTTATATGTGGTTGGTTCGTGAAGCTAGAAAACATATCTTAGCAGGAGATTTTAGACCATGGAAAGAAATGATGGTTAAAAATATGAGTCAAAGACTTTAAAAAGTTTTAAGTTTCAGGTTTCAAGTTTTAGGTTCTCTGCAGGCCGTGAAACTTGAAACCTGAAACGAAATAAACAAAATATATATGTTAACAATAATAGATAGATACATTTTAAAAAGATATCTGGGAACTTTCTCTGTAATGCTGCTTTTGTTTGCACCAATCGGAATTGTTATTGACGTTTCTGAGAAGGTAAATAAAATGTTGGAAAACAAGATTCCATTTCCGGATATTGCATTCTATTACTACAATTTTACAATCTATTTTATCAATTCACTTTTCCCGATATTTTTGTTTTTATCGGTAATTTGGTTTACTTCAAAACTAGCCAATAATACAGAGATTATTGCAATTTTAAGTTCGGGAATTTCTTTTACGCGTTTCCTGCGTCCTTATATTATTGGAGCAACAATTGTTTCGCTTTTTGTATTGTTAATGGGATTTTTTATTGTGCCCGCGGCAAGTGAAGGCTATAATAATTTTCGATATACTTATTTAAAAGGAAATGGAAAAGAGCTCATGCGGGGCGAAAATACAAATGTTTACCGACAGCTTAACGATCATGATTTTATATTCGTAAACAGCTTTAATGAAGAAACTAAAACAGCTTTTAATTTTTCGCTTGAACATTTTGAAAAAGAAAAACTAACGTATAAAATTACAGCGAGCCGTATTAAATGGGATCCGAAAAAGAAGGTTTATATTTTATACGATTACACCAAAAGAACAATTGGAGAACTAAATGATGTTATTGAAAAAACTCCAGAAAAAAATGTTGCCTTTAAGTTCGAATTAGCGGATTTAACACCTGTTGTTTATATCGCAGAAACTTTGACCTTAGGTAAATTATATGATTTTATTGAAAAAGAGAGAAAAAGAGGTTCAGGAAATATCAATACCTATTTGGTTGTTCTTTACAAAAAATACAGTGTGCCTGTATCAGCATTTATTTTAACGATTATAGCTGTTTCGGTTTCATCTATGAAGCGTCGAGGCGGAATGGGAACAAACTTAGCAATTGGTATTGCAATTGCTTTCTCATTTGTGTTTTTTGATAAAATATTTGGTACACTTGCCGAAAAATCTACTTTCTCACCTTTATTAGCTGTCTGGTTCCCGAATATTGTTTTCGGAATTTTAGCAGTTTACTTACTACGTAATGCGAAACGATAATTTAAAAAGTTATTTAAATCTTCATTTAATTGTTTTTATCTGGGGGTTTACAGCCATTTTGGGCGCTTTAATTACTATTGATGCCGAAAATCTGGTTTGGTTTAGAATGCTGCTGGCTGGGATTTTTCTTGGCGGTTTTATTGCTTTTAAAAAACAATCTTTTCAAGTTCCGATAAAAGAATTTTTTAAGTTAATCTTTGTTGGATTACTGATTGCACTTCATTGGATTTTCTTTTTCAAAGCTATTCATGTTTCAAATGTTTCTATTACACTTTCTATTTTTTCCTTAGGAGCATTTTTTGCCTCTTTATTAGAGCCATTATTCTACGGAAGAAAAGTATTATGGTACGAAGTTTTTTTTGGACTCATAATTATTGCAGGTTTAGGATTGATTCTTCAGGTAGAAATAAAATATCTTCAAGGTGTTTATTTTGCTTTGGCTTCTATAATATTGGGAGTTTTATTTACGCTAATGAATGGAAAATTAATAGCTGATCATGAACCTTCGGTAATCACATTTTATGAGTTTGGCGCTGGGGTTTTCTTTATTACAATTTATTTTTTATTTCAAGGAAAATTTACTGCAGACTTTTTTACTATGTCTTTGAATAACTGGGTCTTATTATTGATTTTGTCGTCAATATGTACAGCTTACGCTTTTACTGCTTCAGTAAAAGTTATGCAGCGTTTAACCCCATATACAGTAATGTTAACGACTAACTTAGAGCCTGTTTATGGTATCGTTTTAGCGTATTTTATTTTAGGCGGAAAAGAAAAAATGAGTGTCGAATTTTATATTGGAGCTGTCATAATTATCATAACAGTTATTCTAAATGGTGTTTTTAAACATTATCAGAATAAGAAACAAAACTTGTAATAGTTTACTTATTTTTAAATTGCATTTTTACACTTTAAATAACAATTAACTTCGCCAATGATATAATATTTTTATATTTGCGGTTCGATTTACAAACAAAATTCAAAAATCCATGGAATATTTAGATTTTGAGCTTCCAATTAAAGAACTTGAAGAACAGTTAGAAAAGTGCGTTATTATTGGAAAAGAATCTGACGTTGATGTAACGCCGACTTGCAAGGAAATCAACAAAAAATTAGTCGAGACTAAAAAAGAAATATATAAAAACCTTACCGCTTGGCAGCGTGTACAATTGTCAAGACACCCAAATAGACCTTACACTTTAGATTATATCAAAGCAATCTGTGGAGATACTTTTTTAGAACTTCATGGAGACAGAGGTTTTAAAGATGATAAAGCTATGGTTGGCGGACTTGGAAAAGTAAACGGGCAATCGTTTATGATTATTGGTCAGCAAAAAGGTTTTAATACTAAAACACGTCAATATCGTAATTTTGGTATGGCTAATCCAGAAGGATACCGTAAAGCTTTGCGTTTGATGAAAATGGCAGAGAAATTCGGAATTCCAGTTTTAACTTTAGTAGATACTCCGGGTGCATATCCAGGACTTGAAGCTGAAGAAAGAGGACAAGGAGAAGCTATCGCAAGAAATATTTTCGAAATGGTTCGTCTGCAGGTGCCAATTATCACTATCATTGTTGGTGAAGGTGCTTCTGGAGGAGCTTTAGGAATTGGTGTGGGAGATAAAGTTTATATGTTAGAAAATACTTGGTATTCTGTAATTTCTCCAGAATCTTGTTCTTCTATATTATGGAAGAGCTGGGAATACAAAGAGCGCGCAGCTGAAGCTTTGAAATTAACTTCTTCTGACATGAAAAAACAAAAATTAGTTGATGATGTGATTCCAGAACCACTAGGCGGAGCGCACTACGACCGTGAAACAACTTTCAAAACGGTTGCAGAATACATCACTAAAGGATATAATGAATTAAAAGACTTATCAACAGCCGACTTAATTGCCCAAAGAATGGACAAATACAGTAATATGGGCGAGTATAAAGAGTAAATTCATAAAAAGAGACTTAAAATCCGAAGCCTTACCGTTTCGGATTTTTTTTTGGTTATGAACAAAACAATATTATTTATAAACAATTATTAGTTATAACTCGATAGCAGATTTTTTTTAAATTTCGCTACTTTCGCTATATGGAAAATTTCAAAAACTTAAACCCTGTAAAGGTAGATAAAACCACAATTATTAACTTAGAAAAAGGTAAGCTTCCTCCACAAGTAATTGATTTGGAAGAGGCTGTGCTTGGCGCTATGATGATTGACAAAAAAGGGGTAGATGATGTAATTGATATTTTACAGCCCGATGCTTTTTACAAAGATGCACACAAACACATTTTTGAAGCGATTTTACAGCTCTTTACCGAAACACAGCCAATTGATATATTGACAGTTTCGACTCAATTAAAGAAAAATGGAAAATTAGATTTAGCAGGAGGAGATTTTTATTTAATTCAGCTTACGCAGAAAATTGCTTCGTCTGCGCATATCGAATTTCACTCTCGTATTATTCTTCAAAAATTTATTCAAAGAAGTTTGATTAGAATTTCTTCTGAAATTATCGAAGAATCTTATGATGAAACTACAGACGTATTTGATTTGCTGGATAAAGCAGAATCTAAATTATATGAAGTAACTCAGGGAAATATCAAACGTAGTTCTGAAACTGCTCAGAGTTTAGTTCTTCAGGCGAAAAAACGTATTGAAGAAATTGCTGGAAAAGAAGGTTTGAGTGGTGTTGCAACTGGTTTTGAAAAGTTAGATGAAGTAACTTCCGGATGGCAGCCTTCCGATTTAATTATTATTGCGGCTCGTCCTGGTATGGGTAAAACGGCTTTCGTACTTTCGATGGCAAGAAACGTGAGTATTCAGTTCGGTCACGCAGTAGCGATTTTCTCTCTGGAGATGGCGTCGGTTCAGTTAATTACCAGGCTTATTTCTTCTGAAACGGGATTGTCTTCAGAAAAATTAAGAACAGGAAAATTAGAAAAACACGAGTGGGAACAATTAAGTACTAAGGTTAAAAACTTAGAAAAAGCCCCATTGTTTATTGATGATACACCTTCGCTTTCTATATTCGATTTACGTGCAAAATGCCGTCGTCTGGCTTCGCAGCACGGAATTAAATTAATTATTATTGACTACTTGCAGTTAATGACTGCAGGAGGTAGTGGTAAAGGAGGAGGAAACCGTGAGCAGGAGATTTCGACAATCTCCCGAAACTTAAAGGCTTTGGCAAAAGAGCTAAACGTACCGGTTATTGCACTTTCTCAGTTATCGCGTGCCGTTGAAACCCGTGGATCTAGTAAAAGACCTTTACTTTCGGATCTTCGTGAATCTGGAGCGATTGAGCAGGATGCCGATATTGTATCGTTTATTTATCGTCCGGAATATTATAAAATTGAAGAATGGGATGATGACGAACAATCTTCTACAGCGGGTCAGGCAGAATTTATTATAGCCAAGCACCGTAATGGTGGTTTGGAAAATATCCGTTTAAAGTTCTTAGGGCATCTTGGTAAGTTCGATAATCTTGAAGACTTTACGGGAGGTTATGACGATTTACCTTCAAAAATGAATCATGATGATAACCCTTTTATAACCAAAAATTTACCTTCAGCTAATGAAGCATTTGGTAGTAATTTGAACGATGACGATGATGACAGCGATGTTCCATTCTAATAAATTATAAAAGCCTTGTTTTTAAGGCTTTTTTTATGTTTGGATGTTAATTTTTTTAATTAAAATCAGTAGTTTAGCCAAACCAATTATAAACTATCAATTTTTTTGAAATTATTAACCAATAGCAAATTAAATTATGAGTGAAGAATTAAATCTTGGAAGTGTTGAAATACCATTATCAGAAGGTATAGTATGGGCAGACAAATATCGCCGAGACGCAGAAACGGAAGAAGGAAGAAGAAGAAAGAAAGTAGATGGTTACTTGATTCCTCTAGAAACCTTAAAATTAGTATTGGATCAAGATATTGAAGCAGTACGCGCTTATAAGGGAATTAACAAAGCTGGAGAACAAACTTTAATATTTGTTGGAGCAAAATGGGATGCTGCAAAACAAATTTATGTTGATGTTTTTAAAACTGAAGGATCTGAAGAAGGGGTAGAAGGCGTACCTGTTGTTTATGATGGCGCTCGCCCTGTTCCTCCTTATGGAGATCCTGATAGTCCATTAAATCCATAACAATGTTTGATTTTATCATATACTTAACTTATTGCATTTTATTGGCAGACTTTATTTTATACACATATAGCTTTTTTCGAGAGAAAAAAGCTAATGTTTTTTTTGTCTGCTATCTCGGCTTTTCTTGTCTAATGCAGTTTTCAATGGAAGTAATGTATCATTATCGCATGAATAATTTATTTCTGGTCAATATTTTTATTATTGGACAAATGATAATATTAGGGCTGTTTTATGATTCATTATTTTCTTTAAAAAGTCAAAAAAAGTTTGTAAAAATAAGTCTCCTTGTGGCATTATTAATATTAGGAATTCAGTTTGTAATGGATTGGAATCAGTTTTTACGTTTCAATTTGTTTGAAATAACGCTAACTTCTGTTTTAGTTGTAATCTTTGCATTGATTCATTTTTATAATATGCTTACAGAAACTAGAAAATATTATTACTTCAATATAGGTGTTGTATTTTACTTACTAACGAGTACAGTATTATTTCTCATTGGAAATTTAACTCACAATCTAAGTAAAGAGTTTAAATTTTTGAGCTGGGAGCTTAATGCTGTTCTGCTTATTTTTTATTATTCAATCATTTTATATGAATGGAAATTTAGTTTTGCACCCAAAAAAAGAAAGATAAATTAAAGTTATCTTACGGCTACTATGAAATTAAATTCACTTCCAGAAAAAGAAATTGTTGCTATAATTTTATATACATCTCTTTTCTTCATGATTGTAGCGGTTATTTTAATCGTGTTTTTTTACTTTTCTAGAAAAAAAATCATTCAAAAAGAGTTAGAGAAAAAAGATTTAATACTGCAATATCAAAAAGAGCAGTTACATGCTGTGATTTTTACACAAGAAGAAGAACGAAAGAGAATTGCGCAGGATCTTCATGATGATATTAGTTCAAAATTAAACATTGTTTCCTTAAATAGTCACTTACTAACGGCTCCAAACCTTACAGAAGCAGAAACTGCGGAAATAACAGAAAATATTATCAATTTAACTACTAAGGCATTAGAAAATTCTAGAAAAATTGCCCATAATTTGCTGCCTCCAGTTTTCGAAAAGTTTGGTTTGAATGCGGGGGTAGAAGAATTATGTGAAGAATTTGAAAGCAGTAAATCTGTAAAAACGCATTATAAAAACGAGATTGATTTTGATGAGAATGACATCGATAGACATCTTCATGTGTTTAGAATTCTGCAAGAACTGATGAATAATTCTCTTCGACATGGAAAAGCGACAGAAATATGGATCTCTTTTGTCAAAGAAGAAGGGGTTAATATTTGTAATTATGAAGATAACGGAATTGGTTTTGACAACTCGAATGCAGACAATCAAAAAGGCTTGGGAATGAAAAATATTGACAGCCGTATCTCGTTTTTGGGAGGATCAATAAATATTACATCTGAAGTAAATAACGGAATCGTAGTAAATTTTACATTTTAATTTAGATTTTACATTAAAATAAGATTTTTACCCAATAAATTAAAGTGTTTTAAGCTTTTTGTAAAGGATATTTCGTAAATTCGGCACACCAAACCAAACGACCAAAATCAAAGTAAGATGAATGCTGCTATTAAAATTGCCTTAGTCGATGATGAAATTTTGTTTCGAAAAGGCATTTCTTTTTTACTTCAAAGGGAAGAAAACATCGATATTATTTTTGAAGCTTCAAACGGAGACGAACTTATTTCTCAGTTAGAAAAAAACGAAATAAAACCAGATATCATTATAATGGACCTTAAAATGCCGGTTTTGAACGGTGTTGAAGCCACAAAAATTATTAGAAAATCATTTCCGGAGATTAAGATCATTGCTTTGACTAGTTATGATACTAAATCCTTCATAGCCAATATGATTCAGGTAGGTGCAGTTGCTTATTTAATAAAAAATACGACACCAAAAGATCTAATTCTCACTATTAACGAGGTGGCATCCAAAGGGTTTTATTACAATGAAAGTGTTTTGAAAACAATTCAAGATACAGTAGTTTCTCCTAAAAATTCAAAAGGTGGTTTAGAAACTAATTTTCTTTCGCCTCGCGAAGTCGAAATACTTCAATTAATCTGCCAGCAGAAAACTACTGCAGAAATTGCAGACCTCCTTTTCTTAAGTCCGAGAACTATAGAAGGACACAGAAATAATTTGCTTCTTAAAACAGAATCACGAAACATCGCTGGTTTAGTGGTATACGCGATTCAAAATGATTTAGCGGTTTTAACAATCTAATATAATTATGCTGTCAAAAATTGAATGGATAAGACATAATATAAGATGATTGTGATCACTAAAACGCATAAACCTATTTTTTGAATTACATTCATACCCTTTTCTTGATTATTACTATCATTAAACTTCATGGTGGTTGTTTTTTTATTCATTGGATTAGTTTTATGACCTGGGATAGCAAATGTATATAGAATATCTTGTGGTACTATAGGGGTAAATACCTGTTTTTTTTGAATGTTGTAAATCAGGTATTTACCCCTGTTTTTTTATTTAACATTCTATTATGTTATAAAAGATTCCCTGCGTTCTTTTTTTTGACACTTCCTTTATATCTTTACTAAAATAATTTTCGGATGAATAGGAGTTTATTCTACATTTTTATACTATTAATTACATTTAATGCTCGAGCATCGTTTATCTTACTTCCGATGGACGAATCAACGCAGCAAAATCATTTAAAAGCTTACGGTATAACATATTGGTGTTTAAGCAGAGATTATAAGGCTAGCTGGCTCTTAAATTACCGTGGCGGTTCTTTCCTATTGCCAGATGCTGAGGAAATTAGAAAAGAATGCAAAATTAGAGGAGTTAGCTTTGAAGTTATTTCAGATGCGGAACAAAATTCGATTTTAAACGAAATTTCAAGTCCTTCTCAAAATATGGAATCGGTAATTTTGGAAAAAGCACCAAAAATTGCAGTGTACACTCCAAAAGGAAAACAACCTTGGGACGATGCAGTTACACTAGTTTTAACTTATGCTGAAATTCCGTTTACGCCAATCTACGATGAAGAAGTTTTAAGCGATCAGCTGTTATTATATGATTGGCTGCATCTTCATCACGAAGATTTTACAGGTCAGTATGGAAAATTTTACGCGGCATATAAAAATACACCTTGGTATATTGATCAAAAAAAGGATGCCGAAGCTTTGGCTGCAAAATTAGGATACGATAAAGTAGCTCAGGAAAAGGGTGCTGTAGCAAAGAAAATTAGAGACTTTGTTATAGGCGGCGGTTTTATGTTTGCCATGTGTTCTGCAACAGACAGCTTTGATATTGCTCTTGCGGCAGATGGAGTTGATATTTGCGAAACTATGTTTGATGGCGATCCGAGTGAATTAAATTACCAGTCAAAATTAAATTATAATAATTCGTTTGCGTTTAAAAACTTTACATTGGAAAGAAAGCCGGAAGTTTACGAATTTTCAGATATTGATATGACAAACAAAAGACGTATAATGATGGATAAAGATTATTTTACGTTAATGGAATTTTCTGCCAAATGGGATCCGATTCCTAGTATGCTTTGTCAAAACCATACACAATTAGTAAAGGGGTTTATGGGACAAACCACTTCTTTTGATACTTCACTAATAAAATCGAACGTATTAATTATGGGAACTTGTGAATTAAATGGTGAATCCAGATATATTCATGGTGAAAAAGGAAAAGGAATGTTTACTTTTTTTGGAGGACATGATCCAGAAGATTTCCAACATCAGGTAGGAGATCCGCCTACAGTTTTAGATTTACATCCAAATTCTCCTGGTTACAGATTAATTCTGAATAATGTACTGTTTCCCGCTGCAAGAAAAAAGAAACTTAAAACCTAATTGAGAGAGAATTCAAACCAAATCGGAATATGATCTGAAACTTTTCTTGCTTGTTGAAGAGAGTCAAAATCTTCGTAGAATTTAATTACTCCCGAATTAATAATTTTTAAATTAGAAGATTTGTAAAATATATTGTCAAACTCAGATGCAAGACAAACATTATTATTACACTTTTGTTTTAATGTAGTTTTTTGATTTTTTAATACAGCTAAGTAGCCCATTCCTTTTAATGGATTAAAAACAGAATGTTTTTCTGGACAATTGAAATCACCTAGGAAAACCAAATTCAAATTTGGATACTCGTTTGGTAAAAATTTAAAATACTTAATTTCAGTTTCAGGCTGTTTCTTTTTGGTTATAGCATGAAAATTAACTAGAGTTATAGTTTTTTTATTGATTTCGAAAGTAGCAAAATAGGGCTCACGATCAATTTCTAAATTATATTTTTTCTCCAGCCAAGGTTTGTTTTTCAATTTTACTTTATTTGTTTTCCAAATAAAGGCATATCGTTCTCTTTTATAACTGCTGCTTGACGTTGGATCACTAATGCTGTACTCCCATTTTGATCCTTTTTCATTAAGTAGTTCTACTAGTTTAGCCACAGTTTGAGCTCCGCCGTATCCAGCAACAACTTCTTGAACTGCAATTATATCGTAATTGGAAGTTTTTTTAGCGATATAATTTAATTCAATAGTAGATTTTGATTGGCCAAAATTCTCAATATTCCAAGATAAAACCTTGGTTTGGGCAAAAGATAAAAATGTAAATAATAGTAGGAGCGGGCTGAGAACGTTTTTCATGTAAAATTTAAAATGAAATCAAATATAGGTATTTCCTATATTAATAGTTTCAGGCCTTTCTTGAATTATTTAGTGTTTTTTGTATCTGTTTTTTAAGGCTGTGCCAATAATTATGATTTGTAAAACTAGTAATGCTGGAATAAAAATTATTTTCCAATCGATTTCAAGCCAGCCCGTTTTCTCAGAAACGAATGCAAAGCTTATTGATAAAAAAAGACATAGAAACATTGTTTTCATAATAATTTTATTTTGGGTTGTGTTAATTTTTGTGAATACAAGAGTTGCTTTATTTTTTGGTTTCATTAGTTAATAGGTTTTTACAAATTTAAATGGATCAAAAATGTAATCCTTACGGGAATCCGTAAAGGAGTAATTACACTAGACCAAAATCTTTTGCTATAGCAATTAAATGGACATTGTTATTAGCTTTAAAATATATTTTTAATTTATTAATTCTTTTTTCGATACTGCTGGTTCCGTTAGGAGTAATAGACATATCTTTAAATTCTTTTGAAATACTTTCTAAAATATAACCTTGAGAAAGCAGTTTTAAAATAGAAATATCATACGATTCAATTTCTATTAAAGCTTTATCGTTAAAGCTGAAAGACAAGTCAGATGAAAGTATTTTTTCTTCGTTCTTAAAGGTGCTTTCAATAGCATTTTTTAATTCTGTAATGCTATTTCTTCCTTTAGAAACATATGCGTTAATACCCAATTCATTAAAAAGAGTTTTGATTCGATAGCTTTTATCTTCTATAGAAAAAACAATCTTTTTTAATTCAGGCTGAACAGTGTTTATGGCTTCAATTAATTCATCTCCACTAGTTAAGTTTGCTTTTCGATGATCTAGTTTAAACGATAGATCAGTAATTAAAAGATCGTAAGGCTCTTTTTCAAGCAGTGCTTTTTTTACTTTAAGCAAACCTTCATCACAGTATTTTACATGATCAATTACTGAGACATTTAGCTCTTCAAGT
The DNA here is from genome assembly GCF_003312915.1 of Flavobacterium fluviale. Lineage (NCBI taxonomy): Bacteria > Pseudomonadati > Bacteroidota > Flavobacteriia > Flavobacteriales > Flavobacteriaceae > Flavobacterium > Flavobacterium fluviale. Next base: position 35,275 of record NZ_CP030261.1, on the reverse strand, counting down.
ACTTGAACCACAGCAATACTGATACTGTCTAAATCTTCGGCAACTAAAACTTTCTTAAACATATTTAATTTTATATAGGAAATGTGAAACTTATTTTAAAACCTCTTTCTGTATTTTTGTCAAAATTAATAGTTCCTTTTATTGTTTTAATACGGTTTTCCACATTTTGTAGTCTTTTTTCTAAAATTATATTTTTTGAGTTCATTTCATTACTGTTATCAGTGTACGAAACTCCAAGATTTTTATGCGTTACTTTTACTATAATACTTACTAAGGTCGAGCTGTTAGATTTTTTCATGTTATATAATAATTCTTGTAAAACCCTAAAAAGTATTATTTTTTTATTTTTTTCAATTGCCTCCCATGAAACTGTATCAAAACCATTTAATATGATATTTACATCCTCAGTTTTATATTCTGAAATCATTTCTTTTAAAGCAGATACATATCTGTCGTCTGTTGGAATTCGGCTGTTTTCTCTGGAAATATTTCTGGCTTTAGAATAAATATCATTTAAACTAGTCAATAATTTTTCTTTGTTTTCTTTATTTTCTAAATCATGATCCTGAATAAATAATAAAGTTTCATAGATGTTTAAGTTAAGCTCATTGTCAAGTTTATTCGATATTCTCGTTTCACTTTTAAAAATGGCATCATCTTTTTCCCGTTTACCTTTAGAGGTGATGTAGAATATTAAAAAAAGTAATATTAGTAGACTTAGACAGATTACTATATAAGAAATGAAACTTCTATTTTTTTGTCTTTGCAATTGTAGCTCATTTTCTGCTTTTTGAGTTTTAAGCTCAAGATTTTCATCTTTATGTTTTTTAAAATTAAATTTTATATTAGAAAATTGATTTCGGGTCATTTTTCTAACATCATTCATACTGTCAGTAAGTTTAATATAAAGCTCAATATATTTTTTTAAATCTTTTCCATCTTCTGCTTCAATAACTTCTCCTAAAGCATTTATTTGATATACTACTAATTTTTCTTTACTCGCGGCAATGTATCCCTTCATTGCGTAATATTTCTTTAGTTCTGGATTATTGTATTTTTTGTAATACAAATAAAGGGCGTGACTATTTCCAATGAGTTCAGAATCATCTTTAGATTTAATCGCTATTTCCATGCTTTTAGTAAGATTTTCAAAAGCTTGTTTTTTATGATTTCCTAAACGGAGATAACAAAGGCCCAGATTATACAGTACATAAGAATGCTGGATTTCCGTATTAGCCGGATCTATTTTATTCTCGACTTTTTTCTTCGCTAATGGCTCTAATATTTTTATCGCCTCTAAATATTTTTTTTGCTGTAGATAAATAAAACCAATATCAGATTTGATCTGTGCCTTTCTAAATTGCGATATTGCAATTTTCAATGCTTCTTTATAATAAATTAAAGCATTTTCATAATCGTAAATGCTGTAATAATTAGTTGCTAAAGAAGTGTAGATCATTTGAGCGAATCTCGGTCTTGTGGTGTATTTTAAGTAAGGAAGCGCTTTTACAAGAACAGTTTCGCTGGTGAAATAATCACCTTCTCTTTGCAGACTGCCAGCTATCTTTGATGATATATAGACATATTGATTTGCATAATCTTTTTTTGGATCGCAAAGCTGCTGGGCTTTATGAAAGTAAAAAATTGCACTGTCATCGTCCAAAGAGTTTTGGAGGCTTTCGCCTTTTTTTACTAATTTATAGATAGCAGTTGTATTATCTGTTTTTTTATAATGAATTTGTTTTTTCTTATCGCAGGATAATAGTAGCAAAATCAAAGCTAAGAATACAAAGCTAAGAATACGATTGGTTTCAAAATAAGAAAATATACTTTTCATCTTATAATGGAAATTTAATGTATACCTTAAATCCTTTTCCAAAATCAGATTCGATATTGATTTTACCTTTTATGGCAAGAATCCTATTCTCGATATTATGCAGTCCATTTTTTAAAACCATTTTGGTCGTGTCAATGCCTTTACCGTTATCAGTGTAACTGATTGTAATATCTTTGTTTGTCTCTTTAAAAATGATAGCAACTAAACTGGCTTCACTGTGTTTCTTCATGTTTACCAGTAGTTCCTGTAGAGATCTATAAATTGCTGTTTTTTTAGCTTTGCCAATTTCATCCCATGAGATTGTATCTAAGCCATTAATTAAAATATTTATATTAGGAGTATTAAATCCAGAAATCATTTCTTTAAGAGATAAAACATAATTTCCATCAGTACAAATTGTACAATTCTCTCTGGAAATATCTCTTGTTCTCGAATAAATAGTGTCTAAATTATTTAATAGCTGTTCCTTGTTTTCGAGTAAAGACAAGTTTTTATTTTCAGCAAAAGCGATTGTGTGGTAAATATCATTTGCTAATTCGTCATGCAGTTTTTTAGAAATTCTTGTTTCGCTGTTATAAGCGGCTTCAATTTTTTCTCGATTAGCCTTTGAAGTTAAATAGTAATATAGAATTAAAATCAGGCATAAGCTTAGAACAATAATGATGTAGGAGATAATATTTCTATTTTTTTGTATCTCAAGTTTTAACTCATTTTCTGCTTTGTGGTTTTTTAGTTTTAAATTTTCTTCTTTTTCACGCTTAGAATCGTATCTGATTTTTGCAAATTGATTTTTAGCTTTCTGCCTTACTTCTTCAATACTGTCCGATAAAGTAACATAAATGTTAGAGTAATCTTTTAATTCCTGATTACTACTGTTTTTAATTATCATTTTTAGTGCTGAAAGTCTGCCGTCGACATGTTTTATTTTGCTATACTCCGTGTAGCTTAAGAGGATATATTTTTTAGATAAGGAAAGATCTCTTTTTTCATAGAATTGGGCGAGGTGCATATAGCTTTTTGCCAAGCCGAAAGGATTATTGACACTTTGCCTTATTTCTAAAGCTCTATTCATGTAATCCAGTCCTTTTTTATAATCATCTATTTTAAAATAACAAAAACCAATGTTATCTAATAAAGAAGCGTGAATTTCCTTGTCTTTAATTATCTCCTCTTTTGTTTCTAAAGGAAGAAAAATAGTAAGCGCTTCGTAATATTTTTTTTCTTGAATAAGTACAACTCCAATATTGTTTTTAGCTGCCAGTTTTCTCCAGTTTTTTGTATTTAATTGTAGAGCTTTTTCATTATATAGTATAGCATTTTTGTAATCGTACGTGTCTAGGTAGTTAACGCTTAGCGTAACATATAAGTTCCAAGTGTGAAGTTGGTTTTTGACATATTTTGCATAAGGTAATGCCTTTGTAATTGTAGCTTCGCTTCCTGCATAATCTCCATGAGTCTGCTGAATAATCGCCATTCGATTTAATGTGCTTATGTAACTTTCGGCATCTTTAACTGGAGAGCAGTTAAAGATAGCTTCATTATAATAATAGAAGGCACTATCAAATTTGTTGCTCTCAAATAAAGAATCGGCGATAGTGATTAATTTTTCTACTTTAAGTTTGTTGTAAATATCTTTTTTGTTAATAGAAGTTTGTTTTTGACAAGATAAAAGCATTAGTAATGTGATAATTACAGAGGATAATATATTTGCTTTTTTTGGTATCATGCGCCAAAAATAAATATTTCTGAAAATCTCAAAAGAGTATAAATACGGTATTTTCAATTATTTTCAAATCACGATTTTTTTAATTCTCATTTTGAGATAAATACAAAAAGCCCTTTTAAACAAAGGGCTTTGCAGAGTTTTGGACTTGTAAATTTATCCTTATAAAATTATACGGCTCTCAATCCAGTTGTAATTGCAAGTCTGTTCCAAGAATTAATTGTAATAATGGCAAGTATGATTTCAGCAAGATATTTTTCGTCAAAAAATTGTGCTGCATTTTGATAAACTTCATCAGAAACATGATTGCTAATTTGGGTTACTTGTTCGGTCAAAGCTAAAATTGCTTTTTCCTCTTCAGTATAAACATCAGCTTCACGCCATGCACTTATTAGATAGATTCTCTGTTCAGAAATTCCATGCTTTCTTGCGTCAGCCGTATGCATATTTATACAAAATGCACAGCCGTTGATTTGCGATGCACGAATTTTAATTAATTCTTTATGAACAGGTGTTAATGAAGTTGAAGAAATATATTTTTCTAAATTCATTAAAGCTTGATACGCTTCTGGAGCAACATTTGGGATAAGAATTCTTGGTTTCATTTTTATATGTTTTAAAAGTTCATTACAAAGGTCAGTAATGTATACTTTTAAAAACTTGAACTACTTCAAGAAATTGATATCACACTTTTCCAGCTCTTATTTTACTCATAAATTCAGCCGAAAAATCTAAGTAGGAGGCAAGCATGTATTGTGGAACACGTTGTACGAAATCAGGCTGTTGATTTTTGAAATGATTGTATCTTTCCTCTGCAGACATCGTAAATAAGAATTTAATTCTCATTTGTGCTGCTCCAAAAGCCTTTTGTGCGACAATTCGAAAGTATCTTTCAAGGTTAGGAATTTGGACCAATAGTGACTCTAAAACTGATTTATCAATTGCAATAACTTCAGTAGTTTCAACTGCTTGAATATAAAAATGAGAAGGTATATGATTATGGTAACTTAAATAATCTGTTATCCACCAGTTCTCAATGGCAAATTGTAAGGTTTGCTCCGTTCCTTTAGAATTGATAATATACTGACGCATGCAGCCCTTTACAATAAAATACATTGTATTGCAAATTTGACCTTCTTTTAAAACCAAATTCTTTTTCTTAATCTGTGTTAAAGTTAAGCTTGATTGAAGTATGTCAATTTCTGATGGCTCAAGTGGAACAAATTTCTGGATATGATCTAAAATTGTATTGTACATTTGAGATTATAGTTTTAAGTAAATTTACTCTAATTATTTTAATTCGTAAGCCGATAAATTTTACAGCAGATGCATAAAAACAAAAAACCATTCGAATAAACGAATGGTTTTTTTATGATAAGTAAGTAATCTAAATTGAGTTTATAAAACGTTTATTTTACTTTATTAAGAATTGCTTTGAAAGCTTCTGGGTGGTTCATAGCTAAATCTGCAAGAACTTTACGGTTCAATTCGATTCCGTTAGCTTTAACTTTACCCATGAATTGAGAATAAGACATTCCTTCTAATCTAGCTCCAGCGTTGATACGTTGAATCCATAATGAACGGAAATTTCTTTTATTCTGTTTTCTGTCACGGTAAGCATAGCTCATTGCTTTCTCTACCGCGTTCTTAGCAACTGTCCAAACGTTTTTACGTCTACCAAAGAAACCTTTGGCTTGCTTCATTATTTTTTTTCTTCTTGCTCTTTTAGCAACTGAATTTACCGATCTTGGCATAATTTTAAATGTGTTTTTGTAGCAGGCGTCCTGAATTGAATCGAAGGAACTTGAAAGCCATACTCCAAGGTTATATAAATAATTTTTTAACCTAAAGAATTATTAGATAATTCTTAATTGTTGTTTGATGCTTTTCATATCTGTAGAGTGAACTAGCGCTGAGTGTGTCAAAGCTAATTTACGTTTTTTAGATTTTTTAGTCAAGATGTGACTTTTAAAAGCATGCTTTCTTTTAATCTTTCCAGAGCCAGTAACTTTAAAACGTTTCTTAGCGCTAGATTTTGTTTTCATTTTAGGCATTTTTCCTAGTGTTTTAATTTATTCTTACTTACTTATTTTTTTGTTTCAAGTTTAAGGTTTCAAGTTCAGAACTGAACACTGAGACTAAAAACTGAGAACTATTTCTTCTTCTTCGGAGCAATGAACATAATCATTCTCTTTCCTTCCAAAACAGGCATAGCTTCCACTTTACCATGTTCTTCTAAATCTTGAGCAAGACGTAATAATAAAATCTGACCTTGATCTTTGTAAATAATAGAACGTCCTTTAAAGAAAACGAATGCTTTTAATTTGGCTCCTTCTTTTAAGAACTTTTCAGCGTTCTTTCTTTTGAACTCATAATCATGCTCGTCAGTTTGTGGACCGAATCTAATTTCTTTTACAACTACTTGAGAAGATTTAGCTTTTAATGCTTTATCTCTTTTCTTTTGTTCGTAAACAAATTTCTTATAGTCCATTATTTTACAAACCGGCGGCTCAGCATTTGGTGAAATCTCAACCAAATCCAATTCAAACTGATCTGCTAGACGCAAAGCCTCTGCAAGCTTAAATACACCTGGTTCGATGTTCTCGCCTACTAACCTTACTTCTTGTACGCCACGAATATTGTTATTTATTCTGTGTGCATCTTTTTTTTCTACTCGAGGTTGAAAACCTCTGTTGCTTCTTATTGCTATGACTTTCTAATTTAAGTTAAACTGTAAATACTTTTAATGTCTTTTTTATTTCTTCGTCTACAATCGAAGCAAATTCCTCGATTGAAACTGTAATATTACCTTTTCCTTCTTGTCCGTGACGACGAATAGAAATAGTACCGTTTTTCTCTTCTTCCTCACCCACGATAAGCATAAATGGAATTTTCTGCATCTCTGCATCTCTAATTTTCTTACCGATAGTTTCGTTTCGGTTATCAATTAGGGCGCGAATTTCGTGATTTTCTAGCAAATCTAAAACTTTTTTAGCATAATTTTCGTATTTCTCACTCAAAGACAAGATTATAGCCTGTTCTGGCATTAGCCAAAGTGGGAAATTTCCTGCTGTATGTTCTAGAAGAATTGCTATAAAACGTTCCATCGATCCAAAAGGAGCTCTGTGAATCATAACTGGTCGATGTAATTCATTATCAGCACCTTTGTATGTTAACTCAAAACGTTCTGGTAAATTGTAATCTACCTGAATTGTTCCTAATTGCCATTGTCTTCCTAGTGCATCCTTAACCATGAAATCAAGTTTCGGGCCATAAAATGCAGCTTCGCCATATTCTACAACAGTGTTTAGGCCTTTGTCTCTTGCTGCATTAATAATAGCGTTTTCAGCTTTCTCCCAGTTCTCATCTGTTCCGATGTATTTTTCTTTGTCTTCTTGGTCTCTTAACGAAATTTGAGCAGTAAAGTTTTCAAAACCTAATGAACCAAATACATATAATACAAGGTCAATTACTTTTTTGAACTCTTCATCCAATTGTTCTGGAGTACAGAAAATATGCGCATCATCCTGAGTAAATCCTCTTACACGGGTTAAACCATGTAATTCTCCTGATTGCTCATATCTATATACAGTACCAAATTCAGCATAACGTTTTGGTAAATCTTTATATGACCAAGGTCTTACATTGTAAATTTCACAGTGGTGAGGACAATTCATTGGTTTTAATAAAAATTCTTCACCTTCTGCAGGAGTATGGATTGGCTGAAAGCTGTCTGCCCCATATTTTGCATAATGTCCAGAAGTTACATATAGTTCTTTCTGGCCAATATGTGGAGTTACAACTTGCTCGTAACCTGCTTTCTTTTGTGCTCTTTTTAAAAACTGCTCCAATCGATCTCTCAATGCGGCTCCCTTTGGCAGCCATAAAGGCAGACCTTGACCAACTTTTTGTGAGAAAGCAAACAATTCAAGTTCCTTTCCTAATTTACGGTGATCACGACGCTTAGCTTCTTCAAGAAGTTCAAGGTATTCAGTTAAATCTTTTTGTTTAGGAAAAGAAGTTCCGTAAACACGAGTCAGCTGTTTATTCTTTTCGTCTCCTCTCCAGTAAGCACCAGCAACGCTCATCACTTTCATAGCCTTGATGATTCCAGTATTCGGAATATGGCCTCCACGGCATAAATCTGTAAAAGTAGAATGGTCGCAAAATGTAATAGTTCCGTCTTCAAGATTAGAGATTAATTCAGTCTTGTAAACGTTGTCTTTGTACATTTCTAATGCATCTGCTTTGCTCACAGGGCGCATTTTGAATTCATGTTTCCCTCTTGAAATTTCAAGAACACGATCCTCGATCTTTTTAAAGTCAGCCTCAGAAATTTTCTGATCACCAAAATCCACGTCATAATAAAACCCATTAGCAATTGCAGGTCCAAGAGTTAATTTAATTCCAGGGTACAATTCCTCAAGAGCCTGAGCCATTACGTGCGAAGTTGAATGCCAGAAAGCTTTTTTACCTTCAGCATCATTCCAAGTATATAATATAAGATTACCGTCGGTCGTTAATGGAGTTTCGGTTTCAATAGTTGTACCATTAAAAGATGCAGAAATAACATTTCTTGCAAAACCTTCGCTAATGTTTTTAGCGACCTCCATTGGAGTTACGCCTGAAGCGAACTCTCTAATTGACCCATCGGGTAAAGTAATCTTGATCATTGTTTATAATTTTGTGAATGCAAATATACATGATTACTAAAATACATACAATATATATATGTAGAAGATTATTTTATTATCTAAGTGCTCAAAGTTGCTATTATACAGGGACAGATCCCAACACGACAGGTTGCCAAGACCTGTCGGATTTCTTTTTCGATACATATATATATGTATAAAATGAATTAAAATCCAATTTTCTGTAGAGACGCACAGCAGTGCGTCTTATTCGTAACACAGGTATTATTTAAAATCTGATTTGTTAATCTGACTTAGTAAGAAAAAAATGTAAAGTCATTTCGGGCTGAGCGAAGTCGAAGCCGCATGCAATGTTCCACAATCCAGGAGAAGTGGAATTTTGGTTTTGAAAAATTGTAAATTTAATTTTAATGAGGAGCTAATCCGCTATCTGCTTCATTCTTTTTTGCCAAACACCGGCACAAAAGGATTTCCTCTCTAATCCACGGCACTATCGGGGCTATGATATCTGTTTTAAAGAGAATATTTAAATAAAAAGTATTAAAAAAGGGTGTCGAAAACTAAAAACCCTGCAAAAATGGGATGAGAAATCGGGCTTAAACGGAGGAAATGACCAAAGAAAGAAGAAAAAACTGACAATGATTTAAAAAAGTTTTAGATGCAAACGTGATGTTATCAGTCTGTTAAGAAAAAAGTAGTTAAAAAGATGGAAAAAATATAAAAGAAAGTCTTGTAAATGTAAATAAAGGTGTTACTTTTGCACCCGCAGAAGCGATACACGTTCCCTGAAAGACTGGCAAGAAAAGCTGATTAAAGCTGAAAAGAAATTTTCAAAAAAGATTAGAAAAAGCTTGTGAGAATGGAAAACGGATATTACATTTGCACCCCGCAAAACACGGAATGTTCCTTGAGATACTGAGAGAGAAAATGAAGAAAAAGAGACGAAAAAAAAGTTTCAAATTTTTTTAATTTTTTCTTGCAGGAAACAAAAATAATTTTTAGTTTTGCACCCGCTTTGAGAAACAAGCGAAAAGAGAAAAGAAGACACGTTCGTAGACATATTGAATTGACAGCCGTTTTAACAGAGATGTTAGGACAAAAGAATAAGAGTAATAGAATTGCAAGATTCGAAAAGAACCGATAGATATTCACCGATATATAATATTACAATATACGATGAAGAGTTTGATCCTGGCTCAGGATGAACGCTAGCGGCAGGCTTAACACATGCAAGTCGAGGGGTATATTTCTTCGGAGATAGAGACCGGCGCACGGGTGCGTAACGCGTATGCAATCTGCCTTTCACAGAGGGATAGCCCAGAGAAATTTGGATTAATACCTCATAGTATAATCAAACCGCATGGTTTAATTATTAAAGTCACAACGGTGAAAGATGAGCATGCGTCCCATTAGCTTGTTGGTAAGGTAACGGCTTACCAAGGCAACGATGGGTAGGGGTCCTGAGAGGGAGATCCCCCACACTGGTACTGAGACACGGACCAGACTCCTACGGGAGGCAGCAGTGAGGAATATTGGACAATGGGCGCAAGCCTGATCCAGCCATGCCGCGTGCAGGATGACGGTCCTATGGATTGTAAACTGCTTTTGTACGAGAAGAAACACTCCTATGTATAGGAGCTTGACGGTATCGTAAGAATAAGGATCGGCTAACTCCGTGCCAGCAGCCGCGGTAATACGGAGGATCCAAGCGTTATCCGGAATCATTGGGTTTAAAGGGTCCGTAGGCGGTTTAGTAAGTCAGTGGTGAAAGCCCATCGCTCAACGGTGGAACGGCCATTGATACTGCTGAACTTGAATTATTAGGAAGTAACTAGAATATGTAGTGTAGCGGTGAAATGCTTAGAGATTACATGGAATACCAATTGCGAAGGCAGGTTACTACTAATGGATTGACGCTGATGGACGAAAGCGTGGGTAGCGAACAGGATTAGATACCCTGGTAGTCCACGCCGTAAACGATGGATACTAGCTGTTGGGAGCAATCTCAGTGGCTAAGCGAAAGTGATAAGTATCCCACCTGGGGAGTACGTTCGCAAGAATGAAACTCAAAGGAATTGACGGGGGCCCGCACAAGCGGTGGAGCATGTGGTTTAATTCGATGATACGCGAGGAACCTTACCAAGGCTTAAATGTAGATTGACCGTTTTGGAAACAGAACTTTCGCAAGACAATTTACAAGGTGCTGCATGGTTGTCGTCAGCTCGTGCCGTGAGGTGTCAGGTTAAGTCCTATAACGAGCGCAACCCCTGTTGTTAGTTGCCAGCGAGTCAAGTCGGGAACTCTAACAAGACTGCCAGTGCAAACTGTGAGGAAGGTGGGGATGACGTCAAATCATCACGGCCCTTACGCCTTGGGCTACACACGTGCTACAATGGCCGGTACAGAGAGCAGCCACTGGGTGACCAGGAGCGAATCTACAAAGCCGGTCACAGTTCGGATCGGAGTCTGCAACTCGACTCCGTGAAGCTGGAATCGCTAGTAATCGGATATCAGCCATGATCCGGTGAATACGTTCCCGGGCCTTGTACACACCGCCCGTCAAGCCATGGAAGCTGGGGGTGCCTGAAGTCGGTGACCGCAAGGAGCTGCCTAGGGTAAAACTGGTAACTAGGGCTAAGTCGTAACAAGGTAGCCGTACCGGAAGGTGCGGCTGGAACACCTCCTTTCTAGAGCCTGAGTGTTAGTGCCTGCACACGCTTAGGAAAAAAGGTTTTTATTTAAAGGAATCTGAATTGGAGATTGTATTACTCTTGCTGTTAATTTAAAAGAAATGAAAATTAAGTAAAACAGAGTCTCGTAGCTCAGCTGGTTAGAGTACTACACTGATAATGTAGGGGTCGGCAGTTCGAGTCTGCCCGGGACTACTTTTTAAAATGATGCTTGTAAATTATGAATTGTAAATTACAAAAGCAGAAAAAAAAGACTGTAAGCTTGATTAAAGGAAATTCTGGAAGCTGGGATTCACCAAAGGAAATTAGAGAAGAATTAAGAAATCTAAAATCTGAATTCTAAAATCTAAGATTTAAAATGGGGGATTAGCTCAGCTGGCTAGAGCGCCTGCCTTGCACGCAGGAGGTCAACGGTTCGACTCCGTTATTCTCCACAAAAGCGAAAGCTTACAGCTTACAGCCTATGGCTTAAAGCGAAACAAAGTTCATTGACATATTGAGATAAGAAAATAATAAGAAAGTAGAAAGCGTTTTTTGTTAGCAATAACAAAGAACAAAAAAAACGGTCTTGTTTTAAGAAACAAGATTGGTACAATAAGCAAAATAAGGGCGTATGGGGGATGCCTAGGCTCTCAGAGGCGATGAAAGGCGTGATAAGCTGCGAAAAGCTGCGGGGACGGGCACACACCGATTGATCCGCAGATACCTGAATGGGGCAACCCGTTATGCTGAAGGCATAACACACCGATAGGTGGGCAAACCCGCTGAACTGAAACATCTAAGTAGGCGGAGGAGAAGAAAACAAAAGTGATTCCGTAAGTAGTGGCGAGCGAACGCGGATTAGCCCAAACCAGTGCTGTTACGGCAGTGCTGGGGTTGTAGGACCACGATATTTTATGTACAAGGAACCGGAAGTTGCTGGAAAGTAACGCCATAGAGGGTGAGAGCCCCGTATGGGTAACAAGTATAATAGATAGTGGTATCCTGAGTAGGGCGGGGCACGTGAAACCCTGTCTGAATTTGGCGGGACCATCCGCTAAGGCTAAATACTCCTGAGAGACCGATAGTGAACCAGTACCGTGAGGGAAAGGTGAAAAGAACCGTGAATAACGGAGTGAAATAGATCCTGAAACCATACGCTTACAAGCGGTCGGAGCCCTTTCGTGGGGTGACGGCGTGCCTTTTGCATAATGAGCCTACGAGTTAACGTTGCTGGCAAGGATAAGTGTTTAAGACATGGATCCGCAGCGAAAGCGAGTCTGAATAGGGCGCTTTAGTCAGTAGTGTTAGACGCGAAACCGTGTGATCTACCCATGGGCAGGTTGAAGCTGTGGTAACACACAGTGGAGGACCGAACCGGTTGACGTTGAAAAGTCTTCGGATGACCTGTGGGTAGGGGTGAAAGGCCAATCAAACTCGGAAATAGCTCGTACTCCCCGAAATGCATTTAGGTGCAGCGTTAGTTATAAAGTTATACAGAGGTAGAGCTACTGATTGGATGCGGGGGCTTCACCGCCTACCAATTCCTGACAAACTCCGAATGCTGTATAATGTTCACTAACAGTGAGGGCTTGGGTGCTAAGGTCCAAGTCCGAGAGGGAAAGAACCCAGACCATCAGCTAAGGTCCCCAAATATATGCTAAGTTGAAAGAACGAGGTTTGTCTGCCCAGACAGCTAGGATGTTGGCTTGGAAGCAGCCATTCATTTAAAGAGTGCGTAACAGCTCACTAGTCGAGCGGACGAGCATGGATAATAATCGGGCATAAGCATATTACCGAAGCTATGGATTTACAGTTTACTGTAAGTGGTAGGGGAGCATTCTGACAGGGCAGAAGGTGTATCGTAAGGTATGCTGGACCGGTCAGAAAAGAAAATGTAGGCATAAGTAACGATAATGCGGGCGAGAAACCCGCACACCGAAAAACTAAGGTTTCCACAGCTATGCTAATCAGCTGTGGGTTAGTCTGGTCCTAAGGCGAACCCGAAAGGGACAGTCGATGGCTAACGGGTTAATATTCCCGTACTTCTTATTGCTGTGATGGGGTGACGGAGTGATGAAAGCGCCGCGAACTGACGGAATAGTTCGTTAAAGTACCTAGCTATAGGCTCTATAGGCAAATCCGTAGAGCTTGGTGAAATACGATAGTACTCGGAGTCTTCGGACAAAGAGATAGTGCGCCTAAGGGCTTCCAAGAAAAACCTCTAAACTTCAGGCAGTAAGAACCAGTACCGTAAACCGACACAGGTAGTTGAGGAGAGAATCCTAAGGTGCTCGAGAGATTCATGGCTAAGGAATTAGGCAAAATAGACCTGTAACTTCGGGAGAAAGGTCGCCCCGAGCAATCGGGGCCGCAGTGAAGAGGTCCAGGCGACTGTTTATCAAAAACACAGGGCTCTGCAAAATCGTAAGATGAAGTATAGGGCCTGACACCTGCCCGGTGCTGGAAGGTTAAGAGGAGATGTTATCTTCGGAGAAGCATTGAATTGAAGCCCCAGTAAACGGCGGCCGTAACTATAACGGTCCTAAGGTAGCGAAATTCCTTGTCGGGTAAGTTCCGACCTGCACGAATGGTGTAACGATCTGGACACTGTCTCAGCCATGAGCTCGGTGAAATTGTAGTAACGGTGAAGATGCCGTTTACCCGCAGTGGGACGAAAAGACCCTGTGCACCTTTACTATAGCTTAGTATTGACCTTGGATAAATGATGTGTAGGATAGGTTGGAGACTATGAAGCGGCGTCGCCAGGCGTTGTGGAGTCATTGTTGAAATACAACCCTTTGTTTATCTGAGGCCTAACCCCGTTTTGCGGGGGACATTGCTTGGTGGGTAGTTTGACTGGGGTGGTCGCCTCCAAAAGAGTAACGGAGGCTTCTAAAGGTTCCCTCAGTACGCTTGGTAACCGTGCGTAGAGTGCAATGGCATAAGGGAGCTTGACTGAGAGACATACAGGTCGATCAGGTACGAAAGTAGAGCATAGTGATCCGGTGGTTCCGCATGGAAGGGCCATCGCTCAAAGGATAAAAGGTACGCCGGGGATAACAGGCTGATCTCCCCCAAGAGCTCATATCGACGGGGGGGTTTGGCACCTCGATGTCGGCTCGTCACATCCTGGGGCTGGAGAAGGTCCCAAGGGTTGGGCTGTTCGCCCATTAAAGTGGCACGCGAGCTGGGTTCAGAACGTCGTGAGACAGTTCGGTCTCTATCTACTGCGGGCGTTAGAAATTTGAGTGGATCTGATTCTAGTACGAGAGGACCGAATTGGACAAACCTCTAGTGTATCTGTTGTCCCGCCAGGGGCACCGCAGAGTAGCTACGTTTGGAAGGGATAAGCGCTGAAAGCATATAAGCGCGAAACCCACCACAAGATGAGATTTCTTTTAAGGATCGTGGAAGATGACCACGTTGATAGGCTATAGATGTAAAGGCAGTAATGTCATAGTCGAGTAGTACTAATAATCCGTAAGCTTATGTACACCCTTTTCCTCCCGCCGAAAGACGGGAGGAGGAAACTTTCTAAAATATATTTACTTTTCTTTATCTCAGTATGTTAAAATATTTGCTCGACGCAGAGCAGTAATTAGTGAAAGTAACTGGTAAAGAGTCTAAGGACTAATTACTATGCACTAAGCACTAATTACTAAAAACCTTAAGGTGGTTATTGCGGCGGGGCTCACCTCTTCCCATCCCGAACAGAGTAGTTAAGCCCGCCTGCGCAGATGGTACTGCAGTATTGTGGGAGAGTATGTCGTCGCCTTTCTTTAAAGAATCCTCATCATTTATTTGATGAGGATTTTTTCGTTTTGTATTTGTTTGATTTTGTAAAAGTTACATTAAAGATTAAACTGTTAAATTATAGTCAATTGTTTGTTCTTCTACATTGATACTTTAGAAGTTTTAAATTTGAATGAGTATTTTTGTGCTCAAATTATTATTTAAACATGAGAAAAAGTATTTTACTGTTGGCACTTTTTATAATTACAAATCTAAGTGCACAACAACGTCCTAAGTTAGTTGTAGGTATAGTAGTTGATCAAATGAAAATGGAATATTTATACCGTTTTTCAGATGATTTTTCCCCGAATGGCTTTAAAAAGTTAATGAATAATGGATATGTTTTTCAGAATATGCATTATAATTATATGCCAACCTATACTGCACCGGGACATGCTTCTATTTACACTGGTACAACTCCTGCTACACACGGAATTGTAGGTAACGAATGGTTCAGTAGAACTCTTGGAAAAGAAATGTACTGTACAGATGACGCAGGTGTGAAAACTGTAGGAGAAGGAACTGCTGAAGAAGGTGCAATGTCGCCTAAAAATCTTCAAAGTACTACAATAACAGATGAAGTTCGAATGGCAACTAATTTTGCTGGAAAAGTTATTGGAATGAGTCTAAAAGATCGTGGCGCAATTTTACCAGCTGGTCATTTTGCGAATTGGGCATTTTGGTACAGCAAAACGGGTTCATTTATTTCTAGCAGTTTTTATGGAGAAAAATTACCAGAATGGGTGTCTGAATTCAACAATGAAAAAAACTACTTAAAATATATTGATAAAGGCTGGGACTTATATAAACCAGCTTCAGTATACAATGAAAGCCTCCCAGATAATAATCCATATGAAGGAAAGTTGTACGGAAGTGCTGCTCCAGTTTTTCCATACGACTTAAAATCTATGTATGAGAAAAATGATGCTGGAATTATTCGTGCTACTCCTTATGGAAACGATCTTTTGTCAGATTTTGCTAAAAGAGCAATTGAAAAAGAAGAATTAGGAAAAGATAATATTACCGACTTCCTAACGGTGAGTTTTTCGTCAACTGACTACGTAGGTCATTTACTTGGACCAAGATCTATGGAACTTCAGGATACTTACTTGAGACTAGATCAAACTATTGCTGATTTCTTAGCGTACTTGGATAAAACTGTTGGTAAAGGTAATTATTTGTTGTTCCTAACTGCGGATCACGCAGGAGCAGAGAATGTAATTTACTTAAAAGATCGTAAATATAATGTTGATAATTATCCATCAAAAGAGGTTAAGAAAAGCATGCAGGATTTCTCAGTAAAAACTTTTGGGGTAGATTTAGTTTTAAATTATTCAAATTTTAATGTTTTCTTGAATAAGAAGATAATTAAAGATAAAGGTCTAGAATTATCGAAAGTTAAAAAAGCTTTTAAAGATTTCTTGATTTCTCAACCACAAGTTAAAGAGGTTTATACAGAAGAAGAAATTCTAGCAAATGGCGGAAACGATTACTCACTTAATTTTGTAGCTAAAGGATATGATGTAACTCAAAATGGCGATTTGGTAATTGTGGATAAACCTGGAGATATCGAATATAGTACTACAGGTACATCTCATGGAACAATTTATAGTTATGATACTCATGTACCAGCTATTTTTTATGGATGGCATATCAAAAAAGGAGAGTCTTATGATAAAAAAGCGATTACTGAAATAGCTCCAACAATTGCTCAAAAAATTAAAGTTACTTTTCCTAACGGGACTGAAGCAAAAGTGTTACAAGAAGTTTTAGATGAAAAGAAATAACCAAAACTTTATAAGAAATAGAAAACCTGTCTTTTATGGAGACAGGTTTTTTTATGGCAGAAAAAAAGGCTTTTCAATTAAGAAAAGCCTTTATAATAGTGACTTAGTAAGCACTTATTTAAGTATTAGCACTATGCGTTTGCTAATACTATTTCTTCGTTAAAAGGAAGATTCCAAGCTTCAGCAACTCCTTTGTATAGGATTTTTCCATTTGCTACATTTAATCCTTTTTTCAATTCTTCATTTTCGTTACAAGCCTTCTCCCATCCTTTGTTTGCCAATTGTACAGCATATGGTAAAGTGGCATTAGTTAAAGCTAAAGTAGATGTGTATGGTACAGCACCTGGCATATTAGCTACACAATAGTGAACAATATCGTCTATAATAAAAGTTGGGTTTTCGTGTGTTGTAGGAGTACAAGTTTCAATACATCCACCTTGATCAACTGCTACGTCAACAACAACTGCTCCTGGACGCATTAATTTTAGCATATCACGAGTAATTAAGTGAGGTGCTTTTGCTCCTGGAATTAAAACAGCTCCAACAACTAAGTCAGCATCTTTAATTGCTCTTGTGATATTATAGTGGTTAGACATTTCTGTATTTACGTTTGCAGGCATAATGTCATCTAATTGACGCAAACGTGGCAAACTTAGATCCATGATAGTAACTTGAGCTCCTAAACCAGCAGCCATTTTTGCCGCTTGAGTTCCAACAATTCCTCCACCTAAAACTAAAACTTTTGCTGGCGGTACACCTGGTACTCCTCCTAAAAGAATTCCTCTTCCTTTTAGTGGTTTCTCAAGATATTTTGCTCCTTGTTGAATTGCCATACGACCTGCAACTTCTGACATTGGAACTAAAAGAGGTAAGCTGCGATCTGTTTTTTCTACAGTTTCGTAAGCTAAACAAACAGCTCCTTTCTCAAGCATAGCATGAGTTAGTTCTTCTGATGAAGCAAAGTGAAAGTAGGTAAAAAGCAATTGATCTTTTTTAATTAAAGGATATTCAGAAGCGATTGGTTCCTTAACTTTAATGATCATTTCTGCAATTGCATAAACTTCTTCAATAGTTGGTAAAACTACAGCACCCGCTTGAGCATATTCATCATCGCTAAAACCACTTCCTAAACCAGCAGTTGCTTGAACATAAACTGTATGTCCATGTTTTTTCATTTCTGAAACACCTGCAGGAGTTAAAGCAACTCTGTTTTCGTTGTTTTTTATTTCTTTTGGAACACCTATTATCATTTTGTTATATTTTTTTGTTTTTACTGAAATTGTTTTACAAATTTATAGCGAGAGAAGAAATTATGGTTTAATGATTGTTAAATAAGAAAATATTATTTTATTTTTTACTTTTACAGAAAAATATTCTGTTTGATGTTGATTTTTATTCTTTAAAAAGAAAAAATGACTAAAAACTATTAATCTAATAAAACGTTTTCGCTATGGCTTTAGATGAAATTGACAAAAAAATCTTACGACTTCTTCAAGAAGATGCACATTACACTTTAAAAGACATTGCGAACAAAATAAACTTGTCGCTAACTCCTGTCCATGATCGAGTGAAACGTCTTGAAAAAGATGGTATTATAGAAAAATATGTTACTATTTTGGACAAGAAAAAGTTGGGAAATAATTTAACAGTTTACTGCCAGGTTACACTTACGAAACAAACTTATGATACTTCTGAAGGGTTTAATCAATCGATTTTAAATTTACCCGAAGTTGTAGAGTGTAATTATGTTTCTGGAAATTTCGACTATATGCTTAAAATCATTATTCCAGATATGGAAAGTTATCATCATTTCCATCAAAAGAAATTATCTGTTTTGCCTGAAGTTTCTTTGATTAATACTGTTTTTGTAATTTCTGAAGTAAAAAGCACAACAGTTTTGCCAATTTGATTAATGAAAAAACCACCAAGAAATCTTGATGGCTTTAACAAATAGTTAGTTGGTTGAATTAATAATACGTATAACGTCTTACTTTGGCAATATATTTTGCTAAACGAATTACTTGATGGCTGTATCCATATTCGTTATCATACCAAATGTATAACACAATATTTTTTCCATCCTTTGATACAATGGTTGCATTGCTGTCATAAATGGAAGGGGCAGAAGTTCCAACAATGTCAGATGAGACTAATTCATTATTTAAAGAATATTTAATTTGTTCTACCAATTCTCCCTCAAGAGCATATTTCTTCATAATTTTATTAATACCAGCTATTGATGTCGCTTTTTTAACTTCAAGATTCAAAACAACTAAAGATCCGTTTGGAACGGGAACCCTAATAGCGTTTGAAGTTAATTTTCCTTCCAAGGACGGCAAAGCTTTTGCAACAGCAATACCAGCACCAGTTTCAGTAATAACCATATTTAACGCAGCAGCTCTTCCGCGACGGTATTTTTTGTGCATATTATCAACCAGATTCTGATCATTTGTATAAGCATGAATCGTTTCTAAATGGCCTTTATTAACCCCCAAAGTCTCTTCAATAACTTTCAAAACTGGAGTAATGGCGTTAGTCGTACATGATGCAGCAGAAAAAATATCAACTTCATCAGGATTGTATTCATTTTGATTTACTCCGTAAACAATGTTTGGAACTCCTTTTCCTGGTGCCGTTAGTAAAACTTTTTCAACTCCATTTGATTTTAAATGTCTTTTTAAAGCTTCTTCAGTAGTAAAGGCTCCAGTATTGTCAATTAGTAAAGCATCATTAATTTCATATTGAGTATAATCAATTTCTTCAGGAGAATTTGCCGTTATGATATGAACTGTAGTTCCGTTGATAATTAGAGAATTACTTTTTGGATCGGCAATTACAGATCCGTGAAAATCACCATGGATAGAATCATAACGGAGTAAAGAAGCACGTTTCTCTAAACTTGTGGCATCATTTTTATCACGAGTTACAATTGCTCGCAGACGCAGTTGGTTTCCTTTCCCGGTTTTAGACATTAATTCTCTTGCCAATAAGCGTCCGATTCTTCCGAAGCCATATAAAACAACATCTTTTGGCTGAATTTCTTTTGACGATTTGGCTTTCTTCAATTTATCCATCACAAAATATCTTGCATCTGGATATTTTTCATCCTCTAAACGATATTCGTAAGTTAGTTTTCCTAGATCTATTTTTGCCGGTGGCAGATCTAAAGATAAAACCACTCTTGCAATTTCTACAGAATCAAATATAGTGATTGGTTTTCCAACAAATTCACCGGCATATTGATGAAGGTTGATGATATCGCTGACATTTTTGTCTAGCAATTGGTTTTTAAATAAAACCATTTCTATCGATTTGTCATACCATAAATCACTTATGATTTTAATTAATTCGACACCAGCTCTTCTTCGGTCGACTTGTAATGATACCTCTTTTTGGTACAAAGATTTGTTGTTCATAATAGATTAAATTGAAATAATAAAACGCTCACTTATTTTATAATTTGGCGCAAAAGTATCTATTTCAATCGATTTCGTAAACTATTTTATCATTTATTTTAAAAATAAAAAAGCCATCTTAAATTTCTTAAGATGGCCTTTTTAAAGTTTTCAGTCGCATTCCTAGCATTCAGTTGTAAAACTGTAAACTGGGACTGAATACTGCGGCTTAAATTATAATTCTGAATATTTCTCCGTTTCTGTTTATCATTTCAATTCTAACACTTTGGCCTTCATCTTTTTTACTTAAAAGTTTTGAAACGGTTTCAACATTTGTTGCTTTAACATTATCAATGCTTAAAATGATATTGCCTTGTAATTCGTTCTGATACTGCATTAAATTCTCATTTGTGATGTTTTTGATCTTAACACCATAATCAATTCTGAATTTTTTCTTGTCTGCAGCATCTATATTTTCTAATTCGATTCCTTTAAATTCAGCACTGTAAAATTCGTTTTTACTTAAAGTTACTGGAACAGTTTTCGTTTTTCCGTCCTTAACATACGTCACTTTTACAACATCATTTGGACGTTTGGTATTAATGTAACCTGATAAATCTGCGTATGTAGAAATATTTTGCTCATCGAGTTTTATAATAATATCACCTTTACCCAAACCTGCTTTTTCTGCGCCAGAGTTTTTAGTTACTCTATTAATGTAGAATCCTTGAGTTTCTGTAATGCCTAACTCTTTAGAAGCTGTACTGTTTAGTTCACCGCCTTCAACTCCTAAAATTCCTCTTTGCACATTTCCATATTCCATAATATCCTCGATGATTTTTCGAGCAATATTAGAAGGAACAGCAAAAGAGTATCCAACATAAGAACCAGTCATTGAGGAAATCATGGTATTAATTCCAATTAATTCGCCTCTCGCATTAACTAACGCTCCACCACTATTTCCTGGATTAACTGCCGCGTCTGTCTGGATAAATGATTGAATGCCACTTTGATCTAAATTTCTGGCTTTCGCCGAAACAATTCCAGCAGTTACAGTAGAAGTTAAGTTATACGGATTTCCAACTGCCAATACCCATTCACCAACTTTTACGCTGTCTGAATTTGCAAAAGCGGTATAAGGAAGTTTTTGATCAGCATTGATTTTCAAAAGTGCTATATCCATTTTTGAATCGGTACCGATTAACTTGGCTTTGTATGATTTTTTATTGTTTAAAGTAATTTCAATTTCCGTAGCATCTTTAATAACGTGATTGTTAGTAACGATGTATCCATCTTCGGAAATAATTACACCAGAACCAGTACCAACTTGTTCTTGCTGCTGCTGTCCTCCATAGCCATAGAAAAATTCAAGCATCGGGTTACTTACAGTTCTTCTCGAAACATTTTTTACGTGAACAACGGTATGGATAGTTTTGTCTGCTGCTTCGGTAAAATCTACTGTTTCAGCTGCTAAACCAACATTTTTGCTAAATGAATTGGGGGCAAGAGTAACAACAGAATTTCCTTTTCCAAAAAAAGAATTGTTGCTTTCAAATAATAACTTGTAAGCACCAAGAGTAATAGCACCACTTAATAATGATACTAAAAATAAGGCTGAAAATCTTTTCATATTAGAATTTGTAATTAAGTTATTAGAATTTTATGTTCATGTTATTTAACGTAAAATTACTTCAAAAAATTATTTGTAAAAACGGTTTAACGCTCTTTAACAATGATTAACATTTCATTAATTAATAGTTCGTACTTTTGTATTTCTAATGACTAAAAAATGCAAATAGAATTTTACAAATATCAAGGAACCGGGAACGATTTTGTAATGATTGATAATCGTTCAAATTTCTTTCCAAAAGAAGATGTTAAACTTATTGAACGCTTGTGTGATAGACGTTTCGGAATTGGAGCAGACGGATTAATTCTGCTTGAAAATGATGCTGAAACTGATTTTAGAATGGTGTATTATAACTCTGATGGAAACCAAAGTTCAATGTGCGGCAATGGCGGACGTTGTTTGGTTGCTTTTGCCAATCAGTTGGGAGTAATTGATGACAAAACTACTTTTATTGCAACCGACGGATTACATCATGCTTCTGTAAATGATGATTCAATTGTTTCTTTACAAATGATTGATGTTGATGAAATTCAGAAAAAAGATTCTTATACGTTCTTAAACACTGGTTCGCCACATCATGTTCAAATTGTTGATGATTTAGAACATTATAATGTAAAAGAAAATGGAGCAGCAATTCGTTATGGAGAATTATACGGCGAAAAAGGCAGCAATATTAATTTTGTAAAGAAGGTTGATAATGATACTTTTTCTTTAAGAACATACGAAAGAGGTGTTGAAGATGAAACTCTTGCCTGCGGAACTGGTGCAACGGCCGTAGCAATTGCTATGAATGCAATGGGAGAAACAGATAAAACCTCAATAAACTTAAATGTTGAAGGAGGAAAACTTGTCGTTTCTTTTGATAAAAAAAATGACGGTTATACTAATGTTTTCTTAACCGGACCTGCAAAATTTGTTTTTAAAGGAATAATCGAGATTTAATGTTAAATTCCAATATTTTAAGTTCCAAATTCAATTGACATTCTAAAAACTGCAATCTAAAATCTAAAATTGTAAATGATAACATTAAAAGGAGATTCCATTTATCTGCGTGCACTTGAACCTCAAGATTTAGAGTTTATCTATTCGATAGAAAATGATGAGAATATCTGGGAAGTTAGTAATACGCAGACTCCTTACAGCCGTTTTTTGATTAAACAATATTTAGAAAATGCCCATCAAGATATTTATGAGGCAAAGCAACTTCGCTTGGCAATCTGTCAGGATGAAGATTTTCCCGCTGTTGGATTAATTGATTTATTTGATTTTGATCCTAGAAATAATAGGGCAGGAATTGGTATTGTCATTCAGAAAGAAGAAAATCAAGGTAAAAACATTGGTTCTGAGGCTTTAGAGCTTTTAATTAAGTATTCTTTTTATAATTTAAATCTTCATCAATTGTATGCAAATATTGGTGTGCAAAATGTAGCTAGTCTTGCACTTTTTACTAAATTTGGTTTTAAGAAAATCGGAATAAAGAAAGATTGGATCTTGTTTCATAACCACTATCATGATGAAGCAATTTTTCAGCTAATTAATAAACAAATTTAAATTTTAAGCTTTGACTCTAAAAAAAATTATCACGATAAGTGCCGTAGCCGTAATTTCAGTTTTAATGATTTATGGTTTTATTTTAATCAGTAAAATTTTTAGTTCTAATACTAAGTTTGAAGAAAAAGAATTGTACGTGTATGTGCCTACAGATGCAACTTATGCAGATGTAAAAAAGATATTATCGCCTTACATTAAAAACTTCGACAATTTTGAAATGGTTGCCGAGAAGAGAGATTATCCGCAAAATGTAAAATCTGGACGTTTTCTTTTAAAGAAAGATATGAACAACATTGATCTAGTTCGTGCAATGCGTTCTAATATTCCGGTGAAATTGGTTTTTAATAATCAAGAACGTTTAGAAAATTTTGCAGGAAGAATCGGAAAAGAAATCGAAGCTGATAGTTTATCATTAATGAAAGCGATAAAAGATTCTACTTTCATGGCAGCAAATGGTTTTAATGAAGATAATGTTTTTGCTATGTTTATTCCAAATACTTATGAAATCTATTGGAATACATCGGCAGAGAAGTTTCGTGATAAAATGATTAAGGAATACAATAATTTCTGGACAGCTGATAGAATCGCTAAAGCAAAAGCGCAAGGATTAACTCCTGTTCAAGCGACTATTTTGGCTTCAATCGTACATAAAGAATCAGTTAAAAAGGATGAGAGACCACGTATTGCTGGTGTTTATTTAAATCGCCTTCGTCTAGAAATGCCATTGCAGGCAGATCCAACTGTTATTTATTCTTTAAAATTAAGAGACAATAATTTTGATCAAGTCATTAAAAGAGTTTTTTATAACGATTTGGTAATGAGATCTCCATATAATACTTATGTAAATAAAGGACTTCCACCGGGGCCAATTGCGATGCCTGATATTACAGCGTTAGAAGCAGTTTTAAATCCAGAGAAAAACGATTATATTTATTTCTGTGCAAGTGTCGAGCGTTTCGGATATCATGAATTTGCGGCAACATTAGCAGAACACAATGTAAATGCAAAAAAATATTCTGACTGGATCGCTAGTCAGGGAGTAACAAGATAATTTTACATTTTTAAAAAGTATTCAAAACCGAAGTAAATTTACTTCGGTTTTTTTGTTTGTAATTTTTGCTTGAAAAAATGATTTTGACCTTAAAAATATCAAATTATTATTTTGACTATTTTTTTGTTCTTCCTAATAAAAAAATAAACATTTTTTAATGGTAAATTTTATAAAATTCAAAAAGAGGTTTTCAAAATTTGCATAAAAACGAGTAAATAATTGTAATCTATTTCTTTCTTTTAGCCGTTTTTTACTTAAAATTAATATAAAATTTGATTTTTTTCAAGCGTAAAATTCAAATTTAGGGGGCCAAAAATTACTCGATAAATCTTTTGGAATCCATTATTATAACTGGGACGAAAGCAATTTCAACTATTTTAATAAAAACGGTAAAACACTGATTTATAGTATATTTTTAAAATGTCTTATCTTTGCACCGTAGAAATTTCAAGAGGGTGACAGCGTTTTGAAGAAAAACAATTTATGATAAAGAAATGGTATTTTTATGCGAGTTTAGTCGTTATTATTACATTTTTAAGTTTGGGATTTATTCCCTCTAACCACGAGACCAAACCTTGGTTTTCAATTGAAAAAACAGATGGATCAGAATACATTTTTCCATCAAAAGAAAAGGATGATTATCCAAACACCAACGTCCCATACACAGGAAATCATCTAATAGGTTTTAAAGAAGCAGTTGCTTTTAAAGAATCTCAAGGGAAATACAGATTAGTAAATTCTCTTGGCTACATGGGTAAATATCAATTTGGTTCTAAAGCTTTAAGAGCAATCGGAATTAAAGATAATAAAGCCTTTTTAAAAGATCCTGCCCTACAAGAAAAAGCTTTCATGGCTTTATTGGCCAAAAACAAATGGATTTTACGCAATGAAATCGAAAAGTATGAAGGCAAAATCATCAGCGGTATTGAAATTACCGAATCTGGAATTTTAGCTGCAGCCCATTTAGGCGGTGCAGGTTCCGTAAAGAATTTTTTCAAAAATAAAGGAAGCAGACATTTTAGAGATGCTTTTGGAACTTCTTTGAAAAGTTATATGAGAGATTTTGCAGGTTACGATCTTTCTTTTATAGAAGCAGATAGTAACGCAACAGTAAACGACTAAATTGAAAGAGGTTGTTGCAAAATTGTGCAACAACCTCTTTTTCTATTTTTATCTTTTCAAATAAACCCAGTAATCTTACTATAAAAATCTTAAGGATTTTTTCATCCACATTGGTAATAACTGAAAGCCGAGACTGTAACTGAGACTAAAAAGCTTACTCAATCAAGGCTTCTAAAATTTTAATAGCTGCTTCACTGATTTTTGTTCCTGGACCAAAAACTGCTGATGCTCCGGCATCAAACAAAAATTGATAGTCTTGAGACGGAATAACGCCGCCCACAATTACCATAATATCATCGCGTCCATGTTTTTTTAATTCTTCGATAACCTGCGGGACCAATGTTTTATGACCGGCTGCAAGTGAAGAAACTCCTAAAATATGAACATCATTTTCGACAGCTTGTTTCGCTGCTTCAGCTGGAGTTTGAAATAACGGACCAATATCAACGTCAAAACCAACATCGGCATAACCTGTTGCGACTACTTTTGCACCTCGGTCGTGGCCGTCTTGTCCCATTTTGGCAATCATAATTCTAGGACGTCTACCTTCTTGTTTAGCAAAAACATCAGCTAGTTGTTTTGCCCGCTCAAAATTCTCGTCATTTTTTATTGCTGCACTATACACACCGCTAAAAGATTTGATTTGTGCTTTAAAACGACCAAAAACAGTTTCCAATGCATTACTAATTTCGCCCAATGTTGCTCTGTTTCTAGCGGCTTCAATTGCATTTTCTAATAAGTTTCCCTGTCCTGTTTGTGCACAAAGGATTAGTTTTTCTAGTGAATTACTTACTTTTTCTGTATTCCTTGTTCTTTTTATTTCTTCTAATCGTTCAATCTGCTGTTTTCGAACCAATTGGTTATCAACATCCAAAATATCTAAAGGATCTTCTTTTTCTAAACGATATTTGTTAACGCCGACAATAATATCTTGTCCACTGTCGATACGCGCTTGTTTTCTCGCGGCCGCTTCTTCGATTCTAAGTTTTGGAATTCCAGCTTCAATTGCCTTAGTCATGCCGCCTAACTCTTCGACTTCTTCAATTAATTTCCAAGTTTTTTCTGTGATGTCATTGGTTAAACTTTCGACATAATAACTTCCTGCCCACGGATCAACTGTTTTAGTAATCTTAGTTTCCTCCTGAAGAAAAATTTGAGTGTTACGAGCAATTCTTGCGGAGAAATCTGTTGGAAGCGCAATTGCCTCATCTAAGGCATTGGTATGAAGCGATTGTGTGCCTCCAAAAACGGCTGCAGCAGCTTCAATACAAGTTCTGGCAACATTATTAAACGGATCTTGTTCCGTTAAACTCCAGCCGCTAGTTTGACAGTGTGTTCTTAAAGCCAAAGATTTGTCACTTTTCGGGTTAAACTGCTGCAGCAATTTCGCCCAAATCATTCGGCCGGCTCTCATTTTGGCAATTTCCATAAAATGATTCATTCCAATTGCCCAAAAGAAAGAAAGGCGTGGAGCAAATTCATCAATTGTCATTCCGGTTGATAATCCTGTTCGAATGTATTCTAAACCATCTGCTAAAGTATAAGCCAATTCAATATCGGCAGTGGCTCCAGCTTCCTGCATGTGATAGCCAGAAATAGAGATAGAATTGAATTTTGGCATTTTTTTGCTAGTAAATTCAAAAATATCAGCAATTATTTTCATCGAAGGAGCAGGAGGGTAGATATAGGTGTTTCGTACCATAAACTCTTTCAAAATATCATTTTGAATTGTTCCTGCCAATTTTTCTGGAGCAACCCCTTGTTCTTCTGCAGCGACAATATAAAAAGCCATAATAGGTAAAACGGCTCCATTCATCGTCATTGAAACCGACATTTCATCAAGTGGAATTTGGTCGAAAAGCACTTTCATGTCTTCGACAGAATCTATTGCAACGCCTGCTTTTCCAACATCACCAACCACTCGTTCATGATCTGAATCGTAACCACGGTGTGTTGGCAGATCAAATGCTATGGAAAGTCCTTTTTGACCAGCAGCTAAATTCTTTCTATAAAAAGCGTTGCTTTCTTCCGCAGTAGAAAATCCAGCATATTGACGTATTGTCCACGGGCGTCTTACGTACATGGTAGCATACGGGCCACGTAAATTAGGAGCAAAACCAGCTCCGAAATCAAGAAATTCTAAATCTTCGATATCCTTTTCAGAATAAGTTTTTTTAATCTCAATTCCTTCCGCAGTAGTGAAGTTTTGTTCTAAGTCTTCTGGGTTATGCGTTGGTTCGCTTAGCTCTTCACTTTTAACTTCCAACTTTATATGTTTAAGGTCTTTTCTCATTTTGTATTGTATGACTAATGAAGTCTTTTGAGAGCTTTAATTACGTCTTTCATTATCAAATAATATGGTAAGAAGTAAAATAATATAGCTAAAAGCATTGTTGTGAGTGCTATCAAAATCTGTTTATAGTTTTTATATGTAATTCCGATTATGAAAAAAATTAGACAAGTGACTACCATCACTAATGATAATATCCAAAAAATAATGAAATAAAATCCCATTTATTCTTGCTCTAATCTTTCCTGCTCCATTTTTTCTGCCAGTCTTTTTTCGATTATGGGCGTAATTAACGTTTTTCTTGGTTTGATTTTGACAAAAGGAAACAGTTCTAAATCATGCTTCATTCTGTCTTCTTTGTTCGGATATTTATTTGTTCCTAAAAGAATTTCCTTTTTAGAATCAAATAATTCCTGCTCTTTATTGGCACTTTCCTGAATTTTCTTTTTGATTGTTCCATCATTTAAAAGCTTCAAGAAACCTCCATTGGCTTCAATGTCTTTAAACAAGGTTAAAGCTTTTTCGGCGAGCTGCATCGTTAAACTTTCGATATAATAACTTCCATCAGCTGGATTATTTACTTTGTCAAAATAGCTTTCGTGTTTTAAAATCAAAAGCTGGTTTCTGGCAATACGATCTCCAAATTCATTGTCTTTATGGTACAAGGCATCGTATGGTAAATTAGCAATTGCATCTGCACCGCCTAAAATTGCCGACATGCATTCTGTTGTTGTACGAAGCATGTTAACATTATAATCGTAAATCGTTTTATTGCGTTTTGTCGGCGTTACCAAAAAATGGCATTTTATTTTAGAATTGTATTCTTTGGCTATTAAATCGAAAAGCATTCGCAATGCACGAAGTTTTGCGATCTCGAAGAAATAATTGGTTCCAACAGAAATTTGAAAAACAATTGTTTTCGTTAATTCAGAAAAACGATTCAGGTATTCGTTAGCATGCGCTAGACTGTATGCAATCTGCTGGGTAATATTTGCACCCGAATTTTGATATAAACCTAGATCTACGCTTAGGAGATTTAAGTTGGTTGTACTTTTAAATAGTAAATCTAAAGTTTCAAAATTATTTTTCTCTGAAGTTGTAAACCAATTTCCGTCGCGTGCTAATTGTCCAATAGGATCAAAATTGCAATAAAAATATGCCTTTTTTTGGATTGAAATTGTATCTAATTTTTTAACGAAATCGATTGAGATAAAATTGAAATTAAAGTAAACGATTTTGTTTTCTAAAGGAAGAATCTCTAGTAATTTTTGAATATCAATTTTGTCATTTTCTACAGTAAAACGAAGACTTTCGGCACCTCTTTGTAAGGTGTTTAAAGCTCGTTCAATAGATTTATCGACATCATAAACAAAGATATTCTGGCAGATTTTAAAATCTGATGCCTCAGTATTTACTTTAGCGGCTTTGGTGAATTCGTCGCTGTGATAAAAAGGTTTTACCTGAATATCTTCTGGAGAATTCCAAATAACAGTTTGATTATAATCGGCTCCATCTAATTCAAACTGAATTTTTTGTTTCCATTGTTTGGATGAAATCGGATTAAAATCGTCGAATAGGTTAGTGGCCATTTTATTTTTTTTGATTATTCTTTTTCTGGAATAGTGTCTCCTTCAAATTGTATGATGTAGATATCTTCGCTGTCTTTTTTCATGAAATACTTTTCTCTTGCGTATTTCTCAATTTGTTCTGGATTTTTTAATTGTTTGATCTGTTCCTGATCTTTTTTGATTTCTTCCTGATAATATTTCTTATTATCGTGAAGCTCATTTATTTGTTCATCTAAAAAGCGATGGTCAAAATAAGAGTAATTGTCTAAAAATAACATCCAAACAACAAAAAACAGCAACACCCAAACGTATTTGTTTCCTAGGTATTTGAACCATTTTTTGTCTTTGTATGGATTTTTTAATTTCATTTTTAAACGAATATTGTTTTGAATACGATAGGTCTTTTTTAGCCCCGATAGCAGTGAAAATCCTTTTGTGTCTCGTTTCTTTAACGAGACACAAAAGATTGCAACGAATAGCGGGAATCAGCTCCTAATTATTATGGTTTAAATTTACGATAAAAATTATGAAATTCGCTGATTAATTACTGCGCGAACTACATCAATTGCTACAGTATTGTATTTGTCATTTGGAATAATGATGTCTGCAAAAGCCTTACTTGGCTCGATAAATTGCTCATGCATAGGTTTTAACGTAGTTTGGTAACGGTTTAAAACTTCATCAATATCGCGTCCGCGTTCAGAAATATCTCTTTTTAATCGACGAATTAATCTTTCATCAGAATCTGCGTGAACGAAGATTTTAATATCGAACATCTCACGTAATTCTGGATTTGTTAATATTAGAATTCCTTCTACGATCATTACTTTTCGAGGATGAGTTGAAACCGTGTCATCTGTTCTATTGTGCTGTACAAAAGAATAAACAGGCTGATCGATTGTTTCTCCAGCTTTTAAAGCTTTTAAATGTTTTTCTAACAATTCAAAATCGATAGCACGCGGATGATCAAAATTAATTAATGCTCTCTCATCAAAAGACAAATTGGTTGTTTCTTTATAGTACGAATCCTGAGAAATTACCCCAACTTCTGTATGTGGCAATTCATTCATAATTTGGTGTACTACTGTGGTTTTTCCACTTCCTGTTCCTCCTGCAATTCCAATAATGAGCATAAAATTTTTGTTTGATATTTGTTTGGCAAAAATAATAATTTAACTGAATTGCTAAACATATTATGTGTTTTAAACCATAAAAGTAATGGATGTAAATTTAAGCAGTCAGATTTTTAAATATTTTTTTACTTCATTGAACTTATATCATTTATATGGTTAAAAATCTTGTTTTAATGGTAAAAAAAAATCCCGAAAGTAAACCTTCGGGATTTCGTGCAATCAGTATAGTTTAAAAAAATATTCTGAATTTAGTAAGCACTTGTAATTATTTATTCTTTTTTGCTTTAATCATCATTTCAAGCTGATCCCAAAGTTCTTCTGGAATTGCTTCTAATAAATTGAATTGTCCTGCGCCTTTCAGCCATTCGCCTCCGTCAATTGTTATTACATCTCCATTGATATAGGCTGAAAAATCAGAAACTAAATAAGCTGCTAAATTGGCTAATTCCTGATGATCGCCAACTCTTTTCAATGGCACTTTTTTAGCCATATCAAATTTTTCAGCTAGATCACCTGGCAATAATCTGTCCCAGGCTCCTTTTGTTGGGAAAGGCCCTGGTGCAATTGCATTAGAACGGATTCCGTATTTTGCCCATTCTACAGCAAGACTTCTTGTCATTGCCAAAACTCCTGCTTTTGCCGTAGCGCTAGGAACAACATAAGCAGATCCTGTCCAAGCATAAGTAGTTACTATATTTAAAATCGTTGCCGAAGTTTGTTTCGTGTCGATCCAGTGTTTTCCAAACGCAAGTGTACAGTTTTTAGAGCCTTTCAGTACAATATCTATAACTGTATCAAATGCATTGGCTGACAATCTTTCTGTTGGCGAAATAAAATTTCCTGCGGCATTATTTAAAAGAACATCCACTTTTCCAAAAGACTTTAAAACTTCTTGAAGCATGTTTTCTACTTCTTCATAATGACGAACATCGCATTGCAAAGGAAGACATTTGCCGCCAGTTTGGCTTTCCAGTTCGGCAGCTGTAGTTTTTAACTTTTCTAGATCTCTAGAAGTTATCGCTACTTGAGCTCCTAATTCGAGAAAATATTTGGTCATAGCTTTACCTAAACCACTTCCGCCGCCTGTAACGACAATGACTTTACCTTGTAAAGCATCATCACGTAACATTTTGTCTGTATAGCTCATACTTTTTCTTTTTTTGCAATATTAGTTAAATAAAATAGGATGCATGCATAATAATGTTATAAAATTTTGAAAAATTTTATATTCCGCATAATTTTTTCGCAGCAGATTCAAGTGTAAAGTCGTCTTTGGCGAAACAAAACCGAATTAATTTTTGATCTTTATGATCAGAGTAGAAAGTCGAAATCGGAATTGCTGCAACACCGTAATTAATGATTAGGTTTTTGCAGAAAGTCACATCATCTTCGTTTGAAATATATGCATATGAAGCGACTTGAAAATAAGTTCCCTCGCAGGGCTTTAATTCAAATCGGCTGTTTTG
The DNA here is from genome assembly GCF_003312915.1 of Flavobacterium fluviale. Classification (NCBI taxonomy): domain Bacteria; kingdom Pseudomonadati; phylum Bacteroidota; class Flavobacteriia; order Flavobacteriales; family Flavobacteriaceae; genus Flavobacterium; species Flavobacterium fluviale. The sequence continues at coordinate 3,606 of NZ_CP030261.1, read as the reverse complement.
AAGCAGTTTCTGAAAGTAATCTCTTTTTTCCTGATAGAATTTCCCAAGAAGATTGACATCGACAACGTCTAAATATTCGTTGATGGCAAATTGAGAAATACTATTAACGCTGAAAACTAAAAACTGATGGACTTTCTTAATTTCTTTCATTAAATGTTCTGGTGCAATGGTGTAACCAATTTTCCAGCCTGTAATATGAAATGATTTCCCAAATGAGGAAACCATAATACATCGATCTGAAAGGAAATTTTTTGTATGTGCCGAAATATGTTTTTCTTCAAAAGTAATATATTCGTAAACTTCGTCGGATAAAACTAAAAGGTCTGGATATTTGGAAAGGATTTTTTCTAACTCAAGAAAATCAGCTTCAGTTAATATTTTTCCAGTCGGATTATGCGGATTATTGATGATAATCATTCGGCTTTTTGCTGAACACGCCTTTTCGATTGTTTCCCAATTTGGTGTATAATCGTCGTTTAAAGCCACACGAACGGGTTTAGCTTTGCAGAGTAAAACAGGAGATTCGTATGAATCGTAACTCGGATCAAGAATTATGACTTCGTCATTTTCTTTTACTAAAGCTAAAATTGAAGTAAAAATTCCCTGTGTAGCGCCAGCTGTAACTAAAAGTTCTAAATCAGGATTAATTGTTCTGTTATAAGAATCTTGAATTAGTTTGGCAATTTTATTCATCAACGGAGGATAACCTGCCATTGGAGTATATTGGTGAACGTTTTCATTCGCTAATCTTGCAACTATATCTGTTAATCTTTCATCTACAGGAAAATTTGGAAATCCCTGCGAAAGATTTATCGCATTGTATTCGGCTGCCATTTTTGACATTACCGTGAAAATGCTTGTGGTCACGTTTGGGAGTTTACTCATACTTTAAGTTTGATTAGAGAAACTTGAGTGGATACCTTTAAAGTTTACATTTTATGAATAATAAAAATCGTTGGTCTATTATGTAAATCAACTTTCAGTTTCTTCCAGTCAGCAATTTTCATTGTTTTAATGAACTCTGTTGGCAGTGTAATATCTGTGGCGATACATAAATGTGTTGACGGACTTACAATCTGCAGAATATCTTCAACCAATTTATTGTTTCTATAAGGAGTTTCAATAAAAATCTGTGATTGGTTTTTATCAAAAGATAATTTTTCAAAATGTCTCAAAGCCGATTTTTTCTCGTCTTTGTCAATTGGTAAATATCCATTGAAGGTAAAACTCTGGCCATTCATTCCAGAAGCCATCATGGCTAATAAAATAGAAGAAGGACCAACTAAAGGTACAACCTGAATTCCTTTTTCGTGTGCCAATTTTACTATTACAGCGCCCGGATCAGCGACACCTGGGCATCCTGCTTCACTCATTAAACCCATGTTTTTCCCTTCAAGTAAAGGTTTGATAAAGTCTAAATGTTCGCTTGGTTCAGTACGTTTATTAAGAGTAAAAAGCACCAATTCGGATTGCTTTTTTTCAGGATAAACGGCTTTGATTGATTTTCTAGCGGTTTTATCGTTTTCAACAATATAGTGGTCTATAAGTTCGATACTTCTTTTAACTGTTTGAGGTAAAACATCCATCGGATCGCTTTCGCCCATTGTAGTTGGAATTAGATATAGTTTTCCTAGAAGTTTCATGTGTATATGTTTAAAATTAAAAAATTCAATTATCTCATTTTTGAAACAATTGAATTAAATTAAGCGTGTTTTTTGATTAGTTTTTCGGCGATCAAGTCTGTTACTTCGTCCAGCATTTGATAAACATTTTCAAATCCGTTTGTAGCACCGAAGTATGGATCTGGAACGTCTACATTTTCGTCAGGAAATAATTCATTTAGAATCAAATGAACTTTGTTTTTGTGTTCAGGATTTTCAGCAAGATGATTTACATCATTAAAATTTGAATTGTCCATTACAAAGATGTAATCAAATTCATCAAAATCACTGGTTTTAAACTGTCGGCCTTTTTGTCCGCTGATATTGATACCGTTTTTTCTCGCAACTTCGATCGATCGTTTGTCAGGACAGTGGCCTACATGCCAAGAACCTGTTCCGGCTGAATCAACAAAGAATTTATCTTTAGGTAATTTAGAAGCTAAAATTCCTTCTGCCAAGGGAGATCTACAGATGTTCCCTAAACAAACCATTAGGATTTTTACAGGCATGATGCGTCTTAAAGCGTTAGTTTTTTATTGATGTCTTCAACAAACTTTTTAAATTGTTTGTCTGTAGAAACTAAGTTGTCAACTGTTTTACAAGCGTGAAGAACAGTTGCGTGATCACGATCTCCAATTTGTGAACCGATATTGGCTAAAGAAGCTTTGGTGAATTTTTTAGCAAAAAACATTGCTAATTGTCTTGCTTGCACAACATGCCTCTTTCGAGTTTTCGACTGAAGTGTTTCAATATCTAACTGGAAATAATCTGAAACGATTTTTTGGATATAATCGATTGAGATTTCTCTTTTTACGTTTTTAACAAATTTCTCTACAACGCTTTTCGCTAATTCGATTGTAACTTCTTTTTTGTTGAAAGAAGATTGAGCGATTAACGAAATAATGGCGCCTTCTAATTCTCTAACATTTGTTTTAATGTTTCGAGCCACATATTCTAAAATATCTTCTGGCATTTCAACACCATCACGATATAAGATGTTTTTTAAGATCGAGATACGAGTTTCGTAATCAGGCTGATGCAATTCTGCAGACAATCCCCATTTGAAACGAGACAATAATCTTTGTTCAATATCCTGCATATCAACAGGAGCTTTATCTGAAGTTAAGATTACTTGTTTTCCATTTTGATGCAAATAGTTGAAAATATGGAAGAATACATCTTGTGTTCCTGATTTTCCAGATAGGAACTGAACATCATCAATAATTAAAACATCGATTAGTTGATAAAAGTGAATGAAATCATTACGATTATTCTTTTTTACCGAATCAATATACTGCTGCGTAAAAATCTCAGCTGAAATATATAAAACTGTTTTTTCAGGGTATTTATCTTTTACTTCTACACCTATAGCATGTGCTAAGTGTGTTTTTCCTAAACCAACTCCTCCAAAGATCAATAACGGATTAAATGAAGTTCCTCCAGGTTTGTTGGCAACAGCCATACCAGCAGAACGAGCCAAACGGTTCGAATCTCCTTCTAAGAAATTATCAAAACTGTAGTTCGGATTTAATTGAGACTCAATTTTTAAATTTCTAATTCCAGGAATTACAAACGGATTCTTTAGTTCGGGATTTAAGTTTTTAAACGGAGCGTCAACCTCTTGAGGTTTCATAGGAACTCTGTTGGAACTTGGCAGCTGTTCGGTAAACGGCTGTTTGTTGCCATAAGTGTTCTCCATTTTAATTTTATAGAGTAACTTTGCGTTTTTTCCCAGTTCTTTGGTAAGCGCAACTTTCAATAATTTTACATAGTGCTCTTCGAGCCACTCGTAGAAAAATTTACTTGGAACTTGAATGTATAATGCGTTATCGGTTAGCTCAACTGATTTGATTGGTTCAAACCAAGTTTTGTATGCTTGATCTTGAATATTATCCTTTATGAAGGACAAACAGTTTTCCCATACCGATTGAGCAGTTTTAGTCAT